>JBOHKI010000011.1:0-65551 GCA_050728855.1 Rhizomicrobium sp. | reverse complement strand
CTCCGGGCCTGCTTCCGTGCCATCTTCAATGAAGGCAAGGGCTCGATCCACGACAACGCGCGCGATGTCGCGCCGCGCTTCGCGGACGTGCCGGAGGCCAGGGAAGTGGTCGACTTCATCCTGGCCGATGCCAAGCGCCCCATCGCGCCCGCGCGCAAGGGCCGCGAGACGGACGAGGATGAAGACTGATGTCCAGGCTCGGAATCATGGCGGGCGGCGGCGATCTTCCGGTCGCCATCGCCGAAAGCGCGCGCGCCGCCGGGCGCGGGGTCTTCGTATTGCGCATGCCCGGCGCCGATCAGGATTTCGGCGACGTGGCGCAGGCGAGCGTCGGCATCGGTGAGTGGGGACGCACCATGTCGCTCCTGCACGGCCACGATTGCGACGAGATCACCATGGCCGGCAAGCTGGCGCGGCCGGACTGGAAGACGATCAAGCCCGACATGAAGGGGTTACTGGTGGCGCCCGGCGTGTTCAAGGCCGCGCTGAAAGGCGACGACGCGTTGCTGCGCCACATGATCGGTCTGGTCGAGAAGGAAGGTTTCCGCGTCGTCGGCACGGCAGAGGCTGCTCCCGGGTTGATCGCGCCGGCCGGTCTCTACGGCCGCCACAAGCCCGACGCGCAGGCGAATGACGATCTGCAGCACGCGTTCCGCATCGTGCGCCGCATGGGCGAACTCGATATCGGCCAGGCCGCCGTCGTCTGCGAAGGCCTGACGCTGGCTATCGAGGCGGCCGAGGGCACCGATGCCATGCTCGAACGGCTGACCCAGCTTCCGCGCCACCTGCGCGGAACGGTCAGCGATCGGCTGGGCGTGATGGTCAAGGCGCCGAAGCCCAGGCAGGAGCGGCGCGTCGACCTGCCGGTGATCGGCGTGCGCACCGTGGAATTGTGCGCGGCGGCCGGTCTTGCCGGAATCGCGGTCGAGGCCGGAGCGGCGCTGCTCGTGCGGCGGCAGACGATCGTGGAGGCCGCCGACAGGCTGGGCCTGTTCGTGATGGGCGTGGAAAACGCATGAACGGCGGCCGGCCGCTCACCCTGATGCTCGTCTGTGGCGAGCCTTCCGGCGACCAGCTCGGCGGCCAATTGATGGCGGGCCTGCGCGCGTTGGCGCCGGATGTGCGCATCGTCGGAGTCGGCGGCGCGGCGATGGCCGCGCAAGGCCTTCACAGCCTCTATCCGCTCGATGCCACCGCGGTGATGGGCCTGCGCGAAGTGGTGCCGCGCATCCCGGCGATCCTGCGGCGCGTCAACGAAGCCTGCGACTTCGCGATCCGCGAACGGCCCGATGCGGTGGTGTGCATCGACAGCCCGGATTTCACCCATCGCATCGCACGCAAGATCAAGCGCCTGGCGCCGGACATCCGCACCGTGAACTACGTCGCGCCACAGGTCTGGGCGTCGCGGCAATACCGTGCCCGCAAGATGGCGCACTATTTCGACCTCGTGCTGGCGCTGTTCCCCTTCGAGGTGCCGTTCTTCGAGAAGTATCGTCTCGAGGCGAAATTCGTCGGCCATCCCGCGATCGAGCGGGCGGCATGGATGACGGGCGGCGAGGCGCTGCGGGCGCGGCTCGGCGTCGCGCCGGATGCGCCGCTGCTCTGCGTGCTGCCCGGCAGCCGGGCGAGCGAGGTGCGTTTCCTGCTGCCGCCGTTCCGCGAGGCCGTGGCGCGCGTCGCCGCGGCGGTGCCGGGACTTGTGTGCGTGCTGCCCACGGTGCCCAACGTGTCGGCCCGGGTGCGCGAGGCGGTGAAGGATTGGCCGGCCACGGTGCATGTCGTGGAAGGCAACGCCGACAAATACGCGGCGCTCGCGGCCGCCAATGTCGCGCTCGCCGCATCGGGCACCGTGACGACGGAACTGGCGCTGGCGCGCACGCCGATGGTCGTCGCCTACAAGCTCGGCTGGCTCACCTATGCGCTGATGCGCCCGCTGATCACCGTCAAGCATGCATCGCTGGTGAACATCCTGCTCGGGCGGGAGGCTGTGCCGGAATTCATCCAGTCGCGCTGCACGCCGGAAAACCTCGCGGCCGCGGTCGTCGCGCTGTTCCGCGATCCCGCCATCCGCGCCCGGCAGATCCGCGATCTGGACGATGCCACCAACGAACTCGGCCGCGGCTCCGACGCCCCCAGCCTCCGCGCCGCCCGCGCCTTGCTGGATTTCGTGGGCCGGGTCTGATTCTGGGCCTGCACAATGCGCAAGATTATTACTCCAATTTTTCGGCACTTTGCTTGACAGCGTGACGCGGTGCTGGCCGGTTTTGGCCCCAAGTGGCTGGATTTGACGAATTGATGCGCTCGGCCATTGGCTACTTTTTCAGGACAGATTTGCGCGGCTTGATCGTGGGCCAGAGCTTCGCAATCTGGCGGCACGCGCCCCGGATCGCACGCAACCGTGCCGTATGGTCGATGCCCGCGACGATCCGCTCACCGAGCCGAACATCGCTCACGAACGAAAGGCCATGGTCTGGGAGGCCGTATTTGCCGTCCTGCGCGTCCAGCATTATGTGGTACATGGCAATCATATACCGGCCCATCTCGCGACGGTGTTCTGAGCGGCGACGTTTCGTTTCGTCGCCTTTGCAGTCGGCGGGGTCCGGCGACTTCGCAACACGAATGATGCCAGCGCCGACGCGGCCGTTGGGTGGTTGCACGAGAAAATGGGGACGGATGGATAACGCGACTCCTTCGATCTCCAGTTCGTCAAAACGAGGCGCCTTCACCAGACCCATCTTCCGCATACCAAGTTCGTTCTCACAACGTTCGAACGTCTCTATGGCTTCCTTGCAACGGAGCGCTTCGTCTTTCGCCTTGGGCTTCGTGTCTGGCAGCGCGGCCTTCAACATTAATTCGGCTTTAACGGCTCCAAGCGCGGACTTGTCGCGGTATGGGTCGCAATTGTATCGGCGCAGCGCGCGAAGGGCAGCGCCGTTTGCAGCGACAATCGGCGGGCGGGAGTAGCGCGAGTCATGGATGATCGTGTCTTGCCCGTCCGGTTGCAATATCAAATACTCCGCCAAAGCGGTGGCGGACATCCGAGGTTCCAGATGTTCGCGAACCTTTGGGTGAAGCTCGGGGGAGGAACTAGTCATGGATGAAGACCTTTCTGTACCATTGGACAATCATAGGACGCTTTGGTTGACCGAAATTTCACGTGCCACGTTCGACGACCAGGCCATTGACGAAGTGGGCGGCGATGGCGGCCTGTTTATCGTCCTGGAAGATACTGCAGAAGGGACGTTCGAAGTTCTCGCGAAGGCCGTATCTGTCTGGACCGGCGAGGCGCTTCTCGAATTGATCGCGCGCACGATGGCCCCGCGACGGCATCTCAGTCTTGTCGGATAGGGCCACAATACCGTCACGACGCAGGCGGCTCCAATTCGATTTTCATTTCAACCGGCTCCCCCTCCGTGTCGTAGATTTCCGACACGTTCATAGCGAACGTGCGGAGCCAGCGAACACGCTTGGGGGCGGCCCATCCCTCTTTTGTTGGGGGAATTTTTTTCAGAAGAGCGATCAACAGGGGATCAAGGTTGAGGCCGGTGTCGCCCCCTCCGATACCACCGCCGGAACCAGATTTGCCGCCGTCAGGTTTATCGTGTGTGTCGTCGCCCGGCTTGTCTTCGACAACTTCATCTCGTTGTGCGACAGCTGGCATGACCAAGCGGCTTTTGCCGTGCTCGAAATATCCGGCCTGTTCGGCAGAGCGTTCGAACACCTGGCGCGCGCGACCGGTCTGTTTTTCTGCGACGCCAAGACCGATGATGTCGCGCTCAAGTGCAGCGGCGGGCGGCAGAACACCGCCCTTGTATTTTTCAAAAACCGCCTTGTAGAGCGGGACGTTTAGGAACGCACGCGCGCGCGCATCCCGTTCGCGCTGCGGATCGACAATCATGCGCCCGAGCGGAGTGAGTTTGTGATTGCCACTGGTTGTTTCGATTAGTCCGAACAACCGGGCGGCAGAGATTTGAATACGATAGCCGCTGCTCTTGGAGCTCAGGTTCATCCATGCCGAGAGTTGGGAGTCGTCGCACTCGCCTGTTCCCGCGTTGGAATGAAGCGTTTGAGCAACTTCGATGGCATCCCCGAGGTTGTTATATGGAAATTGGATTTTTGAGCGCTGCCGGGCGTCACCCTCATCCTCATCGGCATCCGCAACGCTGGTCACGTTCTCACCCGACATGTGGTTTCTCCTTATCCTGTTTTGAGGCTTTCGCCACGACCGTAAATACCAAACGCTATCCAGCTTGTCAAACTATTTATCCAAAAAAAGCGAACGCGACTTGACACTATCCAATTTCAGCAATAAATTGTTTGCACGCTATCCAATTACGGATAGTAAAGCGGAGTAAAATCAAATGCTTAGGAGGGTAGGAGCTCCCGTTGGCGCTGGCCGAGCGACGGTGGGCAAGGATTTGGGCCGTTCCCGCAGCCCCGCAAAGGAGAAGGAACGGCCCAGCAATCGGCCTTACTTGATGCCCCTTAGTCTAACGGTAGGACGCTCGCTTTTACAGGCGGAGAGGTCCGGGTCCGAATCCCGGTGGGCAACCAGGATCAAGAAATAGTGGGGGCAACGCTGTTGAAGCAGCGCGGCCCCCGGATCGCAACTCAGGGATTTGGCCCCCAAGCTATGACCGCAAAGCTAAATATAGCGGGTCGGGCCGGTTCCTTCAATTCAGGGACTACGGCCTATGAACAATCTGCAATTTGAGAAACAAGTCGCCGCGATCTCCGCTCTTTGCGAAGGCGTTAGCGTCCGCGCGACCGAACGGCTCACCGGTGTCAATCGCGGAACCATTCTCTCGCTAGGTGTGCGCGTCGGCGTCGGGTGCTCGAAACTCCACAACCGACTGATGCGCGATCTCTATGTGACCCGGCTGGAAATGGACGAAATCTGGTCCTACGTCGGCAAGAAGCGCGCGCACATGAAAGATACCGACCCGCCGGAGTTCGGCGATCAATACGTTTTCATCGGCCTGGACGCGACCAGCAAAGGCATCATCGGCTATCGCGTCGGCAAGCGTGACGGGCAGAACACGCGCCTTTTTGTCCGTGACCTGCGCGAGCGGATCGCCAATGAGCCGGAGATTTCTTCCGATGCTTGGAAGGCGTATCCGAACGCGGTTGAAGATGCTTTCGGCCATGCAATTTCCTACGGAACACTCGACAAGAAATACGCCGTAATGAATGTACCCGACGCCGCGCGACGGTACTCGCCTGCCGAAGTAGTAGCCGTAGAATATCGCCGCGTACTCGGAACGCCGCGCCATATCTCAACGTCCTACGTTGAGCGCCAGAACTTGACGTTTCGGATGCAGCAACGCCGCTTCGCTCGCCTCACAAACGCTTTCAGCAAGAAGCTGGAGAACCACATGGCCGCGACCGCGCTGTACGTCGCGCACTACAATCTCTGTCGCGTTCACGAAGCGCTGCGCGTCACGCCCGCGATGCACCTGCGGGTGACGGATCATATTTGGACGATTGGGGAGCTTGTGGATGCTGCGCTCAACGGCGTTGTGCCGGAACCGCAGGGGCGTAAGGTTGGCCGCTTCACGGTAATTGATGGAGGCGGAACGTGATTGAGTGGGTTAAGCTGTCTACAAACGACCGCCACATCCCGGGCCAACTACCGCAATACCGAGCACACGCAACAATCGTGGGTTCTTCAGCAATTCTAAGATACTGGAGCCGACATCATGGCGCTGTTGCGTTGACGACCGTTTCCTTTCCGACTTTCGAGGAAGCTCGGAAATGGCTAAACGCGAACAAGGACGATGGGGCCGACGAATGAGTGGCTCAGTTTCAAAGCCGAGTGGCCTAAATTGGCCAGTACCCGTGACGCTGGTGGACTAGTTTTGTTCTCTTCTCGACATCTGCGCCCGCGCGCCTTCGAAAACCGCCTGTGGCCCCCTTTGGGGTCATGGCCCGCGGTCGTGAGCTCGACACTGCCAACTGTGGAAAGGACAACCCCATGCTCGACTTCCGTTAGCCGCTCCGGCTGCACGAGGATTCACCACCGCGAAAAATACCGTTCCCGATGACGACTCTCATTGTGTCTTTCGTCCAAAACATTTTCACGAGCCCAAAAAAATGAAGCGCCACATTCTCACCGGCACGCCGGGCTCTGGAAAAACCGCGCTGCTCCGCGCTCTCGAAGCGCGCGGCCACCCCGTCGTGGAGGAGGCGGCGACGGATGTGATCGCGCTCGAACAGGCGCGCGGCGTGGACGAGCCGTGGCGCGATCCGGCGTTCATCGACAGGATCGTCGCGCTCCAGGTTCAAAGACGGGCTGGCGCGACAGCGGCGCTCCAGTTCCACGACCGCTCGCCGGTCTGCACGCTGGCGCTGGCGCGCTGGCTGGGTTTCCCGCCGCCGCCGCGCCTCCAGGATGAGCTTGCGCGCATCGCGGCCGGCGGCACCTACGAAAGGCACGTCTTCTTCGTGCGCAATCTCGGCCGGATCGAGAATACCGCCGCGCGGCGCATCTCCTACGAAGACGCGCTCGCCTTCGAGGCGCTGCACGAAGCGGTCTACCGCGAGCTTGGCTATACGCTCATCGACATCCCGCCCGCGCCGGTCGAGGCGCGGGCCGGCGATATCGAACGTTACTTGCGCTTGGCCGGTGGGACGTAGTCGCGCTGGGTGGGGCCGGTATAGAGCTGGCGGGGACGGCCGATCTTCTGCGCCGGGTCCTCGATCATCTCCTTCCACTGCGCGATCCAGCCCACGGTGCGGGCCAGCGCGAACAGCGCGGTGAACATGCTGGTCGGGAAGCCCAGCGCGCGCAGCGTGATGCCGGAGTAGAAATCGACGTTGGGATAGAGCTTCTTCTTCACGAAGTACTCGTCCTGCAGCGCGATCCGCTCCAGTTCCATCGCCACCTTCAGCAGCGGATCGTCGCCATGGCCGATCTCGTCGAGCACGGCATGGCACTGCTTCTGCATCGCGGTCGCGCGCGGGTCGAAATTCTTGTAGACGCGATGGCCGAAACCCATGATGCGGAAATCGCTGCCCGGGTCTTTCGCCATCCTGATGTATTCGGGGATGCGGTCGACGGTGCCGATCTCCTCCAGCATCTTCAGCGCGGCTTCGTTGGCGCCGCCATGCGCCGGTCCCCACAGGCAGGCGATGCCGGCGGCGATGCAGGCGAAGGGATTGGCGCCCGAGGAACCGGCCAGGCGCACGGTGGAGGTGGACGCGTTCTGCTCGTGGTCGGCATGCAGGATGAAGATTGTGTCCAGCGCCTTGGCCAGCACTGGGTTCACCTTGTACTCCTCCGCCGGCACCGCGAAGGTCATGCGCAGGAAGTTCTCGGTGTAACCGAGATTGTTCAGCGGATACACGAAGGGCTGGCCCACCGTGTATTTGTACGCCATGGCCGCAAGCGTCGGCATCTTGGCGATCAGGCGGTGGCTCGCGATCTCGCGCTGGCGCGGATCGTTGATGTCGGTGGAGTCGTGATAGAACGCCGACAGCGCGCCCACCACGCCGCACATCACCGCCATCGGGTGCGCGTCGCGCCGGAAGCCGCGATAGAAAGTGGCGAGCTGCTCATGCACCATCGTGTGCATGGTGATCGCGGAGTTGAACGACTTGGCCTGTTGCGCGTTCGGCAGCTCGCCGTGCAGCAGCAGGTAGCAGACTTCCAGGAAGTTCGAGTGTTCGGCGAGCTGGTCGATGGAATAGCCGCGATAGAGCAGGATGCCCTTGTCGCCGTCGATATAGGTGATGTCGCTTTCGCAGGAGGCGGTGGAGGTGAAGCCCGGGTCGTAGGTGAATATCCCGGCCTCGCCGTAAAGCTTGCGGATGTCGACGACGTTGGGCCCTTCGGTGCCGCCATAGACCGGCAGCTCGAATTTCTTGTTGTCGTAGATCAGCGAGGCGGAACCCTGGTTGGTGGCTTTGCTCTGGCGCATCGGATCCCTCTTTATCTTGCACTGCAGCAATTATAGGCCTGCTTCGTTAATTCCGTCACCTGTTTCCGGTGCCGTCCAAACAATTGTTCATGAGGCGTAAGCCCTTAGCCGGGCTAGGGATTCGTCCTTCCCCAGCACCTGCAACATATGGAAAACGGGCGGCGAGGTTGTCCGGCCGGTCAGCGCGGCCCGCAGCGGCTGGGCGACCTGGCCCAGCTTCAGCCCTTTCGCATCTGCGAAGGCACGGGCTTTCTCCTCGAGGGCCGGCGCATTCCACAATGTCTGGGCCAGCTCCGCGGTGAGCTTGCCCAGCGTCTGGCGCGCCTCGGGCGTGAGGATCTTCTCGCCGTCCGGCTCCAGCACGCGGGGGCCGTCCGTGTACAGAAAGTCGGCGGACTTCGCGAGTTCGACCACCGTCTTGGCGCGCTCCTTCAGGGCGGGCATCGCCTCGATCAGGCGCTCGCGGTTGCGCGGATCGAGCGTGCGCGGCGGTGCTTCGAGCGCCAGCAGCCTCTCGACCTCATCGGCCAGCGCACCGTCGGGCATCTGGCGCAGGTAGTGGGCGTTCAGATTGTCGAGCTTCTTGAAATCGAGCCGCGCCGGGCTCTTGCCGATGCTTTCGAGATTGAACCAGGCGATGGCTTGTTCGGTGGTTATCGTCTCGTCGTTGCCGTGGCTCCAGCCGAGCCGCAGCAGGTAGTTGCGCATGGTCTCCGCCAGATAGCCCATGTCGCGATAGGCCTCGACCGCCAGCGCACCATGCCGCTTGGACAGCTTGGCGCCGTCCGGTCCGTGGATCAGCGGCACATGGCCGTAAACTGGAATCGGCCAGCCCATGGCATGGATGATCTGAAGCTGCCGCGCGGCGTTGTTGAGATGGTCATCGCCGCGGATGACATGGGTCACCCCCATGTCGTGGTCGTCCACCACCACGGCCAGCATGTAGGTGGGCGTGCCGTCGGAGCGCAGCAGCACCATGTCGTCGAGCTGCTCGTTGGCGAAGCGCACGTCGCCCTGGACGACATCGTGCACGATCGTCTCGCCGGATTGCGGCGCACGCAGCCGGATCACGAAAGGCGCACCGGCCGGCGCCTCGGCTGGATCGCGGTCGCGCCAGCGGCCGTCATAGCGGACGGGCTTGCCGGCAGCACGCTGGGCCGCGCGCATCTCGTCGAGCTCGGCGGACGTGGCGAAGCATTTGTAGGCGTTGCCCTCGGCCAGCAGCTGTTCGGCGACCTGGCGATGGCGGCCGGAACGGGCGAATTGGTAGATCGTCTGGCCATCCCAATCCAGGCCGAGCCATTCCATGCCCTTCAGGATGGCATCGACGGCCTCGGGCGTGGAACGTTCGCGGTCCGTGTCCTCGATGCGCAGCAGGAAGGTGCCCCCGGTGTGGCGGGCGAACAGCCAGTTGAACAGCGCCGTGCGCGCGCCGCCGATATGAAGATATCCGGTGGGCGAAGGCGCGAACCTGAGGACGGGTTTGCTGTTTTCTGTCATGGTGCGTGCATTCGGGGCGGCTGCGTCTGAGCCGGGTTGGCGAGGCTTCTAGCAAACTGGTTCCCGTGGGGGTAGCTCCGTTTCCGCTGCGCGCGAGTCTTCGCCGGGCCGGCGTTTCGCCGCTGCGCGACGCCGTCCTGCGCGCGCCGGGCTGGCTGGTCCGTTCGTTCCTGGCGGAGCGCGAGCGCTGGGCGCTGTGGCTGCCGGTGGCGCTGGGCGCCGGGGTGGGACTCTATTTTGCGTTGCCGGTCGAGCCGTCCTTTGGGCTGGGCGCGGCCATCGGGATCGCGGGCGTGCTGTGCGGCGGGGCCGCTGTGCTCGGCCCCGAATCGTGGTTTCGCGCGGTACTGGCGGTCATTGCGGCGATGGGGATCGGCTTTGCCGCCGCGAAATTGCGCACCGATCATGTCGCCGCGCCGGTGCTACAGCACCGGATCGGTCCGCTCGCGGTCATCGGCCGCGTCGAAGCCGCGCAGGTTCATGGCACCGGCACGCGCGTCACGCTGACCGTGAACGCCATTGGAGAGATTTCCGTCTCGCGACTGCCGCGCAAGGTGCGGGTGTCGATCCGCAAGGGCGGCGAGACGCTCAAGCCCGGGGACTGGATCGCTGTGAAGGCAGTGCTGCTGCCGCCGCCGGAGCCGACCGTGCCGGGCGCCTACGATTTCGCGCGCGGCGCCTTCTTCGAGCAGATCGGCGCGGTCGGCTACAGCTATGGCGGGCCGCGGATGATCGCGGCGCCGCGCCCACCGTCCTGGAGCGAGCGCCTGGGGCTTGGCGTCGAGGAATTGCGCTGGCGGATGAGCGCGCGCATCCATTCTGAATTGCCCGGCAGCACCGGCGCCATCGCCGCCGCGCTGATCACGGGAGATCGCGGCGGGATTTCCGAAGCCGACGACCAGGCGTTGCGCGATGCCGGGCTCGCGCATGTCCTGGCCATAGCCGGCCTGCACATGGCGCTGGTGGGATTGGGTCTGTTCTGGGCGGTGCGGGCGGTACTGGCGCTCTTCCCCTCCATCGCGCTGGTCTGGCCGATCAAGAAGTGGGCGGCGCTGGCGGCGCTCGCGGGCGCGGCGTTCTATCTCGTCATCAGCGGCGGCGCCGCGGCGACGACGCGCGCCTTCATCATGCTCGCCATGATGTTGATCGCGATCCTGTTCGACCGGCCGGGACTATCGATGCGATCGCTGGCGCTGGCGGCCGCGATCATCCTGTTGTTCCAGCCGGAGAGTCTTATCGGCCCTGGCTTCCAGATGTCCTTCGCCGCCGTGGCCGGGCTGATCGCCGTCGCGGAATGGGAGCAGGCGCGCGCGGCGAAGCGCGAGGAATACTCCGCGCTGCCACTGCCGGGCGTACGCCGCTACATGCGCGGCATCGCCGTCACCAGCCTGGTCGGAAGCCTCGCCACCATGCCGTTCGCCGCCTACCATTTCGACCGCGCGACGCATTACGCCGTGCTGGGAAACCTGCTGGCCATGCCGATCATGGGCTTCGTGGTCATGCCGTGCGCGGCGCTGGCGGTGATCCTCATGCCATTCGGGCTGGACGCCGTGCCGCTGCACCTCATGGGTTGGGGGATCGAGGCGATGCTGTCGGTGGGCCGCTGGGTGTCGGGGCTGCCGGGTGCGGTGTCCGTCGTGGCGGCATGGCCGATGGCGGCGCTGATTGCCCTATCGCTGGGCGGACTCTGGATTGCCTTGTGGCGCGGCGCCTGGCGCTGGCTGGGGCTGCTGCCGGCCGCGGGCGGGATCGCGCTCGCGCTCACTGTCGTGCCACCGGATATCCTGGTCTCGCGCGACGCCGGCACCGTTGCCGTGCGCGATGCGCAGGGCCGGCTGGTGCTGCTGCGCAAGCCGTCCGACGCCTATTCGGCGTCGGACTGGCTCAAGCGTGATGGCGACGCGCGTCTTGCCGAGGCCGCGATCGCCACGCCGTCCGATACTGTGCGCTGCGACGCGTCGGGCTGCATCGCGCACCTGAAAGACGGAACGGTGGTCGCGGCGCCCGGCCGGCTCGATGCGCTGGCCGACGATTGCGCGGCGGCCGCCATCGTCATCAGTGAGGTCCCGGTGCGAAAGGCGTGCACCGGTCCGAAGCTGGTGGTCGACCGCTTCGATGTGGCGCGCAACGGCGCCTATGCGATCTGGGTGACCGGCGGGATCAAGACCCGCAACGTACGGGATGAGCGCGGCGACCGGCCCTGGAGCCCGCCGCCGCGCGCAAGGCGCGTCAATAGCGGCGGATGAGCCCGACCAGCTTGCCCTGGATCTTCACCCGGTCGGCGCCATAGAGCCGGGTTTCGTAGGCGGGATTGGCGGCTTCCAGCGCGATGGAGTCACCGCGGCGGCGCAGGCGCTTCAAGGTCGCCTCGCTGTCGTCGACGAGCGCCACCACGATCTCGCCGGTGCTGGCGGTGTCGGCCTGCTGAAGAATCACGGTGTCGCCGTCCAGGATTCCGGCATTGATCATCGAGTCGCCTGTGACTTCGAGGGCATAGTGCTCGCCGCGCGAAACCATCGCGCTCGGCACCGGCACCTCGGCCACCTTGTGCTGCAGCGCCTCGATCGGCGTGCCGGCCGCGATTCGGCCGAGAATCGGGACGGAGACCGCGCCCTCGTCGCTGCGGCGCGGGCTGCCGGCGGCACGAACATCGACCGCGGTGCCACGCGGCACACGGGCGGCCGGCATGTGGCTCTGGCGCAGCGCCTGGCTGCGGGAGGTGGCGGGACGCTGGGTGTCCGCGACGTTCTCCGGCAGGCGCAGAATCTCGAGCGCACGGGCACGCTTTTCCATGCGCTTGAGGAAGCCACGCTCCTCCAAGGCCGTGATCAGCCGGTGGATGCCGGATTTCGACTTCAGGTCGAGCGCATCCTTCATCTCGTCGAACGACGGCGGGATGCCGGTTTCGCGCACGCGCTCATGGATGAACATGAGTAGTTCGTGTTGCTTGCGCGTCAGCATTGTCCATGTCTCCTAAGGGTTTTCGAACAAATCCGAAACATGGAGAATCGTTCTAGTTTAGTTCCCGAAAGCCGTCAAGGCCCAACTTATTGTAGTTTGAGGGAGGGAACTTGTCGGGGATGGCGGCCGTTAGGCATGTCGCAGGGGTGCAAACTTGGAGATCCGAGAATGAAACTGTTTGGCAAAGTGGCCCTGGCGGCCGTCCTGGGGGCGAGCGCGCTGGCGCTGACGGCCACCGACGCTTCGGCCCGTATCGTCTGCAACCAGTGGGGTGAGTGCTGGCACGTCCGCAACACCTACGTCTACCGCCCCGAATTCGGCCTGACCGTCCACGAGGACAATTGGCGCTGGGGCGCGGGCGAGCACTACCGCTGGCATGAGCACCATGGCCGCGGCTATTGGCGCAACGGCGTGTGGATCCGCTTCTGATCCCGCGCAACTGAGTTTGCGAGGCGGGCGGTCGAGAGGCCGCCCGTTTTGCTATTCGAGCAGGAGGACTTCCACCGGCGAGCCGGCCGGTACGGCCGGAGCCTGCGGCGCGCGGATCACCAGCGCGTCCGCCGCCGCCAGCGTGCTCAGCATGGAGGAATCCTGGACCGCGAACGGATCGGCCCAGCGTTGCCCGTCGCGGATCGCGATCCGGGCCCGCAGGTAATCCTGGCGGGAGTCGTTCGCCGGAAGGGCGCGCGCCAGCAGCGCGGTCAGCGTCTCCTCCGGCGCCGCCGTGCCTAGCATCGCGAGGATGGCGGGTTTGAGGAACAAGCGCGCACAGACCAGCGTCGACACCGGATTGCCGGGCAAGCCGAGCAGCGGCGTGACGCCCAGCCGCCCGAAGATGAGCGGCTTGCCCGGCCGCATCGCGATCTTCCAGAAGTCAAGCACGAAGCCCTTGGGTCCGAGCGCCCGCTGCACGAGGTCGTGGTCGCCAACCGACGCGCCGCCCAGGGTCACGATGAGGTCCGCGCCGCGTGCGAGTTCCGGCAGCGACGCGATCGCGCTTTCGGAGTCGGGCAGGATGCCCAGATCGCGCGGCTCGCCGCCCCAGGCCACGATCGACGCCGCCAAAGCATAGCCCGAGGAGGCGACGATACCGCCCGGCTTGCGCGGCTCGCCAGGCCGCGACAGCTCGTCGCCCGTCGCGACAAACGCCACGCGCGGCCTCAGCCGGACCGTCACGCGCGGAACGTCCGCGGCTGCGAGCAGGCTGAGATCGCGCGCCGTCAACCGGCGCCCGGCCGCGGCCACGATCGCGCCGCGCCTGAAGTCGAGGCCCGCGACACGGATGTGCCTGGCGGTAGCGCCCCCAGCCTTGATGAGGACGGTACCGTCCGACGCTTCAGTGTCTTCCTGGATGACGATGGCATCCGCGCCGTTGGGCACCACGCCGCCGGTGAAGATGCGCACGGCTTCTCCCGCGCCAAGCGATCCGGCGAAGGGTTTGCCCGCTGGCGCCGAGCCCGCGACCCTCAGTGTTGTGCCCACCCGGGCGTCGGCCGCGCACACCGCGTAGCCGTCCATCGAAGAAACCGGGAAGGGCGGTTGGTCGTACGCGGCGACCGCGGGCTCAGCCAGCACCCGTCCGGCTGCGTCGCCGAGCGCAGCCGTCTCGGTCGCGAGCGGCGCAAAGGCCGCGACGATCCGCATTGTGGCTTCGGCGACGGAGATCATCGCGCGGCCTTGTAGCGTCCGCTCTTGCCGCCGGATTTGGACAAGAGGCGCACGCGTTCGATGATCGCCGCGCGGTCCACCGCCTTGATCATGTCGTAGATGGTGAGTGCGGCGACGCTGGCCGCCGTCAGCGCCTCCATCTCCACGCCGGTGGGCCCGGTCGTGGCGGCGGAGGCGAGGATGCGGATCGCCTTGCGCGCCCTCACAGGCTCGAACTCCACTTTCGCCTTGGAGAGCGCGATGGGATGGCACAGAGGAATGAGCTCGGAGGTTTTTTTCGCGGCCATAATCCCGGCAAGCCGCGCCGCTGCCAACACGTCACCCTTCTTCGCTTTGCCGGACGTCACGGCCTTGAACGCCTCCGCCGACATGACGACGACTGCCTCGGCCTCGGCCTCGCGCCGGGTGGCCGGCTTCGCTGAGACATCGACCATGCGGGCCGCGCCCCTTGAGTCGAGATGGGTGAGTTTCGCCATGGCTGGATGTTAGACGAGTTGGCGGTTCGGAAACACTAGCGCCCCGCCAGCAGCGCGCGCGTCGCCGCCGCCACGTCGGCCTGCCGCATCAGGCTTTCGCCGACGAGGAAGGTGGTCACGCCGATATCGGCGAGGCGCTTGAGGTGATCCGGCGTGGACAGCCCGCTCTCCGCCACGACCAATACGTCTCCGGGAATGCCCGGCGCGAGCCGCTGGGTGACGGCCAGGTCGGTCGCAAAGGTGTGGAGATCGCGATTGTTGATGCCGATCAGATCGGCGCCCAGCCCCAGGGCACGCTCGCGCTCGCGCTCGTCGTGCACTTCGACCAGCACGTCCATGCCGTGATAGTCGCGGGCGAGCGAAAACATGACGCGCGCGGATTCGTCGTCGAGCATGGCCATGATCAGCAGGATGCAGTCGGCGCCCCAGGCGCGCGCTTCGGTGACCTGATAGGGATCGATCATGAAGTCCTTGCGCAGGACCGGCAAGGAAGACGCTTCGCGCGCCTGGGCGAGATATTCCGGCGCGCCCTGGAACGATGGCGTGTCGGTGAGCACCGAAAGGCAGGCCGCTCCGCCGTCCTGGTATGCGCGGGCAAGCGCGGGCGCATCGAAATCGGCGCGGATCAGGCCCTTGGAAGGGCTGGCCTTCTTGATTTCGGCAATCAGGCCGTATCCATTCTTGGCGCGCCGCCGGATCAGCGCCTCGCGAAAGCCGCGCGGTTGCTCGTTGGCCCACGCCCGTTCGTCGTTGCGGCGACCGGGAACGCGGGCCCTCGCGGCCGCGACCTCCTTGCGCTTATAGGCTGCGATGTCGTCGAGGATGGTCATGCGCGCGTCGCGGCAACGAATGCGTCGAGAGTCCGTTTGGCGTGGCCGCTGTCGATCCCGGCCGCGGCAAGCGAGGCGCCGTCGCGCAGGGTCTTGGCCTTGCCCGCGATGACGAGAACGGCGGCGGCGTTGATCAGGACGACGTCGCGATAGGGTCCGGTCTCGCCCGCAAGCAGGCGCGTGATCGCGGCGGCGTTCTCGATCGCCGAACCGCCTTTGAGGCCCGCGAGAGTGGCGCGCCCGATGCCGGCTTCCCCGGGATCGATGTTGCGTTCGGTGATGGCGCCGTTCTGGAGCACGGCGACATGCGTAAAATCGGTCGTGGTGATTTCGTCGAGGCCGTCCGCACCGTGCACGACCCATGCGTGTTCGGCGCCCAGATCGCGCAGGACTTCGGCGACCGGCCGCACCCATTCGCGCGCATAGACACCAACGAGCTGGCGCGTGACCCGGGCCGGATTGGAGAGCGGGCCGAGCAGGTTGAAGATGGTGCGGATGCCGAGTTGCTTGCGCACCTCGGCGACATGCTTCATCGCGGGATGATGGGCTTGGGCAAAAAGGAAGCACAGGCCGGTATCGCGCAGCACGCGCGCGGACGCATCGGGCGCGAGGTCGATGCGCGCGCCCAGCGCTTCGAGCGTATCGGCCGCTCCCGTGCGCGACGACATCGAGCGATTGCCGTGCTTGGCGACGGGCACGCCGCAGGCCGCGACGACGAAGGAAACGGCGGTGGAGATGTTCAGTGTGCCCTGGCCGTCGCCACCGGTCCCGCAGAGGTCGACGGCATCCGGCGGGGCATCGATGGCGGTCATCTTCGCCCGCATCACGCGCACGGCGCCCGTGATCTCGGGGACCGCGGGTCCGCGCTCGGCCAATGCAAGCAGAAAGTCCGCCAGATCGTCCTCGGCGACGTGGCCGGACATGATCTTCTCGAATGCATCGGCGGCGGAGTCCGCATCGAGGAAATCCCCGTTCTGCACACGCTCGAGGACAGGGAAGAAGTTCAGCCGGCTCATGCCGGGACGCGGGCGAAATCGCGCGCGATGGCGAGGAAGTTCGCCAGCAAGGCGTGGCCGTTTTCTGACGCGATGCTTTCCGGATGAAACTGAACGCCGTGCACCGGATGGCTCCTGTGCATCACACCCATGATCACGCCGTCGTCGGCCCTGGCGGTGATGTCGAGCACGGCCGGAATGCTTTCGGGCGCGATGGTGAGCGAATGATAGCGCGTCGCCTCGAAATCGTTGTTGAGGCCGCGGAAGACGCTTCTGCCGGTGTGGTGGATGCGGCTCAGCTTGCCGTGCATTGGCGCCGGCGCGCGCACGACCTCGCCGCCATAGACCTGGCCGATGGCCTGATGGCCGAGGCACACGCCCAGGATCGGGACTTCGCCGTTGGCCTCGCGGATCAGCTCCAGGCAAATGCCTGCTTCATTCGGCGTGCAGGGGCCGGGCGACAGCACGATCCCGTCCGCACCCATGGACAGCGCATCGCGGGCGCTGAGCGCATCGTTGCGCTTGACCACGACGTCCGCGCCCAGTTCCCCCAGATAGTGGAACAGGTTGTAGGTGAAGCTGTCGTAGTTATCGATCAGCAGGAACATCGCGATGCCTTTCGTGGCGCAACAAAGCGGGGCGGCCGGTGCGCGTCAAGCGCCGGGGCGGTAACTACATTGACAGGGCTGCGGATCGGCCTGCTATTGGCCCATGTCACGAAAGCGCATGATTCTCGGAGTGCGCGATCCGTCGCGGCAGGCGGGAAGGGCGGCGTTCTGGTTGCTGCTGGTGTTGGCGCTGGCGGTGGGCGGGTCGCACGCGCTGTCGGGCTTTCCCGCGCTCGTGCAATCGCTGGTGCCGTCCGGAATGATGGCGGCGCAGGCCGAGCATCTGGGTGCCGCGCCGGTGGCACATGCCAGACTCGACGAAGGGTTCCCCGCGAGCCGCTATTCGCCGCAATGGCTGACGCCGGTGGCGGCGCATGCCTATCCGGCGTGGCTGTCGATGCGTTTGCAGGCGGGCGGGACGGGCGGCGCGCCGCCGCTGGCCGACCGCGATCCGCGTCCGGTCATCGCCATCGTGATCGACGATCTGGGCGACGACGCGGCGGCCGCGCGCAAGGCGATCGCTCTGCCCGCCGCCGTGAGCCTGTCGTTCCTGCCATATCCCGAAGGCACGCCAACGCTGGCACGCGCGGCCGCGCATGCCGGTCACGAAGTCCTCGCGCATGTCCCCATGGAGCCTGACGGCGCGGACGATCCCGGACCCAATGCGCTGCTCACCTCCCTGTCCGCGGCGGAGAACGCGCAGCGGCTGGAATGGGATCTGTCGCGGGTGCCCGGGCATTCCGGGATCAACAATCATGAAGGCAGCCGCTTCACCGCCGATCGCGTGGCGCTCATGCCGGTGATGGAAGCACTGTCGGACCGCCGCCTGTTCTTCCTCGATTCTCGGACGTCGCCCAATACGCAGGTGGTGCCGCTGGCGCGCGCTTTCGGCGTGCCGAGCGCGGGACGAGACGTGTTTCTCGACGATATCCAGACGCCCCAAGCGATCGCCGCGGCTCTGTCGGAGGCCGAGAGAGTGTCGCGGCGCGACGGCGTCGCCATCGCCATCGGCCATCCCCGGCAGGCGACGCTGGCCGCGCTGGCGGCATGGTGCGCGCATCGCGGCGATCTTGTCGCCATCAGCGTCGCGATCCGGATCAAGACCGAACACGAGATACGGGCGCTATCGGCCCGATAGCAAACGCCCGGCGGGATGTCCCGCCGGGCGCCTGGCTTGAAATACCTCGACCTGTCAGGTGAGGCCGTGAGTGAGGAAGTCCGCCGCGCTCAGATTTGCCAGATGCGCGCTGCCGGTCAGCTGGATGACGATATCGCCGTCGAACTGGTAGCCGGCGACGCCGTTCTGATCGATGATCAGGAAGGTATTGCCGGCCTCGTCGCCCGCGCTCGCCGTGAACAGGACCGCATGATCGGCGCCCAGTTGGGCAGCACCGATGTCATGCTTCAGGTCGGTCACGAAGGTGGCGTCCGACAGCGTGCCGGTGGTCACCGCCGTGTCCACGCCGGTCACCGCGTTCATCACCGTGATGTCGTCGCGGTTGGCATCGAAGCCACGAATGGTGTCGTAGGAGGTGCCGTTGGAGTCCGTGACGTTGTCATAGACGAAGTGGTTGGATTTGGCGCCCGCCACCATCGTGTCGGCGCCCAGCGCACCCTGGAACACCGTGTGGCCCTGTCCGCCGACCAGCAGATCGTCGCCATTGCCGCCGCGCAAGCTGAGATTTCCCAGCGCCGCGCTGCCGTCGAAATGCACGAAGTCGGTGTTGTGCAGATTCGAGGCGTCGAGACGGAAGGTCTCGCCGGCCGTGGTGTTTGCGGCATCGAGCGTGAGATCGTAGCTGTTGCCGCTGCCGTGCATCAGCTTCAGTTCCTGGATGTTCTGGAGCGACGTGGCGCCGAAGGTCAGGCCGTCGGAGTAGTTGCCGTCGAGGCTGACGAGGTTGAAACCGCCGCCGCCGTTGATATCCGACGTGCCGTCGAAGTTGCCGCCGAAGATGAACTGGTCGTTGCCGCCGCCGCCCATCAACGTCGCGCCGGAGCCGCCGCCATGGAACACGTCATTGCCCGCGCCGCCGATGAAGGTGACGCTGCCGGTGTCGCCGGCGAAAAAGTTGAACTTGCCGTCCGTCTCCGACGAGCCGTCGAACGTCACGGAGGTATCCGAATTGCCGGGACGCGCGTCTACCACGAGGGTGTGGTGCGCGGCGACATTGGCGTCGTTGGTGGTGATGTTGTAGGTGAAGGCGCCGCTCAGCGCGATCTTGTTGATCTGGGTCAGCGTCGTGGCGCCCAGGACAAGGCCGGTGCTGTAGTCGCCGTCGAGCACGACCGTGTTGAAGCCGCCATTGCCGGCAATGTGGTCGCTGTCGTCCAGGGTTGCGCCCATCAGGAAGCGGTCGTCGCCCGCGCCGCCGAGCACGGAATCGCTGGCGCCGCCGACGAGGTTGAAATGGTCGTCATTCGCGAACAGAGCCTTGGCCAGACCCTCGGCGTTGTTGGTGTTCACGAAATTCTCGAACGAGGTGACGTCGAACGACAGTCCGCTGATCGACATCCGGTCGACGTTCTCCAGATTGGGGCCCGTGATGACGATACGCGCGATGGTTCCCGATGTCGGAAGCGTCGAACCGCTGCCGCCCTGGAAGTCGCCCTCGAGCTTGTAGACCGTCCCGTCGGTCCCCGTGATCGTGACGTCGGTCGAGGTGTTGGTGGAAACGGTTCCGCCGGAAACTGTCGTGAGATCGGTGGCGGCGAGGTCGCTGTCGCCGTCGATGATGATATTTGCCATGGGGCAGTCCCTTGTCAGTACTTGAGCGCCCCCACGCGCCTATTCAAACCGGACCGCGGAATTGCGTTCCCAAAGTTCCTGCAAACCGGATTGCAAATGCGCAATCCGGTCCGGGAAGCATCATTTGAATACGTGGACGGGGACTACTGGCCCCTGCGCGCGGACGAGGCGAAGCGCACGGCTTCCTCGGCGGCGGCCATCAGCGCCTTCGCCTTGCTGACCGTTTCCTGGTACTCGGCCTCGGGCACGCTGTCGGCCACGACGCCGCCGCCGGCCTGGACGTACATGACGCCGTCCTTCACGACGGCCGTGCGCAGCACGATGCAGGTATCCATGGAGCCGTCGGCCGCGAAATAGCCGACCGCGCCGGCATAGGCGCCGCCGCGCTTTTCCTTCTCGAATTCGTCGATCAGCTGCATGGCCCGGATCTTGGGCGCGCCCGTCAGGGTTCCCGCGGGCAGCCCGGCCGCCAATGCATCGATGGCGTCGAGCCCGTCGCGAATGCGGCCCTCGACGTTGGACACCAGGTGCATGACGTGGCTGTAGCGCTCGATGAAGAAGCTGTCCGTCACCTTCACATCGCCGACCTTGGCCACGCGCCCGACATCGTTGCGGCCGAGATCGACCAGCATCAGATGCTCCGCCCGCTCCTTGGGATCGGCCATGAGTTCTTCGGCCAGCGCCACGTCGTCTTCCGGGGTTGCACCACGCGGGCGGGTTCCCGCGATCGGACGTATCGTGACCATGCCGTCGCGAAGCCGGACCAGGATCTCCGGGCTGGAGCCGACGATGGCGAAGCCGGGGAAGGCGAGGTGATAGAGAAACGGCGACGGATTGAGCCGGCGCAGGGCGCGGTAAAGCGCGAACGGGGGCAGGGCGAAGGGACGGCGGAAGCGCTGGCTGGGCACGACCTGGAATACGTCGCCGGCGCGGATGTATTCCTTTGCCCGCTCGACGACGCCGAGATATTCGTCGTGCGTCATGTTGGATTCGATCGCGGCGCCGGCCGGAAGCGTGTCCAAGGAGGCCGCGGCGGGCGCGGGACGTTCGAGATCGCCGATGGCGTCCATGAGCCGCTCGGAGGCGCGCGCATGGGCGGCGCGCGAATCGATGCCCGGCTCGGGCCAAACCGGGGAGACGATCAGAATCTCGTCGCGCACATTGTCGAAGATCGCGACGATGGTGGGCCGCAGCAGGATCGCGTCGGGCAAGCCCAGCGAATCGGGCGGCGCCGGGCCGAGCTTCTCGATCAGCCGGATCATGTCGTAGCCCAGATAGCCGTAGAGGCCGGCCGCCATCGGCGGTACGCCCGACGGGAGTTCGACGCGGGTTGCGTGCACGATCTCGCGCAGGGAAGCGAGGGCATCACCGGCAACCGGCGTGAACGCGTCCGGCGTTGCGCGCGCGTTGCGGTTGATCTCGGCCTTACCGTCACGGCAGCGCCAGATCAGGTCGGGCTTGATGCCGACGATGGAGAAGCGCCCGCGCGTCTCGCCGCCCTGGACGCTTTCCAGCAGAAAGGCATTGTCGCGGGACGAGCCCAGCTTGAGATAGGCCGTGACCGGCGTCTCCAGATCGGCGATCAGCCTTGCGTAGAGGACCTGGGGGCGGCCCGAATCGTAGGCCTGCGCGAAGGCCGCGTAGGACGGTTCGATGGCCATCGGTCGCTCATGAGCCTTCGTTGCCGGAGCTGGTGGTCTGGTCCACGAGCTTCTGGTTGATCGTGACGCCGTTCTTGTCGCGCGCGGCCAGCGCCAGCGATGTCGCGATGTCGTCGGCGGTTCCGGCACTCACCTGGCCGATGAACTTTTCGTATTCGGGATTGCCTACCGGCGCAGGCGGGTGGCGCACGCCCGTTACGCGCGCCACGATGTAGGTGTCGTCCTTCGCGACCGCGCCGCCTACGGACGAGCCGGGAGGCGCAGCGAAGATTTTCGCGATCAGCGAAGCGGGCAGGTCGCCGCTGGGCTTGTCGCGCTCGAGCGCCTCGCTGGATTTCGGCGTGACGCCGAGCGATTTGGCGACGCCGTCCAGCGAATTGTCCTTCGTCGCCTGCGCGGCCAGAGCCTGGGCTTTCGCTGCCAGCGCCTTGTTTTTCTGCTCCGCGGTCCACATCGCGGCGGCCTGCTCGCGCACCTGGCCGAACGGCTTCAGCCTGGACGGTGTCTCGCTGTCCACGTCGATCACGTATTCATGGCCGTCCTTGGTCTGGAACGGATCGCCTTCCTGGCCGATTTCGGCGCCGTTCATCTGCGCGCGGAAATCCGCATCGGCCGGTATCGGCGCCTTGCTGCCGTCCGGCGCCAGGCCGTTGGCATCCACCGCCGGGATGTGCACGACATGCATACCGACCTTCTTCGCGGCGGCTGACAGGCTCAGGCCGCCGCTGTTCGCTTCGGTGTAGGCGTCCGCCATATTGGCGATCCGATCCACGGCGAGCTTGTTCACGAGGTCCTTGCGGATGTCGTCCTGCACGTCGGCCAGTTTTTTCTGCGAGCCGGGCTCGATCTTCGTGACGTGAAGCAGGACGTAGCCGGAAAGGTTCTTGAGCGGCTGCGTCACGCCGTCCAGAGGGAGCGCGAACGTCGCCGCCCCGCGATCGCCCAGCGATTCGGCCGTGACTTCACCCAGATCGATCGGCGCGGTCTTCAGCGATTTGGCGAGATCGGCGAAGCTCGTCCCGCTGTCCAGCTTGGCGCGCGCGGCCTTTGCCGCGGCGTCATTCGGGAAGTTGAGCTGCTCCACGGTCCGTTTTTCCGGAATGTCGTAGCCAAACGAGGGGTCCTTTTTCCGCCGGTCGTATTCCTGCTGGATCTGCAGGTCCGACACCGTCATCTGCGGCGCCACGTCGTCGACACCGATCTCCCCATAGGTGATGGCGCGATAGGCGGGAATGCTGAACGCGGTCTTGTGATCGGCGATGAACGCCTTCAACTGGGCGTCGGTCGGTGCCGGAATCGGGGCAATCGCGGTATCCGGAACGGTGATGTACTGCACGGCACGGCGTTCGTTGAGGTAGGCGAACAGGGCGCGGCCAAAGCCGGCGGGGACCTCGAAGCCGTCGCGGGCTGCGCTGAGGATTTGGTCGCGCCGGGCGCCGTCGCGCAAATAGGCGACGAAGGCCGGCTCGGAATATTCGTATGCGTTCAGAACCCGCAGGAAGGTGTTGCGGTCGAAGGTGCCGAGCGGGCCTATGAAGGCCGGATTGTTGCGGATCGCGGTTGTCACCTGCGCATCGCCGACCGTGAGCCCCAGCCTGTCCGCCAGATCGTTCTCGGCGGCCTCGTTGATGAGGGACTGGAGCGCGCGGTCGGCAATATTGAGCTTCTTGATCTGGTCCGGCGAGAGTTCGCCAAAGCGCGTCTGCGCGTTCTTGATCATGTTCTTGTAGTCGCGCTGGTATTCCTCGACCGGGATCGCCCGGCTGCCGACGGTGGCCACATTGGTGTCGTTCGAGCCGCCGCGCAGCACGTCCCCAATTCCCCACAGCGCGAAGCTGAGGGCGATGCCGCCCATGAATATGGTGGCGACCCAGGAACGGGCGACGTTGCGCATCTGCTGAAGCATGGCGGTATCCGGACGTGGCGGTGAAAGGCGGCGGATGATAGGGAGGGGGTGCGACAAGGGCAAGGCGCTGATTCATGGGGGATTGGGCCGATTTTTTCGTGGCCGAACTGGGCGCTGCGGCAGCGCTCGCGGGCCTGGTCATCGTCGCGATCTCGATCAACGTGACGCGCATTCTCTCCACGCCGCTGCTGCCGGGCCGGGCGGCGGAAACGCTGGTCACGCCGACGGGCGTCCTCATCGCCTCCACCTACGCGCTGGTGCCGCATCAGCCGGCATGGCTGTTCGGCGCCGAGATCGCCCTCACCGGTGCGGCGATGTGGATCGTGCCCACGATCATCCAGGTCCGGACGCTGTGCAGCGGCCAGGTCGTACTGGGCTCCAGAGCCGTCCTGCCCCGGATCCTGCTGACCCAGCTCTCCAGCCTGCCCATCGCGGCGACCGGGATACTGATCGATCTGGGCACGCCCGGCGCGCTCTACTGGATCGTACCGGGGATCGTCGTGTCGCTGATCGCGACCGTGATAAACGCCTGGGTCCTGCTCGTCGAAATCCTGCGTTGAGGAAAGCATGCGCCATCTGATTGCCGGCAACTGGAAAATGAACGGACTGACGGCTTCGCTGGCCGAAGTGGAGAAAGTCTGCGGCCTTGTGACCGCCGGAAAGCCCAATGCCGACGTCCTGATCTGTCCGCCGGCGACGCTGATCGCGCAAGCCGCCAGTTTGGCGCGGGGACGGATCGCGATCGGCGGCCAGGACTGCCACAAGGAGGCATCGGGCGCCTTCACCGGCGACATCAGCGCCGAGATGATCCGGGACGCGGGCGGGAGCGCCGTCATCGTCGGCCACTCCGAGCGGCGCCAGTATCACGGCGAAACCGACGCAATGGTCGCCGAAAAGGCGCACGCGGCATGGCGCGCCGGACTCACCGCCATCATCTGCATCGGCGAGAGCGACAGCGAGCGCGAAGCCGGCCGCGCGCATGAGGTCTGCGGTTCCCAGATCGCGGGCAGCGTGCCCGAGGGCATGACGTCAGCCAACACCGCCATCGCCTACGAACCGATCTGGGCCATCGGGACCGGCAAGACGGCCACCACTGCCGACATCGCGCAGACCCACGCCCATATCCGCAAATGCCTGGTAGATCGGTTCGGCGCAGGAGCGGCGGATGTGCGCATCCTCTATGGCGGTTCGGTGAAGCCGTCGAACGCGGCGGAGATCCTCGCGGTCGCGAATGTCGGCGGCGCGCTAGTCGGCGGCGCCAGCCTCAAGGCTTCGGATTTCCACGCGATTTTCTCGGCAGTTCCCGGACATTAACCAGTCGAGCCCACCATTCCTTAACGCGCGGCGTACATGCTTGCCCGATAGGCGGGACGCATGGGCAGACTGAGCTTCGACAACGCGGAAACGCTGGTTTACGACCCGGTGTCGGCCAACCGCGCCGCGACGCGCGCGGCGCTCTACAATCTCGGGTTCCGACATATCGAGACGGCCGCCGCGCTGGACGCCTTCAGCGAGTGCATCAAGCGCCGTCCGCCGGATCTGGCGCTTTGCGAGGCCCAAGGCGCGGAGGCCGATCTCTGCGACATGATCCAGCACCTTCGGCAAAGCATCGACGGCTACAATCCCTTCATCGTCATCATCGTGACGGCGTGGGAGAACTCGACCGCGCTGGTCTCGAAGATCCTCAATTCCGGCGCGGACGACCTGCTGCTGCGCCCGTTCTCCACCACCCTGCTCGGCCAGCGCATCCGCACCCATATCGAGCGCCGCAAGGGCTTCGTCATCACGTCCGATTATGTCGGCCCGGACCGCCGCCGCGACGATGCGCGGCCGTCCGAGATTGAGCTCTTCGATCCGCCCAATTCGCTCAAGATGAAGGCGCAGGAGCGCATGACGTCGGAGGAGGCGGCGCAGAAACTCGACGCCCAGCTCAAGGCCGCGCGCGGCCAGCTTGCCGTCGAAAAGCTCCGCCGCGACGCCTTCCAGGTCTGCGTGCTGTGGCGCCTGCTGCAGGCGCGCATTCCCGGGACCGGAAAATACGAAGTCGATCTCACCAAGCTGAAAGACCTGACCGGCTCGATGGCCCGGCGCTGCCGCGGCACCGAGTTCGAGACCGCCATGGAATGGTGCGACTCCATCCTTGCCGCCGCCGAGGGCCTCGAAGCTGGCGTTGACCGCAACGCCTCGATGCACCTGCTGGGCCACGCGGCACTCAACCTCAACCAGGTCTTCACCCCCGAAAAGACCGCCAGCCAGCACCTGGAAGAGGTCGACGCCGCCGTGGCCATGATCGTGGCCCGCAGCGCCCCCGCGCTGGCGGGCTAACCGCGTTACCCCCGCGCTTTTCTTTGCCGCCGGGTTGTTCTAAGAGCCCCGGCGAGAGGTACCCCATGCAAGCCGTCCTGATCATCGTCCAGCTCATCGTCTCCGTCGCCATGATCTGCGTGGTCCTGCTCCAGCGTTCCGAGGGCGGGGCACTCGGCATGGGCGGCGGCGGATCGGGCCTGGGCCTGTTCAGCGCCCGCGGCGCCGCGGACACCCTGACGCGGACGACGGTGGTCCTGGCCGTGCTGTTCTTCGCCTGCAGCCTGGGGCTGACGCTGCTCGCCCTGCATGGCCGGCCGCAGGGCCCCAGCATCGATTCGGCGCCGGCGAGCACGATCCTGCCGGGTCAGCTCACCAAGCCGCCCACCGCACCGGCCAAGCCGCAGGCTCCCGCCGTCCCGACGCCGCACTAGGTATCCAGCGTTTGCAACGGATTACCGGCTCATCCTCATCCGCGACATGAACGCGTCACATTTTCTTCCGATTGCGCTTGAGGTCGCGCGTGCCTTTCGCCATGTTGGACTTCCATGGCGCGGTTGATCTTCATCACCGGCGGCGTGGTCTCTTCCTTGGGAAAAGGTCTTGCGTCCGCCGCACTCGGAGCTTTGCTTCAAGCTCGCGGGTATCGGGTCCGTTTGCGGAAGCTGGATCCCTATCTCAACGTCGATCCGGGGACGATGTCCCCGTTCCAGCATGGCGAGGTCTTCGTCACCGATGACGGGGCCGAGACAGATCTGGACCTTGGACATTACGAGCGCTTCACCGGCGTCTCCGGCTCCAAAGCCGACAACGTCACCTCCGGGCGCATCTACCAGCAGGTGATCGAGAAGGAGCGCAGAGGCGGCTATCTCGGCGGCACCGTGCAGGTGATCCCTCACGTCACCGACATGATCAAGGAATTCGTGCTCGCCGGGACCGAGGATCTCGATTTCCTTCTGGTCGAGATCGGCGGCACCGTGGGCGACATCGAGGGCCTGCCGTTCTTCGAGGCCATCCGCCAGCTCGGCAATGATCTGCCCGAGGGCCAGACCGCCTTTGTCCATCTGACGCTGATCCCCTATATCGAGACGGCGGGCGAATTGAAGACCAAGCCGACCCAGCACTCGGTGAAGGAGCTGCGGTCCATCGGCATCCAGCCCGATGTGCTGCTGTGCCGCGCCTCGCGCCCCATTCCGCAGGAAGAGCGGCGCAAGATCGGCCTGTTCTGCAACGTGCCCAAGGAGCGGGTGATCCCCGCGCTCGACCTCGGCACGATCTACGACGCACCGATCGCCTATCACCAGGCCGGCCTCGACACCGAACTGCTGAAAGTGTTCGGCATCGCCGATGCGCCGCCGCCGGACCTGTCGCGCTGGCGCTGGGTCGCGGACCGGGTGAAGAACCCGGAAGGCGAGGTGCGCATCGCGGTCGTCGGCAAGTACATGCAGGTCAAGGACTCCTACAAGTCGCTCAGCGAAGCGCTGGTCCATGGCGGCCTCGCCAACAACGTGAAGGTCCACATGGACTGGATCGACAGCGAGATTTTCGAACGCGACGACGCGCCGTCATTCCTGGAAAACGTCCACGGCATTCTCGTGCCCGGCGGCTTCGGCGAACGCGGCACCGAAGGCAAGATCAGCGCCGTGAAATTCGCGCGCGAGCGCAAGGTGCCGTTCTTCGGCATCTGCTACGGCCTGCACATGGCGGTCATCGAGGTGGCGCGCGATCTTGCCAAGCTGGAAGGCGCGGGCACCACGGAGATCGGCACCCCGCGCCATCCGGTCATTGGATTGATGACGGAATGGGTGAAGGGCAACCTGCTCGAGACCCGCAGCGCCGAAGGCGATCTCGGCGGCACGATGCGCCTGGGTGCCTATCCGGCCGTGCTCACGCCGGGGAGCCGGGTCGCGGAGGTCTATGGCGCCGGCGAGATCAGCGAGCGCCACCGTCACCGCTACGAGGTCAATGTCGGCTACACCCGGCAGATGGCCGAGCATGGCTTCGTGGTGTCGGGCTGGTCGCCGGACGGTCGGCTGCCGGAGATCATGGAGATCCCCGCCCATCCCTGGTTCATCGGCGTGCAGTTCCACCCCGAGCTGAAATCGCGCCCCTTCGACCCGCACCCGCTGTTCTCTTCGTTTATCGCGGCGGCGGTGCACCAGAGTCGCCTCGTCTGAGGCGGCCGACCGATTTGGCGCTGGACTTGACTCGCCTGGTGAACTACCAGAAAATGGTAAAACAAGGGAGAACTATTGTGCCAAAAAATGTTGTAACGGGGACGCGAATTGCGGAGAAGCTCTTCTCCAGGCCGCAAGGCGCGACCATGGACGAGATCGTCGCCGCAACCGGCGGCTTCCAGTACAATGTGCTGCGGCGGCTGGAACAGCGTGGTTATCTCGTTCGCAAGGTGCGGGAAGGCCGCGTCACGCGCTACTGGGCGATGCCCCCGGCCGTAAGATCCTACAAGCTGAAGGTCGGCACGAACGGACAGACGACGTTGCCCCGGGAGATCCGTGACCGTCTCGGCGTAAGATCGGGCGGTGAACTTGAGGCGACCTTGGAGGACGGAAAGGTCGTTATCGGACGCGGGTCCATCGGCCTAGAGCGCCTGATCGGGATTCTCCACCGTCCCGAGATGCGCGCGAAGACCATCGATGAGATGGACGAAGGCGTTGCCAGTGCCGTCAAGGCGCGCCACGCGCGCGCATCCGGCGGTGGACGGTGATCGGGCTGGACACCAATGTCGTCGTTCGCCTTCTGACGCGCGACGACCCCGTTCAAGCCCGGCGCGCAGCCGACTTCATAGCGGACCAGGCCGCGCGCAATGAGCCGGTGTTCATCAGCCTCGTTGTGCTCACCGAAACCGTCTGGGTGCTGGGGAGTACCTACAAGTATTCCCACAGGGAAATTGAAGCCGGGCTGCATGGCCTGCTCGCGGCCGATGAGTTCATCGTCGAGCAGCGCGATGCCCTCGACGAGGCGTTGCGGCTCAAGAACCGCGGGCGCGCGGATTTTGCGGACGTGTTCATCGAAGTCGCGAACCGCACCCGGGGCTGCTCGGCAACAGCCACTTTCGACCGCCGCGCCATGAAGCATCCGGGCTTCGTGGCGCTCTGATGGACAGTCTGGCCCCGGGACATTCGGCGGGTCGTTTCGGCGGCTTTTCTTGGGAAATGGGACGACGTAGCAGCGCGGCATGCAATGGTGTGGAGAGCGCGGGAACCCTTTGTAAATTCGCGCGTTTCTGCCTGTTGGGGCGTCGAGAGTGAATTATTCCATGGACCAGACGGTGCCGGGCGTTTCGGGCGGGGGCAACGCGCTCGAAACCCTGCGTGATAGCGAGCGCAGCTTCCGGCTCCTCGTCCAGAGCGTCACCGACTACGCGATCTACATGCTCGATCCGTCGGGCTTCGTGGCGACCTGGAACGCGGGCGCGGAGCGTATCAAAGGTTATCGTCCGCACGAGATCGTGGGCCGGCATTTCGAGGAGTTGTTCACGCCGGAGGACCGCGCCGGGCGCGTTCCCCATGCGGCGCTGAAGACGGCGCTGGAGAAGGGCCGCTACGAGAGCGAAGGCTGGCGCGTGCGCAAGGACGGCACGCGCTTCTGGGCGCTGGCCGTGATCGACGCGGTGCACGACAATGACGGCCGCCATATCGGGTTCGCCAAGATCACGCGCGACATGACCGAACGGCGCGAGGCGCAGCTTCAGCTCGAACGCGCGCGCGAGCAGCTCGCCCAGTCGCAGAAGATGGAAGCCATCGGCCAGCTCACAGGCGGCATCGCCCACGATTTCAACAACCTGCTCATGATCATCTCCGGCCAGTCTCAGCTCATGCGCGGCCGTGCCAGGGAAGCCAAGGACATCCGCGCGCTGGACGCCATCGAGACGGCGGCGAAGAACGGCGCCAACCTCACCCAGCAATTGCTAACCTTCGCGCGCCGCCAGCGCCTCAACGCCGTCGCGATAGATCTTGGCGAGCGCCTTAAGGCTTTCCGCGACCTGATGAGTTCGTCCGCCGGCGCGGTCACGCTGTCGCTGGAATCCCCGCCCGGCACCTGGCCGGTCGTGGCCGATATCGGCGAACTCGAACTGGCGCTGGTCAATATCGCGGTGAACGCCCGCGATGCGATGCCCAACGGCGGAACGTTGCGCCTTACGACGGAGAATGCGCCGCTGAACGGATTCGGACCGGCGGAACTGACGGGCGATTTCGTGAAGCTCTCGCTTAGCGACAGTGGCACCGGAATACCGGCCGAACTCCTGCCCCGCATCTTCGAGCCGTTTTTCACGACGAAGCCGCTCGGCAAGGGCACGGGTCTCGGCCTGTCGCAGGTCTACGGCTTTGCCCGTCAGTCCGGCGGCGACGTCACCGTGACGAGCATCGAAGGCGAGGGCACGATCGTATCGCTGTACCTGCCGCGCTCTCTTCACGCGCCAAAACCGTCCGCGCCGGTGCGGGAATGCCACCTGCCTGCTGGCCGTGGCACGGTGCTCATGGTGGAGGACAATGCGCAGGTCGCGGATGTGAGTGCGATGATGCTCGAGCAGCTGGGCTTCAGCGTGGTCCGCGCCGACGGGCCCGCCACCGCGTTCGAAGAACTCGCGGCGCGGAACGACATCGAACTGGTGTTCAGCGACATCGTCATGCCGGGCGGCATGGATGGCCTCGCCTTCGCACGGGCTGTCCGAGACTCGCATCCGCGCCTGCCCGTGCTGCTGGCGACGGGCTACAGCAGCGCTGCCGAGCGTGCGGAGTCCCACTTTCCGATCCTGCGCAAGCCCTACGATCCCGACACGCTGGGCGCCGCTATCCGCAAGGCCCTTGCGGAAGCCTGACGAGACAAGCCCTTTATCGCCGCTCGACCGTCATGCGCATCCCGTCCTTGGGCCGCAGCGTGATGCGCGCCTGGAGTTCGATATCCTGCCCGGGCGCGAGCCGCAGGCGGAAGCGCTGGGCCAGCGTGGCCAGCAGAAGCGTCGCTTCCATCATGGCCAGCTGCGCGCCGATGCAGATATGGGGACCGCCGCCGAAGGGCAGGTAGGCGAAGCGCGGCCGGCCAGCACTGCGTTCCGGCGAAAAGCGCTCGGGATCGAAACGCAGCGGGTCGTCCCACAGCTTTTCGTGGCGATGCAGCACCCAGGGGAAAATGCCGATCATCTGGCCTTTGCGAACCGGCTGTCCGCAGATCTCGTCGTCCTCCAATGCCGCGCGTCCCGCCAGTCCGGGCGCCGGCGGATAAAGGCGCATCGTCTCCTCGATCACCATGCGCGTGTAGGGAAGATTGGCGAGATCCGCTTGGCCAGGCGTGCGCCCGCCCAATACCTGCGCAAGCTCCGCGTGAAGCTTGGCCTCCGCGTCGGGATGCTGCGACAGCAGATACCACACGAAGGTCATCGCCACGGCGGTGGTCTCGTGGCCGGCGAGGAAGATGATCACGACTTCGTCGCGGACTTCCTTGTCCGACATGCCGGCGCCGCTGTCGCCGTCCCGGGCGGCGATCAGGCGGTCCAGCAGGTCGCGCGGCGCCCCGGACGGTGCCTGTCCGCGAGCCGCGATGAGGCGGTACATCGCGCTGTCGAGCGCGGCGAACGTGCGATGCACGCGCCGCATGGTCATCGCCATGTGAAGCGGTCCGATCAACGGCAGGAAATCGACCAGCGAGATGGTGAGCTGCTGCTGGCCCTTGTGCATGGTTTCGCCCACCGTCTCACCCATGTCGGCGGCATCGGCGGAGAACATGGTGCGGGAGATGATCTGAAGCGTAAGCCGGGTCATCTCGTCGGCGATGTCCATCGCGCTACCCGGCGCAAGCGCGCTCCAGGCGTCCGCGCACGCCTCAGCGCGCTCGGTCATCGCGGGGATGTACGTCGTCAGGCTGCGCATATCGAAAGCGGGGGACATGATGCGCCGGTGCGAACGCCACTTCTCGCCCTCGCTCACCAGCAGCCCGTCGCCGAACGCCGCGCCCAGGAAACCGCGCTCGAGGTCGGCCTTGGGATAGTTGGCGACGTTGTCGAGCAGCATGCGCTTGATCCCGGCCGGATCGCTTACGATGACGGCGTCGCCCAGGACCGTCTTGCTGACCCAGACAGGCTCGACATAGGCGGCGCGCGGAATCGTGGCGAGCGGATTGTCGCGCATCAGCTTGACGGTTTTGAGGAATGACAGCGGCCGGGGCGGCGGGACGGGTCCAAGTGGCCGCGGCGGCTCAAGCGGTTGCTGAAGGTTCATGCGCGTTCACCCCAGGCGCCGGAGCGCCTGAGGTGATACCGCGCACTGCGATTGTCAACCGCCGCCTCTCACGCCGCGATGACGCGAACCGTCCAGAAATCGTCCGACAGGTTGTTGTTGGTCAGATAGGTGTAGGGGATCGTGAAGTAGCCCTTGGTGCCCCAACTCTTGCCCCAGGAATTGCGCACGATGAAGCGCTCCTGGCCGTCGTCATAGCCCACGCACATCACTGCGTGGCCGCCGACCACGGATTCACCGGGCTTGGGCAGGTTGAGGACGCCGGTCTTCGCCACCGCGGCGCCCTCGAAGCTGTCGTAGCAGGTGAAGCCGAACACGAAGGGGAAGCCCGAGGCGAGGCAGCCCTTCATTTCGCTCTCGCTCTGCTGCAGGCGCTGATACGACACCACCGTGTGCTGGGCTGCGGTGGTGTAGCAGGGCGTCGGCGGTTCGTTCGCGAATTTCGCGGCCTCGTAGGGCCAGGCGTCCGCGCCTTTTCCTTCGAAGCAGGCGCCGAGTTTGTTGACGCTCTTGATGCCGTCGCGGATCTGCGCGCCGGCGTCCTGGCCCACCGTGCGCTCGATGACGCGCTCGTTGTAGTAGATGAACAGCCGGGACGGCACGTTCTTGGGCTGCGACAGGCTCTGCTTCATGCGGTCGAAATGGATCGCGCCGGCGATGGCGTTGCCGGTGCAGCTTCCGAGCTGGCCCTGGTCGTAGACCGGCGGGCATTGCGGGCGCAGGTCGACCTTGGCGGGAAGATGGACGGCGCGCGGCGCCGAATAGATCAGGTCGCGGGCATCGGGCAGGTCCGGCGCCCAGCCGTAATATTTGATCTCGTGGACGCGCAGCTTTCGCGCCGCGGCGGGCTTTTTCGGGGTTGCGGGTTTGCGGGATTTGACTTTGCGGTTTTTTGCCATGGCGCCCTCATTGGCTTGAAATGATTGGGAGAAAGTCCGAGTGAAAAACGGACGTTACTTGGCGGTTCCAAAACAAGCCAAGTACAGTTTTGTAACGTATGTTAGCGCCTTGACTCGCGTTCTTTTCAACAGGAATATCCGCCATCGTCGTACGCGGCAGTGGGGGGTGCCGGTTGATCGAGCCTCCCTCTCAGCTACGTTCGCGAAACCGATACCCAAGGAGAAAGACCCTCGCTTTCTCGGCGGGTTGCAAGTCTGTTACGTTGAAGGGGTAGATGTCGGTTCGCGCCGAATCGACGTGCTGGGTTGGCGTTCAAAACGCGGCGCCTTTAGGAGAGAACGATGAAGAAGTTAGCGATGCTTGTGGGGTTGCTCGCGCTCGCCGCGCCCAGCCTCATGATTACCCCGGCCCAGGCGCAAGCGACGCGCACCTGGATTTCCGGCGTCGGCGACGACGCCAATCCGTGCAGCCGCACGGCGCCCTGCAAGACGTTTCCGGGCGCGATTTCCAAGACTGCCGCGGGCGGCGAGATCGACGTGCTCGATCCGGGCGGTTTTGGCGGCGTGACCGTGACCAAGGCGATCACGCTCGCCGATGAAGGCGTCGGCGAGGGCGGCATTCTCGTCGCCGGCACCAACGGCGTGACGGTCAACTGCACCGCCGATCCCACCTGCGTGGTGATCGTGCGTGGCCTGCAGATCGACGGCGGTCCGGTTGGCTCCAACAGCCTCTCCGGCATCCGTTTCATCGCCGGCAAGGTGCTCGAGGTGCAGAATTGCACGATCCGCAACTTCACCGGTGGCTCGCCGAACGGCTACGGCATCTGGTTCAATCCGTCGGCCTCGCAGCTGACCGAACTTGACGTCTCCGATACCACGATCACCTCCAACGGCCAGGCCGGCGGCGGCGTGGGCGTGGGCGGCGGCATCGAGATCCAGCAAACGACCGGAACGCCGGCCGTCAAGTTCTCGATCAAGAACACGCAGATCTACAACAACACCAATGGCATCCGCGTCGACATGCAGGGCGCGACCGGCGGCACGGTCTTCGGCACGATCACCAACACCGTCATCGACCAGACGTCCAATCACGGTGTGGCACTGAACACCGGCAGTGGCGGCACAACCAAGATGATCGTGACGTTCGATCACAGCCAGTCGGTGAATGGCAACGGTGACGGTGCGGTCGCGAACGGCCCGATGGTCAACCTGCTTTTGAGCAATTCCGTGATAAGCGGGAACGCCAATCTCGGCGTACAGACGGCCAATTCCGGCGTGATCACGTCCTACAAGAACAACGTGATCATGGGCAACAACAACGACAATCTGGGCGTGCTGACGGTTCTCGCGAACCCGCAGTAGTCCCGGTCCAGTCAGCGAGCCGGTGGTCCTTCAAGGGGCTGCCGGCTTGTTTTTTTCGTGGCTTTGCGCCAGTTGACCTGCGGCCGGTCGCCGACGCATGGTCCGCGCCATGACAGTTCCAAATCCCGTCGTTAAGATCGGCCGCGTCGAGATCGGCAACGCGCGCAAGCTCTCCATCATCGCCGGCCCCTGCCAGCTCGAGAGCCGCGATCATGCCTTCGAGATGGCATCCGCGCTGAAGGAAATCGCGGCCAAGGCGGGCGTCGGCCTCGTCTACAAGACCAGTTTCGACAAGGCCAACCGCACCAGCGCCGGTGGCCAGCGCGGGTTGGGTCTCGACAAGTCGCTCCAGATTTTCGCCGATATCCGCTCCAAGCTCGATCTGCCCATTCTCACCGACGTGCATGAGCGCGAACAGTGCGCGCCGCTGGCCGAGGTGGTGGATGTGCTGCAGATCCCCGCCTTCCTCAGCCGCCAGACCGATCTCATTACCGCCGCCGCCAAGACCGGCAAGGTCGTCAATGTGAAGAAGGGCCAGTTCCTGGCGCCGTGGGACATGAAGAACGTCATCGCCAAGGTCACGGATGCCGGCAATCCCAACGTCCTCGTCACCGAGCGCGGCGCCAGCTTCGGCTACAACACCTTGGTGGTGGACATGACCGGGCTGCCCGAGATGGCCAAGTTCGGCGCCCCCGTCGTAATGGACGCCACCCACGCGGTGCAGAAGCCGGGCGGGCAGGGCAGCAAGTCTGGCGGCGACCGCACGATGGCGCCGGTGATCGCCCGCGCCGCCGTGGCGGCCGGCGTCGCCTGTGTCTTCATGGAGACCCATCAGGACCCCGACCATGCCCCGTCCGATGGCCCCAACATGCTCGATATCAAGACGGTCCCGGCGCTGCTCGCGGAACTTGTGGCGATCGACGCGATCGTCAAGGCGCGCGCATAGCGCAAAGCCGCCATCGCGCGTAAGATGCCCGAGGCTCGGGGGGACATCATGCGCAGCACACGCTTCCTTGGACTGTTGGGACTGGCCGTATTCGCCGCCATGGTGTCGTCCGGCGCGCGCGCGGAGGGCACGCTCACCAACAACGGCACCTATAGCGACGGCTCCGTCAAGGTCGATCTCGACGACTACACCGACGGTCCAAGCGTCGTGGCGCTGATGGGCATGAAGAGCGGTTCGACGTCGATCTCGTTCGCCTGGGACAGCACCGATTGGCCCGACGTGCTGAAGCTCTGGAACGATGCCCGTGCGATGACGGGCTCGAGCTACGCTACAGCGGGGTCGCTGCGCGAGGTCGGCAGCAGCGCCCAGGCCGTCATCACCTTCGCCGGCGGGCCTGCCGTGCGCGTCACGATCGTCGATCCGACGGCCGGCGCGCTGATCTATACGGTCCAGCCGGGCGATGAAGACGCCTTCGGTAGCGCACTCGAGATCACCGGGAACGCGGCGACGAAGGTCAATTAGCGGGCCCTGTTCTTTTCGCGGAGACCGGCATTACTATCGCTCCTCTTGGGATGGGGGCGATTCATGATCGGCAATACTGGACCGAATCTGACCCGGCGCGGCATGTTCCTTGGGGCGGCCGCGCTGTCGCTGGCCGGGTGCTCCCAGCCCTGGACCTCGCACGCCGATGTGGTGATCGTGGGCGCGGGCGCGGCCGGGATCGCGGCGGCGCAGATGCTGGCCACGCTGGGCCGCAGCGCCATCGTGATCGAGGCGGCGGATCGCATCGGCGGCCGCGCCTTCACCGACAGCGGGCCGTTCGGGATTCCGTTCGACATCGGCTGCGCCTGGATCCACGCCGCCAAAACCAATCCGTTCTTCCAGTTCGCCATCGAGCGCGGGTTCCATCTTCGCTACCACAGTCTTGAGCTCAACGAGATCTACTATGGCGCGCAGAAGCAGCATCGCGATTTCGTCGCGAGCGAGCACCAGGCTGAGGAGACGATCGGCGGCACCGTCGAAGACGCCGCGAAAGCCGGCAAGGATGTATCCATCGCCAGCCTGATGACGAGCTGGGTGCGGCCCAACGACGCCGCGGCCACCAACATGGGGCCGATGGATGCCGCGGTCGATTTCCCCCACGAATCCGTGTTCGATTTCTCAGCCGAGGCGGAGGCGGAGTACGACCCCAACTATCTCGTCAAGGAAGGCTTCGGGGCGCTGGTGGCGCAGGTGGGCCGGGGGTTGAACGTGTGGCTCTCCACCCGCGCCCAGGCGATCCGGCGCAACCGCGGCGGCGTGGAGGTCGACACACCGCGCGGCACGATCTCGGCGCGCGCCGCCATCGTCACGCCGTCGATGGGCGTGCTGGCGAAAGAGCGGATCGCCTTCACGCCGCAGCTGCCGCAAGCGACGCGCGACGCGATCCACGCGCTGCCGATGGGGCTTCTCACCAAGATTCCGATGCTGATCTCAGGGACCGACACCTATGGCATCCAGCCCTACGACAACGTGCTGAACGAGGACGGCGGCAAGCCCGACGACGTCTATTTCCTCGCCTGGCCCTGGGATTCGCGGCTGATGGTGGGTTTTGTCGGCGGCGATTTCGCCTGGCGGCTGTCGCGCGCCCGGGACCCCGAGGTCATCGATTTCGTGAAGGAAAAGTTGGCGCAGGTCTGCGGCAGCGCCATCAAGGCCAAGGCGGGGCCGGCGCTGGTCACCCCCTGGGCCAACAATCCGCTCACGCTCGGCGCTTACTCCGCCGAAGCGCCCGGCCATCATGACGCGCGCGCGGCACTGCGCGTGCCGGTGGACGAGCGAGTCTTTTTCGCGGGCGAAGCGGTGGCCGAGAACGGATTGTTCGCGACCTGCGGCGGCGCCTATCTCAGCGGCCAGTCCGTCGCGCGCGACGTGCACGCGGCGCTGATGTAGCCCGGCCTAGACGGCCGTAATGGCGTTCCAGTCCATCACGATGCCGATCACCGCGAGGATGAGGAGCGCCAGCGTCGCCAGACTCGCGATGCCGAAGCCGGGGCCGCGCTTTTCCGGCGCCGCCATGTAGCCCTGCATGTAGAGCACGCGTCCGATGATCCAGACCAGGCCGAGGGCGGCGGGCAACCAGCCCACCATCCGGAAATAGGCGCTCGCCAGCCACAGCAGCGGCAGGAACATCACGAACTGTTCCAGCGTGTTCATCTGCACGCGGTAGGCGCAGTCGAATTCCGGATTCCCGCTGGTGGCCGGCGCCTTGATCCCGTGCTTGGTGCGCATCTGCCCGACGCGGATGCCGGTGAAAAATACCAGCAGGATTGACAGTATCGTGACGACGGCTGTGAGCAGGTCGGCAGGCATGGCCATGGTCCCCTCCCGAGGTTCGGGCGACTCGTGCGCCCCGAAAGGACATTACTGGATTTCCCGGATTGCGGGTGGGCGCTTCGCGCGGTTTCGCCGCTCGACCGCACCGCACCATGGCGGCGACTCCTGGCACGGCGCTCTCCGGAGTGTGGTAGCCTCTCCGAAGGGAATGCGGGCCGCCGGATCGGCGGAGCCTGGGGGGCCAAATGTCGACTTACACTGTCAGCACCTATGACTATTCGAACACGGTTGGCGTGGCTGGATACACGCTGTCTGTCGACCACGCCTCGCTGCATGTGAGCGGCGCGGGTTCGATCGTGACGAACGCGACGGACAGTCCGGGCGTCGCTGTGAACGGCGCCTATGACCAGGTTTTCGCGGACGGAACGGTCCATTCCGAGCAGAACAACGGGGTCATCACCTATGCGACTCATTCGAGCCTGACGATCCATGGAACGGTGGAAGGCCAGCAGAACGGGATCGCCGTGGCCAGCGCCGCCTCCTATGCGAGCATCCTGGTGGGATACGGCGCGGAGGTTACGGGAGACGCGACGTTCGGCATCGATCTCGCCGCCGCCTATGCGAACGTCACGGTCAACGGCGCGGTCAGCAGCACGAGCAGCAATTTGAGCGTCATTGCCTCCGGCGACTACGACAAGGTCCTGGTCGGCGCGTCGGGCGTGCTTACCGGCGGCATCGGCATTTATGGCCATGGCGACACCGCGAATATCGCGGGAACCGTCAACGGCGCCGGGACCTATGGCGCCGTCATCGACGACGGCAGTTACGGCGTGGTGACTGTTTCCGGCCACGCCACCGGCTATTCCGGCGTGGAAGTCGGCGGCGGGTACAACACAGCCCACATCAACGGCACCGCCGAGGGCAACGCCGTCTACGGAGCCGGGCTGTTCATGAGCGGAGTCCACAATTCCGCGGTGATTGGCGCGCATGGCTCGGCGGAAGGCGCCGGCATGGGCGTCCTGATCACGGAAGCGTTCTCCGATTTGGTCACCAACAACGGTCAGGTGTCTGGGTACGGCGTCTATTTCGAACAAGCCTACAGCAGCGCCTTCATCAATCACGGGACGGTGACCGGCGACATGCAGGTCCATGACTCCATCGGGATCACCATCGACAATACCGGCACGATCGAGGCCGACGATTTCGGAATCGGCGCCTATTTTTCGACACTCACGGTCGACAACAGCGGCACGATCCACGGCGATTTGTACATCCTTGGAGCCGCGATCAGTCCGGTCTATGTCCCGGCGACGACGGTTCACAATTCCGGCAGCTGGACGATGACCGAGATGTATGTCTACGGCCAGGATTTCACGTTGATCAATTCCGGCGGCATCTATTTCGCTCCCGGCTACTACGGCGGATTGGACCCCAACTTCGGACTGTACGCCTCAACCGGCGTCGGGCTGATCACCATCGACAACCAGGCGGGCGGTACAATCGGCGGCGCGGCCGGATCGCATATCAACATCGCCAACGGCAACGTCGACAACGCGGGCACGATCAACCTCCCGGTCAATTTCTCCGGAACCTTCATCAACGAGGCGACTGGAATCGTGAACGGGCATGTCGACATCGTCTATGGCGTCGCGATCAACTACGGCGCGATCCACGGGTCTGTGCTTGGAGAGGGCGCGCTGGGCAGCGTCACCTTCGTCAACTACGGCACGGTCGACCGCGTGGTCTTCGACACCCAGGGAACGCTCTACAATTACGGGACCATCACCGGCCATGTGACCGGCGGGTCCGGCAACGACACGCTCGTCTCCAAGGGCTCGTCGGCCGTCTGGTTCAACGGCATGGGCGGCAACGACAAGGAAGGCGGCGGCTTCGGCGCGGACACGATGTTCGGCGGCAGCGGCAACGACATTCTGCGCGGTAATGGCGGCGCCGACACCATCGATGGCGGAAGCGGCTCCGACAGCATCACCGGCGGCGCAGGCAACGACATCCTCACCGGCGGCGCGGGCGCCGACAAGTTCGTCTTCGCGGCAGCCTTCGGCAACGACGTGATCACCGACTTCACCGCCGGAAACGGGGCCAACCACGACCTCATCCACTTCGTGCCCGGCGCGTTCGCCGATTTCGCCAGCGTCGAGGCCGCGATGACCGTCAATGGCGACGGCAATGTGGTCATCACCCTGGACGCCTCCGACACGATCACGCTGACCGGCGTCCATAACACGACGGATCTGGTGGCCCAAGACTTCGGCTTCGGATAGGCGGTCGCGCCGCCGGTCAATCGCGGCGCGACCTCCTTACTGACCGGACCCGTTCTGCTGCCAGCGCGCGCGGCGGTCGGCGATCTTCTGCTCGACGGCCTGCTTCTGCGCCGCGGGAAGCGCGCTCCATTCGGCCTGGAGACGCGTCTTCAACGCCTGCCTGTCGGCAACCGACATGGCCTGCCATTTGGCGCGCATCTGGTCGCGCGCTGCCGCGCGCTGCTGGTCGGTCATCGAGCGCCAGGCGGGATGCGGCTGTTCCTGGGCCAGCATGGCGCGCTGTTCGGGCGTGAGGAAGCCGCGCGGGCCTTGGCCGGAATCCTGGGCGAAAGCGGCGACGGCGGCGAGCACGGCCGCGCAGAAGGCGAGGGTGGATAGTTGCATGTGTGGACACTCCGCTGGATGTGCCCCATCCGGCGCGTTCTTCGGTGAACCGCAGGGTTCCGTCAAGACGGGCCGGAGGCGGAGATGCCGGGCCCAGTCGCCGCAGTTATTCCCAAGTATTGAATATTTCTGCTTATGAAATGCCAGATATTTTACTTGATTTATACTTGTGCAGGTCTATGGTTACGAAGTGTTCGCTGCCGGCTCCACCACATGCGGCGACGCAGGCTTGTATTACGATCTCCCCCCGCTGGCACACACCGCCAGCCCGGCGGGCCGCCCTTCCGAAAGGCCGGGCGGCCCGCCTTTTTTGGGCGTCTTGCGCCGGTCTGCCCCGCTCCCTAGAAGTCCGCCCGCAAGCCTGACGCCGGAATCGCCATGACCGCCATCGTCGACATCACCGCGCGTGAAATTTTGGACAGCCGGGGAAATCCCACCGTCGAGGTCGATGTGCGGCTGGAAGACGGATCCTTCGGGCGCGCCGCCGTGCCGTCGGGCGCGTCGACCGGCGCCCACGAAGCCGTCGAGCTGCGCGACGGCGGCAAGCGCTATGGCGGCAAGGGCGTCGAGAAGGCCGTGAACGCCGTCAACAGGGAAATTTTCGATGCCATCGGCGGCATGGATGCCGAAGACCAGGTGCGGCTCGACCGGCTGATGAAGGAGCTGGACGGCACGCCGAACAAGAGCCGGCTCGGCGCCAACGCCATCCTCGGCGTGTCGCTGGCTGTCGCAAAGGCCGCCGCGGAATCCACCGGCCAGCCGCTCTACCGCTATCTCGGCGGGCCGGACGCCAAGGTGCTGCCCGTGCCGTTGATGAACATCGTCAACGGCGGCGTCCACGCCGACAATCCGATCGATTTCCAGGAATTCATGATCGTGCCGGTGGGCGGCGCCACCTTCGCGGAAAGCCTGCGCATGGGCGCGGAGATCTTTCACACGCTGAAGAAGGATCTGCACGACGCCGGGCACAACACCAATGTCGGCGACGAAGGCGGCTTCGCGCCCAACCTCAAAAGCGCGGACGAAGCCCTGGGCTTCATCATGCGCGCCATCGAGAAGGCGGGCTACAAGCCGGGCGACGACGTGGTGCTGGCGCTGGACCCGGCCTCCACCGAGTTCTTCAAGAACGGCAAATACGTGTTGGAAGGCGAGGGCCGCACGCTCGATCCCGCCGGCATGGTGAAGGTCTATCAGGACCTGTGCGCACGCTATCCCATCGCCTCGATCGAGGACGGCATGGCGGAGGACGATTGGGAAGGCTGGGCCGGCATCACCCAGGCGCTCGGCAAGAAGGTGCAGCTGGTGGGCGACGATCTCTTCGTGACCAACACCGCGCGCCTCGTCGAGGGCGTCAGGAAGGGTGTCGCCAACGCCATCCTGATCAAGGTCAACCAGATCGGTTCGCTGACCGAGACGCTGGACGTGATGCGCATGGCGCAGCGGAACGCCTATGCATGCGTGATGAGCCACCGTTCCGGCGAGACCGAGGACACCACCATCGCCGATCTCGCCGTGGCCACCAATTGCGGGCAGATCAAGGCCGGATCGCTTTCGCGTTCCGACCGTCTGGCAAAGTACAATCAATTGCTGCGAATCGAAGAACAGCTCGGCGACCAGGCGATCTATGCCGGCAAGTCCGTGCTGCGTGGCGCGTAAGGAGTCTCCGATGAAGAAGAACAAATTCGCCAAACCGCAGGCCTATGCGGCGCTGACCAAGGACACCCGCTTCGAAGGGACCTACGAGGTGCTGGTGCCGATACCCGACCGTGTGAAGCCGCATCGCGCCGCCCAGCAATTCCCGACGCAGAAGGCCGCCGAAGACTGGATCCACAGCCCGGAAGGCGCCGAAGCCATCGACGCGCTGCTGGACAGCTGATTGCCGCACGCGGGGCGTGTGGTGGCATGCCCGGCGCCGCCGCCGAGGGAGCCCGCCATGCCCACGGAAGACATCGAAACCCTGTTCGCACGCATCCGAACCTGGCCCGAGGATTGGCAGGCCGAAGCGGCCGGTGCGCTTCTCAAGCTTGAGCAGGAGTTCGAGCAACAGCCGGAACTGTCCGGCACGGACGAACGCGCCCTCGACGCGGCGGCCGAGCGCGCTGGCCGGGGTGAATTCGCGACGAATGCCGAAGTGGACGCCTTCTTCGCGAAACACCGATGAGAGGTGTTCGCTTTGACGCGGCCGCGCTCGCCGAGCTTGTTGAAATTCATGCGCACATCTCGGCCGACAATCCGGCCGCGGTCGCGCGCGTGGTCGGCCGGATCGAAACGATCGCGGAATTGTTGGTTCGATTTCCCGATATGGGCCGCAAACTCCGACATCGCCCGGAACGGATGATCGTGGTCGATCCCTATCCCTATGTGATGTTCTACCGTTCCGCCGGCGACGAAATTCATATCCGCCGCATCCGTCATGCTGCGCGCCGCCGACCGGAGCTGCAGGAAACCGTCCGTGAATTCCGGGTTTAGCCGTCACATGCCATCGAGAAAGCCGCTGGCCATGGCGCGGGCGAAGTCCTCGCCAGGCGGCTTGCCCCACAGGCTCAGAACGTCCCCGGCTTCCGCGCGGGCGACCTGATCCTGATGCGCGGCGGTGGCGGCCGCGGCCGCGGCGTCCTGTTCGTCCGTGCGCTTGAGCCCGAACTCCCGGGCGACGACCCTGCCCGAGGGCGCGATCATGAGGTTGCAGGGCAGCTCGACGCCGCGCAGGCTCGTTCGCGCCATCCCCATCATCAGCTTGCGGCCGAATTTGTGCTCGATCAGGGGCTCGAACACGCTGGCGTGCAGGTCGGCGAAGATCGTGGTCAGCGCCTCGGGCGTCACCTGTTTCTGCGCGCCGGTCAGGATCGGCACGATGGCGAATTTGTCGTTGCCATATTTCTCCTGGAGCCGGGCGAAATCGGGGATCTCACTCAGGCAGGGCGTGCACCATTCCGCCCATAGCGGCATCAGGATCGCTTTGCCCTTCAAGGTGTCGTAGATGCCGCGGTCGCCGTTGGGGCCGGTGACCGCGACGACAGTCAATTCGCTCTCCGGCGCGGTCTCGAACGCCTGGGCGATCGGATTGCTGGCGAGCGCGCCATGCGCCAGCGGCGATGCGGTGTCCTCCTGCGCGAGCGTGGCCCGCGCCACCAGCAGGCCGGCGGCGCCCGCCAGGACGCTGCGCCGGCTCGCACCATGCCGTGCCGAAGTATCCATGGCCATGTCCCCAGAACCCGCCGCCGGAATTTAGCGCACCCGGCGGCCACCCTTCGATTGCAAACGTATCGGATGACGAGTCCGGGCGCCGTTAACGAAAAATGGCTTGACGCCCCGAATCGGTGTGTGATTCGTTCCATGGCATGCGAATCAGGCGTAGCGTCAAGTCGTTCTTCGGCCAGATCGTCGTTCCGGCGATCTCCATCGCCGTCGCCGCCTATTTCGGCTTCTACGCGCTCAACGGGCCGCGCGGCTATCTCGCCTATGAGGAAACCGGCGCCCGGCTCTCGGCGGACGAGACGCGGCTTTCGGCACTCCAGAGCCAGAACGGCCGCCTGAAACACCGTATCGACCTGCTCCAGGACGGGCATGTCGACTACGACCTGGTCGAAGAGCTTGCCCGCGGCGACCTCGTTGCCAGCTCCCCCAACCAGATCGCCGTCCCCCGCCCGCGCCGCTGACCGCCTGACAATCCGTCAACTTGCCTGTCAAGCCCGCCGCCCCCAAGCCGCCCGTACTTGATAAGTGCCGGGCTGCTTGCCAAAACCGCCCCGCGGGGCATCAGGAGAATTTCATGGCGGACGCCAAGCCGGCGGCCGCGCCCACAGCGGGCGCAAACCCCGATCTGCAAAAGAAATTCTATCACGACATGCTTCTCATCCGCCGCTTCGAGGAGAAGGCGGGCCAGCTTTACGGCATGGGGCTGATCGGGGGCTTCTGCCATCTTTATATCGGCCAGGAGGCCGTCGTCGTCGGCATGCAGGCCGCCCTCAAGCAGGGTGACCAGGTCATCACCGCTTATCGCGACCACGGCCACATGCTGGCCTGCGGCATGGACCCCAAGGGGGTGATGGCGGAGCTCACGGGCCGGGAGACGGGCTACTCCAGGGGCAAGGGCGGCTCCATGCATATGTTCTCCGTCGAGAAGAACTTCTATGGCGGCCATGGCATCGTCGGTGCCCAGGTGCCCATCGGCACTGGGCTGGCCTTTTCCAACAAATACAAGGACACCGACGCGGTGTGCCTGACTTATTTCGGCGATGGCGCGGCCAACCAGGGCCAGGTCTATGAGAGCTTCAACATGGCGGAGCTCTGGAAGCTGCCTGTGGTCTACATCATCGAGAACAACCAGTACGCCATGGGCACCAGCGTGGAGCGCTCCAGCGCCGAGACCGAATTCTACAAGCGCGGCTCCTCGTTCAACATCCCGGGCAAACAGGTCGACGGCATGGATGTCGAGGCGGTGTACGCGGCAGGGCGCGAGGCCGTGCAATGGTGCCGCGACGGCAAGGGGCCGATCATCCTGGAGATGAAGACCTACCGCTACCGCGGCCACTCGATGAGCGATCCCGCCAAGTACCGAACCCGCGAGGAAGTGCAGAGCGTGCGCGAGAAGCGCGATCCCATCGAGCATTTCGGCCAGAAGTTCGTCCAGCGCGGCGGCGCGAGCGAGGACGACCTGAAGGCGATGGACAAGGACATCCGCGCCATCGTGAACACCGCCGCCGAATTCGCCAGCGAAAGCCCCGAGCCCGCGCCGGAAGAACTCTACACGGACGTGCTGGCATGACGCAGATATTGATGCCCGCGCTCTCTCCGACAATGGAGGAAGGCAAGCTGGCCAAGTGGCTGGTGAAGGAAGGCGATACGGTGAAATCCGGCGACATCCTCGCCGAGATCGAGACCGACAAGGCGACGATGGAGTTCGAAGCCGTCGACGAGGGCGTCATCGGGAAGATTCTCGTGCCCGAGGGCACCGAGGGCGTGAAGGTGAACGCGCCCATCGCGGAGATGGCGGGGGATGCGTCCCTCGAGACGCAGCCTGCGGCTGCTCCTCGGGATGACGAGAGCAGCGCGAAGCCAAAAGAGAGGCCAAAGGCTGCCGAGACCAGCGTTGCCTCGCGTCGTTCTGAGGTGCCGGCGGAGCCGGCCCCGAAGGACGAAACATTCCCCGCCGGCATCGAGACGGTCACCATCACCGTGCGCGAGGCGTTGCGCGACGCGATGGCGGAGGAGATGCGCCGCGACGAGACCGTGTTCCTGATGGGCGAGGAAGTGGCGCAGTATCAGGGCGCGTACAAGATCAGCCAGGGCCTGCTCGACGAGTTCGGCGCACGCCGCGTGATCGACACGCCGATCACCGAGCATGGTTTCGCCGGGCTGGGCGTGGGTGCCGCGTTCGGCGGGCTGCGTCCCATCGTCGAATTCATGACGTTCAACTTCGCCATGCAGGCCATCGACCAGATCATCAACTCCGCCGCCAAGACGCGTTACATGTCGGGCGGCCAGATGGGCTGCCCCATCGTCTTCCGCGGGCCCAACGGCCCGGCCGCGCGCGTCGCCGCCCAGCACAGCCAGGACTATTCCAGCTGGTACGCCCACGTTCCCGGCCTCAAGGTGATCGCGCCCTATTTCGCGGCGGACGCCAAGGGCCTGCTCAAGGCCGCCATCCGCGATCCCAATCCGGTGATCTTCCTGGAGAACGAGATCGTCTATGGACGCACCTTCCCGGTGCCGAAGGTTGAAGATTGGCTCGTGCCCATCGGCAAGGCGCGCGTGGTCAAGCCCGGCAAGGACGTGACCTTGGTGGCCCATTCGATCTGCGTCGGCCTGATCCTGGAAGCGTCCGAGAAGCTCGCCGCCGACGGCATCGACGCCGAACTGATCGACCTGCGCACACTGCGCCCGCTCGACACCGCGACAGTGATTGCATCCATCAAGAAGACCAACCGCCTGGTCACGGTGGAGCAGGGCTGGCCGGTATGCTCCATGGGCTCGGAGATCTGCTCTGTGGTGACCTCCGAGGCCTTCGATTGGCTCGATGCGCCGCCCACCAAGGTCACCGGCAAGGACGTGCCGATGCCCTACGCCGCCAACCTCGAAAAGCTCGCCCTGCCGACGGTGGACGACATCGTGGAGGCCGCGAAAGCGGTGTGTTACCGGTGAAGCGAGCGAAGAAAATGTCCTGGCACGCGGGCGGCTGCCATTGCGGGGCGGTGGCGTTCGAGGTGCAGGCAGCCGATGAGATCGAGCTTGTCGACTGCAATTGCTCGATGTGCCGCAAGACGGGCTATCTGCACCTGATCGTCCCGAAATCGCGGTTTCGCCTGCTGAGGGGCGCGGACACGATCGCCACCTACACCTTCAACACCGGCGCGGCGAAGCACATGTTCTGCTCGCTGTGCGGGATCAAGTCGTTCTATGTGCCGCGCTCGCACCCGGACGGCTACAGCGTGAACTTCCGCTGCCTCGATGGCGCGGCATTCAAATCCGTCGTCACCACCGAATTCGACGGCAGCCATTGGGAGCGCAACGCGGGCCAGCTCGCGCCGCTGGAGGAAACGCGGTGACGCAGATTCTCATGCCCGCGCTGTCGCCCACGATGGAAGAGGGCAAGCTCGCCAAATGGCTCGTCAAGGAAGGCGACACGGTCAAATCCGGCGACATCCTGGCGGAGATCGAGACCGACAAGGCGACGATGGAGTTCGAAGCCGTCGACGAAGGCACCATCTCCAGGCTGCTCGTCCCCGAAGGCACCGAAGGCGTGAAGGTGAACCAGCCTATCGCCACGCTGATCGGCGAAGGCGAGGAAACGGGAGAAGCAGACATCCCCGCGACGATGGCATCGATCAAGGACGCGGTGTCGAAACACACATCCCGCTCCCCCCTTGAGGGGGAGCCAAAATCGCAAGGCGATTTTGGTGGGGGGGCTGCCGCCGCAAAGAAGGCCGCCCTCCCCGAAGCGCCGAAAGGCGCTCCGACGGTCGATCGCGGCCGCGATCTCCGCCCTCAAGGGGAGGGTGAAAAGACCGGCCGCATCTTCGCGTCACCGCTAGCCAGGAAAATCGCCGAACAATCCGGCATCGATATCGCGGCGCTGACAGGCTCCGGCCCGCGCGGACGTATCGTGAAAGCCGATGTCGAGGCGGCGCGGAAGCCCGGCACGGCGGGCAAGGCCACGCCCGCGAAACCCGCCGCACTGCCGTCAGGAACATCGCAACAGGGTGCGCCCTCGGGCGTGTCGCCGCTTCCCGACGCGCGGTTGTTCTACAAGGAAGGCGAGTACGACGAGATTCCGCACGATTCGATGCGCAAGACCATCGCGCGCCGCCTCACCGCGGCGAAGATGCTCATTCCGCATTTCTACCTGACCATCGATTGCAACATCGACGAACTGTTGGCCACCCGCGCCCGCCTCAACGAACGCGCGCCGAAGGAGGGCGGCTACAAGCTCTCGGTCAACGATTTCGTGGTCAAGGCTTGCGCGCTGGCTTTGATGCGCGTGCCCGAGGTGAACGCGAGCTGGACGGAAACGGCGATCCTGCGCCACAAGCACGCCGATGTCGGCGTCGCGGTGGCGCTGGATTTCGGCCTCATCACGCCCATCGTATTCCGCGCCGAGGAGAAGGGCCTGGCCGTCATCTCCAACGAGGTCAAGGCGCTGGCCGAGAAGGCGCGAACGAAGAAGCTGAAGCCCCAGGAGTTCGAAGGCGGCGGCTTCTCGGTCTCCAATCTCGGCATGTTCGGGATCAAGGACTTCACCGCCGTGATCAATCCGCCGCAATCCGCCATCCTCGCCGTCGGCATGGGCGAGGCGCGCGCCGTGGTGCAGAACGGAATCCTCAAGACCGCAACGATGATGACCGTTACCCTGTCCTGCGACCACCGCGTGATCGACGGCGCCACCGGCGCCCGCTTCCTCCAGTCCTTCAAGGGCTTCATCGAAGAACCGGCGGCGATGCTGCTATAGTGGCCGCGATGGGGACTGGGCGATGAGCGATCTCGAGGCGATCCTGGAGACGGGCGGGGCGGCGGCGGTGGAGATCGCGGCGTCGGCGCTGGCCGAGCGCGGGCACAATCCCGGCAAATGCCCCAACTGCAACGCGCCCATGATCGGGGCCTATTGCGCGGTGTGCGGGCAGGAGCGCGACACCCATCGCCGCTCGGTCTGGAGCCTGCTGGGCGATCTGTTCGAGGACATCATCAGCTTCGACAGCCGCATCCTCAAGACCGGCATGGCGCTGATGGCCGAGCCCGGCGAGATCGCCATCGCCTTCCGCGAGGGCCGGCCGCATCGCTACGTGCCGGCGCTCAGGCTCTATTTCTTCGTCTCGCTGATCTTCTTCGTCATCCTGAACATCACCGGGCTGGCGATCATGCAGTTCGAGGTGATCGCCGCACCGCAAACGATCATTGAGCGTGCCGGCAAGTACTACATCGTCAACGCCGACGCCGCGGCCAATCCGGGCGAGCCCAAGCTGATACAGGTCCCAAAGCTCGAGGCGCTGGGGCCTGGCAAGCATTACGGGTTGAGCGGCCAGATCCACTTCTTCGCGCCCGTCGGCATCTACCATTCGAACCTGCCGCCCGAAGCGCGCGCCAAGATCGCCAACTACGCCGCGCACGGCATGCCGGACGCGAAGAACGACGCGACCGGAATCTGGATCACCCGGCGCATCTACGGCACCTTCAACAGTCTCGTCGCCGATCCCGCCGCGCTGAACGCCTCGCTAACCGCCTGGGTGCCGCGGGTGCTGTTCCTGCTCTTGCCGCTGTTCGCGCTCCTCCTGATGCTTTTCTACATCCGCCAGCGTGGGCAGTTCTATTTCGTCGACCACCTGATCTTCTCGCTCAACATGCACAGCTTCGTGTTCGTTGCGCTGATCGTGGCGGTGGGAATGGCGCAGGTCTTCGATCCCGGCTGGGTGGCGCTCGCGGCGCTGGGCGCGATCGGGCTCTATCTGCTGCTCGCCATGAAGCGGTTCTACATGCAAGGCTGGGCGTGGACCGCGATCAAGTTCGTCTGCGTTTCCTTTCTCTATACGACGTTCTTCCTCATGCCCGCGCTTCTTGGGGCGATCGTGGCCAGCGTCTTCTGGAGCTGACATGGAATCCTACGACGTCATCGTGATCGGTTCGGGGCCCGCGGGCTATGTCTGCGCCATCCGCGCCAGCCAGCTCGGCCTGAAGACCGCCATCGTGGAGCGCGACAAGCTGGGCGGCATCTGCCTCAACTGGGGCTGCATCCCGACCAAGGCGCTGCTGCGCTCCAGCGAGATCTGGCACCTGATGCACCGGTTGGGCGAGTTCGGCTTCTCGGCGGAGAACTTCAAGTTCGACATCGCCAAGATCGTGGAGCGCTCGCGCAAGGTCTCCGCGCAACTGTCGAGCGGCGTCGCGTTCCTGATGAAGAAACACAAGATTGCGGTGGTAACGGGCGAAGCGAAGCTTGCCGCCGGCGGCAAGATCGCCGTGGTCAAGGACGGCAAGACGACCGAGATCGCGGCCAGGAACATCGTGCTTGCCACCGGCGCGCGGGCGCGGACCTTCCCCGGCATGGAGCCGGACGGCAAGCTGATCTGGACCTATCGCGAGGCCATGGTGCCGCCGGCATTCCCGAAATCGCTTCTGGTCGTGGGCTCTGGCGCCATCGGCATCGAGTTCGCCAGCTTCTACCGCACGCTGGGCAGCGAAGTGACGGTCGTCGAAGTGCTCGATCGCGTGCTGCCGGTCGAGGATGAGGAGATTTCGCAGCTCGCCGCCAAGGCCTTCACAAAGCAGGGCATGAAGCTGCGCACCTCCACGACGGTGGAGAAGCTGGAAAAGGGCACGGACAGCGTCACCGCCACGTTGAAATCCAGGGACGGCAAGACCGAGACGCTGACGGTGGACCGGGTGATCCTCGCCGTCGGCATCGTCGGCAATGTCGAGAACAACGGCTACGAGCAGGCCGGCATCAAGATCGAGAAGACCCACGTCGTGACGGACAAGTGGGGCGCCACGGGCGTGCCGGGCGTCTGGGCGATCGGCGATCTCGTGGGCCCGCCCTGGCTCGCGCACAAGGGCATGCATGAGGGCGTGATCGTCGCCGAGCGCATCGCGGGCGTGAAGGGCGTCCATCCGCTCGATGTCACGAAGGTTCCGGGCTGCACCTATTGCTGGCCGCAGGTGGCGAGCGTCGGCATGACGGAGGCCAAGGCGAAAGCCAGTGGCCGCAAGATCAAGGTGGGCCGCTTCCCCTTCATCGGCAACGGCAAGGCCATCGCGATGGGCGAGGCGGAGGGCCTCATCAAGACGGTGTTCGACGCGGCGACCGGCGAGCTCCTCGGCGCCCATATGATCGGCGCGGAGGTGACGGAGCTGATCAACAGCTATACGGTGGCCCGCACGGGCGAACTCACCGACGCCGATCTCGCCCACACCATCTTCCCCCATCCGACGCTGAGCGAGATGCTGCACGAGGCCGTGCTGGCGGCCGACGGCATGGCGCTGCATATTTGAATTTACGAACCTCCCCACAAGTGGGAGGTTGCTTATTCCATCATCCTCCCCAAATCCCCCACAACCGCCTTCGTGTCATCCGTCGTCAGCATCACTTCGCGGGCGGCGCCTATCTTGTCGAACAGGAACACGGCGTCGGAATGCATGACTTCCTCGCCGGAAGGCGCGGGCTTGACGCTGTAGAGGACGCGATAGCGGCGCGTCAGCTTGTCGATCTCGTCCGGCGTGCCGCGCAGGCCGTCGATCTGCGGCGCGAAGGCGTTCACATAGGCTTTGAGCGCGGCAAGCGTGTCGCGCGCCGGATCGACGGTCACGAACAGCACGCGCACGTTCTGGGCGCGCGGTCCGAGCGCCTTCAGCGCCAGCGTGAGATTGGCCAGCGTCGCGGGGCATTCGTCGGGGCAGTTGGTGTAGCCGAAATAGAGCACCACGGCCTTGCCGCGATAGTCCGCCGCCGTCGCGCCGGCGCCGTCATTGGCGCGCGTCATGACGAAGGAGAGCCGCGGCATCGCGCCGGTGATGTCGGTCACGCCGGGCCGCGTTTCGCCGCGGCTGCACGCGGCGAGCAGCAGCACGGCAAGAAGGGCGAGGGCGCGTTTCATCCGCGCCCTGCTTAGCACGGCGGCGGCGCGATGGCGGCGTGCGGCCAAACGCCTCTGGATCGCCCGCGCAGGCCCGGTCAATTTCCGGCCCATGGCGACCGCCACATTCGCTCCCGAAACGCCCGCGCGCGGCTGGCTCTGGTACGGCGCCCTGCTGGTGCTGGGCGGGGCGCTCTATGTCGCGTCGACGGAATTTCCCGCCGAGATGCCGTTCTGGATGCCGTGGGAATTCTCCTGGCCGGAGTTCCTCGCCTGCGCGCTGACGCTGGCCTGGTTCTTCCGCGGCCTGTCGCGGGTCGACGAAAGGCCCGCGCTGTGGCGGCAAGTCTCGTTCGTGACGGGCGTGCTGTCGATCTACGCCGTGCTCCAGACCCATATCGACTATTACGCCCAGCACATGTTCTTCGTGCACCGCGCGGCGCATTTCGTGCTGCATCATGCCGGCGCGTTCCTGATCGCGCTGGGCGCGAGCGGCCGTGTGGTGTGGGCGGGGATGCCGGATTTCCTCAAGCCGCTGTTCGACAACCGCCTGGTGCGCGGCATCACCGGCGTGCTCCAGCACCCCGCCATCGCGCCGGTGCTGTTCGTGGGCCTGCTCTATTTCTGGCTGATCCCCGCGATTCACACCCGCGTGATGCTCGACCGCACGCTCTACGATTTCATGAACTGGACGATGGCGATCAACGGCATCATGTTCTGGTGGCTGGTGCTCGATCCCCGGCCCAAGCCGCCGGCGCGGCTGTCGCCGCTGATGCGCGGGCTGATGATTCTGTTGATCGAACTGCCGCAGATGGTGCTGGGCTCGGTGCTGTCGCTGTCGATGACGGACTACTATCCGGTCTACAAGATCTGCGGCCGCGCGCTGGAGATGACGGCGCTCAATGACCAGCATTACGGCGGCCTCATCATCTGGCTGCCGGGCACGCTGACCAGCTTCGCGGCGATGATCGTGGTGCTGGTCAACATGCGGCTCAACGAGGAAAGGGAAGAACGTGAGAACACTGCTTAGCGCCGCGCTGATCGCGCTCGCCGCCACGCCCGTGCTGGCGGCGGACCTCACGGTGACGGATGCCTGGTTCCGCTCGCTGCCCGCGCACCTGCCCGCCGGCGGCTACCTGGTGGTGCACAATGCCGGCTCCGCGGACGCGGTGCTGACCGCAGCGTCTTCGCCGGCCTGCGCTTCGATCATGCTGCACAAGAGCGAGAACACCAACGGCATGTCGGGCATGGTGATGGCCGACAGCGTCACCGTTCCCGCCCATGGCGAATTCGCCTTCAGGCCCGGCGCCTATCACCTGATGTGCATGAAACCCGCCATGACCATCGGCACGAACGTTCCGGTCACGCTGGAATTCGCGAGCGGCGCGAAGATCACGGCGGCATTCCGCGTGAAGAACGCGCGCGGCACCTGAGGCGATGGCGCGTGCCTGCGACTTTCTCGTCATCGGCGGCGGCATGGCCGGCGTGTCGTGCGGCCACGCGCTGGCGAAGCACGGGAGAGTCACGGTGCTGGAGCGCGAGGCGCATGCCGGCACGCAGGCCACGGGTCGCAGCGCCGCGCTCTATCTCGCCAGCTATGGCAACGCCGTGGTGCGCCAGCTCAATCGCGTCAGCCGCACCTTCTTCGATCGGCTTCCGGACGGTTTCTCCGAAACGCCGATCCTTACGCCGCGCGGATGCCTCAATATCGCGCTGCCGGAGGACATGGCGTCCCTGGATGAATTGGAGCGCGCATCCCCCGACTGCCTGCGGCGGGTGGGCCGCGACGAAATCCTGGCGATGGTCCCCATCCTGCGACCCGAATATGCCGCCACGGCCCTTTTCGAGGAAGGCGGCGCGGACATCGACGTCGACGCGCTCCTGCAAGGCTATCTGCGCGGCATGAAGCGCGCCGGCGGCGAACTGGTGACGAACGCGGCCGCCGCTGCCATCGCCCGCGCCAACGGGACCTGGACCGTCGAGGCCGGGAACGAACGTTACACGGCGCCGGTGCTCGTGAACGCGGCCGGCGCCTGGGCGGACGAGATCGCAAGGCTCGCAGGCGCGGCGCCCATCGGCCTGCGGGCGATGCGGCGCACCGTGGCGCTGGCCGACGCGCCCAAGCATCCCGGATTCGCGAAATGGCCCGCCGTCGCCGACGTCGCCGGCACGTTCTATTTCAAGCCGGATGCGGGCCGGCTCCTGATCTCGCCGGCGGATGAGACGCCGTCGCCGCCCGTCGTCGATGTCGCGGACGACGAAGACGATGTCCGCCTCGCGCTCCATCGCTACGCCATGGCCACGACCGAAACACCCAGCCGCCCGCGCCACAGCTGGGCGGGCCTGCGCACCTTCACGCCAGACCGCGCCCAGGCGATCGGCTTCGCCGAGCCGGGCTTCTTCTGGCTGGCCGGGCAGGGCGGCTACGGCATCCAGTCCGCGCCCGCCGCCGCCCAACTCGCCGCCGCGCTGATCGCCGGATTGTCCCTGCCCGACATCGATGCTGACGCGCTTTCGCCCCGGCGGTTCAGTACCCGATGACTTCGCCGTCCTTGCGCATTTCGCTGGCGCCCCAATAGACGCCGTTGGGCGCGCGCATGATGGCCTGGTAGCCGCCGAAGCCGCCCGTGCCGGGGACGACTTTGTAGCCGCGCCTGGCGAGTTCGGCTTTCACCTCGGGCGTGAAGCCGGACTCCATCTCCACCGTACCGATGCCGGTCGAGGGTTCGCCCGTGGGCTCGGCGCCGCCGAAATGCCGCCAGCGCGCGGCGTCGTCGGCTTCCTGCACGTTCATCCCGAAATCGATGATGTCGGTCAGCACCTGAACGTGACCTTGCGGCTGCATGTCGCCGCCCATCAGGCCGAAGGACAGGAACGGCTGGCCGTCCTTCATCACGAAGCCGGGAATGATCGTCTGGAACGGACGTTTGCCCGGCGCATAGACATTGGCGTCCTTCGGGTTCAGCGAATAGAGCTCGCCGCGATCCTGGAACATGAAGCCCAGATGATCGGCGACGAGGCCGGAGCCCATGCCGCGATAGTTGGACTGGATGAGCGACACCATCATCCCGTCCTTGTCCGCGGTGGTGAGATAGATCGTGTCGCCGTCATGCAGCCTGGGATCGCCGGGTCCGATGTTCGGATTGGCGTGGGCGAGGTCGATCAGCTTGCGGCGCTCGTCCGCATAGGCGTCCGACAGCAGGCCCTTCATCGGCACGTGCACGAAGGCCGGATCGGCGTACCACTTCGCGAGATCCTCATAGGCCAGCCGCTTGGCTTCCAGCATGGCGGTCAACGTGTCGGCGGACCCCACGCCCATCTTCTTCAGGTCGTAGCCCTTGAGGATCTGCAGCATCTGGAGGACAGCCGCGCCCTGGCCGTTGGGGGGCAGTTCGTAGACGTCGTAGCCGCGATAGTTCACGGTCAGCGGCGTCACCCATTCGCCGTGATGGGCCGCGAAATCCTCGTAGCGCAGGTCGCCGCCGATGCGCCGGAAATAGGCGTCGATGGTGTGTGCGATGGGACCCTTGTAGAACGCGTCGCGGCCGCCCTTGGCGATCATCGACAGCGTGTTGGCGAGGTCCGGATTCTTGAAGATCTCGCCCTCGGCCGGGGTATGTCCGCCATTGGCGTCGGGGATGAGATAGGTGTGGCGGGCGTTTTCCTTCTCCTCGATCAGACCCTTGTCGCGCGCGAACGCGGCCATGTTGCCTTTCCAGTAGACGGAGATCAGCTGCGTCACCGGAAAGCCGTTCCTGGCGTAGCCGATGGCGGGCGCGAGATCTTCGGCCATCGGGAGACGGCCGAACTTCTGGTGCAGCGCGAACCACGCATCCACCGCGCCGGGCACGGTGACGGGTAGCGAGCCCACCGGCGGGATATGCGCCTTGGGCTCCATGCCGGCGCGCTTGTAGGCGGCCTCGACCTCGGCGGTCATGCGCGCCAGGTCGCGGCCCATCGGCGCGCGGCCGGAGCCGTTGTAGCCGTAGAGCTTGTGGGTCTTGGGATCGTAGACGATGGCGAAGAGGTCGCCGCCGATGCCGTTCAGCACCGGCTGCATCAGTCCGATGATCGAATTGGCGGCGATGGCGGCGTCCACCGCGCTGCCGCCCTTGCGCAGGATGTCGACGGCGGCAAGCGAAGCCAGCGGCTGCTCCGTCGCCGCCATGCCGTGCTGCGCCATCACGGGAGAGCGTGTCGCCCACGGCGCGCCGGAATAGCGGTCGCCGCGGCTGATCTGCCCGTAGGCGACGTTGGACGTGATGGTCGTTGCCATGATGAGTAACGCGATCCCCCCTAAAGCCTTCATTGGTGCTCGATCTCCGCATAGGTGACGTGACAGGAATGGCCCTGGTTCTTCTCGAAATAGTCCTGGTGATAGCCCTCGGCCTTCCAGAAGGTCTGCGCTGGTTCGATCACCGTGACGATCGGGCGCTTGTAGCGGCCCGAGGCTTTCGCCTTCTCCAGTTCCTCTTTCGCCACGCGCTCCTGCTCCGGCGAATGGGTGAAGATCGCCGAGCGGTATTGCGTGCCGACGTCCGGGCCCTGACGGTTCATCTGCGTCGGATCGTGCATCTTGAAGAACAGGTCGACCAGCCTGGCGTACGACACTTTCGCCGGATCGAACGTGACCTCGACGACTTCGGCATGGTTGGTCGTGCCGCTGCACACCTGGCGGTAGGTCGGGTTGTCCGCATGGCCGCCGGCATAGCCCGACACCGCGTCGGTCACGCCCGGCACCTCGGCGAAGAAATGCTCCACGCCCCAAAAACACCCCGCTCCGAATGTGGCTTTTTCCATGGTCATGTCTCCTGGCGGGGCCGCTTTCGCGTCCCGGATGGTTTGTAGCACTTCGCGCGGAACGGCAATGCCCTCGAAGGTGAGGAAATCGTACAGTCCCGCCGCGCCGAATCCGATCGTTCCGTGACCGTCCTTCCGCTCCGAAATGCACCTCCATAGGCGCGTTACGCCGTGGGCGACGCAGCGACAACCTGTCGGGCCACCGCATTTGACGACGGGCGGCGGGCAGGCCTAAGTCCCGCCATGCTCGACCGTCCCCTGAAGGCGCTGTCCCGCTCCACGCTGGCGCAAGGCGCGCGCACGCTGGTGCGTACCGGCGTTCCGGCCGATTTCGTATCGGTGGCGGCATGTGTCGTGGGCCTGGCCGCGATACCGGCGCTGGCGCGCCACGCCTATCTGCTGGCGCTGGCGCTCATCCTGGCCAACCGGCTCATCGACGCGCTGGACGGCGCGGTGGCGCGGCAGACGCGCGTCACCGGACGCGGCGCCTTCCTCGACATGACGCTCGATCTGATCGTTTTCGCCGGAATTCCGTTCGGCTTCGCGCTGGGCGATCCGTCGCGCGGTCTGGCGGCCGCGTTCTTCATCTTCGCCATCGCGGCCACGGGCGCCTCGTCGATCTTCCTGTCGAGCAAGATGCGCGCGCCGGGCGAAACGATGTTCGGCTTCGTCGGCCGCATCATGGAAGACACCGAACTGACGCTCGCCTTCGCCATCGCCTGCATCGTGCCGGGCTGGTTCAGCGTTGTGGCCTATGTCGCGGGCGTGCTGTGCTTCCTCACGGCGGGATCGCGCATCGCTTTTGCCGTCGCCAGACTGGAAGAACCATGAACGTCATCGTCATCGGCGCCGGGATCGCGGGTCTCTCCATCGGCTGGCGGCTGGCGCAGGCGGGGGCGCGTGTCACGGTGATCGAGCGCGCGCAGGCGGGCGGCGGGGCGACTCTGGCCTCCGCCGGGATGCTCGCCCCGGGCACCGAACAGGGCGGCGTGGAAGGTCCGGACGGCAATTTCGCGCGCGCCTCCGCGGCGCTATGGCCGGCATTCGCGGAAGAGGTCGAGGCGGTCTCCAATCACAAGGTCGGCTTTCACCGCGACGGCACGCTGCTCGTTGCACGCTCGGACGACGAAGCCCGCGCGTTGGCCGCCCGGGCCGGCTCGATTCCATCGGCGCAACTGCTTTCGTCCGGCGACGCTCGCGCGATGGAGCCGCTGCTGGGGAGCGCCGTGACGGGCGCGTTGCTCGATCCCAACGAAGCGCAGGTCGACAACCGCGCCATTGGTCTGGCGCTGGCCCGCGCGTTCGTCCGTGCCGGCGGCACGCTCCAGACCAACGAGACCATCGTGCGCATCGACGTCATGGACGGAAAGGTACTGGCGGCGATCTCGCCATTTGCGCACTACCACGGCGACGCGTACGTGCTCGCCGCCGGCGCGTGGACCGGCCGGATCGAAGGCCTGCCGCCCGAGGCGATGCCGCCCATCGTTCCGGTGAAAGGCGAGATGATCGCGCTGGCGCCAGCGGGGGACGGCACGCTTCCCCGCCACGTCGTGTGGGGCAACGGGGTCTATCTGGTGCCGCGCCACGGCAACCTGTTCGTCGGCGCCACCGTCGACCGCGTGGGCTTCGACACCAGCCTCACGGACGCGGCTGCCACGTGGCTCAGGGACCGGGCGGCGGGGCTGATGCCGTCGCTCGCGGCTTGGGACGAGGCGGAGCACTGGGCAGGCTTGCGCCCGGGCTCGCCGGACGATCTGCCGATCGTCGGGCAGACCTCCGTCGAAGGCCTCTATGTCGCGGGCGGGCAGTACCGCAACGGTATTCTCCTTGCACCGGCCTTGGCGGAAGTCCTTCGCAGTCTCATTCTGGAACGCCGGTCCAGCCTCGACATCTCCGCGTTCGATCCTGGCCGCTTCACCAAGGCGTTGGTTGCTTAACTTCAAGTAACGCGTTAACCAGAACGGGCTGCGGGGGGCCATCGCGGGGGGCGCTTCGGGGCGCGCGTATGGCGTACGGGTTCGTCGGTGTCGGGGTTCTGCTTCTGCTTCTGGGCAGCGAGGCGTTGCTGCATGGCGGCATCGGCCTATCCAAGCAGCTGGGCCTTCCGCATCTGTTGATCGGTCTGGTCGTCGTCTCCGCCGCCACCTCGGCGCCGGAGCTGGCCGTGGCGCTGGAAGCCGCGCGCGCCCATCCCGACATCGCCATCGGCTGCGTCGTCGGCGGTGTCATCGCCAACATCCTTCTTGTGGTGGGTCTCGGCGCGCTGATCCGGCCGCTGCCCACGCCGCCCAAGGTCGTGTTCCGCGATGGCGGCATCATGCTGGCGGCGACGCTGGCCGTCCTGGCGCTCGCCCATGAAGGCGGCATCGGCGGAACGACGGCGCTCTTCCTGCTGGGCGGTTTCGCGGTCTATCTCGTGGTGACCTTCGCCACCGAATGGCGCCGGCCGGCGCAATCGACCGCCACCGAAGCCCGCGCCCATTGCCGCGACGGCGACCGCTCCATGGCCCTCAATCTCGTTTACGCCGTGCTGGGCGCGGCGATGACGTTCCTGGGCGCGCGCTGCCTGATCGACGGCGGCGTCAAGGTGGGCGAGCTGCTCAACCTTCCGCAGGCGACGGTCGGCCTCACCGTCGTCGCGCTGGCGACGGCGGTGCCGGAGCTGGTGATAACCGTCACCGCCTTCGCGCGGCGCTACCACGACGCGGTGGCGAGCCATGTGATGGCGGCCAACATCTTCAATCTGCTCGTCGTGCTGGGATTGGTGGCGCTGCTGCGGCCGTTGCCCATCGCACCGCCGCTGGCGCAGACCGACCTCCTGGTGATGGCCGGATCGGCCGCCGTCCTGATGCCGCTGATGATCATGTCGTGGCGGCTGTCGCGCCTGAACGGGCTGTTCCTGATGCTCTGCTACGGCGCCTATGCGGCCTGGATCGCGTCGAAGTTCGGCTTCCTGCATCTGGGCTGATCAGTCCGGCGGCCGCCACTGCCCGAAGGGAAACAATCGTACGCCCGACAGCGTCGTGCGCATCACGTGGTCGATGCCGGGCACGCGCGCGATGGGGCCGAGGAACGCGTCGCGCAGGAACCCCATCGTCCGGCTGCCGGACTGGAATGCCGGCGTCAGCGCCCGCGACATCGCCTGGTAATAGCACAGATGCGGCCGGCGCAGGGCTTCGTACCGCGCCAGCGCCGCGTCGATGTCCACGGCGCCGCGCAGCACATGCGCCAGCACCAGCGCGTCGATCAGCGCGAGGTTCGCGCCCTGTCCGAGTTGCGGTGAGGTGGCGTGCGCGGCGTCGCCCATCGCCAGCACGCGGCCGCGCCGCCAGGGTTTCATCCGAACGTCGCGGTAGGTCGCGAAGGCGAACTGTTCGAAGCTGCCCACCTCCGCGACGATGGGCGCGCTTTCGGGCCAGGTCGCGAGCATGCGCGCCTTCAACCCGTCGAGACCCTGGACCTTGAGCGCGTCGTAGCCGTCGCGCCGCGCGCTCCAGAAGAACGCGACATGCTGGCCAGCGAATACGGCGCCCGGCATGCGGCCGATGGGGAGAATGCCCATCATCACCGCGGCGCCGTCATAGACCTGGCGCAGCTCGCCGCCGAACGCGCCCGTGCGGTCGCGGCACGTCGTCCACAACGCACCCCACGGATAAACAGGATCGCGCACGCCGGCGCCCAGCGCATTTCGCAGCGTGTCATGCGCGCCGGCGCAATCCAGGATGAGGTCGAACGGACCCTCGCTGCGCCCGTCCCGCGCGACGAGGCAACCGTCGGCGATCTTTTCGACCTCGAAGGCCAGCCGCATCGCGGCGCCGGTCGCGATCATGCCGTCGTGCAGCACCTGGAACAGCGCGGCGCGGTGGATGCCGAGGCCGCGCGCGCCGGGCCCGACATCGGCGTAGCGCAGGTTCATCACCGTGCGGCCATGGCGCGTGCGGCCGAAGAGCCGCGTGACGGGCGCGCCCCAGGCCTCCGCCGTCTCGCGCAGCCCCAGCCGCTCCAGCGCGAGGATGCCCGACGGCTGGAGCAGAAGCCCCGCGCCCACCGCGCGCGCCTCGGCAAAGCGCTCGACGACCGTGACCGCATGTCCGTCGCGGGTCAGCGCGATGGCGGCCGCCTGTCCTGCCATGCCGCAGCCGATGATGCCGATGCGCAAGGCCGCTCCCTCTGGCGCCTGTCCCCGTTCGCGAGTATGCCCGGCTTCGCAGACCGGACCATGCGTCATGGAAACCTTCGCGCTTCACGAGCGGCTCAAGGCCGACACGGTGTTCGCCGCCGACTGGGGCCTGTCGCGCGTCCTGCTGATGAACGACGCGCGCTATCCCTGGCTGGTGCTGGTGCCGCGGCGCGCGGGCCTTGTCGAGCTGCACGACCTCAAGCACGCCGAGCGCCTGGTGCTGATGGAAGAGATCGCGCGCGCCGGCGCCGGACTGAAGGCGATATCCGGCTCCGCCAAGATCAACACCGCCGCGCTCGGCAACCTCGTGCCGCAACTCCACATCCACGTCGTCGCCCGCTCCCCCGGCGATCCAGCCTGGCCGGGTCCGGTGTGGGGGCACGGGACGGCGGTGCCATATGAAAGCAGGGAACAGGATGCGCTGCTGATCAAGTTGCGCGAAATCTGAGCTTGGTTTTCGAGAAATACGTTTGTGTCATGGCCCGCGACTGCGGGCCATCCAGGTCACCGCGAGCAGTGCGACCGACCGAACGAGTCACTCTATGCTTCAGTGTGCGAGAAGCGCTTTCACACAGAGCCACGGAGCACTGGGAAACGGACATCCATGGCTTCGCGACGGTGCAGTCCCAACTGGATGGCCTGCAGTCGCAGGCCATGACACTGAGGAGTAGTGGGCATTACTAACGACCCGTGAATTTTCCTGGCACGGTCGTTGCCTCTGTCGGGGCAGGAGAACCGAGCGCCATGCTGGCAGAAGCCGCCAACGCCACTTCGAACCGCAGCGACGTGATCGCCGCCATCCGGCAGGCGAGCGCGGCCACGGGTTCGGATTTCAACTACCTGCTCGACACCGCGATGCGCGAGTCGAGCCTGAAGCCGCAAGCAAAATCAGAGACTTCCAGCGCCTCCGGCCTCTACCAGTTCGTCGGTCAGACCTGGCTCGGCATGGTCAAGCAGCACGGCGCGAAGTACGGACTGGCATCCGACGCCGCCGCTATCACCCAGGATTCCAACGGCCGCTACCGGGTGGACAATGCCGCCGACCGCCAGGCAATTCTTGCCCTGCGCAACGACCCCAAAGTCGCCGCCCTGATGGAGGGCGAGTACGCCAACCAGTCGAAAGCCGCGCTGGAGAGCACGCTGGGCCGCGATGTCTGCGGCGGTGAACTCTATGCCGCGCACTTCCTCGGCCCAGGTGCCGCCTGCAAGCTGATCCAGATGAATGCCTCGGCGCCCAGCGCCAGCGCCGCCGCAGCGTTCCCCGCCGCCGCCGACGCCAACCGCAGCGTGTTCTATCACGCCGACGGCAGCGCCAAGTCGGTGCGCGAAGTCTATCAATGGGCGCTGAAGCAGCCTTCGGGCGCGCAGACGCTGCCGAAATCCCCCGCCGCCGCGCCGGCGAAATCCTACGCCGGCAATGTCCCGTATTCCGGCGACTGGCTCGCGTCGCAGATGTACGACGCCACCGAACCTGCCAATGGATCGTTCGGCACCATTTCGCTATCCCCCGTCTCGCTGACCCCCGGCGTCATCCAGATTCTGTCCTCGCTGACCGGCCCGGACACGCAGGACAAGAAGAACTAGCGTCTCGCTGCGCCCGCCCGGGATGACAATCGTTTCGAAGCAGGCGCGGGAAATTGCAAAGCGCGCGCGCTCGCCTTATCCACTCGCCCGGGGAGTCTTTCATGCGCGCGGCGCTGGCGGCGGTCTGGGCCGTCATACTGACGACGGGGATCGTGCAGGCGGCCAATGGCCTGCAGACCGATCTGCTCGGCCTGCGCGCCGGGCTCGAAGCGTTTCCGCCGTGGAGCATCGGCGTCATCATGGCCGGCTACTATGTTGGGTACTCCTCCGGACCGATCCTGTGCCCGCCAGTCATCCGCCGCATCGGCCACGTCAACACCATCGCGGCGGGGCTCGCCGTCGCGGCCCTTGTCATCGTGCTGCACGGACTTCTTGTCGCGCCCATCGCGTGGACGCTGCTGCGCGCGGTCTCGGGCGTCGCGCTGTCCTGCGTCTATGTCGCGTTCGAGAGCTGGATCCAAGAGCGCAGCGCCAACAGCGTGCGTGGCCGCGTGTTCAGCCTCTACATGGTGTCGCAGATGGTGGGCATGACGGGCTCCCAGGCGCTGCTCACTATGGCCGATCCGCGCACGCTGGTGCTGTTCCTGCTCACCGGCGCGCTGTTCGTGGCCGGGGCTGGGCCGGTGCTGGCCGCGCGCGCCGCCGCGCCTCACAGCGTGCCGCCGGAGCCGTTCGGCCTGGTGCGCCTGTTCCGCATCTCGCCGCTGGGCGCCATCGAGACGTTCCTCTCCGGCGTGTCGTGGAGCGCGGTATTCACATTCGGTCCGGTCTATGCGCAGCACGAGGGGCTAAACCTCGATCAGGTCGCGCTGTTCATGGGCGTGGCGATGGCGACTGGCGCGGTGCTGCAATTCCCGCTTGGCTGGCTGTCGGACGGCATCGGCCGCAAGCCCGCGCTGGCGCTGATGTGCGCGGCGGCCACGGCTTCGGCGCTGTTCGGGCTGTGGGCGGAGAGCCGCGCGCTGCCGTTCAAATACGCGGCCTCCGCGCTCATCGGGGGGCTGGTGTTTCCGCTCTATAGCCTCGCCGTCGCCCACACCAACGACCGGATCGACACCCGATTGCGCGTGCCCGCCGCCGCCGGGCTCGTGCTGCTGTTCGGGCTGGGCTCGATCCTGGGCCCGCTCGCGATCGGTGCGGCAATGACGGCGCTGGGCGCAGCGGGCTATTACGATGTCCTGGCCGCCACCATGGCCGTGAGCTTGGCGGCGGCGCTCGCGACCCGCTAAGCTTGCGCGGACACGCAATTCCCGAGGGTCCCATGTCCGGCGAAGCCAAACCCGTTGCCGTGCCCGTTCCGGCGGCGACGATCCTGATCGCGCGCGACGGCGCGAACGGGCTCGAAGTGTTCATGGTCAAGCGCCATCACCAGATCGATTTCGTGGCCGGCGCGCTGGTGTTTCCCGGCGGCAAGGCGGCAAAGGGCGATTTCGATGCGGGCCTGCGCGAGTTCGCCGATTGCCCGCCCGCGTGGAATGACGAGATGCGCGCGCTGGGCGCCTGCGCGGTGCGCGAGGCGTTCGAGGAATCCGGCATCCTGTTCGCGCGCGACGCCAAGGGCGCGCTGATCGGCAGCACCCATCTCGACACGCTGGCGCATTACCGCGAGAAACTGGAGAAGGGCGAGATCGGCATTCTCGACATGCTGCGCGCGGAGACGCTGCGGCTCGCCTGCGACCGGCTGGTGCATTTCGCCCATTGGGTCACGCCCAAGACGATGCCCAAGCGTTTCGACACGCACTTCTTCCTCGCCGCCGTGCCGGAAGGCCATGCCGGCAGCCATGACGGGCGGGAATCCGTGGACTCCGTCTGGATCCGTCCCAACGACGCCATCGAGGATCGCAAGCGCTGGAACGTGATCTTCCCCACCAAGCTCAACCTGATGAAGCTCGCGCGCGCTTCGACCACGGCCGATGCGCTCGCAGCCGCCGCGGCCGCCACGCCGCTCACCGTCGAACCTTGGGTGGAAGCCGGCCCGAACGGCCAGGTCCTGCGCATCCGCGACGACGCGGGCTACGAACAGACCAGCGCGAATTTGCGCGAGGCAATGTAACTTCGACCGCCCCGCAGGGCCGAGGTGGAATTACGCGGCGCTGGCCTTCAGCGTTTCGGAGACGCGGCCTTCGAGCTCGCTGGCGAGGATGTTGGCGATGCGGTCGCCTTCGTCCTTGACGTTCTTGCGCACGATGACGCGGATGGCGTCGACATGGGCGTCGATCAGGCCGAGCGGTGCGCGCATGTTGCCGTCGAGCAGCAGGCACAGCGACGACGCCACGCGCGCGGCCATCGGGAATCCAAAGGTCAGCGCCTGGCCCTTGAGGTCGTGGCCGGCGCGGTAAAGATCGCCCTGGCGCTCGGCATCCGGGGTCTTGGCGAACAGGTCGCGGCATTCCACCAGCCGGTCGACGTCGCTGTTGATCCAGTCGTTGAATTCGACCTTCAGCGTGTCGATGGCCTTCTCGGCGCGCTTGATCGCGGCGGCGTCGAGCCCGCCCACGCTGCCGCCGACCTTGGCCTTGAGCATGTTGGGCGGCATGAAGATTTCGATGGGTTGCTGCTTTGCCATGTTCGCTCCGTTCAGGCCTGCAGGGCCAAGTCGTCGTCGGCGGGAATTCCCGAGGCTTCGGCGCGCCGTTCCGGCCCGCGATATTCGTCCGCGCCGCGTCGCCTGCGGCAGGGGCCGAAATAGACCTTGGTGCGCACGAAGGGGCGCGGATGCTCGATCACCGCGGTCAGCCGCGTTAGGATCGCCCGCGCCGAGACGGGCTTGGCGAGGAATTCGTTGACGCCGGCGTCGCGCGCGGCGCGGACGTGCTGGGCCTGGGTGTAGCCGGTCAGCATGATCACCGGCACGAAGGGGTTGGGCGTGGCCGCCGAAGTGCGGATCATGCGGACGAGGTCGATGCCGGTCATGCCGTCCATCATCCAGTCGAGGAAGACGACGTCGGGATTGATGTCGCGCAGCATCACCCAGGCGCGCTCGGCGTCGGCGGCCTCGAAGATCTGGATCACGCCGAAGGCCTGGAGAACCGTGACGACGAGTTTGCGCATGTGGGGATTGTCGTCCACCACGAGGATCTTGAGCCTGTCGAAGCGATAGCCGTTCATGACGCAACGCGAGCGCCGTGCCGCCGGCGCTTCTTCTCCCCGCGTGAGAATAGCTAACGGGCGTTAAGGAGCGGTGAATTCAGTCGGTGAACTGTTCGGCCAGGATGCGCTCGTCCAGGCTGTGGCCGGCGTCGAACAGCATGGTCATGGAGATCGAGCGGTCCTCGGCCACGTCCACGGTGGAGACGTTGCGCACCTCCTGGTCGTCGGCCACCGCGCTGACCGGGCGCTTGGCGGCTTCGAGGATCTCGAAGCGGGTGCGGGCGCGGTGCGGCAGCAGGGCGCCGTGCCAGCGCCGCGGCCGGAAGGCGCTGATCGGCGTCAGCGCCAGAAGTGCCGCATCGATGGGAAGGATGGGGCCGTGGGCGGAGAGATTGTAGGCGGTCGAGCCGGCGGGCGTGGAGATCAGCACGCCGTCGCAGATCAGCTCCGATATCCGCACCCTGCCGTCGACGAGGATGCGGATCTTCGCCGCCTGCCGGGTCTCGCGCAGCAGCGACACCTCGTTGAAGGCGAGGCTCTCCTTGACCACGCCTTCGCGCGTCGTCGCGATCATGCGCAGCGGATGGACCTCGGCGCGCTCGGCCGCCTTGAGGCGATCGAGCAGGTCGTCCTCGTTGAAGTGGTTCATCAGGAAGCCGACGGAACCGAGGTTCATCCCGTAGATCGGTTTTCCCGTGCCGATGAAATCGTGCAGCGTCTGCAGCATGAAGCCGTCTCCGCCCAGCGCGACGATGGCGTCGGCTGCGGCCGCGCCGGCATCCTCGTAACGCTCGCGGAGCGGGGCGAGCGCGTCCTG
>JBOHKI010000010.1:0-66995 GCA_050728855.1 Rhizomicrobium sp. | reverse complement strand
CTGCCGTCCCCCCTCCACCCGCCTACGCTTCGCTTCGGCGTGGCAGGTGACACTCACTTGGCACGCCGGAGCCTTGGCGAAGGCGGCCGGCTTCGCCGGTCCCCCTCCCCGCTCTCGCGGGGGGAGGAAGCAGAAACGCAAAAGCCCTGGACCGTTGCGATGGCCACGGCCGGCGGGCGATCGCCAGTGGGCCGGCGCTCCTCGATGAACCTATCTCTTTGATTTGGCACCATAATCAACCTCCCCCCTTGCGGGGAGGTTGAACCAAGGCAATCCCCCCGTCTTAACCCTGTCTCCATTGTGCAACGCGGCATTCTTGCAACAGGCTGTGTCTTGGCTACACTCCGGCCGCATTCGCGAATTGCGGCCGGGACTTAGAGGCCGGGTCGCGGGCGATATCTTGGGCAATACGGGGACCGGTCAACGGCTGCATGGCTATCGCGGACGCGCTCAAACAGCCCGGCGAAGCGGTTCCTGATGGGGCCCGGGACGGCGACTCCGTTTCGAAGCGGGACGATGCGCGATCCGGGGCTTCGTCCGGGGCGCCATCCGGGAAGCGGCCCCGGCGCGGCGGACTGGCCGGCATCTTCCGGTCGCGCTCCCGCACCTCGCTGCTGGCGCTGGCGGTCGGCATCCTGGCGGTGCTGTCGGGGCTGTCGACCTACGGCATCGTCATGGGGTTCATCCCCTACACGCTGACCAAGCCCTCCATTATCGCGCTGCTTCTGATCAATTTCGTGCTGGTGCTGACGCTGGGCGCGCTGATCGCCTGGCGGCTGGCCCGGCTGTGGAGCAACCGGCGCTCGCAGCGGGCCGGGGCGCGGCTGCATGCCCGCCTCGTCGGCATGTTCGCCGGCATCGCGGTGGTACCGGTGATCCTGGTGGCGGTGTTCGCGGTCGTCACCCTCAACCTCGGCATCGAGCAGTGGTTCAGTCCCAGGGTGCAGAGCGCCGTCAACAATTCCATCACCATCGCCCAGCGCTACGCCGAGGACCGCCAGCACCTTCTGACGAACGACGCGGTGGCGATCGTGAAAGGCGTGGGCGACGACCATGCGCTGTTCGACGCGCAAGGCCACGTCCTGCCCGGCCAGCTGTTCTCCGATATCGGGATCATGGCCAAGCAGCGCCAGCTCCAGGCCGCGTTCCTCTATGACGGCAACGGCCTGCTGCTCGGCTCCTCCAAGCAACAGGGCCTGCCGGACACCAAGCCGCCGACGCCGGACGCTCTCGCCCAGGCCGAGTCCGGCAAGATCGTGGTGGACGCCAACTCCAACCTCGGCGTCGAGCGCGCGCTGATCAAGCTGCGTCCGATCGACAACGCCTACCTGCTGGTGGTGCGCAAGGTCGATCCCAGCGTCTTCCGCATGTTCCAGAACTCCACGGCCGTGGCGCTGGAATACAAGGGCATGGAGTACAACCGCGTCGAGGTGCAGCTGATCTTCGCCGCGCTCTACGGCACGGTGTCGCTGCTCATATTGATGATGGCGATCTGGCTGGGCCTGTCGGCCGCCAACCGCCTGGTCAAGCCGATCTCCGGCCTGATCGACGCCTCGGAGCGCGTGACGGCGGGCGACCTGCGCGCCCAGGTGACGGTGGACCGCGACGACGACGAAGTCGGCGTGCTGGGCAACGCCTTCAACCGCATGACGGCGCAGCTCCAGTCCCAGCGCAGCGAACTGGTCGAGGCGAGCCATCTGATCGACTCCCGCCGCCGCTTCACCGAGGCGGTGCTGGCGGGGGTGAGCGCGGGCGTGGTGGGCCTGGACGGCGACGGCACCATCACCATCGTCAACCGCGCCGCGGCCCGGCTCCTGAACGCGTCGCCGGAAGAGATCGAAGGCCGCCATTACAGCGAGGCGATGCCGGAACTGGCCGGGCTGGTTCGCAAGGCGCTGGCCGAGCCGGTGGGCCGGGCGAGCGGCGAGGCGAGCATCAAGCGCGCCGGCAAGGTGCGCAACCTGTCCGTCCAGGTGGACAGCGAGAAGGGCGTGGGCGAGGCCGGCTACATCGTCACCTTCGACGACATCACCGATCTGGTCTCCGCCCAGCGCACCGCGGCGTGGGCCGACGTCGCGCGGCGCATCGCGCACGAGATCAAGAACCCGCTGACGCCGATCCAGCTTTCCGCCGAACGCCTGAAGCGCAAATACGCAAGCGAGATCGCCACCGATCCCGAAGTCTTCGCCCAATGCACCGACACCATCATCCGCCAGGTCGGCGACATCGGCCGCATGGTGGACGAGTTCTCCTCCTTCGCCCGCATGCCCACGCCGGTGATGCGCCGCGAGAACGCGCTGGAGCTGGTGCACCAGGCGGTGTTCCTCCAGCGCGTAGCCCATCCCGCCATCACCTTCGAGATCAAGGCACCGCGGGACAGCATCTATTTCGAATGCGACGGGCGGCTGGTGAGCCAGGCGCTGACCAATGTGCTCAAGAACGCCGGCGAGTCCGTCGCCGCGCGCCTGGCGGAAGACGCCGAGCCCGCGGGCCATGTGACGGCCGCGATCGAAATGCTGGACGGCGAGCGGCTCGCCTTCCGCGTCGGCGACAACGGTCTCGGCCTTCCGGCCGAGCACCGCCACCGCCTGACCGAGCCGTATGTGACGACGCGCGCGAAGGGGACGGGGTTGGGGCTCGCCATCGTGCGCAAGATTGCCGAAGACCATGGCGGCGAAATCACGCTCGCCGACCGTGGCCCGGATGGCGGTGGGGAGGGTGGCGCCGTCGTGTCGCTGATCTTCCCGCTGCGCCAGAAGCCCGCGCGTGAGGTGAGTGGCAAAGACAAAAAAGGTGCAGGGGATGAGCAAGAACGGATTGTTGATGGCGCCTGAGATCCTCGTCGTCGACGACGAGGAGGATATCCGCGACCTGGTGTCGGGGATCATGCGCGACGAAGGCTTCGAGACGCGCACCGCCGCGGACGGGGAGGGGTGCCTGGCCTCGATCCGCCAGCGCCGGCCGCAGCTCGTGGTGCTGGACATCTGGCTGCAGGGCAGCCGGCTCGACGGCATCCAGGTGCTCGACCAGATCAAGCGCGAATATCCCGACGTGCCGGTGGTGATGATCTCCGGCCATGGCACCATCGAGACGGCGGTGTCCTCGATCAAGAAGGGCGCCTACGACTTCATCGAGAAGCCGTTCAAGGCCGACCGGCTGATCCATGTCGCGGGCCGGGCGCTCGAGGCGGCGCGGCTGCGCCGCGAAGTCGCCGAGCTCCGGGTCAAGGCCGGCGACGAGGCGGAGATGATCGGCTCCTCCTCGGCGGTGTCGCAAATGCGCCAGCTCGTCGAGAAGATCGCGCCCACCAACAGCCGCGTGCTGATCACCGGACCCGCGGGCTCGGGCAAGGAGGTCGCGGCGCGGCTCATCCACGCCCGTTCGCGCCGCGCCGGCAACGGCTTCGTCGCCATCAACTGCGCGACGATGGATCCCGGGCGCATCGAGGCCGAATTGTTCGGTGAGGAGAACGCCGACGGCCCGCGCAAGATGGGCCTGTTCGAGATGGCGCATAACGGCACGCTGTTCCTCGACGAGGTGGCGGACATGCCGCTGGAGACGCAGGGCAAGATCCTGCGCGTGCTGGTGGAGCAGACCTTCACCCGCGTCGGCGGCACCGCGCGCATCCATGTCGACGCGCGCGTGGTCTCCGCCACGACCGCCGATTTGCGCATGGAGATCGCCGACGGCAAGTTCCGCGAGGATCTCTATCATCGCCTCAACGTGGTGCCGGTGCGCGTGCCGGCGCTGGCCGAGCGGCGCGACGACATCCCCGCGCTGGTGGCGCATTTCATGAAGCGGCTGTCGGCGACCAGCGGATTGCCGATGCGCGAGATCGGCGACGACGCCATGGCCGTGCTGCAGTCCAACAACTGGCCCGGCAACGTGCGCCAGCTGCGCAACATCGTCGAGCGCCTGCTCATCCTGGCGACGGACGACGCGGCGCAGGCGATCTCGGCCGACCTGTTGCCGGCCGACCTCTCCGGCGGCGCGCCCTGGGGCGCGGGCGGCAAGAGCGATCTGGTGATCTCGCTGCCGCTGCGCGAGGCGCGCGAGATCTTCGAGCGCGAATACCTGCTCGCCCAGATCAACCGCTTCGGCGGCAACATCTCCCGCACCGCCGCCTTCATCGGCATGGAACGCTCGGCCCTGCACCGCAAGCTCAAATCGCTCGGCGTCGGACCCGCCGGCGGCCGCGAGCAGCAGATGTTCAATGCTTGAAAATTGGCGCTTTCCAGCGTATATCCCAGTGGGATATACGCTGGAGTCCGGCCATGACCGTCGCGCGTTCGAAGATTTTCAAGACCAACCGTAGCCAGGCGGTGCGTTTGCCGAAGGACGTTGCCTTTCCGGAGGGCATCACCGAGGTGGAAATCATCAAGGTCGGGAACAACCGCGTTCTCAGTCCGGTGGGAAAGCGCTGGGACGAATTCTTCGGGAACGGGCCTCACTTTTCGGCGGATTTCATGACGGACCGCGAACAGCCCGCGATGCAGAAGCGAAAATTCTGATGCTCCAGTATATGCTGGACACCGACACCTGCATTTATGCCGGCAAGTCGCATCCGCCAAATTTGCTGGAGCGCTTCAATCTCGCCACCGGCCTGATCTCCATCTCCACCATAACGCTTGCCGAACTCTATTTCGGCGTCGAGAAATCCACTCGGCGGGCCGAGAACCTCGAGACACTTGAGCGATTGGTGGGAAGGCTGGACGTTTTGCCGTTTTCGAGTGAGGCAGCTTCCGACTACGGCGCATTACGGCTGGATCTTCAAAGATCGGGCAAGCTTGTTGGACCTCACGACATGCTCATTGCGGCACATGCGCGTTCCGAAGGGTTGATCCTGGTAACGAACAATATTCGGGAATTTCGACGGATTCCCGGCCTGCGCGTCGAGAACTGGGTATGAACCGGCGCTGGCCCGAGCGCGCCCCCGTCGGGCGCACTGCCTACGTCAACGGACGCTATCTCCCGCATTCCGGGGCCAGTGTGCATATCGAGGACCGGGCGCTGCAGTTCGGCGACGGCATCTACGAGGTCGTGGGCGTCTATGGCGGGCGCATCTTCGACGAGGAGGAGCATCTCGACCGGCTGGAGCGCTCGCTCGGCGAGATCGGCATGGCGATGCCGATGGGCCGCGCGGCACTGAAGGCCGTCATCCGCGAAATGGCGCGGCGCAATCGCGTGCGCGACGGGATGATCTACATGCAGGTGACGCGCGGCGCCCATCGCCGCGACCATCCGGTGCCGGACGGGGCGGGCCGGCCGACGCTGATCGTGACGGCCAAAACCCTCGATCCCGTCCAGACCGCGCGCCGCCGCGCCGAGGGCGTAACGGTCGTGACGCGGCCGGACGAACGCTGGGCGCGCTGCGACATCAAGGCGACGGCGCTCCTGCCCAACGTGCTGGCCAAGACCGAGGCGCGCCGGGCCGGCGCCTATGAGGCATGGCTGGTGGACGGCGACGGATTTGTCACGGAAGGGTCCTCGACCACCGCCTGGATCGTCGATGCGGAGGGGCGGATCGTGACCCGCGACCTGTCCCACGCCATCCTGCCCGGCGTCACCCGGCGGGTGATCCTGGAAGCCGCGGCCGGGGCGCAACTGGCCGTCGTGGAACGAAAGTTCCGCCCCGAAGAGGCGGCCCGGGCCCGCGAGGCCTTCCTCACCGCGGCCTCGGCGGGCGCCATGCCCATCGTGGCCATCGACGGCAAGCCGGTGGGCGACGGCAAGCCCGGGCCCGTCACCAAGCGGATCCAGGAACTCTATGAAAGGCTCGCGGGCTCCCGGAGCGGTTGAGCCCTTCGCGAATGCAGCAATTCGTCCTATGCTGGGATTCGCTCCGGATGGGCTGGGGCGAACCATAAAAACAAGCGTGTCTGCCATGAGCGAAAAACAACAAAATCTGCAAGACACTTTTCTCAATGCGGTTCGAAAGAGCAAATCGGCGGTGACGATCTTTCTCGTCAACGGCGTGAAGCTTCAAGGGAATATCACGTGGTTCGACAATTTCTGCGTACTTCTGCGGCGCGACGGGCAGGCCCAGCTCGTCTACAAGCACGCGATCTCGACGGTGATGCCGCTGGGTCCGATCCAGCTGATGGAAGCCGAGACCGCGCCGCCGGCGATGGAAAACGCCTGAAGGCTTCGAAAGATCGCACGCACTCCACGCGGGCGCAGGGGCGCACCGCGTTCGTGGTGCATGTCGAGCGCAAGGGCCGCGACGACACTCTGCGCGATGCCGAGGCGCGGCTGGCCGAGGCCGCGGGCCTGACGGCCGCCATCGGGCTCGCGGTGATCTCGCGGCGCATCGTGCCGCTGGCGCGTCCCGTTCCGGCGACGCTGATCGGCTCCGGCAAGGTGGAGGAGATCGCGAGCGAGGCGCGCGGACTCGAGCCCGAAGTGATCGTCGTCAACGCCCAGCTCTCGCCGGTGCAGCAGCGCAACCTCGAGCGCGCGTGGAACACCAAGGTGCTGGACCGCACCGCGCTGATCCTGGAGATCTTCGGCGAGCGCGCGCAGACGCGGGAGGGCCGGCTCCAGGTCGAATTCGCCCATCTCACCTATCAGCGCTCACGTCTGGTGCGCTCATGGACGCATCTGGAGCGCCAGCGCGGCGGCTTCGGCTTCCTCGGCGGCCCGGGCGAGACGCAGATCGAGACCGACCGCCGCCTGATCGGCGAGCGGCTGGCGCGCATCAAGCGCGAGATCGAGGAGGTCAAGCGGACCCGCGGGCTGCATCGCTCCGCCCGCAAGAAGGTGCCGTACCCTATCGTGGCGCTGGTCGGCTACACCAACGCCGGCAAGTCGACGCTGTTCAACGCGCTCACAAAATCCGAAGTGCTGGCCAAAGACCTGCTATTCGCCACCCTCGATCCCACGATGCGCGGGCTGAAGCTCGCCGGCGGGCGCAACATCATCCTGTCGGACACCGTGGGCTTCATCGCCGACCTGCCGCACGAACTGGTCGCCGCCTTCCGCGCCACGCTGGAGGAAGTGCTGGAGGCCGATATCATCGTCCATGTCCGCGACACCGCCCATGGCGAGAGCGAGGCGCAGAAGGCCGACGTCGAGACGGTGCTGGCCGAGCTGGGCATCGAGACCGAAGGCGAGCGCCCGATCCTGGAGGTGCTGAACAAGATGGACCTGCTGGAGCCGGCCGCGCGCAGGGGGCTGCTGGCGCGGAACGATCGCGGCGGGCCCATCGCGCTGTCGGCGCTGACGGGCGAGGGCATCCCCGCCTTCCTCGCCAGGGTCGAGGACGCGCTGGGGCAGGGCGAGACCATCGTCCGCCTGAAGCTCGACGCCTCCGACGGAGCGGGCATGGCCTGGGCCTACGCCCATGGAAGGGTGCGCGAGCGCGACGATAGGGCGGACGGGCTCTATCTGACCGTGGCCGTCGATCCACAATCCATCAACAAATTCACCAACCACTTCGGTGACAAAATCCTGCCCACGAAACGCCTTAGACGCGCATCCTGATGTGAATTCGCAAGTTGGGGATTTGTGGACACATGCTGACCCGCCGCGCCTTTGCCGCCCTGCTTCCGCTCCTGCCGCTCGCCGCACGGGCTGGCGACAATCCGGAAGGCCTGATCGCCCAGACGGAGAAAGCACAGGGCGGCCGGCTGGGTGTGGCGGCGCTCGACATGGGCAGCGGCCGGCGCATCGGCTGGCGGGCGGATGAACGCTTCCCCATGTGCTCCACCTTCAAGCTGATCGCGGTGACGGCCCTGCTGGCACGGGTGGACCGCGGCAGGGAGAAGCTCGCCCGCCGGATCCCCTATGGCGAGGCGGACCTGCTGGAATACGCGCCCATCACCCGGGCGCATGTGAAGGATGGCGGCATGGCGCTGGGCGATCTTTGCGCCGCCGCGATCCAGTGGAGCGACAACACCGCCGCCAACCTCGTCCTCGCCCAGATCGGCGGACCGGCCGGCGCCACCGCCTTCGCGCGGACACTGGGCGACACCGTCACCCGCATCGACCGCAACGAGCCGGACGCCAACACCTGCATCCCCGGCGATCCCCGCGACACGACCTCGCCGAATGCGATGCTGGACGATTTGAAGGCCTTGGCGTTCGGCCGCGCGCTCTTGCCGGACTCCCGCGAGAAGCTGGTGACCTTGCTCGCCAACTGGCAGACGCGCCTGCCGCGCATCGCCGCGGGACTGCCCGCCGGCTGGAAGAGCGCCCACAAGATGGGAACCGGCCAGCACGGCACCTCCAACGACGTCGCCATCCTCTGGCCGCCGGGCAGGGCGCCGATACTTGTCGCCGCCTATTACACAGGCTCGACCGCACCGTCCGACAAGCGCGACGCGGTGCTGGCGGATGTGGGCCGGATCGTGAGCGGGACGATTTAACCTGCCATTGCAAGCCGATGTGTCATGGCCCGCGAATGCGGGCCATCCAGGTGAATTCTGAAATTGATGTGTAACGTGAAGCTCGTCGTGGCCACTCTCGTGACGGCCAACCAAATTCCCGTGACCTCTCAGCGCAAAGCTCTGAAGTATGGATAGCCCCAAACAAGTCCAGCCATGACGCGTGAGGGTGAACAGCAGTGTGCAGAACCCACCTGGATGGCCCGCATCCGCGGGCCATGACACGAAAATGGGGTTTGCGTCCGAACTGGTATTCTACACTTCCCCCTTCGCCTGCTGCCACAATGCTTCCATCTCGTCGAGCGATGCGTCTGCCGGGGTGCGGCCCTGGGCGGCGAGCGATTTCTCGATGAACTGGAAGCGGCGGACGAACTTGGCGTTGGCGCCGCGCAGCGCGGCTTCGGGGTCGATCTTCATGTGGCGGGCGAGGTTGGCGGCGACGAAGAGAAGGTCGCCGACCTCGTCTTCGATCTTCTCGCGTGCAGCACCGGCTTGTTGTGCCTCGACGATCTCGCCGGCTTCCTCGACCATCTTCTCCAGCACCCTGGCGGCGGAATCCCAATCGAAGCCGACGGTTGCGGCGCGCTTCTGAAGCTTCACGGCACGCAGGAGCGCGGGCAGGGCGAGCGGCACGTCGTCGAGGAGGCCCGCGCCGCCCCTGGCCGCGCGTTCCTTCTTCTTGTGATCCTCCCAGGCGACGGTCTGGGCCTCCGCCGAGGCGATGGCGCCGGCCTTGCCGAACACATGCGGATGGCGGCGGACCATCTTGTCCGTGATGGCATTCACGACGTCGCCGAAATCGAACAACCCGTGCTCCTCGGCCATGCGGGCGTGATAGACGACCTGGAGCAGAAGGTCGCCCAGCTCGTCCTTCAGCGCCGGCCAGTCCTGGTCCTCGATCGCGGCCGAGACTTCGTAGGCTTCCTCGATGGTGTAGGGCGCGATGGTCGCGAAATCCTGCGCGATGTCCCACGGGCAGCCCGTCCCGGGATCGCGCAGGACGCGCATGATGTCGAGCAGGGCGGAGATGTCTTTGGACATGGGAAGCCAATAGCGAATAGCAGACCGAACTCCGAATCGCCACTCACTGTCGCTATTCGCTACTGGCCATTCGCTATTCGCTCACTTCCTTCAGTTTCGCCTGCGCCTTGCCCATGAAAGCAAAGATTTCCGGGTTCAGCGGCAGCTGCGGCGCGGCCTTGGGGTCCTTCATGGCGTCGTTCCACACCGCCTGGACCTTCCGGGTCACCGCCGGGTCCCTGCGGGTGAATTTCTCCACCTGCGCCTTCCAGCGCCGGGCGAGGTCCAGCGCCGCGGGCGAGGTGGGATCGCCTTTCACCATCAGCACCCTGGCCTCGGCTATCAGGGCGTCCCAGTCCTGGCTCACCTGTTCCTGGTCGAAATCGCGCTTTGCGGTCTCCTCGATCTCCGATTTGGAAAAATGTTTCTCCACAAAGGGATCGAAGATCTTCTTCATCTCCGATTGGGTCGGCTTGGTGGTCATCGTCGTCTCCTTGGTCAATGTTGCGAGATCGTCGACCGAAAGCGCCGTGCCGGCGGCCAGCTTGGCGCGTGCCGCGCGGACGAGGCCGAGCGCCCGGGTAACGCGCGCGCCTTCCTCGGCCAGCACCTGTTCCTGGAGCGCCAGGATCGAGGCCAGCGTCGTGGCGCGGCCCGACAGCAGCTCCGCGATGCGGGCAAGCGACAGGCCCAGGCGCTTGAGCGCCAGCACCTGGTGCAGCCGCGCCATCTGCTCGGGCCCGTAAGCCCGCCAGTCCGCCTGGCTGCGCAGCGGGGCTACGAGGCCGCGGCTCTCATAGAGCCGGAGCGCCTTGACGCTGACGCCGAGCCGGCGCGCGGCTTCGGACGGACTGAGGTTGCGATCGGATGCGGCGGCTGACACGGGCAGGCTCTTTCTTTCGACCCGCACACTTCTGGAGGCGGACCTTGGGGACGGGTCAAGCGCGATTTTATGCGATGACGAAAATTGTTGGACCCGATGAATGCAGGCTGCCGGCGGTCGGACGGGCGGATCGAGCCCGCCGGGCGTTGGTCGCTTTATCGTATAAGATATATTATGGGAAATATCCGGGCGCGGTGGTGCCCAAGATGCCACGACAGTGGCGGACCGCCTCCCCGTAGCCCGCCAGTCATCCGCGCGGGTACAGGATGATCTGGGTGCAGCGAAAAGCGGCCAGGAGTTTGCCGGTTTGCTCGTTGGCGAGCGTGGCGTCCCAGACCTGGGTCTGGCGGCCGCCATGGAGCAGCCGGGCCTCGCCGGCCACGGCGCCATCGCGCAGCGTGCCCATGAAATTGCATTTGAGCTCGACCGTGGTGAAGCCGTTGGCGCCGTCCGGCCACTTGGTCGAAACGCCATAGGCACAGAGCGTGTCGGCCAGCGCCACGATGGCCGGCGCCCACAGCGCGCCATTGCCCGCGATCAGCTCCGGCTTGACCGGCAAGCGGCCGGCCACGCGGCCGGGTTCGCAGGCAGTGATCGCGATGCCGAGCAGGTGCGGCAGGCCGCCCTTGTTCCAGCCGTTCATGATTTCGGGAGTCAATTCTTCGGCCATGGTCACACCGGGATGCTGATCGTCAGTCCATCATAGGCCGGTTCGACGCCGGGCGGCAGCGCGCGCCGCAAGGTCTCAAAGTCGAGATCGATGTGCATGTTGGTGAGCACGGCGCGCCTGGGCCTCACGCGCGCGATCCACTCCAGCGTCGTGGAGACATTGGAGTGCGTCGGGTGAGGGGTGTGGCGCAGCGCGTCCACGATCCAGCATTCGACGCCTTCGAGCGCGGTGAACGCCTCCTCGGGCAGTGCGTTCACGTCGGGTGAATAGGCGATCGGGCCCAAGCGGAAGCCCAGGCAGCGGACCTTGCCGTGGATCATCGGGAAGGCGCGCGCGGCAATGGCGCCCCCTGCTCCCTCCAGCGCGAATGGAACGAACGGTTCGGCGATGTCCCGCGCCGTCAGGATCGGCGGATAGCCGCTGCCTTCGGGCGTCGAAAAGCAGTAGCCGAAGCTTTTCATCAGGCCGTCCAGCCCGGCGCGGTCGCTGAACACGTCGAGCCGCCTGCGCATGCCGTAGGAGACGGCGCGCAGGTCGTCGATGCCGTGGGTCTGGTCGGCGTGATTGTGGGTGATGAGCACGGCATCGAGCCGGGCGCAGCGCGCGGACAGCAGCTGCTCGCGCAAGTCCGGCGGAGTGTCGACCAGCACGGCGGTCTCGCCGCCGGCGGATTTCCGGCGCACCAGGATCGCCGAGCGGCGGCGGCAGTTCCTGGGGTTGGCGGGATCGCACGCGCCCCAGTCGCCCGCGCCATCCGGCCCGCCCACGCGCGGCACGCCGCTGGAGGAACCGCAGCCCAGGATGGTCACCTCCAGCGAAGCCGTCACGGACGTGACGCCCTGGTGAAGAGCCGGAAGAAATTGTCCGTCGTCGCGCGCGCGATCGCCTCGCCGCTCACGCCCTTGAGTTCGGCCAGCATCGCGGCGGTGTTGACCACGAAGGCCGGTTCGTTGCGCTTGCCCCGGTGCGGCATGGGCGCCAGATAGGGCGCGTCGGTCTCGACCAGCAGCCGGTGCAGCGGCACGTCCTTGACGACGGCGCGCAACGCGTCCGACTTCTTGAACGTCGCGATGCCCGAGACGGAGATGAAGAGGCCCAGCGCCACCGCCGCCTCCGCCAGACGTCGCGTTCCCGTGAAGCAGTGGATCAGGCCGGTGAAGGCGCCCTTCCCCATCTCGTCCTCGAGCACGGCGATGGTGTCGTCGTCGGCGTCGCGGGTGTGGACGATGACGGGCAGCGCCAGATCGCGCGCCGCCGCGATATGGGCGCGGAAATTGGCGATCTGCGGCGCGCGCGGGCTGTGGTTGTAGTAGAAATCGAGCCCGCTTTCACCGATGCCGACGACCCGGGGATGGCGCGCGCGTTCGATCAGCGGCTCCGGCCCGGCCAGCAATTCCGTCTCCGCCTCGTGGGGATGGATTCCGACCGAGCACCAGACGTCGGAAAAGCGCTCGGCGATCGCCAGCACCTGGGGGAATTTCGCCAGCGTCGTGCCGATGCTGACGCAGGTTCCGACGCCGGCCGCGCGGGCGCGCGCCACGACCGCGTCCAGCTCCGGCGCGAATTCGGGGAAATCGAGATGGCAGTGGCTGTCGACGAGCATGGAACTCACGGAAATCTCAGAGTGCGCGGCCGCGCGCGGCGCCGGCGATGGCGCGGGCCGCCGACAGGATCGTCTGGCGCGGCTCCAGATGCAATGCATCCGTGCGCAGGAAGGAGCGCTTGAGGGTTTCCAGCACGGCGGTCCAGCGCTCGAGCCGCGGCGCGCCGCTGAGCGCGCGCGCATAGATTCGCTCGGTCAGCACCTGGATGAGGAATTGCCCGAAACGATCGACGCCATCGGTCATGCGCGCGAGCTTCTCGGCCAGCGCCAGCGTGGCGGCGATGTCCGGCGCCGCGGCACGCTCGATCAGCGTGTCGGCTTCGCCGGCGAGCACCAGGCCGTCCTCGCTCGCCAGCGCCAGCGCCGCGCCCAGCGAGCCGCCGGCGAGCCGCGCCAGCGACCGGCGCTCGGGCGGCGACAGATCCGGCACGCGCCGTTCGATCTCGCGGGCCAGCGTCTCTTCGTCCAGCGGCCTGAGCTCGAAGCGCTGGCAGCGCGAGCGGATGGTGGGCAGCAGCCTGCCCGGCGCGTTGGCCAGCAGGATCAGCATGGCGCGCGTTGGCGGTTCCTCCAGCGCCTTGAGCAGCGCGTTGGCGGCGGCGTCGTTCATGTCGTCCGCGGTGTCGACGATGGCGACGCGCCAGCCGCCGGCGCCGGACGTGAGCCCGAAGAACCCCGCGAGCTTGCGAACCTCGTGCACGCTCAAGACCGTCATCAGCTTGCCGGTGTCGGGATTGGGGCCGCGCTTGAGCAGCAGCAGGCCCGGATGCGCGCCGGCGGCGACCTGCATCGACACCGGATCGTTGGCGCTCACCGCGAGGTCGGCCGGCCCCTGATCCGTCGCGCCGTAACGCAGCAGGTAGCGGGCGATGCGATAGCCGAGCGTCGCCTTGCCGATGCCGGGCTGGCCGCTCAGCAGCAGTCCCTGCGGCGCCCTGCCCGCGCGGATGGCGCGCGCGATCCGTCCCAGCGCCGCATCCTGTCCCACCAGCGCGAAACTCTCGCGCGGGTGCGGCTGGCCTTCCAGCCTGTCGGTCTCGGGCAGTTCCTCGGTCTTCGCGCGGCGGGCCATTGCTGCTCCCAGGTCACGCGCCGACTGTCATCCCTGGCTTCGCGATGCGCAAGCATGGCGAGGGAGGTTCGATCTTCTCCCGGAAGCAGTTCGCCGTGCCCGCCGGTCCGCGCGCTATTTCATATCCATCGCAAAGGGCGTTCCGTCTGACCACCGGCCGACCGGAACGAGGAAGGTCGAGGTTGGCTCCGGATCGCTCGCGAAGGGGTGCAGGATGGGCGAGCCGGCAAGATTGGCGCCCCAATCCGCGTCGCTCGTGTTGGCGACGAAGAACATCAGATGGGGATGCCAATGGGTACTTTGGGGTCCCAGCTTCTGATCTTTCGACATCATGTACGCAATCGCGCCCGGCTCGGGAAGCACGTAGGTTTTCGCGGCCAGCTCGGCCTTGGTGCGCGCCAACATTTCCGGGATCGAGAGGCCCGCGAGCGCCCACTTCGTCCGCTCGAGAAAATGCGGCAGGATGGTTCGCGCCGCGGCGGGATTGAGGCAGTCGGGCCCGCGGTTGTCCGGATCCCAGAATATCGGATTGACGAAATCCGCGTCCCACGCGCGTTCCACCAGGCAGACGAAACCGTTCTTGCCTTTCACGGCGGTCTTGTAGCCGTCCGGGCCGAGCACGAGGATTTCGGCATCATCGGAGATCGATGGCGGCGCGGCGCTCCTTGCAAGCGCGATCTCTTCAGCCGGACTTGCCATCATGTACTGCGCGATGGGCGCCCTGTTCGGGTACGGCGCGGCCGCCGGGTCCGCGAACGACGGTGCCGCCATGCCAAGAAGACACGCGATCCCGCCCGCCCCGATCCCAAACGCAATCCGCTTCATCGTGAAGAACTCCCCTGGCCCGGCCGCCTCGCCGCAATCGCGGCCGCGCGCCCCGCCATTTGGGACATTTTTCACTTGCAAAAGACAACTCACTTTCGCGCGACCGCGGGCGCGCAGCCGGCGACGGGCACGTTATTTCAGAAGGCGGGACTCGACGCTCTTCCAGATCGCGGCCGCGACGTCGTCTTCACTTCCGCCTGCGTCGATGAGCGTGCAGCGGTCGGCGTGGCGGTTGGCGGTGTCGCGGAAGGCGGTGCGAAGGCGTTCGTGGAAGGCCGCGTCGAATTTTTCGAAGCGCAGTTCGGCGCCGCCGCGCGCGCCGGCCCGTTCCAGGCCGACCGATGCGGGCAGATCGAGGATCAGGGTGAAGTCGGGCCGGAAATCGCCGATGGAGGCGGATTCGATGCGCCGGATGGTTTCGCGCTCCAGCCCCCGTCCCGCGCCCTGATAGGCGAAGGTCGAATCCGTGAAGCGGTCGCAGATCACCCACTCGCCGCGCTCCAGTGCCGGCGCGATGGTGTTGGCGACGTGGTCGGCGCGCGCGGCGAAGATGAGCAGCGTCTCGGTCAGCGCGCTCCAGCGCCCCGGCTCGCCTTCGACGAGCAGCTTGCGGATCGTTTCCGCACCGGGCGAACCGCCGGGTTCGCGGGTGAGCGTGGCCCGGATGCCGCGTCCTTCGAGCGAGGCCGCGAGGCGGCGCGCCTGGGTGGACTTGCCGGTGCCCTCCCCGCCTTCCAGCGTGATGAAGCGCGCCTGTGTCATGCCGCCTGGATCACGAGTTCGGCGAGATCAGCGACCGCAGGCCCAGGAAGATGCGCCCGAAGAAGCCCGCGGAGTCCACGCTGTTGGCGGCGTAGACCGGAACGTCCTGCGCGGGGAAATCGGGCGCCGTGATGTGCAGCGTGCCGACCTGCTGGTCCTTGGCCACGGGCGCGTGCAGCGGGCCGTCGTAGCTTAGCGTCATCTTGAGGCCCTCATGCGCGTCCACCGGCATGGTGAGCGCCAGAGGACCGGCGAGCTTCAGCGGCACGCTGTCGGTGCTGCCGCGCCAGACTTTGGCGCTGCCCACGGCCTGCCCGTCGGCGAAGAGCTGGTAGTGGCGGAATTCGCGGAAGGCGATGCCCAGGATGCGCGCCGCCTCGTCGCTGCGGCGCTGCTCGGCGAACCAGTCCTGGCGCTGCGGACTGTCCTTGTCCAGGTCGGGATAGCGCAGGCCGTTGATCACCAGGATCATGCGCGTGTTGCCGCGCCTGGCCGACGCGGTGATGCCGTAGCCCGCGGCATCGGTATGGCCGGTCTTCAGGCCGTCGGCGCCCGGAAATTTCTCCAGCACCAGGTCGCGATTGGGCTGGGTGATGGCCTTGCCCATGTCATAGGTCGTGTAGCTGCGAACGCCGAAGTAATGATAGTATTCCGGATAGGCATTGATGATGTGGCGCGCCAGCTTGGCGAGGTCGTAGGCGGACATCGCCTGGCCCGGAGGCTCAGGCAACCCGTCCGGGTTGACGAAGTGCGACTGCGTCAGCCCCAGCTCCTTCGCCCGCTTGTTCATCATCCTGACGAAATTGTCGGTGGTGCCGCCCAGCGCCTCGGCCACGACGACGCAGGCGTCGTTGCCCGAGACCACGACGATGCGCTGGATGAGATCTTCCACCGTCAGCTTGTCGCCGACACGGGTGAAGCCCGTCGAGCCGCCGGTCTTCCACGCGGTCTCGGAAACCGGAAACGTGTCGGTGAGCTTCACGCGGCCGTCCTTCAGCTCGCGGAACAGGAGCTCCACCGTCATCAACTTGCTCATCGACGCCGGCGGCATGGGCGCATAGGCGTCCTTCGCCCACAGCACCTGTCCGGTATCGCCGTCCATCAAGAGGGCGTGCTCGGCGCTGGTGGCCAGCGTCGCGGCGTGGGCGGGAGCAGCGGCAAACGCCGCGAAAGCGAACAGCAAGGCGAAAAGACGCCGCATGATGTCTCCTTCAGGATCGGCCCGGTTTATTGATCGACGACGATCTGGGCGTCATTGCTGCCCAGCCCATTGAGCCGGGCGAGCGCCGCGTCGGCCGATTCGACGTCGTCATAGGGACCGCAACGCACCCTATAAAGCCGCTGGCCGCCCCTGTCGATTGGAGAAATGGAAATGTCGCCGGCTGCGGCGAGTCGCGACAGCAGGCGATCGGCGTTGGCGCGCGTGGAAAATGCGCCGGCCTGCACATAGAGATGCGTGACGGAAGGCACCGGGACTTCCGTCACCTGCCCCGTCGGCTCGGCATTGGCGGAGGCGATCGGCGCCGACGCGACGGGCGCGGGCAGCGGCGCGGATTCCACGGCGCTGGCCAGCGGCGCGCCGGGCACGATGTCCAGCGCCTGGGTGTCGATCTTCGTCGTCGGCGCGGCCTTGGCGGCAACGGCGATGTCCGGCGGAGTCTCCGACGGCGGCGGCGCGCCGTTCTCCATGTCGGCGCGGCCGAGATAGGTGACGCGCACCCGCGCGGTGCCGCGGCCCTTGAAGCCCAGGAGCTCCGCGGCATGTTCCGATACGTCGATGATGCGGCCCTTGGCGTAAGGGCCGCGGTCGTTGACCCGCACCACCAGCGAGCGGCCGTTGTCGAGGTTGGTCACGCGCACGTTGACCGGCATCGGCAGCGTGCGGTGCGCGGCGCTGAGCCCGCTCGCGTCGTAGAGCTCGCCATTGGCGGTGCGCTTGCCGTAGAAATCGGGGCCGTACCACGATGCAATGCCGGTCTCGTCGTAGTTCGGCTGCTCGCGCGGGTAATACCAGGTGTCGCCGATCTGGTAGGGATTGCCGACCTTGTAGATGCCGCCCCCCGGCGCGATGACCACGCGCGACGGCTCCGGCGTCGTCGCGCACGCGGACAGGAGCGCAACCAGTGCGCCCAAGGCGGCGGCTCGTATTGCGAACGGATGCATCGGGTGGGAATCCCCAGCCAGGATTCGGCGCACCTTCGCATCCTTTTGGAGCCGCGAAAAGCGCGGAGTTCCAACCGTTCCCGCATTCGCAAACGCCACCTCGATTGTCCACCGCCCCGCGACGCGCCAGAAATCCCACCGAGGGAAATCTCCGGCGGGGACAATGACGGCCATGGCCATCTGGAGATCACCTAATCCACGGCGGCAGCCCATGCCGCGCTGCACGACGCGGCCGCGGCCGCCGAGGCGAGCTACGTGCCGCCGGTGCATGACGGGTTCTGACGGCGCATCCGGTTTCCAAACGCGGGACTTTCGAGGATTCCGGCGGCGGCTCCGGCCGGCCGGGATGGCGGCGCATGATTGCGCCCGGCATCCGGACTCAGTATTGGCAGGGCGTCCGGATGGGTGGCCGAGCGGTTTAAGGCACCGGTCTTGAAAACCGGCGGGCCTGCAAGGGTCCCGTGAGTTCGAATCTCACCCCATCCGCCACCTCAGCCCCGGCGAAGGACGACAATCGGGCGCCTCAATACCGCCAGCTCGTCAAATCCGCGCCCTTGGGGGCGGTGGCTTTGATGCGGGCGAGGATCTTGGGCAGGTAGAACGTGTTGTAATGCAGGCGCGAATACGCGTTGGGTAGTTTGTGGTCGCCGTTCCAGCAATGCTCGGCGCGGTCGCCATAGTCGACCTGGCCGCCATAGGCCGGGTTCTTCAGTTTTTCGAGCGTGGCCTGCGCGTAATAGACCGCGTCGTTGAGATAGTAGGTGTCGGCGCTGCCGACATAGATGTGGATCTTGCCGGCCAGCTTCGGGCCCAGCGTCTTCCAGTCGCGGTCGATGATGTGCGTGAGATCGTAATGCTCGCGCCAATAGGCGGCGACAGTGGGGTCGATTGCGCCGGACACCTTGTCGAACAGCCGTTTGGGATAGCCGTCGGCGCCTTCGGGCCCGAACACGGCCTGCCAGATGTCGTCCTGACCGCCGGAGCGGCCGTGATCGCCGAGGACGTATTCCTGGTAATTGGAATCGCGCTGGGTGGCAAAGACTTCGCCAAGGTAGTTGCGGATCGAGGGCTTCTCGACGCTCAGCGCCTGGCCCGTCATCGCGTAGGCGTTCTTGTCGGAATAGATATTGATCGTCCCGTAGGCGTGGAAGTCGATGGGATCGGGGCAGGCGGCGAAGGTGCCGTTGTACATGTCGGGATAGAACACCTGCGTCGCCAGCGCCTCCCAGCCGCCCGTCGAGCCGCCATAGGTGAAGCGCGCCCAGCCCTGTCCGAGCCCGCGGAATTTCTTTTCAATGTACGGGATGAGCTCATGGTTGATCGCGTCGCCATAGGGACCGAGGTTGGCCGAATTCACCGCGTAGGAATCGTCGTAATAGGGATTGGCGTGCTCGATCTCGATGACGATGAAGCGCGGGAAGCCGGGCGAGATCCATTTCTTGTAGAACGCATAGGCCTCCTGCTGCTGGATGCGGTTGTAGCCCGCGAGATGGAAGCGTTCGGAATAGTCCGGCTTCAGGTTGGGGTCGGGCGGCGTGGTTCGGAAGCCGGAGATGTCGTCCGGGAAGTGGCCATGGAACACCATCAGCGGGAAATGCGCGTTCGGGTGCTTGTCGAAACCCCATGGCAGCAGCACATGCGCGCCGATATAGGTCGGCCGGCCCCAGAATCTGGTGAGCAGCGCGCTCTGGATCATCACATGGCGGACGAATTCGGTATCCGCCTTCGGCTTGATCGCCGGCATGACCTGATCGAGCACGATCTTCACCCGTGCCGGATGCGCCGGATCGACATGGATCTTGAACGGCCTGGAATAGAGGTTGCCCGGCTTATTCGACCAGTCCTGGCCCTCGCCCTTGTCCGGCGGCAGCTTCACCACCGATCCGTCGGCGCGGCGATAGGTTTCGTAACGGTTGAGCACGGCCTGCACGATGTAGTCGCCGGCCTTGACGCCGGCGAGGCTGCGCGCGGGCCAGCCGAACGCCGAGGCGTCGACGATCGCGGCCTCGCCCGGCTTCAAGCCGTCCACCGTCACGCCGAAGATGTCGGGATTGCCCAAGGGCTCGTCGCCGCTCACCTGGTCGCGCGGCTCGGTTTTCGCGTTCTTCGACAGCATGAGGATGACACGCCCGTCGAGCGGCGCGGTGCTGCGCACCGCGGGAAACGATATTGCGAAGGATTCGGAAGCCTGCGCGCCGGCCGCGCACAGGAAGGACAGCGCGGCGGCCGCGCCCAGAGCCAGGACCTTCATCGATTCCCCCAATCCGTTCCGGGCCCAAGGTTACGCGCCGCGCGAGGCCGCGCAAGCCGCGCTCAGCGCCGCCCGGCCATGGGGCAATGCGGGCCTTGATATCCGCGCCCGGCGGCAACAGGCTCTGGCCGGGGGACCAAAAGGACGCCGGCATGTTCGCACAATTCAGTCGCCGCACGACGCTTGCGCTCCTGGGCGCCACCATGCTCACACCGGCATGCGCGGCGCCGGACGCCGTGCCGGTGCCCATGCCGCAGTCGCCGGAGGACACGGCGTTCGCGAACCTCGGACAACGCTGGCTCGACGGCTCGCTGATGCTCAGCCCGGTTTCCGCCACGCAGATCGGCGATCACCGCTACGATCACGAGATCGACGATGTGTCGCCGGCCGGGCGGAAGGCTTTGACCGGTTTCCATCGCGGCATCCTCGCCGAGTTGACGGCGGCGGACCGCTCGAAATTGTCCCGTGCCAACCAGGTCGACACCGCCATTCTCGCCAACCGGCTCAGATACGAGATCTGGCAGGACGAGGTGTTCCAGGAATGGGCGTGGAATCCGAACGCCTATAACGGTCTGGTGGGCAATGCGCTCTATCTGCTCATGGCGCGCGACTTCGCCCCGCTGGCGGAGCGGCTGCGCTCGGCCACCGCGCGCATGCGCAAGCTGCCCGCGGTGTTCGAACAGGCCCGCGCCCAGCTCGATCCGGCGCGCGTGCCCCCGATCCACGCCCAGACCGTGAGCCGGCAGAACAAGGGCCTGCACACCATCATCGACGAGCAGATCGTGGCGCAGGCAAGCGCCCTGCCCGCGCCGGAGCAGAAAGACCTTCAGGACGCGGCGGCCGCGCTGAAGGCGGCGGTGGACGCGCATCAGGATTGGCTCGACAGGACTCTCGTCTCGAACGCCAAGGGCGATTTCCGCATCGGCGCCAAGCTTTACGACGAGAAGCTCGCCTTCGCCCTCAACTCGCCCATGACGCGGACGGAGATCCGCGCTGCTGCGGAAGCCGCGCTGGCCGCGACCCGCGTGACGATGTACGCGATCGCCAAGGGCGTGCTGGCCGGGCGCAAGGGCGCGCCGCCGGCCCCCGCCGATCCGACCGAGGCGGAGCAGCAGGCGGTTATCGAGGCGGCTCTCGATCTCGCCTATGCCGACAAGCCGCTGCGCGACCGGTTCGTGCCGGCCTGCGAGCAGGCGGTGAAGGTGGCCACCGCCTTCGTCCGCAGGAAAGACCTGATCACCCTGCCCGACACCCCGGTGAAGGTGATCGAGACCCCGAAATTCCGCCGCGGCGTCTCGGGCGCCTATTGTTCCTCGCCGGGCCCGCTGGACAAGGGCCAGGAGACTTTCGTCGCCGTCGATCCCATTCCCGAGGACTGGACGCAGAGCCAGGCCGACTCCTATCTGCGCGAATACAACTCGCGCAACGTCGACGAGCTGATCGTGCACGAGGCGATGCCCGGCCATTACGTGCAGCTGTGGCATGCCAACCGCTATCCGTCCGTGCTGCGCGCCGTGCTGGGCTCGGGGCCGTTCATCGAGGGCTGGGCCTGCTACGCCGAGGACATGATGGCCGAGCAGGGCTTCCTCGACCGCGATCCGCTCTACCTGCTGGTGCATCTGAAGCTCGACCTGCGCTCGATCCTCAACGCGATCCTCGACCAGGCCATCCATGTCGACGGCATGACGCGCGAGCAGGCGATGGCGATGATGACGGTGAAGACGTTCCAGCAGGAGAGCGAGGCGGCCGGCAAATGGGTGCGCGCGCAACTCTCCTCATGCCAGCTGCCGACCTATTTCGTCGGCCTCACCGAACATCATGCGCTGCGCGCCGAGACGGAAAAACGCTGGGGCGGGGATTTCGCCCTGAAACGCTACCACGACACGGTGACGTCGTTCGGCTCGCCGCCGGTGCGCTACGTCCGCGCCTTGATGTTCGACGAACCGATCGGCTAGCCGGCGATTTCGGGCGGCCCGGCCTGGTCGTGTGCCGCGCCGGCAGAAAGCGGGGCGAAGTGGAAGTGGGAGCGGACCTTGGACAATTCCGACAGCACCTGATCGGTCTGCTCAGCGTCGAGCGGCGGGCTGCCGGGCGCCACCAGGCGCATCGACTGGACGTGGACCAGGATGGGCGCGGCGTCGCGGGAATCCTTTGCCAGCAGACCGTCGGTCACGTCGCACAGGCTCTTCGCCACGGCTTCCAGGCTCTCCAGCCCGAACGTCGCGGACATGGTAACGACCTGGTCGGTGAGCTTGAGGATTTCGCGCATGTCACTATCGGAGAGGAAATTCCGCTTCGTCGAATAGGCCACGGCCTCGACGGCGCGGATGGCGTTGCCGATGGTCTCGAGCGCCAGGTCGCGCAGGCCCTCGATGCTGGCCTTGGCCTCCTCGATCGCTTGGTCGCGGGTGATGCCCCCGGCGCGGGCCGCGAGCTCCGACAGCCTGGTCGTGGGGAAATGGACTTTTTTCACGACGCGTTTCATCCAGTCACACTCCCTTTTTTGGGAGCCCCGGCCGGTTCGCCCGGCTCGTCCTGCTCCGTTGCGTCGTCGATTTCGGTGAAATCGTTTTCGCGTTTCTTCTGCCCGTCCGGCGGCTCGATGTCGCGGAAGCGGCGATCCGGACCGGCATAGTTGCCCGCCTCGATGAACGAGCGCGGCACCTTGGCGACCCAGGCGATGTGATCGAAGTGGATCTGCGGCGACACCGGCTTACGCAGCACGACATTGGCGCCGGCATCGCGGGCCACCGTCACCTGGCGATGCTGGGTGTAGCTCGTCAGCACGATGATCGGCACGAAGCGGATGGGGCTCTTCTCCTGGCGGCGGATCCAGCGCACCAGGTCGGCGCCGTTCATGTCGGAAAACGTCGCCTCGAGGATGCACAGATCGGCGACGTGATGGGCAAGATGGGCTTTCGCCGCGCGACCGCTATCGTAGACGGCGGCAGGCTCCATGCCGAAGCCGCGCAGCATCTGCGCGATCAGCCCACGCGTGAAGTGGTCGCTGTCGACGAGCAGCGTGGTCACGCCACGCAGGTTTAACCGCAATTGACCCATCTGAGCCAAAACAATTTCTATCGCACGGCGACCCTAGGGTAAAATGCTTAACATAAGGTGCGCCCCCATTAAGCTCCCGTTAGGCAAGGCGGGCTGGACAAGACTGGGGACGCGAACCGCAGCGCGCGATCACAAGGCGGAATAGACGGCGTCCAGCAGCGCCTTGTTGCGCGGGTTCTGCCAGCGCGGGCCCATGCCATTGGTAACGTAGCCGAAGGCGATGCCGGCATCGGGATCGCAGAAACCGAGCGAGCCGCCGGCGCCGAAATGACCGAAGGTGCGTGGATTGGGTCCCAGCGGACGCTCCGGCTGCGTCAACTGGAAGCCGAGGCCGAACCGCGCCGGGCGCTGGTTGATCAGGTCGTGGCCCGCGGATTGTTCGGTGGTGGCGGCCGCGATGGTTTCGGGCGCGAGGATGCGCACCCCGTCGATCGCGCCGCCGTTCGCCAGCGCCGCATAGACCCGCGCCACGCCGCGCGCGGTGCCGTGGCCGTTGGTGGAGGGGATTTCCGCCGACCGCCATTCCGCCGTGTTGACATAGCCGCCGCCGGAAATGCCGGGCGGATTCCAATAGGCGTTGAAGCGCATCGCGTCATCCGCCGACGGCATCCCCTGGGATTGGGATTGCGATGGCGATGTGGCCGACGGCCAGAGATACTCCGCGACGCGGGCATGATCGCCCACGGGCAATCCGATATGCACGTCCGCGCCCAGGGGCCGCGCGACGTCCTCGCGGAGCATCGCGCCGATGGAGCGGCCGCCGGCGCGGCGGACGACTTCGCCGACGAGAAACCCGAACGTGTTGACGTGGTAGCCGAACGCCGTGCCCGATTCCCACCATGGCTCGGCGCGGGCGAGCGCGTCCGTCATCGCCTTCCAGTCGAGCATCGCACCGGCCGGCAATGGCTCGCGCAGCGACGGCAAACCCGCCTGATGGGTGAGGATGTGGCGCAGCGTGATCGCGCTCTTGCCGTTGGCCGCGAACTCCGGCCAGACACGGGCAACGGGCGCGTCGAGGTCCACCCCGCCCCGCTCCACCAACCGCAGTGCGCAGATCGTGCACAGCGCCTTGGAGACGGAGAAGAAATTGACCAGCGTGTCGCTTTCCCAAGGCTGCTGCCGCGCGCCGTCCTTCCAGCCGCCATGGATATCGACCACCACGCGGCCTCCCAGCGAGACCGCCACAGCCGCGCCCGGTTCGCCGCGCAGCGTGAGGTTGTCGCGCAAGGCGTCGCGGACCGCGGAAAAGCGCGGATCGCAGAAACCGTCCAGCGGCGGTGTAACGTCCATGGCCTCTCCGGCGTACTAGCCGGCAAGGATAGCGGCGATGCCCGGCGGGGCAAGTCGTGTATGATCGCGGACCACAAATCCGGGCATTGGGGCATGAACGAGCGACAAAAGCCGGACGCGAACACCCTGATGGACAGGTTTGTCTGGGTCAGGGGAAGCTTTGATGCCTGGCGCGAACGCCGCCGTGCGGCCGCGGCGCAGCGCACGACGTTCTACCGCCACACCCTTCCGATCCGCGTCATGCATTGGACCAACGCCATCGTGCTGGCGATCATGCTGATGAGCGGATTGCAGATCTTCAACGCCACGCCGGCGCTCTATTGGGGCCAGTATTCGGATTTCGCCCATCCCATTCTGTCGTTCAGCGCCACGCAGAACACCGACGGTTCGCTCAACGGCTTCACGCAGGTGGGACCCTGGACGTTCGATACCACCGGCGTGCTGGGCGCCTCGACCGTCAACGGCCAGCAGGTCTATCGCGGCTTTCCGTCCTGGGCGACGCTGCCCGGCCCGCAATGGCTGGCCATGGGGCGGCTGTGGCATTTCTTCTTCGCCTGGTTCTTCGTCGTCAACGGCGTGGTCTTTGCGCTCTATGCGTGGCGAAGCCGGCATCTCGCCAAGGAGCTGCTGCCGCGCACGGCGGATTTGAAGCACCTGCCACAGGAAATCGCGGACCATGCGCGGCTGCGCTTCCCCAGGGGCGAGACGGCCAGGCATTACAATGCGCTGCAGAAGCTGACCTATTTCCTCGTCATCTTCGGCCTCGGGCCGCTGATCGTGCTGACCGGGCTCACCATGTCGCCGACGATGGACAGCGCGCTGCCCTTCCTGCCCTGGCTGTTCGGCGGGCGCCAGACGGCGCGGACGATCCACTTCATCTGCGCCTTCTCGTTCCTGGGCTTCTTCATCATCCACATCGTGATGGTCGTGCTGTCGGGAACCTGGAACAACATCCGTTCCATGATCACGGGACGCTACGCCATCGATCCAGAGGCGCCGGAGACGAGCCATGGCTGACCGCCGCCAATTCCTCACCCGCCTCGCCGCTGCGTCCAGCACGCTGCTGCTGTCGGGCTGCTACGACCTCTCGCAGACCGAATGGTGGCCCAAGGTGCTGGGCAGCGCCGAGGGCCTGACCAAGGGCGCCGAGCGCCTGTTCGCGGGACGCAAGGCGCTGGCGCGGGAATTCACCAAGGCTGATCTGTCGCCCATGTTCAAGGCGAACGGCACCACGCAGCTCTACCAGGACGGCTACAACGCCATGGCGGCCAACGGTTTCCGCGACTGGCGCGTCGCCGTCGACGGGCTGGTGGAGAAGCCGCTGTCGCTATCGCTCGACGACCTCAAGCGCATGCCGCAGCGCACCCAGATCACGCGCCACGATTGCGTCGAGGGCTGGAGCTGCATCGGCGAATGGAGCGGCCCGCAGCTGCGCCATGTGCTCGCCATCGCGCGGCCCAGGGCGGAAGCGCGCTACGCCGTGTTCCACTGCGCCGACACCGACAACGATCTCAACGGCAACAACGGCAATCCCGACCTGCACTATTACGAGAGTCTCGATCTGATCGAGGCGACGCACCCCCAGACGATCCTCGCGCACGCCATGAACGGCGCGCCGCTCGGCATTCCGCATGGCGCGCCGGTGCGGGTGCGCGCGGAACGCCAGCTCGGCTACAAGATGCCCAAATACGTCCAGCGCATCGAACTGGTCGCCAGCTTCGACCACATCGAGGGCGGCAAGGGCGGCTACTGGGAAGACCAGGGCTACGCCTGGTGGGGCGGGATTTAGCCTCTTTACCGCGCGATGGCCGTCGCGCCGCCATAGGCCACGACCGGCGCGGCGTTCGGCGCGGGCGTTTCGTATTGTTTGTATTCCGGGATCTGGTCGAGCCGCACGAAGGTGTAGCCCTCTTCCATCAGCGGCGGGACGATGGCGGCGACGAGGTCGCCGGACTGGCGGTGGATGCAGTGCATCAGCACCACGCCGCCGTCCTTGCGGCGGATCTCGCGCAGATAGCCCTTGGCGCATATGTCCGCGTCCCAGCGGCGGTGCCAGCAATCCCAATCCGCCGCGCTCATCACATATCCGTCGGCGCTCATGGCGATGTCGCCGCCCTCGTCCCAGTAGATCGGGCCGACATAGGTTTTCAGCACGGGATCGGCGTTCAGCACCGCAGCATGGGCCGTGCGCCACGAGCCGTAGGGCGCGCGGAAATAGAACGTCGTGCCGGCCGGCATCAGAGGCCGGATCAATTCATCGACCGAGCGGATCTGTTCGATCAGCAGCTCGGGATGGGCAACGTAGTGCTTGCCGAGCAATGGGTGGGTGGCGCTGTGGTTGCCGAGCAGGTGGCCCTCGGCGGCGACGCGCGCCAGGATGTCGGGATAGGCCTTGGCCATGCGGCCGACGATGAAGAACGTCGCCTTGACGTTGTTGGCCTTGAGCGCGTCCAGCACGGCGGGTGTGTTGTAGTTCGGGCCGTCGTCGAAGGTCAGCGCCACTGTGTGGGTGCCGCGCAGGCCGGAATGGAAGATGTTCTTTTCCTGGAAGTAGGCCACGTCCGGGCCGGCGGCGAGCGCAGCACCCGAGGCGAGCGTCAGGCCGAGCGCAAGCCCGGCAGCCCAGTTCGTCGCCTTCATCTGTTCTGGCTCCCCAGCCCGCCTCGCTAATCAGTCTATGGCCGCCCCCTTGCCCCGGCAAGGCAGGGACGGCCCCGAAATTAACCATACTGGAAGCGATTCGGGCCCTATCGCGCGATGGACGGTTCGCCGGCCGGCGCCAGGCCTTCGCGCCGGGCGATCCAGGCGTCGACATTGCGCTGCAGCAGCCATAGCGGCATCGCCCCGTTCTCCAGCACCACCTTATGGAATTCCCGGATGTCGAATTTCGCGCCCAGCTCGGCGCGGGCGCGCTCGCGCAGATCGAGGATCGTCTTCATGCCGATCTTGTAGGAGCAAGCCTGCCCCGGCCACACGACGTAGCGCTCGACTTCCGCGGTGACGTCGGAATTCGCCATGCCGGTCGTCGTCTGCATGTAGGCGATGGCCTGCTCGCGCGACCAGTGCTGCGAATGCATGCCGGTGTCGACGACCAGGCGCACCGCGCGGAACAGCTCCGCCTGCAGGCGGCCGAGATCACCATAGGGATCGTCCTTGTAGAGGCCCATGTCCTTGGCGAGATGCTCGGCATAGAGCGCCCAGCCTTCTCCATAAGCGGGAAGGAAGTTGAAGCGGCGTTCATAAGGCAGGTCGCGGATCGAGGCCGCGGTCGAGGTCTGAAGATGATGGCCCGGGATGCCCTCATGATAGGCGAGCGTCGGCATCGCCCAGGCAGGCGTCTCGCCGACATTGCGCAGGTTGGCGAAGAAGATGCCCGGCCGCGAACCGTCCATCGACGCCTGCTCGTAATAGGCGCCCGCGGAACCCTTCTCGGCGAACGGTGGCACGCGTTCCACCGCCAGCGGCGTGTTGGGGATGTCCTCGAAATAGCGCGGCAGCAGCGTCTTCACATGATCGAGCAGCGCGCCGTAGCGGGCGAGGATCTTCTGCTTGTCCGCCTCGGTGTTCTGGAAGACGAAGCGCGGATCGTGGGCCAGCGCATCCATCCGCGCGCCCACGGTGCCATCGATCGCGCCGACGGAGCGCAGGATCGCGTCCATCTCCGCGGTGATCCGCGTGACTTCCGACAGGCCATAGGCATGGATCTGCTCGGGCGTCATGTCGGTCGAGGTGAGCGAGCGCAACTGGTCGGCGTAGTATGCGTCGCCGCCCTTGATGTGCCACAGCCCCGCATCGTGCGTGGCGAGCGGGCGGATCGCGCCCAGCCGTGCGATCAGGCGGCGATAGGCGGGGTAGACGTCATCGCGGATCGCGGCCACGCCATCGGCCACGATCGCGGCACGGTTGGGCTCGGGGAGATCGGGAATGGCCGCGGATTTCTGCTTCAGGTTCACGGCCAGAACGTTCTGCGCCGGCGGCTCCGCGATCAGCGCCTGGATCTGGACGACGTCGTCGTCGATGATGAAGTCCGGCGGGACGACGCCGAGCTTCGCCTGGCGCGCGATGTCCGCGTTCGCCGCGTCGAGCACGCCCGCCAGCGCACGCAGCCGCGCGACATAATTCCGCGCCAGCCTGGCGCTCGTGATCTTGTGCTCGGAGAGCAGGAAGTTGGGCAGGTTCTTCTGGAGCCCGAACGCCTGGTTGACCGGATAGGCCCAGCCATTGGCGCCGAGCCAGGGATATTTCGCGTCCGCCAGTTCGCGTTCGTCGTTCCACACCGCGATGTCCCAGGAGATCTGCTCCTGCGGCGACAGTCTGGCGCGGTCCCAGGCGCGGACCGCGGCCTCGTCGCGGCGGGCGCGGTCGTACTCGCGGGCGCGCGCGGCAAGGCTGTATTCGTCCAGCCGGGCGGAATGGAAATCCAGGATCGTGCCGTCCAGTGCGCCGAGCGAGGTGAGCAACTCCGGATGGTCCGGCAGTTCCTCGAGCGACTGCATGTTGAGCATGGCGTCGAAGCTGAACGGCGTGCCGATGAAGGCCCAGTAACCCCACAGCGCCGCGCCTGCCAACAGCAGCACGACCGCCAGCACTCCACGGCACACCCAACGCATGCAAATCCCCCAACCGCGATTGTTCTAGCCGCGCGCCTGCTGCCGGCCGGCGGTGGCCAGCGAGGTGTTGCGCACCGGCAGTTCGCGGATGCGCTTGCCTGTCGCCGCGAAGATGGCGTTGGTCACGGCGGGCGCGATGGGCGGCGTTCCCGGCTCGCCCGCGCCGCCCAGCGGCGCATCGCTCTGCACGATATGGACCTCGATCCGCGGGCAGTTCGCCAGGCGCACCATCTCGTAGTCCGGGAAGTTCGCCTGCTGCACCGCGCCCTTGTCGATGGTGATCGCGCCGTTCAGCGCCGCCGAGAGGCCATAGACGATGGCGCCTTCGATCTGTGCCTTGAACCCGTCCGGATTGACCGCGCGGCCGCAATCCGCCGCGCTCACTACGCGATCGATCTTGAGCGTGCCGTCCTGCGCCACCGTGACTTCGGCGACGTGGCAGACGATGGTCTGGAACGACTCCACCATGGCGATGCCGCGGCCCTGGCCCGGTCCCATCGGCGCGCCCCACCCTGCCGCATCCGCCGCCGCCTTGACCACGGCGTGATGGCGCGGCGCGCCTTTCAGCAATTCGAGGCGGTAGGCGACGGGGTCCTTCTTCGCCTCATGCGCCAGTTCGTCGATGAAGGATTCGATGAAGAAGCCGTGCCACGACGCCTCGACGCTGCGCCACGCGCCCGTGGGCACATGCGTCTTCACATGCACCGCGCTCATCTGCTGGTTTGGCACGGCGTACTGGATGTAGGCCTGCGGGCTGGCGCCGTCGTCCGTCGTGTAGTCGTTGATCCAGGCCACCGGATAGCCCTGCGTGTTGAGCGCGGCGCGGAAGCGGCTGGTGACGTTGGGCCGGTAGAAATCGTGCTGCATGTCCTGCTCGCGGGTGAACACGAGCTTCACCGGCTTGCCCGGCACGGCCATGGCCGTCTTCACGGCATAGTCGAGATAATTCCACTGGCCGGGAAGCCTGCGGCCGAAAGCGCCGCCCATCTGGTGGAGATGGAACGTGACTTTCTCCATCGGCAGGCCGGCGGCCTTGGCGCAATAGGCGCGGCTGCCGAGGCCGTCCTGCGTGCCGGACCACACTTCGAGCGCGCCATTCTTGTAGAGCGCGGTGGCGTTCATGGGCTCCATGGGCGCGTGCGACAGGTAGGGGACGTTGTAGAGGGCCTCGAACGCGCGGCCGGTGGGCAGCGCGGCAGCCCCGGCGCCGATCTTCTGGTCGACCTTGAGGCGCGTGCCATGCAGCGCCTTGACGCGGCGCGCGTCCATCGACGCGGTCGTGACGGCGCCGTTGCCGCCATCGTCGAACACCGGCTGCAACGCGTCGGCCGCGTCGCGGGCGCGCCAGAAGCGGTCGGCGACGACCACGACCGCATCGTCGAGCTTCACGACCTGATGGATACCGCGGCGAGCAGCGATGTCCTTCGTGTCGACGGATTTCAGCTTGCCGCCGAACACGGGCGATATCTTGATCGCCGCGTACAGCATGTCCGGCGCCTTGACGTCGAGGCCGTAGATCGTCTCGCCGTTGACCTTGGTGGGAATGTCGAAGCGCGGGATCGGCTTGCCGACGATCGTATATTGGCTCGCCGGCTTGAGCGCCGGATTGCTGGAGGGCGAATAGCCCACCGCATCGGCCACCAATTCGCCGAACCCGAGGCTCTTGCCGCTCCTGGCATGGACCACGCGGCTCATCTTCGTGGACAACTCCCCGGCCGGCACGTTCCAGCGCGCGGCGGCGGCCTTGAGCATCATCTCGCGCGCCGAGGCCGCGGCGATGCGCATGCCGAACACGCCGGTGCCGCGCACCGCCGAAGAGCCACCGGTGATCTGCGGCACATAACCCGCGCCGGGGACCGTCACGTTCGCCGCCATGAAGCGGAATGTGTTGGCCGCGATGCCGCGCAGCCATTCCGGCGGCATCTTGCCGTTCAACGCGAAGGCTTCGATGATCGCGCCATTGGCGAAATCGACATCGGTGGGCGCCTGCTCGGCGCGCACCTTGCTCCAGTCGGCGTCGAGTTCCTCCGCCACCATCTGGGACAACGCGGTGTAGGTGCCGGTGCCCATGTCGCAATGGGGAATGACGACCGTGACGGTGTCGTCCTTCGCGATCTTGATCCAGTTGTCGATGAACTGTTCGCCGGGTCTCGCCGCGAGCTTGTTCGCGCGGCCGATGCGCCCGCTCGGCCACAGCGCGTAGCCGACAATGAGCGCGCCGGTGGCGCCAAGCCCACCCAGGATCACCATTCTGCGTGTCGAGGCCATGGCTCAGCCCTCCGCGAGCTGGCGCACGGCGGCGCGAATGCGCGGATAGGTCCCGCAGCGGCAGATGTTGGTGATGGAGTCCGAAAGCTCCTGATCGGTGGGATGCGGGTTCTTCGTCAGGAGCGACGTGATCGCCATGATCATGCCGGACTGGCAGTAGCCGCATTGCGGCACCTGATGGTCGATCCAGGCCTGCTGGACCGGCGTGAGGCCGCCCCCGCTCAGCCCTTCGATGGTCGTGATCTCCGCGCCCGCGACGGCGCTGACAGGGGTCACGCAGCTCCGCTGGGCGACGCCGTTCACATGGACCGTGCAGGCGCCGCACTGGGCGATGCCGCAGCCGAACTTGGTGCCGGTCAGGCCGATCTCGTCGCGAATCACCCACAGGAGCGGAGCGTCCGGCTCGACATCGAGCGTGTGATCGACCCCATTAACCTTCAACTGAACAGTCATGAACCATCCCCAAATGCCGCCCGCCGCTTACATATCACACCCGCGACCCGCGCGCATGGCGCTAGTGGGAGCCCCGACTACCGGCGACGGGTAGCCATCACAATTCTGCATATCTTTTCATGTTGTCTCACGGCTATGTGACGCCACCTTTAGAGGAAAGTCCGGCTCTCTTGGGAGAGCGGAGCCGGCATGGGAGGAGCGGATGCGGGCGCTGACGCAGGCCAGCATCAAAAGTCCGGCCGCGGTCGCGGTGGGCGTGGCGGTCGCGATTCTGTTCGGCGTGTTCGCGCTGAACGCGCTGCCCATTCAGCTGTTTCCAGACATCGACCGGCCCCAGATCGGCGTGCAGACCAACTGGCGCGCGGAAACCCCGCGCGAGGTGGAATCCCAGATCGTCCAGCCGGAAGAGGACGTGCTCCAGGGCATCCCCGGCCTTCAGGAGATGGACGGCTATGCCGGCAACGGCCAGGGCTACATCAACCTCACCTTCGCGCTCGGCACCGACATGCAGTCGACGCTGGTGGACGTGGTGGGGCGGCTCAACCGCCTGCCGCCGCTGCCGCTCGACGCGCAAAAGCCCACCATCCAGCTCGCCAACACGCAGGATTCCAACGCGACCCTGCTCTACGTCTTCATGCAGAAGCTGCCGGGCAACACGCGCGACGTGAACTCCTATGAACGCTTCCTGAAGGAGAGCGTGATCCCGCGGCTGGAAGCGATCCCCGGCGTCGGCTCGGCCCAGATCAACGGCAATGGCGGCACCGACGAGATCGACATCGTCTTCGATCCGATGCGCGCCGCCCAGCTCGGCATCCAGATCCCCAAAATGGCGCAGCAGATCTCCGGCGCCGAGGACGTGTCCGGCGGCACCATCGACATCGGCCGGCGCCAGTTCGGGCTCGAGTTCCGCGGCCGCTATTCGGTCAAGGACCTGAAGGACCTCGTGCTCGAATGGCGCGACGGCAAGCCGGTGCATCTGGGCGATATCGCGGACGTCCATATCGGCCGCAGCAAGGCGCAGGGCTTCGCCTACCAGAACGGCAATCCGGCGCTGGGCATGCAGATCTTCCGCGCCAACGGCGCCAACGTGCTGGCCACCGTCAACGCGGTGAAGGCGGAGCTCGCCAAGATCAATGACGGGCCCGCGAGGGAACAGGGCGTCACGCTGCAATATTCCTTCGACCCGTCGCACTTCATCAACCAGGCGGTGGGCATGGTGACGTCCGACCTGGTGCTGGGCGTCATCCTCGCGGTGGGCGTGCTGTGGTTCTTCATGCGCGAGTGGCGCGGCACGCTGATCATTTCGACGGCGATCCCGATCTGCCTGTTCGCGACGGTGGTGCTGCTCAACCTCGCGGGCCGCTCGCTCAACGTGATCTCGCTGGCCGGCCTCGCCTTCGCCACCGGCATGGTGCTGGACGCGGCGATCGTCTGCTTCGAGAACATCCTGCGCCTGCGCGAGCGGGGCATGCCGGCGGGCGAGGCGTCGCAGACCGGCACCAGCCAGGTGTGGGGGGCGCTTCTCGCCTCCACCGCGACGAACGTGGCGATCTTCCTGCCCATCATCTTCCTCAAGGACGTCGAGGGCCAGCTGTTCGCCGACCTGGCCCTCACCATCGCCTTCGCCGTGTTCGTGTCGCTGATCGTGGCCATCACGGTGGTGCCGGTCGCCTCGATGCTGTTCCTGAAGACGCGGCCCAGGGTCTCCGAACTCGGCCATGTATGGCGGCGGATCACCGATTTCGTGATGAACCTCACCGACACGCCGAGGAAACGGCAGTTCTGGATCGTCTCGCTGATCGGCGGTTCCGCCCTGGCCTCGTGGCTGCTGCTGCCGCCGCTGCACTACCTGCCGCAGGTCAAGCGCGCGGCGATCGACGGCTTCATCGGATTCTCTTCGGGCACCACCGTCGAGTTCGCCGACGAGAACTATGCCAAGCCGATCATCCGGCGGCTTGCGCCCTACCTGAAGGGCGACAAGCAGCCCAAGCTGCTCAACTACTACGTCAAGATGAACAGCCCGGGGAACATGGACATGGCCGTGCGCGTGCCCAACGATTCCGATTTCCCGGCGCTGGAGAAGATCGTTCGCGAGGACGTGATCCGCGATCTCCCCGACGCGCAAGCCTTCGCGCAGATGGGAAGCCTGTTCGGCGGCTTCGACGCCGGCGGCGGCATCTCCATCAACATCCAGTCCAATGACCAGGAAGCGATGCGGGCGGCCGCGAAGAAAGGCTTCGACCTCCTGAACAAGCTCTACCCCGACGGCGTGCTGTTCACCAATCCATCGCTCGACTACGACCAGCCGCAGCTCAAGCTCACCCCCGACGACCGCTCCATCGCCGAAGTCGGCTGGACGCGCCCCGATATCGGCACGCTGGTGCAGGCCTTGGGCGAAGGCGCCTATGTCGGGCAACGCTATGACGGCGAGCGCCAGCTCTACCTGATCTTGAAATCGAGCCCGCTCACGACGCCGGACGCGGTGAACGACGCCCCCGTCGCCACGCCGTCGGGCGGCGTGGTGCCGTTCAGCCACCTGGTCTCGATGCAGCGCACGCTGGCGCCGTCCGGCACGTTCCGCCTCGACCGGCGGCCGACTTACGCCATCAACTTCCAGCCGCCGCGGGGCCTCGCGCTGTCCGACGTCATGGCCAACATTCGCGCCAATGTCGAGCCGCAGATCCGCAAGCTCCTGCCCGCCGACGGCACGGTGAATTACGGCGCCGCAGCCAACCACCTCGACAACGCGCTGTGGAACATGGGCAAGAATTTCGGTCTCGCCATCCTGCTGCTGTTCCTCATCATGGCTGCGCTGTTCAAATCGGTGTGGGACTCGCTGATCGCCACCATCGCGCTGCCGCTGGGCATGGTGGGCGGCATGGCGGCGCTGCGGATCCTGGGACTGTTCGTGTTCCAGCCGCTCGACCTGATCACCATGATCGGCTTCATCATCGTGCTGGGCCTGGTGGTGAACAACACCATCCTGCTGGTCGCGCGCACCCGGCAGGCCGAGGCCGAGGGCATGAACCGCGTGGATGCGGTGCGCTCGAGCCTGGAGACGCGTCTGCGGCCGATCTTCTCCTCGACGCTGACGGGCATCTTCGGGATGCTGCCGCTGGTGCTGGTTCCGGGGCCGGGCGCCGAAATTTATCGCGGGCTGGGCGCTGTCATCGTCGGCGGCCTGCTGATAAGCCATGTGTTCACGCTGGTGCTGATGCCGGCCCTGCTGCGCATCGGCGAAAAAGCCACGGAGCGCCGCGAAGCGCCGGTGACAACCTCTCCCTTCCGGAAGGCCGCATGAAGACGAAACTCTCGATCCTGATCGTCCTGGCGAGCGCGTCGGTCGCGCTGGCGCAGCAGCCGCCGGCGGCGCCCGCGCCATCGGTGGGCGTCGTCACGGCCAAAAGCGTGCGCATGGCGCCGAAGATGGCGCTGCCCGGCACGGTGATGGCCCGCAACGACTCTCACCTCGCCTCCGAAGTCACCGGCCGGGTGGCGTGGGTGGCCGAAGTCGGCACGGTGCTGAAGGCTGGCGACGTGGTGGCCCGCATCGATCCGACCAACGCCAGGCTCCAGCTGAGCGCCGACCGCGCCAATGTCGCCAAGCTCGCCGCCCAGCTGCGCTACGACCGCAGTCAGGCCGAGCGCATGCAGACGCTCTACAAGCAGAACGCCATCGCCAAGGCCACGCGCGACCAGGCCGCCTCCTCCCGCGACCAGGATGCCGCAGCGCTGGCCCAGGCCCAGGCGGTGCTCGGGCAAAGCAGCTATGTCGCCGATCATGGCGAGATCCGCGCGCCGTTTCCGGGCCGCGTGGCGCAGCGCCTGATCAATGCCGGGGAATACGCCACGCCCGGCAAGGAGATCGTGCGCCTGGTCGACACCGGCAACATCGAAGTGAGCGCCCAGGCGCCGATCGATTCCGTGCGCTTCCTCCAGGAAGGCATGCAGGTCACCGCGGTCATCGAGGACAAGCCGGTGGCGACGAGCGTGCGCGCCATCGTGCCGGTGGGCGACATCGCCAGCCGCACCATCGAGGTGCGCCTCACGCTGCCGTCCGGCGCGGCGCTGGTGGGCGACGCGGCCAAGGTGCTGATCCCTTCCGCCCAGCCGCGCCAGGTGGTCGCCGTGCCGCGCGACGCGCTGGTCCTGCGCGAGGACAACACCTACGTCTTCAAGGTCGACAAGAAGGAACAGGCCCAGCGCGTGGCGGTGGAGACCGGCGCCGAGGATGGCGCGATGGTCGAAGTGCGCGGGCAGGTGGCCGCGGGCGATCGCGTCATCGTGCGCGGCGCCGAGCGGCTGGAGACCGGCCAGAAGGTGCGCGCGGTTTTCGCGTCATAGATCGGGTCCAGGATCGAAGATCGTTCCGCAGCGCGCGCAGCGCAGCGGCCGGTCCTTCGGCGGGATTGCAACGAGCGTCAGCCAGGCGACCAGCAGGGCCACGGTGCTTGCCGGCCAGGGGCGAACCTTCAGGTAGCGCCGCGAACCGCAATTGGGACAGGCGATGACGGGAATCGCGCCCAGCTCGGCTTCCAGTTCCTCCAGATAGCGGCCGGCATCGGCATGCGCGATCACGGCGCGTGCTTCGTCTTCCAGGCCATTGGGAACCTGGACCTTCGCGCCACCCAGCGCCACGACCGCCAGCCAATTGTTGCCGACGTGATACTGGAACGCGACGAAGGCGGGGATATCTTCCGACCACAGCCGGCCGCGCAACAGGTGCGCCTGCCACACGTCCGGAAGGCTCGCGATGGTGCGCAAGACGGAATCCCCCCCAGGCGGACGATAGCGGCTTTGGGAGGAAAACCGCTAGGGTGGCGGACGCGATCGGGAGACACCGCCGTGATCAAGCTCACCTTCTGCCTGCACCGCCTGCCCGCGCTGAGCCGCGAGGAATTTCAGAGCTACTGGTTCGACAAGCATGCGCCGCTGGTGGCCAGCCACCGCGACGCGCTGCGCATCCGGCGATATGTCCAGAAGCATTCCGCGACGACGCCGTTCAACGAGGCGATCCGCGACGGCCGCGGCGCGCCGCAGATGTATGACGGCGTCGCCGAACTGTGGTGGGACAGCCTCGACGACATCGCCGCAGCGACGGCCACGCCCGAAGGACAAGCCGCGGGCGCGGCCCTCCTGGAGGACGAGCGCAAGTTCATCGATCTCGCCCGCTCGCCGCTGTTCCTCGGCGAAGAGAAAGTGGTGTTCGGCTAGGACGCTGGCGGCACCGTGAATTCACGGAGTTTTTCAGATTGAACCGCGATGCTCAGCCGCACGCCTCGTCCTTGGGCCGCGCTGATGGCGCCGTCGCGGATCAACTCGATGCCGGCCAGTTCCAAAGCCGCAACGACACGCTCAAGCGAACGCGTGTTTCCGCGCACAATCCCAGTGCTCGCCTCCATGCGTTGGATCGTCGGAAGCGACAAACCCGCGCGGTCTGCAAGCTCCCGCTGATCGAACGCGAGCAGCATCCGAGCTGCCCGCATTTGCCCGGCGGTTATCATGGTTTAGCCATCACCATAGACATTTGAAACATCTGAATGGTATTTTTATATACAATAACGAAGGTGCATTAGGCGCCTTTATCGTCACCAGCCGCAACAAATGACACTGGCACCAAATCTCGTCCCCAAGGCAATCGACGAAGTCAGACTTTCAGTCGTACGCCTCGCCCGCCGCGATCACTCGTTGCCGCATTCCCGATCAGGACGATCCCGGCTGATTCCAGGGCACCAATCAGTTTCATCAGCGAATCCACGTTGCAACGGATCACGCCATCGCTTGCTTCCATTCGCTGGATGGTCGGCAGGGACAATCCGCAGCGTTTCGCAAGCTGGCGCTGATCTATCCCGGCGAGTGCGCGGGCGGCACGGAGTTGAGCAGCGGTGATCATGGGGCCGTCTTCCGGAAGCGGCCGAGCAAGATTCGACCAAGCTCCTGATGTCTAAACTATAGTATTTAATGCGTCAACAATGTTTTATAACGCTTAAATTAGCAAAATTCAGGAATTAACCGGCTTCCTTTATGGTCGAGTCCGCCGTGGCGCCCCTATAGCAGAAATCACCCGGCCCCGCGCACACACGTTCGAGACCTGGCAAGGATACGAAAAGAATGGTCCTGAGTCTGTTGCGTCGCTCAAACCCGAAAACAAGCGGCGATATCCTGTCGCTGGCCGAGGCCGCGCGGCGCGTTCTGGAAATTGCGCGCGTCGAGCGTCTTGCCCTGGCGTATGTCGCCGGCCGCGACGGCGAGGATCGCGCCCAGCACTGGTTCGCAACCAATATTTGCCAGTCGGGCATTGTGCAGGGACATGCCTCGCCCGGCTCGGACCCTGAAACGCTTGGCCGCGACAAGATCGGTGGCCTCGAACTCGATCCCGACATGAACGCATTGCGCGAGCCTGGCGCGGCGCAACCGAGATATGTCGATCTCTCGCTGACAGGCGACGGGCTGAAACGCTATCTGGATTGGGTTCGCACGGTCCAATAACAGCGCGCGTCAGACAACCCGGAACGCCCCGGTCGTGCGATCGAAGACTTCGAGGTTTCCGTCCGCGATGCCGAAGCGCGCGCCGTTGATCTCGAGCGTGCCCGCGCGAATCCGTTCTGCAATGAACGGATAGCTCTCCAATCGTTCCATCGAGAGCAGCACGGAGTCACGTTCCAAGCACTCCTGCCGGGCGTCGCCGTGCGCCGACCGGTCGATGCGCGCGACGGCCGGATCGAGCAGTGCGATCCAGGATCGCAACGCCGGCACTTCGTCTCCGACCATGTCACCGAGAGCCGCTGCGATGCCGCCGCATTGGGCGTGGCCCATGACGAGGATGTTGCCCACGTTCAAGACGACTACGGCAAACGCGATCGCGGCGGTCGTGCCGTGATGGGCGCCATCGATCTCCAGCGGCGGCACGATGGCGGCGATGTTGCGGACGACGAACAGTTCTCCCGGGCTTGCATTGAATATCATCGCCGGATCGGAGCGCGAGTCGCTGCATGCCACCACAAGCGTTTTCGGCGTCTGCCCCGCTTTGGCGAGGGTTTCGTATCGCGCTTGCTCGACTCGCCAACGCCCGGCCCGAAACGATCGGTAACCGCTTATGAGTTGGCTCATGCCGCTTTCGGAATCCACGAAGTGAAATCTATCCGTGAAGGCGCTCCAAGTACAACGGCCCAGATCGCCCGCGCAACGGCTCAGCGGCTGGCGTAGCGGTGCCAGTGGTGGTGGCTGTCGTAGTAGCCGGTACGGTGGTGGTAGTAGTGGCCGTGGCAGTTATCCGCCGCGATGGAATGGCCGGCCAGGCCGCCCACCACCGCGCCGCCGATCACGCCGACCGCGCTGCCATGGGTGATGGCGCTGCCGAGCACGCCACCGGTGGCGCCGCCGACCACGGTTCCCGTCGTCTTGCGGCCTTCGCAGCCGGCATTCGCCGCCGTCGCGCACGCGCCCAAAGCCGTCAGGGCAATTGCAAGCATTCTCGCAGTGCGATTCATCGCGGGATTCCTCTTTATGCCCGCCCTCCGGAAGGAGAACGCAAAGAGGCCGGGGATGTTCCGTCAGGCGAGCCGCGCCACGGCTTCCGCCAGCCGTGCGGCGAGCGCCTGCGCCTCCGCGCGCTTCGCACGCTGCTCGGCCAGCACCTCTTCTGGCGCGCGCGAGACGAATTGTTCGTTCGACAGCTTGGCGTCGAAGCGGGCGATCTCGTCCTGTGCTTTCTTGAGCTCCTTCTCCAGACGGGCGCGTTCCCTGGCGAAGTCGATGACGTCGCCCAGCGGAAGCGCCACGGTCGTTTCCTCCAGCACGAACTGGGCGGAGCCTGGAGGCAGCGCGTCCGCCGCGTGCGCGGAAGCTAGCCGGGAGAGCGTCATGATCACATCGCGGTTGCGGGCAAGCCGCGCCTTGGATTCGGCGTTCGCGTCCTTCAGGACCAGCGCGATCTTGGCCGAAGGCGGCACGTTCATCTCCGAGCGCACCGAGCGGATGCCCTTGATCATCTCGATGACCCAGGACATCTCGACGTTCGCAGCGGTGTCCAGTTTCAGATTCGAGAGGTCGGGCCATTCCGACTCGATCAGCATCTTAGGGCGCTGCGCGGTCAGGCCCCACAGTTCCTCCGTGATGAAGGGCATGTAGGGGTGCAGCAACGAGACTATGCGGTCGCGCACCCACGCCGCGGTCGCGCGGATCTCGGCTTTTGCGGCCTCGTCCTGTCCCGCGAAGACCGGCTTGGCGAATTCGAGATACCAGTCGCAGAACACGTCCCAGACGAAATGATAGGCGGAGGCGGCGGAATCGTTGAAGCGCAGTTCTTCGAGCATCTGCGTGACGGTGGTCGCTGCGTAAGCCGTCTCGCCCACGATCCATTTGTTGAGCGTGAGCGTGGCATCTGCCGGATCGAAACCGGGGACGGTCTCGCAGCCGTTCATCTCGCAGAAGCGCGCGGCGTTCCACAGCTTGGTGCAGAAATTGCGGTTGACCTCCACGCGGCTGGGTCCGATGCGCATGTCGCGGCCCTGCCCGGCCGCCAGCGCCAGCGTGAAGCGCAGCGCGTCGGCGCCATACTCATCGATGAGGGTGAGCGGGTCGACGACGTTGCCCTTGGTCTTGGACATCTTCACGCCCTTCTCGTCCAGGACGCGGGTGTGGATGAAGACGCGGTGGAACGGCACCTCGTCCATGAACCACAGCCCCATCATCATCATGCGGGCGACCCAGAAGAAGATGATGTCGAACCCGGTAACGAGCACCGAGGTCGGATAGAAGCGCTTGAGTTCAGTGGTTTCGTCCGGCCAGCCCAAGGTCGAAAACGGCCACAGCGCGGAGGAGAACCAGGTGTCGAGGACGTCGGGATCGCGAGTGAGCGGCTTGCCGCCGGCCTGCGCCGTTGCTTCACTCTCGGTCTCGGCGCAGTAGATCTTTCCTTCCGCGTCGTACCAAACCGGAATCTGGTGCCCCCACCACAGTTGCCGGGAGATGCACCAGGGGTGGATGTTGCGCATCCAGTTGAAATAGATGTTCGTCCAGTTCTCGGGCACGAATTTGGTGCGGCGGTCCTCAACCGCCTTGATCGCCTTGTCGGCCAGCGGCTGGACGTCGAGATACCACTGCTCCGTCATCATCGGCTCGAGCACGACGGTCTTGGTCTTCTCGTCATGCGGCACCGCGTGGGTGATGGGCTCGATCTTCTCGACGAGATCGAGCGCCTCCAGATCCGCGAGGATGACTTTGCGCGCCTCGAAACGGTCGAGCCCGCGATAGGCCGGCGGCACGGAATCATTCAGCGTGCCGTCCTTGTTGAGGATATTGATGAGTGGAAGGTTGTGCCGCTTGCCGACCTCGAAGTCGTTGAAGTCGTGGCCGGGCGTGATCTTGACGGCGCCGGTGCCCTTCTCGGGATCGGAATGCTCGTCGGCGATGATGGGGATCGGACGATTGGCCAGCGGCACGATCACCCGCTTTCCGACCAGCGCCTTGTAACGTTCGTCATCGGGATGCACGGCGACGGCGGTGTCGCCCAGCATGGTCTCCGGCCGCGTGGTGGCGACCACGACGAAATGACCCGCCTGCCCCTCGACGGGATATTTGAGGTACCAGAGGTGCCCCTTCATCTCGATGCTTTCGACTTCGAGATCGGAGACCGCGGTCTGAAGCCGCGGGTCCCAGTTCACCAGCCGCTTGTCCTTGTAAATCAGGCCCTGCTTGTAGAGCTCGACGAACACCTTCAGCACCGCGCGGCTCAGCCCCTCGTCCATGGTGAAGCGTTCGCGCGACCAGTCGGCCGAGGCGCCCAGCCGGCGCAGCTGGTTGACGATGGCGCCGCCGTACTCGTCTTTCCACTTCCACACCGCTTCGAGGAATTTCTCGCGCCCCAGAGAGACGCGGCTGATCTGCCGTTCGGCGAGGTCGCGCTCGACGACAAGCTGGGTCGAGATGCCGGCATGGTCGGTGCCCGGCTGCCACAGCACGTCCTTGCCGCGCATGCGCTCGAAGCGGGCGAGCGCGTCCTGCAGCGTATTGTTGAGCGCGTGGCCGATATGCAGCCGCCCCGTCACGTTGGGGGGCGGGATGACGATGGAGAACGTCTCGGCGCCGGGCCTGCGTCCGGGCTTGAACGCGCCGGAAGCTTCCCACCGCGCATAGAGGCGGGCTTCGGCGTCCTTGGGATCGAAGGTCTTGTCGAGCATGAAATCCTCTGTCGTCCGGTTCTGGGAGAAGCCTCCGGAACCGTCAAGAGGATCGTTCCGGGGAGGGGCCCCGGTTCGCCGTTCGGCTTACGCGAAGCTCAGCGTTTGCCGCGCGCCCTTACGACGCGGGCGACTTCGTCCCGTACGGCGCCTTCGAGCAGCGCGGGGAAGTGCTCGTCCATCCAGTCGCGGATCAGCGGCTTCATGGCGGAGATCAGATCGTCCTTCTGGCCAGCCATCCACTGGTCGATATGCGGGCCCACGGCATCGCGCACGGCGCGCTCGAACACGGCCTCGACGGAATTGCCGTCCGGCGCCGGGCTGGAGGCGGCGAAGGCCGGCGCCTTGCGGGCGGGCGGCGTCTCTTCCGGCGCGTCGAGCTTGGCGAACGCGTCGTCGATGGCCTTGCGGGTCTTGTCGGAGAATATCTCGCTCGGTCCGGTGGACGCGGGCGCGGTCTCCTCGACGGACTGGAACACGATCTCCTCGACCGGCGCGGCTTTCGCCGCCTCGACGGGCCTGGGCGCGGCGGCGACGGGCTCGGGCTTCGGCGGCGGGACTTCTTCGATCTCCTGCGTCAGCTCCAGCACATCGGGCTCGGGCTCCTTGGCGACCGGCACGGGCTGAGCGGGTGCCGCGGCGGCCGCCGGCGCCTGTGCTTCGTTGGAATCCTCGGAGATGATCTTGCGGATGGAGGCAAGGATTTCCTCCATCGTGGGCTCATGCTGCGGGTTCGAGGCCATGGGTCTGCTCCGGGGGGCGCGGAATTTCAAAGCGACCGTAGGACAGTCGGACAAAGAAGAAAAGACTGTGTTAACGCGCGGTTGTTCAATTTCCAAAGCCGAACCAGCGGTCCGAATCCTCGTCATAATGCTGCTGGGGATCGTAGAGCCGGACGGGCAGCGCCATGTTCTTGGCGGTCAGCACGCCGATGGCGGAGAGAAGCTGGAATCCGGCGACGGTCGCGTTGCGCTCGGAATCGACTTCGGCGACCTGCGCGTTGAGTAGCTCCTGCTCCGCGTTGAGCACGTCCAGAACGGTTCGCGTGCCGACTTGCTGTTCCTGGCGCACGCCGTCGAGCGCGGTCTGGTCGGCCGCCACCGCCGCGCGCTGTTGCGCGATGGAGCCGACGGCGGCGCGCCAGCTTTCCCACGAACTGCGAGTCGCATCCAGGACCTGGCGTTCGGCATCGGCGATCGCAAGCTGCGCCTGGGAGCGCTGCTCCTTGGCCTGGCGCACCTGCGCCTCGTCGCCGCCGCCCTGATAGATCGGCACGGTCACCTGCCCGATCACCGCGGTGACGCGGGCGCTCTGGCTGCCGCCCAGGCCGTTGGGCTGGCCTTGCGCGTACTGGTATTCGCCCTGCACGACGACCTGCGGCTGCAAGGCGCCGGCCGCGTCGTCGACCGCGTAATCGGCGGCCCGGGCGCCCTCGCGCGCCTGCGCCAGGAAGGGGTTCACCTTCATCGCGATGGCGATGGCCTCGGCCAGCGTCGCCGGCATCTTGGGCATCGGCGGCCGCTCCTCGAGCGTCTCGGCGGGGCGGCCGATCTGGTGCTCGAAGCTGGAGCGGCTGACCTGGAGCTGGCCGCGGGCATTTGTCAGATCCGCCTGGGCGCCGGAGAGCCGCGCCTGCGCCTGCGCGAGGTCGGTATTGGTCAGTTCCTTGACGCGCACCTGCTCCTGCGTCGCTTCAAGCTGTTTCTGAAGATCGGCGACGTTGTGCTGTTTCAATTGGAGGGATTTGGCATCGCGCACCACGTCCATATAGGCGGTGACGGCATCGAGCAGGACGTTCTGTTCGGTGTTCGACAGCTGCGCGCGGCCGGCACGGACCTGCGCCTTGGCGCGCCCCACTTCGGCCACCGTGCGGCCGCCACGGAACAAGGGCTCCGACACGACGATCTGGCTGGTGAGTGGATGGGTGAGCTGGTCCGTCGGCGACGGCGCGCCGAACAGCGGCGCCTTGTTGTCCTGCATGCCGAACGTGCCTTGCGCATTGATTGACGGGCGCCATCCGGCATTGGCCTGGGCGACATTTTCGTCGGTCGCGCGCAAGGACGCGCGCTGCGCGTCGAGCTGGGGATTGGTTTCGTAGGTCGTGGCCAGCGCCTGGCGCAGCGTGAAGACCTCGGTCGCGCCCGCGGCCGCCGGCAGGCAGACAGCCGCCAGCGCCAAGGCGCAGAGCTTTGCACGGGTGAGATACACGGGGCGCTGTCCCTTCCCAGGGGCCCCTAATGTCCTATTTTAGAAAACAAATCCAGCGGGTTGACGAAATCCCGACAGGATTGGCGCCGCCGCATCGAAGGTTTGCCACTGGCCGATATGGCCGTCTTCCTTGCGCCAGATTACCGCCCGGCCCTGCGTACCCGCGCGCAGCACGGCCACCAGCCTGCCGCCCTCGGCCAACTGGGCCAGAAGCGCCTCGGGAGCCCGCTCCACCGCGCCGTTGATGAAGATCACGTCATACGGCCCGCCAGCTTTGTAGCCGCCCGTGAGCGGACCCTGGACGATCAGGATATTCCCCGCGCCCATGGCCGGCGCCATGTCACTGGCGGCACGCACCAAGTCCGCGTCCTCCTCCAGGCCGATGACCTTGGCGGCCAGCCGCGCCAGAACTGCCGTCGAATAGCCGGTGGCACAACCCACATCCAGCGCCCTGTCGCCCGGCTGAATCTCCGCCAGCTGCAACAGCTTCGCATAGCTGCGCGGCTCGAGCAGGAAGCGCCCCGGGACCAGTTCGAGCGGCCCGTCGACATAAGCCACGGCCCGCTTGGACGCCGGCACGAACCGCTCCCGCGGCACATCGCGCAGCGCCTGCTGCACCCGGACGTCCGTCACGTCATTGGCGCGGATCTGAGACTCCACCATGTTATGGCGCTGGGCGGCGGCGTTGGACATGCGAACGTTTCCGGGCTGCGAATGTCCCGCGCTTATAATGAGAACCCATTGGCCTGCCAACCGAAGCCGCAAGGCCGCGAAGGGTGGCGCGCCCTAGGGGAGTCGAACCCCTCTTGCAAGATTGAAAATCTTGAGTCCTAACCGATAGACGAAGGGCGCCTCGGGCCCGCGCGGCGTCTGAGCGGCCTTCCGGGCGAGGCGGGGCTATAGCGGCCCGTCCCCGACTTGGCAAGCAAGCCGTCAGGCTCCCGAAAGCGCGGCATCCTCGACGACGAACTGGACACGGACACGTCCGTTCCAGTCGTCCTTCCGAAGCCTTCCGGCGACATGGAGCCGCTTGCCCCGGGCGGCGAGCAGGCCCTCGCCCAGCGGCTGCCTCTTGGCCCGGAATGCGATGGCGTCGAGCCTTGCACCGTCGCCGCCCTCCAGCCGGAGGCGGACATGGTCGCGGCCGACGGTGTCGGCGAAAGCCAGCCGGACATCCGGCGCGACGAGCAGCGGCTCGGGGTTGCCGGCGCCGAACGGCCCTATGCGGGCGACCTCATCCACGAAGGCAACCGTCGCGCCAGACGGCGAGATCGCGAGGTCGAGTTCGAGATCGCCAGCGGCCGCAAGCGCATCGTCATGCGCGGAGAACCGCTCTTCCAGATACCGGCGGAACGCATCAAGCCTGGCCGCGTCCAAAGAGAATCCGGCGGCCATCGCGTGGCCCCCGCCGGAATGCAGCAGCCCCGTGGCCTGCGCGCCGCGGACCAGCGCGCCGATATCGACACCGGCGATGGACCGCGCCGAGCCGCGGCCCATTCCGCCTTCGAATCCAGCCACTAGCGCGGGCTTGTTGAAGCGGTCCTTGAGGCGGCCGGCGACGATGCCGACGACGCCGGAATGCCATCCTTCGCCATGCGCGAGGACGAACGGCGCGTTGGCCTGGGTCTCCGCCTGGGCCATGGCCTCGTCGAGGATGAGTTTCTCCAGCGCCTGCCGCTCCTTGTTATGCAGGTCGAGCAGCGTGGCGATCTCGCCGGCGCGTGTGCCGTCGCGTTCGGTCAGCAATTCGACGCCGAGACTGCACTTGCCGACGCGGCCGCCGGCATTGATGCGCGGGCCGAGGATGTAGCCCAGATGATAAGCCGTGAACGGCGGCGCGATGCCGCCTATCGCCGAAAGCGCCTTCAGCGCGGGGCGGTTGAGCGTGGAGAGTCTTGCCAGACCCGCCCGCACGAAGGCGCGGTTGACGCCCACGAGCGGAACCACGTCGCAAATGGTGGCGAGCGCGACGAGATCGAGGCTTTCGCGCAGATCGGGTTCAGCGATGCCCTTTGCGGCATACCAGCCAGCCTCACGGAGCGAACGGTTGAGCGCCACGAGGAACAGGAACGTCACGCCGGCGGCCGCCAGGTAACCGAGGCCGGACGTGTCGCCGGGCTGGTTCGGATTGACCTGCGCGAAGGCGGGCGGCGCGGTCTCGATGGCGTGATGGTCGAGCACGATGACGTCGACGCCCGCATCCTTGCCGGCCTGAAGCGCCGCGGTCGCCGCGGCGCCGCAATCGACGGTGACGATGACCCGCGCGCCCTCCTCTTTCAGTTTCAGGAACGCGGCGGGGTTCGGACCGTAGCCTTCCGTCAAGCGGTCGGGGATGTAGACGCGGGGCCTGGCGGCGACGGCCTCCAGGAAATCGCTCATCAGCGCGGCGGAACTGGACCCGTCGACGTCGTAGTCCCCGAAGACCGCGATGGGTTCGCCGTCTTCGATCGCCGTGCGCACACGGGCAACGGCCTTGTCCATGTCCTTCAGGATCGAGGGATCGGGCAGCAGCGCCTTGAGCGTGGGATTGAGGATCGTTTCCACGTCATCGGCCGCGATGCCGCGCGCGGCCAGCAGTTGCGCCAGAAGCGGGGAGAGCGCTGCGTGAACCGCCAGTTCGCGGACCGCGGCATCGGGCGCCGCGCGCAACGCCCAGCGCCGGCCAGAGAACGAGCGCGCGACGCCGAATGCCGCGTTGCCGGGGACGATGCGGAGGGCCTCAGCCGCCATCCTTGCGCCGGTGACGAGTCTTGACCCACCGGACCGTGCCGGTGGCGGAGCGCATCACGATGCTCTCGGTCTGGATGAAGTCCCTGTCGGTGTGCACGCCGGAGAGCATGGAGCCGTTGGTCACGCCGGTGGCGGCGAAGATGACGTCGCCGGAAGCGAGATCCATCAGCGTGTATTTGCGGTTGAAGTCCGTGATGCCGAGCTTGGCCGCGCGCGCCTTTTCGTCATCCTTCTTGAAGACCAGCCGCGTCTGGATCTGGCCGCCGACGCAGCGTAGCGCCGCCGCCGCCAGCACGCCCTCCGGCGCGCCGCCCTGGCCGATATAGATATCGATGCCGGTCGCCGGATCGGTGGTGGCGATGACGCCGGCCACGTCGCCATCGGTGATCAGCTGCACCGCCGCGCCCGTCTTGCGCACGCTTTCGATGATGTGCGCGTGACGCGGGCGGTCGAGGATCAGCGCGGTGATCTCGTCCGCCGGCACGCCCTTGGCTTTGGCGAGGCTGTGGATGTTGTCGGCCGGATCGGCGTCGAGATCGATCACGCCTTCCTTGTAGCCGCCGCCGATGGCGATCTTGTCCATGTAGGTGTCCGGGGCGTTGAGCAGCGTTCCGGGCTCGGCGATGGCCATGACGGCGAGCGCGTTGGGCAGCGCCTTGGCGGTCAGCGTCGTGCCTTCGAGCGGATCGAGCGCGATATCGACCTTGATGCCGCCGGAACCGACTTTCTCGCCGATGAAGAGCATCGGCGCCTCGTCGCGCTCGCCCTCGCCGATGACCACCGTTCCGTCGATGGGAAGCAGATTGAAGGCCGCCCGCATCGCCTGCACGGCTGCCTCGTCGGCGGCGTGCTCGTCGCCGCGGCCGATCTTCCTGGCCGCGCTGATGGCGGCGGCTTCGGTGACGCGCACGGCTTCGATGGCGAAGACGCGATCCAGATATTGAGACATTTCCTACCCCGTAGCGTGTGACCGGTCTCTAGCCGGCTTCCATCGGAATCATGGAGGGTGTGCCCAGCACCTTGTCCGACGCGGCAATCGCCTTCAAGGCGCTGGCGACGGAAGGCTGTGCGCATTCATGCGTGATCATGACGATGGCGACCGGCTCGCCTGGCGCGCGGCCGCGCTGGATCATGCTTTCGATCGAGACTTCGGCCTCGGACAGGCGCCGCGCGATATCGGCCAGGACACCGGATTCGTCCAGGACCCTGAACCGCAGATAGAAGGGCGACTTGCGCGCCTCGGGCGGCGCGGGAGCGGCCGATTTCAGCATGTGCGCCGGGCGGCCGAAAGCGGGGCCGAACGCGCCCCGGGCCACGTCCACCAGGTCGGCAATGACGGCCGATGCGGTCGGCGCCTCGCCGGCGCCGCGTCCTTCGAAGAAGAACGGACCCGCCTCGCCCGCATGGGCGACGACGGCGTTGAAAGAGGAGTCCACGTCGGCGAGCGGCGTGCCCATCTTGACCATGGCCGGCTGCACGCGCTGGTCGACGCCCAGCGGCGTAAGCTTGGCCACGCCCAGAAGCTTGATGCGGTAGCCGAACTCGCGCGCGAAGCGGATGTCCTCCGGCGCGATCCCGGCGATGCCCTCGACCGAGATGTTGGCGAGCTCGGGCTTGAGGCCGAAGGCGAGGCTCGACAGCAGGGCGAGCTTGTGCGCCGTGTCGCCACCGCCGATGTCGAGCGTGGGATCGGCTTCCGCGTATCCCAGATGCTGAGCGTCGGCGAGTACGTCCGCGAAGGGCCGCCCCGTCGATTCCATCTGGGTGAGGATGTAGTTGCAGGTGCCGTTCAGGATCCCGCGCACCGCCGTGATGCCATGCGCGATCAGGCTTTCGCGCAACGCCTTGACGATGGGGATGCCGCCGGCGGCGGCGGCCTCGAACTTCAGCGCTACGCCGTGCTTTTCCGCGAGCGCCGCCAGACTTGCACCGTGATGGGCGAGCATCGCCTTGTTCGCGGTGACGACATGCTTGCCGCTCGTCAGCGCGGCCTTGACGAGATCGAACGCCGTGCCGTTTTCGCCGCCAATGAGCTCGATGACGACGTCGGCGTCGCCTTGGGCAAGGGCGACAGGATCGTCCACCCAGGCGACGCCGGAAAGATCGGTGGCGCGGCGCTTCTTGCGGTCGCGGGCGGTGACGGCCACGAGCTCCAGCGTGCGGCCGGCGCGTTCCGACAATTCCGCTGCGCGCAACGCCAACAGGCGGGCAACACCGCCGCCCACGGTGCCCAGTCCGGCGATCGCTATGCGCAGGGGCTTTGTCATTCACCCGTCATAGGGGACGAATGCGACGGCTTCAACTTTGCAGGAAAATCTCGGCCCGGCGATTGCCGTCTTCGCCCTGGGGCATCGACTCGTAATAGACGGGCTCGGAATCGCCGACGGCCTCGACCAGCACCTTTGCGGCCGGAACGCCCTCGGCGATCAGCTCGCGCGCAACCGCGTTGGCGCGGGCCTGGCTGCGCTCGAAATTGTACACCAGGTGACGCGCCAGCGGCATGTTGCCGGTGCGGCTGGAAGAGTGGCCGACTACGCGGACAAAGCCCTGCCCGCCCGCGGCCTGGTAGGCCTGCACGGCGGCGCGCACCTGCGCCCTGCCGGCCGCGCTCAACACGGTCGTGTCATGCGGGAAGAACACGATCGAAGCCGGCGCGACGCCGTTGGATGCGTAGAATGCGGACGGCGCGGCCGCGCCGCCCTGCAACGAGTCGAAATTCGCGACCACCGCGCCAGACATCGCTTCCGGTCCGCCCATCGCCTTGCCCGATGCGGGCACCGCCGGTCCACCCGACACGCCGGCGACGGCACCCGAGGACGGCGCCACGGCCGCCGTCTGGCGATAGCGCGCCATGATCGACGGCGGCACGAACTGGGCAACCGAAGCGTCGAGCGGCGGCGCGGCGGACGGACGGAATCCGAGCTCGGCGTCCGAGACCTGCGGATGCGCGCCCGGTACCGCTCCTGGCGCGACGGCGGGAACGGCCGGCATGCCGGAACCGTAGGTCTGCCCGACGGCAGGAGACTCGGCCATCGCGACCTGCGTCGTCGGCGCGGCGGAGGGGCCGGCGTTCGCGGGCACAGCGGGGGTACCAGAACTGGATGGCGTGTTGGACGCGACCGCGCTGGGCTGGGACGCGCTGGTGTCGCCTGTTCCGGGTCCGCCTGTTGCGTCAATGGCACCATTGCCGCCGGTGTCGGCGGGCGTGGGTGTTTCGGTGCTGGCGGTTCGCGTAGCCGGTGCCGCGGCGGGCTGCTTCGCGCCGGGCGCGGTGCTCGCGACATCGTCCGCGGATGGCGGCGGCGGCGCACCGGGCGGCGGCGCCGCGGCTTCCGTGCCGCCGCGAAGGGCATCGGCGCTGTATTGGTTGTGCGAGCGGTCGGCCTGAAGCGAATCGGCGACCTGCTTCTGCTCCTCCGCCGTGGAGGGCGCGGCGGGCTTGTCGGGAATGTCCGCGAGATCGGGCGTCGTCTGGCCGCTGTCGGGCGCGACGACGGCCTGCTGGTCCATCAATTGCGGCGTCGACTGGTCGTCGCTGTCGCCGCCCATCCATTCCGGCATGATCGAACAGCCGCTGGCCAGGCCCGCGACCGCGGCGACGGCCGCGACGCGCGCGACAAGCTTCGGCAACCGACTGACGACCATGCCCTGCCTCCGTGTAGCCGCCCCATATACAAGCAAGGCCCGGGTGTTCCAAGGGAAATTGCGAACAAAATCAATGATTGTTCGGTCATGTCCACCGCCTGTCCGCCTGCCCGCCTTGCGGCACCCGCCGCGCGCGGTTAATCAGGGCGTGATTTCATTGCAGGTGCGAGATGAGCGATTCCGGCGGCCAGAACGGCGCCTACAAGATCGGCGACCCCGGAGAGTTCGCCCGCAACATGATGCGCGTGGGCATGCAGTCCCAGCGCCTGCTCGGTGATTTCATCAAGCGGCAATCCTCCAAGGCCGGCGGCAACGAACCGCTCGATCCGCTCAACCTGTCGGGCACCTTCCTGGAACTGCTGCGCGGGATGGCGGCCGATCCGGCCGCGGTCTGGGAAGCGCAGTTCCAGCTTTGGCGGGACTATATGGGCCTGTGGGAGCGCACGGCACGGCGCATGATGGGCGGCGACGCAGTCCCCGGCGTCATGCCCGCGGCCGGCGACAAGCGATTCAAGGACAAGGACTGGCAGGAAAACCAAGTCTTCGACTTCATCAAGCAGAGCTACCTGCTGACCGCCAACTGGATGCAGGAGACGGCCGCGAAATCGAGCGGCGGCCTCGACCCCAAATCCCGCAAGCGCATCGAGTTCTACACCAAGCAGTTCGCCGACGCGATCGCGCCGACAAACTTCGTGCTCACCAATCCCGAAGTGCTGCGCACGACGCTGCAAAGCAACGGTGAGAACCTGGTGAAGGGCCTCGACAATCTGCTCGAAGACCTCGACCGCGGCGAGGGCCAGCTCTCCATCCGCCAATCCGCCGACGCCTTCCGCATCGGGGAGAACATCGCCACCGCGCCCGGCAAGGTGGTCTTCCGCAATGCGCTGATCGAACTCCTGCAGTTCGATCCCACGACCGAGAAGGTTTACGAGAAGCCGCTGCTGATCTTCCCGCCCTGGATCAACAAGTTCTACATCCTCGACCTTCGCCCCGAGAATTCCTTCATCCGCTGGGCGGTGAACGAAGGCTACACCGTGTTCGTGGCGTCGTGGGTGAACCCGGACCGCAAGCTCGCGCAGAAGACCTTCGAGGACTACATGCGCGAGGGCATTTTCGCCGCGCTGGACGCCGTGGAGGCGGCGACCGGCGTGAGCAAGATCAACACCATCGGCTACTGTATCGGCGGCACGCTGCTGTCCGCCACGCTCGCCTACATGGCGGCGAAGGGCGACGACCGCGTCAACTCCGCGACATTCTTCGCGGCGCAAGCCGATTTCAGCGAAGCGGGCGATCTCCAGATCTTCATCGACGACGAGCAGCTCGAAGCGCTCCGCCAGCAGATGGAGAACGATGGCGGCATTCTGGAGGGCCGCAAGATGGGCACCACCTTCAACATGCTCAGGGCCAACGACCTGATCTGGTCCTTCGTGGTGAGCAACTACCTGCTCGGCAAGGAACCCGCGCCGTTCGACCTGCTCTACTGGAACTCCGACACCACGCGCATGCCGGAGGCGACGCATCTGTTCTATCTGCGCGAGTTCTACAAGAACAACGCGCTCTCCAAGGGCAAGATGAGCTTCGACAACGTCAAGCTCGACCTCCACAAGGTGAAGACGCCGGTCTATCTCCAGAGCGCCAAGGACGACCACATCGCGCCGTTCCGCTCGGTGTACAAATCCACGCATCTGTTCGGCGGACCGGTCCGTTACATCATCGCCGGTTCCGGCCACATCGCCGGCGTGATCAATCCGCCGTCGGCGAAAAAGTACCAGTACTGGACCAACGACAAGGTCGGCGGCGAAACCGGCAAGCCCTACCCCGCCACGGTCGAGGGCTGGCAAGCCGGCACGACGGAGCATCCGGGCTCGTGGTGGCCGGATTGGAATGCGTGGTTGTCCAAGCTCTCCGGCAAGAAAGTACCCGCCCGCAAACCGGGCGACGGCAGGCTCAAAGTCCTTGGCGACGCGCCGGGAACCTATGTGAAGATCAAGGCGGGGTAACTGATGGCAGAATCGACTTGTGACAACGACTCGGATGACGCGTCAGCCCACAAATCGTATCTTGCTGAACGCGCTACGTTGGTCAACGCTCTAGAAGACCAAACCAAGTTCATCGACCAGATCACCATTGCATTGGCGGGCGGCAGTCTCGGGCTTTCATTGACATTTCTGCATGATCTCTCTCAGCCGGCAATACTGCTCTGGTGTTTGTGCATAGGCAGCGGCTGCCTAGTGGGAAGCATTGTCTGCGTTCTCGTCAGCCTTCACACGAGCCAAGCGTCGCTAAACCGACAGACGCGTGCACTGGATAATGCGATGGCCCAACACCGTTTCTCCTCAACCGTTGTTGAGATGCAGGGCCAAAACTATGTCAACGCAATGGCTCGTTTTACCGCAAAGCTCAACATTGCGGCTCCGATATTGCTTATTGCTGGAATGGCACTTCTGCTGCTTTTCAGCTATATTAACGAGTCGTCCGACATAACGAGGCGGGTCATGGCAAACGGCATTGGAACGGGGAAAGTAACGAGCGTTCCCGCGCCTTCCACTGGAGTACAACGCGGCATCGTGCCGATGAAGCCGGCTGTGCAACCGCCCCAGCAGAGTCAGCCTCAGCCAACCTCTCCGAAAGCCAAATAGATGAAGCCGACACCGACCCCGCGAGGGGGCAAAGTTCCGAGCCCTCCCGCAGTCCCGAAAATGCCGGCGCCGACTCCGCCTCCCCCGCCTCCGCCGCAAAAGTAGTGTGCACTAGCAAGCGTTCAGTGGCGTTTGCATGCGGCGTAAACCAGAAGTCTTTTTGAGGCGCTAAAGATTGCGGCATGTGCCCGCGTGCCCCAGGGACATAGGTGAAGATCAAGGCGGGCTAACGCGCGCGTCATCCCGGCCGAGCGAGGCGAAGGGAAGTGGACCAGGGTCAGAGTACAGAATATTGCCGATCGCATCCACGGCATCGCCGAAATCGAACAACCCACGCGCCTCGGCCATGCGGGCGTGATAGACGACCTGGAGCAAGAGGTCGCTCAGCTCGTCCTTTTCCTCTGGATTGCATTACCGCAGACCGCGAAGAAGGGAGTTTTAGCCGCCCGTAGCGATCACAATCGGCGCCCGGCCGCGTCTTGTCCTCAACAGACTTGACGCGCCGGGGCAACGACCGGCGTTCTCGCCGGAGATGCGCCCATGCGTTCGCAAGCGTTCCTGCAATCGCTCGCCGTCAATTACAATCCCGCGAATGCACAGTTCGTGGCGGGAACGCCGGCCTTTCGCGGCGGCTGGGAAGGCTGGCTGCAGGTCGAGATCGCGCGGACCTTCATCGCCGCGCAGGTCAACAATGTCTGCGAGCGCGAGATGCGCTATCCGGACGGCCAGGGCACCTATGTGTCCTACAATCCCATAAATGGCGCGCAGGGCGGCGCCAACGGAGCACAGGCTGCGCGCGCGGATTTTTTCCTTCAGCGCCCCGTGGCGATCGGCGTGCAGGATCAGACGTTCCTCGAATTGAAGTGCTCCAACGCGCTGGCGGGCAATCCGGTGCAGGACGCCTGGGCGCGCTTCGACGCCGACATCGCCAAGATCACCGCGATCATGGGTGTCAACAACGTGCTGAACTGCATCGCGCTGCTTGCCTATTGGGGGATCCTCGATCCCAACAACAATGCCAACCAGGGCGGGCCGAACGGGCATCCGCTGAACTGGTACTGGGCGAACAACCGCCAATCCTACATCTGGGACACGTCGCTGGCGATCAATCCGCAGAACCCGCCGGCCGTCGTGACCACGCTCCAGGCCGGCCAGGCCGCGGTGCAGAACGTGGTCCAGATTCCGCGCCTGCTGATCATCGCCACATCGCCGTAGCGATCGAAGATCCCGCCGCTAAAAGCCTGGCCGGGTGGGATAGTCGGTCACGATTGCGCGGCCCGCTGCCAGGACCTTCACCGCATGAGGCGTATCGGGCGGAACGATCGCCACCATTCCGGCACCGGCCTTTTGCGTCACGTCGCCGATGGTGATTTCGAGCTGGCCGTCCAGGATTTGCCAGACCTCTTCCTGCTCGTGGTGATGGCTGGGAATGGTGGCGCCGGCATCGAAATCCCAATGCACGAAGGTCATGCTGGGTGAGCAGAACTTCCGGCCGCGCCAGCCTGGGCGTTTCACGAATTCATCCAGCTTGCGAGCGTCGAGAAACGGCATGTCCAACCTCGGATGCAGCTTAGTCTAGCACCGCGCGTCTCAATCCGACAGGCTCGCCTCCAGCAGCCGGACGAACTCGGCCTTCTGGCTGTCGTCGATCCAGCGCACGACCGCCACCATGTCGTGCTCGTAATCGATGAACACGATATTGTCGCCATTGCCGATGAAGGCGACGGCATCGGCGCGGGCGGCGGGGAAGAGTTTCTGATCGGTATTGAGGAACCAGTTCATGTAGCCGTAGCCGGGATTGGGCCCCGTGGGCGTGCGCGCCATCTTCACCCAGGTTTGCGACAGGACCTGGCGGTCGCCCCATCGCCCGTCGTTCAGACCGAGCAGCCCCATGCGGGCGAGATCGCGGGCGGAGATGAACATGCCGCCGCCCCAATGCCCGCCACCCGGCGACACCGCGATGCGCTTGCCGGCGATGGTTGTGAAGGCGTTGTCGTAATGCTCCCACCGCCAAGTATGCGAGGCGCCGATGGGGTCCATCACATAGTGCTTCAGAACGTCGGGCAGCGGACGTTTCCACAGGCAGGTCAGCGCCAGCGCCAGCGCATTCACGCGCACGTCGGAATACTTCCACTGTGTGCCGACAGGCGGCGGGCCGGCGGCGAGTTCGTCCCAGGCGTTCTTGCCCGGGCGGTCCGCCCACCACGGCTTGCCCCACATCGTGCCCACCCAGCCTGAGGTCTGGCGCAGCATCTCGTCCCAGGTGATGGGCTGGTTATGGGGCAAGTCGAAGTCCGGCGAAGGGTGGACATAGCCGACCACGCGATCGTTCACGTCGCGGATCAGGTGCCGGTCGAACGCCACGCCGGCAACCGATGACAGGAACGTCTTGGTCGCCGAATGCGCCATGTCGACTTTGCGGGTGTCGCCCCATTCCGCGACGATATAGCCGTGCCGGATGACGATGCCGTTGGCGGGCGCATGCACGCTGAGCGGCCCGATGGGACTGGAGAATGGTTCCTTCGCGAATTGGAGCGGGATGGTGATGCGCTGGTCGCGCTGGTCGATGACGCCGTCCAAGTCCGGCGTGAGCCTGGTCTCATGCGCGACCGCGAAATCGATGGCCGCCTGGAGCGTGGTGGGGTCGAAGCCCTCCGCTTGCGGCCCATGCGTCGCCCACGCATCACCCGGCGGCGGCACGTAGTCTGACGCACTCACGTAGCCGACGCAGCCGCAGGCGGCGACGGCAAGAACAACCAAACGTATCACGGCATCCCTCCCGGTATCATTCCATCGCGGAACTGCGGACGATGATGTGCGCGGCAGGCGTCACACCAGTCCAGTCGTTTCCGGCAGGCCCAGCATGATGTTCAGGTTCTGCACCGCCGCGCCGCCAGCACCCTTGCCCAGGTTGTCCAGCACCGCCACGAGGCGTGCCTGTTGCGTCTTGTCGTTGCCGAAGACGAAGAGCTTCATGCCGTTGGTGAGCTTGAAGAGTTCAGCATCCAGGTTGGTGGCCGTGACGCTCTCCTCGAGGCTTGCCACCTCCACAAGCGCCTCGTCCGCATAGGCGCGGTCGAGCGCCGCATGCAGGTCGGCAACGGAGGGTTTGCCCGGCAACGCCCAAAGCTGCAGCGGCACCTCCACGATCATGCCGCGATAGTAGCGGCCCACGCTGGGCGCGAAGACGGGCGGATGCGCAAGGCCCGCATGCACGCGCATCTCCGGCACATGCTTGTGGGCCAGGGTCAGCGCATAGGTGCGAACTGCCGTCTCGACGTAGCGCGGCGAATCCTTGGCCTCGAACTCTTCGATCATCGCCTTGCCGCCGCCCGAGTAGCCGGACACGGCGTTGACTGTCAGTGGGAAGTCCACCGGCACGATGCCGCCGCGCACGAGCGGCCGCACGAGCGCCAGAAAGCCGGTCGGATAGCAGCCGGGATTCGAGACCCGATGGGACGCGGCGATGGCCTCGCGCTGGACGGGATCGAGCTCGGGAAAGCCATAGGCCCATCCCGGGGCGGTACGGTGCGCGGTCGAGGCGTCGATCACCCGCACGTTGCCGGCCTCGATCAGGCTCACCGCCTCGCGCGCCGCCTCGTCGGGCAGGCAGAGAATGACCATATCGCTCTCGTTGAGCGCCTCGCGCCGGGCTCCCGTGTCCTTGCGGCGTGCATCGGAGAGTTGCACCAGTTCGAGGTCCCGCCGCCCGGCCAGGCGTTCGCGAATCTCCAGGCCGGTGGTCCCCGCCGCGCCATCGATGAACACTTTTGCAACCATGCCGACCGTTTACGCTCCCCCGCTCCCCCGCGCCATCATTGACAGCCTGTAATGCCGGTTCTTAGCTCATGTTTGGCGGCAATTCCGAGTCGTTCGGATCCGGCGGGGCGTTGGGGGACGGGCTGGGGTCCTCCCGGGACCGCTTCTGGGGCGCGCCGGCCTGCGAGGAGGCGACAATGGATTTCAACAAACTCTGGCAGAACTTCATGGACACCGTCCAGAACCACTACATGGATTTTTCCGGCCGCGTCGGGCGCGCGCAGTTCTGGTACTTCATCCTGGTGTGCGTCGGCGTGCAGATCGCGGCGGCGATCATCGACGCCCTCATCAGCCGCGGCCTGCTGGGCGCGGTCGTCGGTTTGGCCCTGCTGCTGCCCATCGGCGGGATGGCCGCCCGTCGACTTCAGGACTCCGGCCAGAACGGTCAACTCGTCTGGATCTGAGTCCTGGTCAGCGGCATCTTCCAAGTCATGGGCTTGCTTGCGGTGCTGAGCGGGCCGTTCGGCATGCTCGCCTTCGCGGCATTCGCCCTGACGATCGGGCTGCTGATCAACCTGGCGCTGCTGGTCGCGACGATCGTTATCATCTACTTCTGCGTCCAGCCCGGAACGCCCGGCGACAACGCCTATGGCGCGCCGCCGCCCGTGTGGACGCCGGGGCCAGCCGCGGCTTGAATCCCGCCGCATGAATCAAGGGGCGCCCCGTGGTGCCCCTTTTTTCTTGTTCGGGATGCTTCGCCCCGGCGCGGATGACCGCCGGCGAGAAAAGGATTCGTTAGGCAATCCCCCAACCCCCGACGGAACGCGCTGCCCGGACATGCGTTACTGCGCTGACTGGGAGAACAACCGTGGCTCAGAGCCCTGCGGTCAACGACGAAGCCGGCGCGGTGCCCCGGCTGCGCGCCGTCGAGCATATTGCAATATCCGACATCGCGAGCGAGGAACTCCGGAAGATCGTGGCGCTGTGGGACAAATGGCGCGGCAGCCGCGACATGCCCAGCCGCGGTGAGATCAATATGAAGGAACTCGGCCGCCACCTGAGCAAGGTCAGCCTGATACGCGTCATCGACGGCGGCGCGGACTACGAATTCCGCGTCATCGGCGACGCGCATGTCGAGGTCTATGACGGCACCTTCCGCGGCAAGCGCATGTCGGACGTGATGGCGGTGTCGCGAAAGATCGGCAAGCATCTGCGCGTGCCGTTCGACATGGTGCGCGTGACGGGCCGGCCACAGGCCTTCCGCGGCCTCATCGGCCAGGAATTCGCGCAAGCGAAGTTCAGCTGGTTCTCGGCCTGCTATCTGCCGTTCGGCACACCTGAAACCGGAGTCGATCACATCCTCAACGCCGCGATCTACAAGCCGCCGGGCGCGTGACACGCCGCGCAGGCGGAACGCCCCGGGCAATATTTCAGTCAAACCAGGACAAGCTCACCCCGATCGTGCGCGGGCGCGGCGGCGTGACCTGCCGGGAGGTCGCGAAATCGAACGGGTTGCCGAAGGCGAATGTGTTTTTCTGGTTGTTGGCGAGGTTGTCCGCGAACGCCGTGAACTCCCAGCTTCCATGCGTCAGGCCGAGGCGCAGGTTTGTCAGGTGATAGCCGCCCATTGGCGGCGAGTTGGATTCGTCGAACCCCAGATGCGAGCGACCCACAAAGCTGTAGTCGGCGCCGATGAAGGCGCTGCCCCATTTGCGCAGCGGGATGTCGTAACGCCCGGAAACTCCGAAGCTGATATCCGGCGCGCCGGGCAGCACGCCTTCCGTCTGCACAAGCAGAGGATTGGGATGATTGAGCTGGGCGTTGTTGAGGAACAGATTGGCGCGCAGGGTGAGATTGTCGAGCGGGATCAGCGAAACGTCGGCCTCCAGGCCCAGATCGTTCACCGTTCCTGCGTTGACGATATAGAACGTCCCGTCCGAACGAACCTGGTCGCTCTGCACGTTGCGCCACACCGCCAGGTAGCCGGCGGCGTTCGCAACCAGCCTTCCGCCCCAAAATTCCGTCTTCGCGCCGATCTCGTAGTTCCACAGGAAGTCGGACTCGAACGTGCTGCCGCCGGAACCGTCGTCGCCGGCCATGGCGCCGGCCGGGCCGTTGATGTTGAAGCCGCCCAGCCGGTAGCCCTCCGATACGCTCGCATAGACCGTCACCGGGCGAACGGGACGATAGGCCAGAACCAGCTTCGGCGTCACGCCGTGCTGGCTCGTCGACGATGCGAAGGCGAAGCTGGCGCCGGGGATGGTCGACAGCGCGTCGGCGCCGACGCTGTGCGATGCCTCGAACACGCGCGCGCCGGCCGTGATCGAGATCTTGGGCCACGGCCGATACGTCGCCTCGCCGAAAAGCGCGTATTCGTCGGCGTGATCGGTTCGCCGCTCGCTCTCGGCGTCGAGGAGCGAGCCGGTCGCATCGGGGCCGGTCAGATCCGACCCGAAATCCTCGTCGCGGTGGGAGTAAAACGCGCCCGCAAGCCATTGCCAGCGGGTGTTCCCGTTGGACGCGAGGCGAAACTCCTGCGTCACTGAAGTCACGTCCCGCCCGTCATTGAAGGCGCTGGCGCCCGTGGCAAATCCCGTCAGATCGCTCCACGCCGAAGTCGCGTCGTATTTGCTGTGGAGCTTTCGCACCGTCACGGCGCTTGCATAGACGAGATCGGCCCAATTCAGGCTCGCCGTCACGGTGACATTCGCCTCAAAGAACCGGTTGGACGTGGGCTCGAGCACAAAATTGTCGCGAACCAGCGCGGCGCTGCCTTCCGTGAAATATTGCGAGTCGCGTTCGCGGATGTCCTGGTAGGTGAGCCCCGCGGTCACGGTCCAGATCGCGTTCGGCCTCCACGAAAGAGCGGCGCGCCCGCCTTCGGTGAATGTGCTGTTCGCGTTGGGGAGATTGAACCGCAACTCGTCGATGTATCCGCCATCGTGCTGGACATAGCCCACCAGCCGCAGCGCGAGCTTGCCGGCGACGAGGGGCTGGTTGACCATCATGTCCACCCCGTAGGACGGCGCGCCGGTCTTCGTGTTCGCAACCGAAGTCTCCGCCGCGAATTCCCTGTCGTCGAAGTCCGGCTTGTTGGTGATGATGCGGACGAGACCGGCGAGCGATCCCGCGCCATACAGCGTGCCCTGCGGCCCGCGTACGACTTCCACCCGGTCGATGTCGACCAGGCGCAGATCCGGATCGGGCGCATCGTCGGTGATGCGGGCCTCGTCGAGGTAGAGACCCACGATGGATTCGCTCTGGCCGGGAAGCACGCTGTCGGAGAGGCCGCGGACGAACAGCTTGTCCTGGCCCGGACCGAGATTGGTGGCAAGGAGTCCCGCCACCTGCGTCGTGAGTTCGTTGGGCGTCCTGGTCCGCGTGTCGTCCAGCTCGCGGCCGCTGATGACGGCGATGGATGCGGGGATGGTCTGCGCCACCTCGCGCCGCTTCGTCGCCGTCACGACCACTTGCTCGGTGGCCAGGGGCGCAGGCTGTGGCTGCGCGGCGGGCGACGCGGCGGCAGGGTGGATCGCCACGGTCCAGGGATCGAGAAACGTGAACGAATAGCCGGTCCCCGCGAGCAGGCGGCGCAAGGCTTCATCGGAGCGGAATGTGCCGCTGACGGCATTGGCCCGCGCGTTGCGAAACGCCACGCCGGAATGGCCGACGGACAGATGCGCCTGGATCGCAAAATCGACCAGCGCCTGATCAACCGGTTCGGCCGGAATGTGGAACGTGTATTCGGGAGATTGCGCCCGCGTGCCGGTCGCCGCTGCGCATGCGAGGCCGAACAGGAATCCTGCCCAGCGCGTCTTCCCCGATCGTCGCACGCACGCGTCCCCGGACCGCACGCGGTCTAATCACCCCTCGACGTGCCGTGCAATACGTAAGTCCCACCGTAATGTTGCTCGACCGTTACAGGCAGGAAACGTGCAATGCGCTGAAGGACTGCCGCTTCCTGGTCGAGCCGGAGCACGCCGGAGAAGCGCAGGCCCGCCACCGCCGGACCATCCAGCGAAATCCTCCCGGCGAAGTGGCGGTTCAGGTCAACCACGATCTCGGAGAGCGGGGCGTTATCGTAGACGAGATACCCCTCGCGCCACGACAGGGCCTTCGCGGGATCGACACGCGTGACCAGGCCCGACGCCTCGCCTGCGCGCCATGCAAGCCGGTCGCCCGGCACCAACTTCACTGCCGCGTCCGGGCCAGCATTCACGGGATCAACAGCAACTGCGCCCTCCGCCACGACTACGGAGACATCGGATCCCACATGCCGAATGTCGAACACGGTCGCAAGATCCCGGACTTCGCGGCCAGCCACGGTCACGACGAAAGCCTTGCCCGGCACCTTCGCTACATGGAACAGCGCCTCGCCGCTATCCAGAATGGCTCGCCTCGGATCGGCCGAATTGACAGTGAGCCGCGTGGCGGAATCCAGATCGACCGTCGTGCCGTCGGCGAGCGTCACGCTCCTTGTCTCACCGATGCGGGTGGCGATCTCGGTTTGGGCCGGCGTGCCATTCCGGGTGTAGAATGTCATGGCCAGGACGACGGCGGTCGCGACGACCGCGCCGGCCGCGACGAACCCGTAGTTCGCCCGCCAGCGCCGCACGCCGCGGGTGCCCGATATGTGCGCGGCACGTTCGATCATCGCCGGATCGAGCGAAGCAAAGCCGGCGTCCAGCGCTTCGACCCTGTCGAAAACCGCCCGATGGGCTTCGTCCTCCTCGAGCCAGGCCGTGAAGCTCTCATACGTCGCGGCGTCGGCATCGCCGGAAGTCAGACGCACCTGCCAGGCAATGGCCTCGTCCAATGAGTTTCGCGCATCGGTCATTTCACTGCCGCCACGCACGAGCCTGTCTCTTCGCGCCTTTCATGAGAGTTGAGACGTCTGGCCAAGCTCCGCGCCACCATGCGCGGCCGCGCCCCGGTCCTGTATGCATCTGGTTGTTGCATTCTAGTCACGCTCGATTCTGCGCAGCAGATGCTTCAGCGCCGTGTTCATGTGCTTTTCGACGGTGCTTCGGGTGATGCCCGCCCGCTCGGCGACCTCCTGGTGGCTCAGGCCCTCGAATTTGTGGAGCATGAACGCGCGGCGGCACTGCGGCGACAACTCGTCGAGCGCCCGGCGCACGGCCTCCAGCCGCTGCCGCGCCGCGTGCATGCGTTCGGCCGATGGCTCGTGCGCGACGACTTCGCCGCCGGAGCGATCGTGCTGACTGTCCGTCCAGTCGATGTCGCGCAACATTGCGCGCCGCCGCTCCCGCCTGCGGTCGCTGGCCAGGTTCAGGGCGACGCGATAGACGTAGGACGTGGGATTGCCGATGTCGGTCGAGGGCTGCGCATTGATCAGCCGCACATAGAGATCCTGCGCCACGTCCTGCGCTTCCTCGCGGCTTCCCAACCGCGCGGACAGCATGCGCTCGATGGCGGAACGGTTCGCAAGATAAGCCGCAATGAGTGGGGACGCTTCCTCGGCCGACAAACCCAGTGATCCTCCGATGCCGGCGGACCCGCCGGACTTGCTGACAGTAATGCGAATGCTCCCCGTGGACCAAGCGGTCTGCCGCGCGCCAAGGAGGGCCGCGCCCGCCACCGGTATCGTCACGCGGCATCCACCGTCTCCCGCGGCTGGGTTGCGCGCGCCCGAGACAGCGCCGGCTTTCCCGCGCCGAACACGTCCGCGACCACATAGAGTGGCCGACCCTTAGCCTCGATGTAGAGCCGCCCGAGATACTCCCCGACCAAGCCCAGGCAGACGAGCTGGACGCCGCCCAGGCACATCATCACCACCATGAGCGAGGCATAGCCAGGCACGTCAACACCCCACAGCAGCGTCCGCGCCACCAGATAGCCCGCATAGGCGAAGCCAAGCAGCGAAATCAGGATCCCCACAACGCTGGCGATGCGCAGCGGCGCGATCGAAAAGCTGGTGAGACCGTCGATGGCAAAGTTGAACAGGCGCCAATAGCTCCAATGCGTCGCGCCCGCGATCCGGGCTTCGCGGTCGAAGGGAACGGCCGATTGCTTGAATCCGATCCAGGCGAACAGGCCCTTCATGAAGCGGTTGCGCTCCCGCAGGGAAAGCACCGTGTCGATGGCGCGGCGGTCCAGCAGGCGGTAGTCGCCCGCGCCCGGCGGTATCTTTACATCCGTCACGGCGTTGAATGCCGCGTAGAAACCTTTCGCCGTGAGGCGCTTGAGCGCGGTATCGGTGCGCCGAGACGCACGCACGCCGTAAACGACATCGAACCCCGCCTCCCACTCTTCCAGTAGTTTCGGGATGAGCGAAGGCGGATCCTGCAAATCCGCATCGATGACGATGGCGGCGTCGCCCTTGGCGTAGGCGAGCCCGGCGGTGATGGCCGCTTCCTTGCCGAAGTTGCGTGAAAGATTGACCACGCGGATGCGCGGATCGGCGGCCAGCCTGTCGCGCAGCAGCGCGAGCGTCGCGTCGCGGCTGCCGTCGTTGACGCAGACGAATTCGAACGCGGCCTCGAGCCCCGCGATATGACGCTCCACTTCGGCGAAAAACGCCTCTATGGCGGCTTCCTCGTCGTAGAACGCGGCGACGATGGAGATCAATGGATTCGCCGGACGGTCAGTGTCCATTGACGATGTGCCCTTCCGGCTGCCCATGGAACCCCGACACCGCGTAAACGTAGAACCGGTCGACTACCGCGGCGTGGTCCTTGCGGTCGATGACGGCCAGCGGCGTGACCTGGGAAAACCGCGCCTTTATCTCCGCCAGTTCGTGCTTCGGCGACTGGGTGACGAAGATCAGGGGCCGGCCCAGCAGGCTTTCGCCGGCAGCGGGCTCGGCGATCCAGCGATAGTCTTCCGCCATCTCGATCACGGGCCGGCCGGGCCTGACGTAGAACGACAGCCAGCTTGCAGTCGCATATTTCATCGTCACGATTCCGGCCGCGGAGCTCGACAATTTTTCGATCTGCGTAGCGACGGGCGCGATGCCGATGCCGGTCATCCGGTCGACGGGATCGTACCGCCCCATCGAAAGAACCCCGGTGGCGACCTGGGTGTAGGAAACCGCGAGAATGACGCACGCCACGGGCAAAGCCGCGCGCCGCGCCCAACTCACCGCGACGTCCCGGGCATTCGCAGGCAGCGCCCCGGCCGCGAGGATCGCCAGGGACGGGTAGATGAATGACGGCCAGTTCCCCTGGACGCGGTCGTGAAGCGCATGGATGGCAAAGTAGGCAATCGCCGGCCATGCCAGTGCCGCGGCGAGCGAGACACCGTTCCACCGTGTCTGTCGAACCAATCCAACGGCGGAAAGTGCGAGGATGAAGGGTGACGCGAGCGCCAGTTGTCCGGCCAAGAACTCCGCCAGGTAGCGAAGAGTCGCCTGCCCTTCGATCACGCGGCCGAACTGGAACTTGAAAGAGATCCAGTCATGCGCGGCATTCCACAGGATTGTCGAAACGGTAAAGCTCAGCGCGATCGCCAGCGCCGCATAGGGCCATGGCGTGCGCAGCCATTTCCGTCCCTGAGGGGAGGCCGCCAGCCACAGGGCCACCCCGGCCCCGAGAAACACGGCCGTGTATTTCGAGAAAAGCGCCAGGCCGATCGCGAGCCCCGCGGCCAGCCACCAGCGGCCGTCTCCGCCCGCCTGCGCTCTGGCGACAAAGAGCAGCGTCAAGGCAGATGAGGCGAGGACAAGTGCGTCCGGTGTCGCACTCATCGATTCGGCGGCAACCATGAGCGTCGCGTTGAACAGGCAAGCGGCGAACGCTCCCTGCCGCTTGTCCTGGACCAGGATCGTTCCAGCCCGCCACACCGCCCATGTCGCCGCGACGGAGGCCAGGAGCGAAACGAACCGCACGCCGAACGCGGTGTCGCCGAATATCAGCGTTCCGGCGCGGATCGCGAGCGCGATCAGAGGCGGATGGTCGTAATAGCTGACGGCAAGGTGCTTCGACCAAAGCCAGAAATAGCTCTCGTCGAATGACAGCGGCAGGTAGACCGCCGTTGCGAAGCGGACGACGGTGAGAACGCCGATGAACGCCAACGCCCGCGACGGCGCGCCCGAAATCGTCGATCCCCAAGCCGGAGCACGCTGCGGGATTGCCACGCCGACCTGACCCATCGCCATCCTATCGCGACCGGAGGCACGCCGGGCCCGGTCTTTCGGGGTTAGACGCCGCCGAGCGGCTCCAACCCCACCGCGAAGGCGGACGGGCAAAAAAAAGCGGCCGGTCGACGTGACCGGCCGAAATGGTGGGAAAGGAGTTCTCGTCAGCGCTTGCTGAACTGGAAGCTGCGGCGCGCCTTGGGGTGGCCGTACTTCTTGCGCTCGACCACGCGCGGGTCGCGGGTGAGGAAGCCGCCGGGCTTCAGCATCGGACGCAGGCTGGGCTCGTAGGCGATGAGCGCGCGGCTGATGCCGTGACGCACGGCGCCGGCCTGTCCCGAAAGTCCACCGCCCTTCACCGTCACGATGATGTCGAACTGGCCGTCGCGGTTGGTTGCGATCAGCGGCTGGCGCAGGATCATACGCAGCACGGGGCGTGCGAAATAGATCTTCTCCTCGCGGCCATTGACTGTGATGGCGCCGCGGCCGGGCTTGATCCAGACGCGGGCGACCGCGTTCTTGCGGCGGCCGGTTGCATAGGCGCGGCCCTTGGCGTCGCGGTTGGGCTTGGCCGCTTCCGCGGCGTCGGTGGCGCTCTGCGCGGGCTTGGCCTTGATCAGCGTCGATTTGAGGTCGCCGAAGCTCTTCACGTCTTCCGCCATGATCAGGCCGCCTTCGTCTTGCGATAGTTGGTGTTCTTGGGATTCAGCGCCGCCACGTCCACGGCCACGGGCTGCTGGGCCTCGTGCGGGTGCTCGGCGCCGGGATAGACGCGCAGGTTGGAAAGCTGGCGCTTGCCAAGCGGACCGCGCGGCAGCATGCGCTCGATCGCCTTCTCGACGACGCGCTCCGGATGCTTGCCCGCCATGATCGTGCCCGCCGTGCGGTACTTGATGCCGCCGATGTAGCCGGTATGCCAGTTGTAGACCTTGTTCTTGAGCTTGTTGCCGGTGAGCAGGGCCTTGGCGGCGTTGATGACGATCACGTTGTCGCCGCAGTCCATGTGCGGCGTGTAGGTCGCCTTGTGCTTGCCGCGCAGGCGAATGGCGACCAGCGAGGCAAGCCGGCCGACCACGAGCCCGTCGGCGTCGATCACGACCCACTTTTTCTCGATCTCGGACGGCTTGGCCGAGTAGGTTTTCATGGCAGAATGTCTCCGTGCAAGGCGCGCCGTGTAAGCGATCGCCTTCTGCGGGTCAAGCGGAAACCAGCAAATTCCGGGCACTTTCGTGCGACGGTATCATAATACCACGAGGTCTATTATGGCGAAGGGCGGGCAATCGGGCGAAATCCGCGTGGGGATCGGGGGATGGACGTTCGAGCCCTGGCGGGGCGGCGTCTTCTATCCCAAGGGCCATCCCAAGACGCGGGAGTTGGAATATGCCAGCCGGGCCGTCACCACCATCGAGATCAACGGCACGTTCTATTCCACCCAGAAGCCCGCCAGCTTCCGCAAATGGGCCGACGAGACGCCGGAGGATTTCGTCTTCGCCGTGAAGGCGCACCGGCTCGCCACCAATCGCAAGGTACTGGCGGAGGCGAAGCCCTCGATCGAGCATTTCCTCGGCAGCGGACTCACGGAGCTCGGACCGAAACTCGGCCCGATCCTGTGGCAGTTCGCCCATCACAAGAAATTCGAGTCCCAGGACTTCGAGGCGTTCCTCGCCCTCCTCCCCGGGACGCTGGGCGGCCGCAAACTGCGCCACGCGATCGAGGTGCGCCACGACAGTTTCGTCGTGCCGGAATTCGTGGCGCTGGCGCGAAAATATGGCGCAGCGATCGTCTACGCCCATCACGAAAAGTATCCGGCCATCGCCGACGTGACCTCGGATTTTGTGTATGCGCGGCTTCAGCAGACCGCGCCGAAGGTGGAGACCGGATATGGCGCTCCGGAACTCGGCAAATGGGCTGACGCGGCGCGCGCCTGGTCCGAAGGAAACGTAGTGAAAGGCCTGCCGGTCATCGGCAAGCCGTCCAAGCCCGCGAAGACCGATGTATTCATCTACTTCATCGCCGGCGCCAAGGAGCGCAACCCCGCCGCCGCCCAGGCGCTCCTCAGGAAACTCAAGACGTGAACTCCGCGATTGAAGAGCCTATACAGACTCGCATGAACGCTCCGGCCTCCGAACTACTGGTCCTCGCCGCGCGCGAAGGCGAGGTCTTGCGTCTGACGCTGAACCGCGCAAACGCGCGCAACGCCCTGAGCGCGGGCCTGATCGCGGCGCTGCAATCGGCGCTGGACACCGTGCCGGCAGGGGTGCGCGCCGTGGTCCTCGCCGCGGACGGCCCGGCCTTCTCCTCGGGCCACGACCTCAAGGAGATGACAGCCCATCGCGACGACGCCGACGGCGGCAAGGCGGCATTCGCGATGCTGTTCGCGCAGTGCTCGAAGCTGATGCAGACGATCGTGCGCCTGCCCGTCCC
>JBOHKI010000009.1:0-75052 GCA_050728855.1 Rhizomicrobium sp. | reverse complement strand
CAAAGCGCACAATCCCCGACATCATCGACGAAATCGGAAAAGCCATCCCGCTCTGCAAACCAATCCACTGCCGAGGCTACTTCAAGCAGGCCGGCTATGCTTCAACCTGACCGGATTTTGCTCTAGGAGGCCGAAATGCGGCGTAAGCGCATAGTTCGGAACTATACGGCCATTGACTGGGCACGGCTGGCGGCTGCGACCATCGTGATACTTCGGGAGCTAAAGGACATCCTTTGGCCGCCCAAATGGTAAGACGCGCGGCGGGGCGCTCTGTGAGCGGTCAGGAGTGCGCCCGCCGCCAGTCCGCCACCATGCCGGGCGTCACGTCATGGTCGTAGCAGACAGGGGCATAGCCTCCCGGGCGGCTGTACGCGCTCCGGCGTCCGCACATGGACCCGTTACGCGCCGCCTCATACGGGCAGGCGCACGGCCCCGGATAGCTCGCAATCGAATCCCGAATGATCGCCTGCCGGATTTGGGCGTCGGTTAGCGGCGCCGCGCTCGCGCTCGCCGCGATGAAGGCGAATAGCAGGAAGGCGGAAAGCCTCACGCGGCTTAATGCGGTCGTTCTGGGGCAGATGTTGCGGCAGCGTCTCCCGGAGGCGGAGCGGGCTGCTGCGGAGGCTGCATCAGGATAACTTGCGGCGTTTGTTGTTTTGTCGCCGTAATGGCACCGGCCAGCGTTTGATTCATACGCATAAAATCGTTCGGCAAAGTGTCAAGACGCTGGACCATGTAGATCAGCACAGCGATGACGATGGCGAACCCAACACCCGCAAGGCCCAGAAGCATGATCTGCCCGTGCCGTATACCTTCCATGGCGTGTGAGAATGCACCCTCAAGGTGGGCGAGTCGTTCAATTGCACTGCCGCCGCCGTCACCGGGGCCGCGCCCACCGACGAAATAACCGCGATCATCTAACGCCTTGGCAATCTGACGGTCCACCAACCCAGTCGAGGGGGTGCCGACTGGCGCGCCCGTCTGTTCTTGTTCGGAGCCGGGCATCAGGGCGAGACGCCTTTGAGGCGTAGCCATTGCCACAATGCGTTCGTGGCGTTGCCGAAATAGCTGTCTATACGCGTCACCACGGCTCCGACGATTCCCCCTTCGCCGATGCCGAGCTTCTCACAGACCTGGGCCGCCGTCACGTCCTTGTCGGACACGAACCAGATGGTGGGGGTGAACTGGAGGCTCTCGCCATTCGGGTACTTCGCGCCGATGTTAGCGATCAGCGTCGGGTTCGGAGCAGATGTAAAAACGGTATAGACGGACATGGATTGGGCAGGCTTTCATATGGGCTGGAGCTATCGTTACACAGATTGTGAAAGGTCTGGTAACGGTCCCAGCGATATTTGATCGGGGCCTTTTACCACGAACACAACGCCCGAAAAGAGGCAAAGAGCCGCTAATTTCAAGGCTCCTGACCGATTTCTCCGACGCCGAAACCGGCTACCAATGCCCCCACCGAAGGACGGGCGAACGCGGAGAACTGTGAAATCCCAATTCGTTCCACTGGCCTCCTCAGACCGCGTGGCAACCATGCCGGGAGGCAACCAGAAGTACAAGGGGCGGCGGCGACCGTCGCGACCGGCGGAGATAGCTACCCGTCACCTTCGTTACAGCTCCTCCAGCTTCACCCCATCGCGTCCTAGAGCTGCCAGAGAGGCGAGATAGAACGAGGCGGAAAAGGCCGCCCGTTTGAACTTCATTGTCAGGGACGCTTCCGTTTCCTTGAAGCCGTGCTTTCTGAGTCGCTTGACCAAATCGGCATAGGTCACGCCCGCATCCTTCATTAGCGCCCGGAGGTGGGCGGCGGCGCGGGTCCCCCACTCCGCCTCTGTTTTTGCATAAGGCATTGAAGTCACCTAACGATTTCGGGGCCTATCATAATCGTTATATTGGTCTTGACAAGCCCCCTAGGAACTACCACATTCGTTAGGTAACGAAAACGATAGAACGCCGTGACCGTCCACTTTCTCCAGTCCAAAGCCGCCCGGACCCTGAGCCTCGCTCAGGTGTTCCGGATGACGGACGGGGAAGCCGAGACGGCCTTCCGCAAAATCCGCTGGCACTCGACGGACGGCGCGCCTGTCTGCCCGGCCTGTGGCGGGCTGGACGCCTATAGCGCCCGTCGCCCCTCCGGTCTCCTGCGCTTCCGTTGCAAGGCGTGCGCGAAAGATTTCACGATCACCAGCGGCACGCTGTTCGCCGCTCACAAAGCCCCGCTCCGTGCCTACTTGGCCGCTATCGCGGTGTTTATGAACGAAGTGAAGGGCAAGAACGCGCTGGCCCTGTCCCGCGATCTCGGCATGTCGCACAAGGCGTGCTGGGTTCTGCTTCACAAGGTCCGGGAAGCCATGGCAGAGGAATTTCTGGGCCGCAAGGTCGGGGGCGTCGGCAAGGTTGCCGAAGTGGATGGCGCGTACTTCGGCGGATACGTCAAACCCGCCAACCTTGTGACGGATCGCATTGACCGCCGCCGCCTCGAAAACCAGTCCGGCAAGCGCCAATCCGTTATCATCGTGCGGGAACGCAATGGCCGCTCGCTCCCCGCCGTGTTCCGCTCCGAAGGCGCGGCGCTGGCATGGATTAAGTCGCGCGTTGAAGCCGGAACGCTGGTGAATGCCGATGAAGCGCCGGGCTGGAATGACCTTCACTCGAAATTCGAAATGAAGCGCATCAACCATCAAGAGGCGTATTCGCTGGACGGCGCTTGCACGAACCAAGCCGAGTCGTATTTCTCGCGCCTCCGCCGCGCAGAAATGGGCCATCACCATCACGTTAGCGGCCCGTATCTCCTTCGCTACGCGCAGGAAAGCGCGTGGCGCGAGGATGCACGCCGCGTTGATAACGGCGCGCAAGTCCGCCGCGTTACCGAACTCGCGTTGAAGCGCGGGCCGTCCGCTGACTTCGCTGGTTACTATCAAAGGCACAAAGCGGCATGAACGACCTCGGCAACAAATACGCACTCGCGGCATTGAAGCGCCAGCGCGCCACGCTCGCTGGAGAGATAATAGACCTGAAAAAGCGCCTCGCATGGGCGCAACAGCACATTCGCCATGTGGATGCGAGCCTTCAATTGCTGGACCCGCAATTGTTTCCGAACTTGATCCCCGCGAAGCGTCCTCAAAGGCGCATCAAGCTATTCCGCCAAGGCGAACTGAGCCGCTTGGTAATCGATGCCCTACGCCGGGCAGAGAAGCCGATGGGGACGCGGGAGATCGTGACGGCACTCTTGAAGGCGGGCGGCCATAGCGAGAGCGCACGGCCCGCGCTGGCCCCAAGGGTGCGGGGCAATCTCGCCTATCAGGAACGGCGCGGGAAAGTCATCAAGGCCGGAAGCGGCTCCAAGGTAATTTGGGCTCTTTCAAAGAATTAGCGGCGACTTTTCGGATCGACTTCCGATTGCAGGGAGTGAAGACTCCAACCTATGACATGATTCGGGCGGGGGTCTGAACCACCCCCGCCCGCGTCAATCCCGCTAGCTCAGGTCGCCGTGCGGGACTGGCGTCTCTCGACAAGCGAATCTTTCGCTTACAGGACTCCACAGGTCAAGGCGATCTCCATTTTAGGAGAACTCCATGCCTACCACTCGAAAGTTCCACTCCATCAACGAAGTGAAGAAGCCTGCCGAAAAGCGGGTACACCATGACAACAGCGCGTGTCGCCCGGGGCAAGACGTTCCCCAGAACGAGCGCGTCTATACCGATGGCGGCTATCGCCTCTGTGAAGTGTGCGACGGTCTGGACCGCAAGGGCCAGTAACGCAGACTTCTCAATGGCATGAGAAACGGCGCCGTCGGGAAACCGGCGGCGTTGTTCTTTTGGTCCAGTCATGACGTAGCCCGGCGCGGATGCACATAGCACCATGCACCTTCCGGGTGGACCTGACTCAGATCGAACTCGCTTTGAAGTCTGGCGAAGGTGTCCGCACTGTCCCACGTCACGATAACCTCTGGGCGGTAGGGTGCCGGACCGCCCTCACCGATAGTTCCTTGGCAGCTACCAAACGTGCGGACGCCGGGGATCGAATTGAGATAGAGCACGAGGTCCGAAATGCCCTCGTCCACGTCCACCGTGACCTTGATCGGAATCTGCCTATGAACTCGCGTCAATTACCGCTCCTTTAATTCTGTGGCACTTGCGCCAACATACCGCTGACTCGGCTTTTCGCGATCGATTATGCGCTGTGGTTCGACTTCCTGCTGCCGGGCCTCGAGCGGCTCGGCATCGCCATGCCGCTCGGCGGCACTTCGAACCATTTCCGCATCGCCGCGTTGCGCGCCATCCACGGATGGGATCCGTTCAACGTCACGGAAGACGCCGACATCGGCATCCGCCTGGCGCGGCGCGGCTATCGCGTGCGCACCTTCGATTCCACGACGTTCGAGGAGGCGCCGAACGATCTCGCCAACTGGCTGCGCCAGCGTTCGCGCTGGCAGAAGGGCTACATGCAGACCTGGCTGGTGCACATGCGCCATCCGCTCGTGCTGCTGCGCAGCGAAGGCCCACTCGGCTTCCTCGGCTTCCAGCTCTTCATCGGCGGCACCTTCGTGTCGGCGTTCCTGAGCCCGATCCTCTGGGCGGTCGCCGCGGCACTGCTTCTCGCGGGTCCGCGGCTCGCGGGTTCGGAGCATCTTTGCGTCTGGTGCCTCGTCCTGGGCAACGGGTTCTATGTGGCGCTGGCCATGCTCGGCGTCAGCCGGCGCGGATGGTTCGCGCTCGCGCCTTATGGCGTGCTCGCGCCGGCCTATTGGATGCTCATCTCGCTGGCATTCTTCCGCGCGTTTCGCCAGATCCTTTCGCGTCCCTTCTATTGGGAAAAGACACGCCATGGCGTGAGCCGCCTGGCATGACGCGCGGCGCTTCCCTCGCGCTCCTGCTGACGCTTCTGGCAACGGGCGCGGCGACGGGCGCGCGGGCCGGCGCGTGGACCGAGGCGCAAGGCCACGGCCAGGTGATCGTGGGCTCGACCTATAGCGGCGCGGGCACCAGCTTCAATTCCTCCGGCGCGGCGAAATCGCCGGCCGTGTTTCAGAAATTGTGGAGCGCGGTCTGGGCGGAGTATGGCTGGAACGACCGCGTCACGCTGATCTTCTCGCCGGAATATGCCTGGGCGCGCACCCGCGATCCCTATGGCGTCGAATCCCGCGCCCGCGATTTCGCCTTCGGCGGCGGCGTGCGCTACCGGCTGGCCGACAGCTTCGGCACGCTGTCGGTGCAGGCCATGGTGAAATCCGCGGGCGCGTTCGACATGTCCGTGTCCGTCGACGGCCAGTCGGGCGAACAGGCGGAGCTGCGGCTGCTCTACGGCGCCAATTTCACGGTCTTCGGCAAGGACGGATACGCCGACATCGAGGCCGGCGAACGCTGGGTGGCGGGCGCGCGCCCCAACGAGACGCCCATCGACATCACGGTGGGCCTGCATCTCTATCGCGACGACACGCTGCTGCTCCAGAGCTTCAACACCATCGCCGGCGGCGATGCCCGGCCGCCCTACACCTACTACCGCTCCCACAAGCTGGAGGTTTCGTGGGTGAGCGTGCTGGGGCACGGCGTGTCGGTGCAGAGCGGCAGCTATTTCTGTCCCGCGGGGCAGAATTCGCTGGATGAAGTGGGCGCCCAGATCTCGGTCTGGATCAGCTTCTGAGCCAATTTGTCATAGTTGCATTTGAGAATGAGTTGCGAATAAAATGGCTCCGGAACGTTGATACCGATCAAGCAGGACCGAGCCCATGCGTATCTTGATGGCTGCCGCAATCGCCGTGGCGCTGGCAACGCCCGCCCTGGCCGATGGACCGATCGCCGTGACCTTGAAAGACCACAAATTCACGCCGGCCGAAATCCATGTGAAGGCCAACGAGGCCGCCATGATCCATCTGACCAACCAGGACGCGGAAGCGGAGGAGTTCGACTCCACCTCGCTCAAGGTCGAGAAGGTGGTGGCCGGCAACAGCGCCGGCGATGTGCATATCCGTCCGCTCGCGCCGGGACGCTATCCCTTCATGGGCGAATACCATTCGGCCACCGCGCAGGGCGTGGTGATCGCGCAATAGCATGCTGGCCACGCTCCTCATCGTCTTCCGCGAAGTCATCGAGGCCGGGCTGATCGTCGGCATCGTGCTCGCCGCCAGCAAGGGCGTGCCGAAGCGCGGCTTGTGGGTCGGCTACGGTATCGCCGCGGGTGTCGCCGGCGCCTGCCTGGTCGCGGCCTTCGCGGGCGAAATCGCGTCGCTGTTCTCGGGGGCGGGTCAGGAATTCTTCGACGCCTCCATTCTCCTGCTCGCGGTGTGCATGCTCACCTGGCACAACGTCTGGATGGCCGGTCACGGCCGCGAGATGGCGCGCGAGATGAAGACGGTCGGCGCCGCCGTCACGCGCGGCGAACGCCCGCTCACCGCGCTGTCGATCGTCGTCGGCGTGGCGGTGCTGCGCGAGGGCTCCGAAGTGGTGCTGTTCCTCTACGGCATCGCCAGTGCCGGCGGCACGTCGCAAGCCGCGATGCTCGCGGGCGGCGCGCTCGGGCTTGCGGCCGGCGCGGCTGTGACGGCGCTGATGTATTTCGGCCTTCTCGCCATCCCGGCCGGGCGGCTGTTTTCCGTCACCTCATGGCTGATCACGCTGCTCGCGGCCGGCATGGCGGCGCAGGCGATCCTGTTCATCCAGCAGGCCGGCTATTTCGAGGTGCTCACCAGAACGGTGTGGGACACGTCGTGGCTGCTGTCGCAGGATTCCATCCCCGGCCGCCTGCTGCATACCCTTGTCGGCTACAACGACGCGCCGAACGGCTTGCAGCTCATCGCCTATGCCGCGACCGTCGTCACGATGGTGTGCCTGATGCGCTGGGAACGCGCCCGCCATCCGCGCGGCGAACTGGCGCCGGCCTAGCGCGTCGCCTCCGTCTCGCCGTCATAGACCTGCACGACCGCCGCCAGATGCAGCCGTCCGATTGGCGGCGCGGTGAGGTCGGCGGCATCGAGCGTGTGGACGTGCTCGTTGTCCTGCCACGCGTCGACGACGGTGGCCTGCTTCACGATGGGCGAGACCGGATCGCTGGCGTAGGTCAGCGCGGTGAGTACCATGGTGTGCTGGCGGTCGCAGAGCAGCACCGGCTGGCCGCGATCCAGCGCGTCGATCATCTGCCCGATGGCGATGCGCTCGGCATAAGGCGTGACCGCGAACAGCGGCTTGATCTCGCAATCGAAGGCGCGGCCGCTCTCGTCGACCCATGGGCGGTTGAGCTGGCGGGCGTTCTCCACGAAATCGCCGGTGAGCCCGAAACTTCCGCCATAGGCTCTGTCCACGATCGTCTGGGCCGCGATGGGATGGCCGTAATAGGCGAAGATCAGGGAAATTGCGGAGGTCCATCCCCAGCGGTCGTAGCGGTCGAAATCGAAGTTCCGCACCACCGCGTCGAAGCGCAGCGACGTCGTGCAAACCCCGCCATAGGCCACGCTCACGCATTTACCGGCCGCCAGCGCCGAGGCGGGCGCCATCAGGCCGGCTGCGGCGGTCAGGAAGGCTCTGCGGTTCATATTTGCCCCTCTTGGGCCCGTTTCTAGCACGGAATCCGCGGCCGCAAGCGTTCAAATGCGGCGAGCATTTCTAACGGATTTTAAGGAGTTCGGGGCGTTCAATGGCGCGGGGCCCGACAGCGATCGAAATGGCCAAGGAAGCACGCAATACGCAGGACACTGCCTGGCAGCACGCCGAGACCCGCGAGGCCATCCTCGCCGCGGCGCGAAGCATCGTGGCACGAGACGGCGAAGGCCGCCTGTCGCTGGATTCCGTCGCCGAAGCCGCCGGTTTCGCGCCCGCCGCGATCTATGCCTACTTCCCCAGCAAGCCCGACATGCTGGCCAGCCTGTTCTGCGACGACATGGTCGCATTCGCGCGCGGGCTGAGCGACACGTTTCCATTTTCCGATGCCGAACCCGCGCAAGCGGAATCCGCCGACGTGTTCGCCTTCGCGCCGCACGAGCCCGCGCCCGAAGCACCCGTCGAGCAACAGCAGGAGCCCGCGCCGGACTCCGCGGACGCCGCAACCGATGAGGCTCAACCGTCCCCGGCCGAAGTGGCGGAGTGCCCGGAGCCGGCGGCCGAGCCCGAATACGCGGTCGCCGCCGCTCCCGAACTGGTGGAAGAAATCGCGGCCGCGGAAAGCGCGGAGCCGGACGCGCCCGCCGAACCCACGGCCGAACCCACGGCCGGCGCCGCGGCGCCGTCCGATGCCGGCGAACTGGCGGACATGAAGCTGGCGATCTCGCGGCTGGAAGCGCGCAAGGTCGATGCCTGGCTCGAGCGCCGCCTGCGCGTGTTCGAAAAGACGCTGGCCGACATCGCCACGCGGCTCGACACCATCGAGACCACGACCACCCGCTCTTCGAACATGGTCGAGGAGAACGTCAGGAATTTCGCCGGGCGCGCCGAAGCGCTGGAGAAGCGCCAGCGCGAAGCCGGCGACGGTGTCGCCGAGAAACTGGAAGCCGGCGAGCGCAAGGCCCGCGGCGCGGCCGCCGAGATGCGTGCTGCGCTCAACGACGTCTATGGCCGCCTGGAATCGCTGGAGATCGCGAAGGGCATCGCCGTCACGCCTGCGCCGGCGCTCGACGCACAATGGGACGCGCCCGAGCCCGCGCCGCCGGTGTCCGAGAAGAAGACGGACAAGCCGCTGACGGCCGCGGCCGAGACCTATCTCTCCGCCGCCCGCCGCGCCGCCAGGACGGCCGCCGAACTGGCCGACATCGAGCGCGGCAACACGCTGGTCGCATCCGCACGGATGAGCTGGACGCGCACCGCCTTCATCCTCGCCGGCTGCGCCGCACTGGGCGTGGTCCTGGTGGTCGCGGGCGTGATGCTGCGCTACGGCGGTTCCGCGCACAAAACCGTGCATCCGGCCGTCGCCGCGCGCGTGGTCCATCCTGTGGCGGCCCGGAAGGTCGCGGCGGCAGTCAAACTCGCGGCCGCGCCGGCAAAGCCCGCGGCGGCGATGGCTAAGCCCGCGCACACCGACATGGCGGTGTACCGCCTCACGGCGCTGGCGAGCACTGGTAATCCCGATGCCGAGCTCCTGCTCGGCCTGCGCGCGATGGACGGCGACGGCGTGGCGCAGGACGATGCGAAGGCCGCACGGCTCTTCCAGCAATCGGCCGATCAGGGAAACGCGATCGCGCAATACTGGCTCGGCACGCTCTATCAGCGCGGCCGCGGCGTGACGCAGGACGCGGCCGCGGCGTGGCGCCTGTACCAGGCCGCCGCCAGGAAGGGCAACGTCAAGGCGATGTACAACCTCGCCGACGCCGATGCGCGCGGCAACGGCGTCAAGCCGAATGCGGATCAGGCCGTGCACTGGTTCTGGGTGGCGGCGATGCAAGGCTATGTCGACGCGCAGTACAATCTCGCGGTTCTCTATGAGCGCGGGCAGGGCGTGCCGCAGAGCCTGGTCAACGCCTACAAATGGTATGCCATCGCGGCGGCGGCGGGCGACAAGGATTCCAGGGCCAGCATCGAGGCGCTGAAGACGCAGCTCAAGCCCGGCGATCTCGCCGCCGGCGAGCGCGCCGCGGCGGCCTACAAGCCCGGCCCGGTCAACGCGGCGGCGAACACCATGCCCGCGCCCGCCGCGCTGGCGTCGGAATAGGAAACCCGCATCGCAAGGAAAAACGCCGCGCCCGTCTTGGCGGACGGACGCGGCGTGGCGCGATCGCCGATCAATGGTCGTCAGTGACCGGGAGGGGCATCACCCGGCGGGGGCCCATTGTCGGGACCGTTTGGCGGAGGACCGTCGGGCGGCGGGCCCTGATCGTCCGGGCCGCTGTCCTGGTCGGGCGGCGGTCCGTCCTGACCGCCTTGGTCGCCTTGATCGTAATAGCCCTGCTGCTGCGGCTGGACATCCGGCGGCGTCGCCGGCACGGCCTGCCACGGCACGTTGCAGCGCTGGACGTAGGGGTAGTAGCCGCGCGGATCCTGGCAGTACCACCACTGACCCTGGTTGTTGCCGTAGTAGTAATCCTCGTAATCGACCGTCGGCGAAACGTAGTCGGGATAGGGATAGACCGCGTAGGGATAGAAGAACCATGCGCCGCCCGCGAACCACCACCAGCCGTCGTGACCGTGATGATGGCCGTGCCACCAATGGCCGTGGCTCCAGGTGGAGCGTTGCGCCGGCGTGAAATGCGACCAGTTCTGGCCGCCGGCGAACACATGCGGATGGCTGCCGCGCGCGAACACATTGCCGCCGCCATGCCAGTTGTTGCTGCCGCCGGAATTGCCATGGACGGAACCGGACGGGCCGCCGGGGGCCCAATTGCCGCCGCCGCCGCCGGACACCGGCGGGGGGCTGCCGCCGGACGAGCCGCCGCTCGACGGTGCGCTGCCGCCACTGGGCGGTCCCCAGCCGCCGTGATGCGCGGCCAGCGCGGGTGCGGACAGCGCCATGGCGCCCGAAAGCGCCAGCGCCGGAACGAGATGTCTATACTGCATGATACGGACCTGTGACTCGGGTTCTGGATGGACTATCGAAGCGCATGGCTGAACCCAGCATGAACGGAGGTTTCAGAAACTCAATCATGTTAAGTCTCAAGCCCTTGCGCTTGGCTTTTGAGACATGGACATAACCCCGGGGAACTACAAGGCCATGTCCGCGGACCCAGCCACGCTCGCCGAGATTGAAGCCGCCGTGCGGGCGAACGAATTGCCGCGCGCGATCGAGATGGCGCGCGCGGCGCTGGCCCAGGGCGCGGACCACCCGATGCTCCTCAACCTGCGCTCCTATTGGTGGTCGCGGCAGGGGCGCGACCGGGAGGCGCTGGCCGACCTCCGCCACGCCCTCGACATCGCGCCGGACGACATCCATGTCCGCAGCGCGCTCGCCATCCTTCTCGGCCGTCAGGGGCGCTGGGACGAGGCGCTGCCGGTCCTGCTTCGCCTGGTGGAACTCGCCCCGGAATGGCCCGTCGCGCAGTACAGCCTCGGCTGGGTGCTGGAATCCACCGGCGAACTTTCCGACGCCCGGATGCGCTATGAGCGCGCGCTCGCGCTCGATCCCGGGATGGTCGAGGCCATCGTGCGGCTGTCGAGCCTGGCGTCGCGGCGGGCGGATTGGGACGAGGCCCGCGCGCTGGCCAACCGCGCGCTGGCGCTGAGGCCGGGCGACTACGTGGCGCAGACGACGCTGGCCAGCGCCGCCATCGCCGCGGGCGCCTTCGACGAGGCCGACGCCATCATCCGCCGGCTGATCGCCGCCGCGCCGCCGTCGCCGCTGGACGGGATATTCGCCCGCAACGTGCTGGGCGATCTGCGCCACGCCCAGGGCCGCTACGCCCAGGCCTTCGCCGCCTACACCGCGAGCAACCGCGAGAAATTCAAATTCTACGCGCCGCACTACGACAAGCCCGGCGCCTCGGTGACGAAGTATTGCGGCTGGCTCGCGGACCACTTCGCGGCGTCCGATCCCGCGCACTGGTCGGCGGCGCGGCAGTCCGCGCCGGACGATCCGCGCGACGGCGCGCTGGGCCATGTGTTCCTGGTCGGCTTCCCGCGCTCCGGCACCACGCTGCTGGAGAACATCCTGGCCTCGCATCCCGGCATCGCCACGCTGGAGGAGCGCGACATGCTCAACGAGCCGATGCGGGAGTTCCTCATCGACGAGGCGGGCCGCGACCGGCTGGCCGTGCTCGACGACGCCGCGATCGCGGAGTGGCGGGCGCGCTACTGGAACCGCGCGCGCGAGCATGGCGCGGCCGTGCAGGGCAGGGTGTTCGTGGACAAATACCCGCTGACCACGCTCAAGCTGCCCATCGTCGCCAAGCTCTTCCCGAAGGCGCGCATCCTCTTTGCCTTGCGCGATCCGCGCGACGTGGTGCTGAGCTGCTACCGCCGCTCCTTCGGCATCAACTCCTCGATGTTCGAGTTCCTCGACCTGGAGCGCGCCGCGAAATTCTACGACGCCACGATGCGGCTCGCACAAATCTACCGCGAGCGCCTCGACCTCGCCTGGCGCGAAGTCCGCAACGAATCCCTCATCGCCGATTTCGAAGGCGAGGCGAAGGCCATCTGCGCCTTCATCGGCGTGGACTGGAGCCCCGGAATCGCCGACTTCGCAACCCACGCCAAATCCCGCACCATCCGCACGCCCAGCTCGACCCAAGTGGTGAAAGGGCTCAACCGCGAAGGCATGGGGACGTGGCGCCACTACGAGGCGGAGATGGCGGGGGTGATGGGGGTGCTGGAGAAGTGGGTGGAGCGGTGGCATTACGCATGACGCGCTACCGCGACTTCCGCCTGGGCTCACGACTTCAGGAGCAGATAGTTCGCGGCCAAGAGCAGGGCAAGGTAGAGTAGCGGCGAGAGCAACAGAAACCCGAACAGTCTGGGGTTTTCCGGCTGGTTGTCGGCGTCGTCCCAGGTGCGCCCCCTTATGAAAGCGTCCAGGCAGTAAACTATCGCCAGCGGCCAGATAAGCACGAGCGAAAGCGCCCCTACCACTATTGTCGATAATTTCGAGAAGACGCCGGCGCTCCACGAACTCTTCGCGAAGAACTTTGGAACGGCCCTGGTATAGGACAGCGACATCACGATGCCGGCCGACAGATAATCCCTCTGCAGCAAAGATAGATCGACATGCCACCCCATCCGGGTGAGCGGGTAGGTAACGGATTCCACGATCCATTCGGTGGATGGCCTGATGAAGCCATTCCACACGTCGATGAGCTTCAGCAAAGTGCCGCGCCAATCGACATGCACGAAGTGTCCGAGAAACGCGATCAAGCTGAGAGCGCCGAACACGCCCGCGATCTGCTGGTAGACGATGTACCCAGCGTCAATGCCGTTGGGAGTCTTGTCGTCGCCCGCTGCTTTTCGAACCCCCGCTCCATCTGCCATCGCCCATTGCCCCACAAGCCCCGTGCGCGAGGATAGCATGAGAACGCCGGCGAACTGATGGCCTGCAACCCCGGTGCCGGCTACAGGACTCGAACCTGTGGCCTCCGGATTACAAATCAGGTGCTCTACCAACTGAGCTAAGCCGGCGTGCGTCGTGGGATACTCCGAAATGGTGGCGAGCGGTAGACAATTGCTTCCTCCCCCGCGGTTGCGGGGGAGGGGGACCGGCGAAGCCGGCCGCCTTCGCCAAGGCTCCGGCGTGCCGAGTGAGTGTCGCCTGCCAAGCCGAAGCGAAGCGTAGGCGGGTGGAGGGGGCGCGGCGGTGGTGAAGAACCAGCGTCTGCTTTCCCGAGCAGTCACACCCCCTCCGTCTGCCGCGCGGAAGGGCGTGGCATCCACCTCCCCCGCTCTCGCGGGGGAGGAAGCGGAATTTAAAACAACTCGCCTTGCGGCTTTGCCTTCTTGGACGGAGACGGCTTCTCAGGCGGCGGCCGCTTCGCGCCCTTCTTTTCCTCCGCCATGTCCCAGTCGCCGTCGACGGTGCGGAGGAGGGATTTGAGGTCGGCCGGTGTGGCGGGTTCCTCGCCCAGCCACGTCGCCCAGTCCTCGGGCGCGAGCACGGCGGGCATGCGGTCGGTGATCGCGGCGATCTGCCGGTTCGCGGGCACCGTCACCATGACGAAGGTGAGGAGTTCGCCCTGCTCGGGATGCGTCCACGCCTCCCACAGCGCCGCGATGGCCAGCGGCTTGCCGTCGCGCGGGGTGAGCGTGTGCTGGATGGTTTTCGTGGGCGAGGCATCCTCGCCTTCATTGAAGGTGCGCACCACCAGGATGCCGCGGCGCGCGTGAAAGGCGTCGCGGAACGTCGGCCGCGTGTCGATCGTCTCGGCGCGGGCGTGGATGTGATCGGGCTTGGCGGGCGTCTTCGCATTGCGCGCCGAGAAACCCCAGCGCATCGCCACGCTCTCGCGCGCGCCGTCCGCGTTCAGCCGGATCACGCGCGCAAACCGCATCGGCGTCACCGTGGACGGCGCCGCGTCGTCCGTTCCTACGATATCGGCGAGGTCCACCAGTTCCTGCCACGACATCATCTGCGTGAATTTTCCGCACATGCCGTCTCATAGCCTCCGGACGCCTGAACCGTCGACTTGACAACCACAGGTTAGTTCGTGGTATGTTCTCACATGGGCTGCGACAGCCGCCGGAGATGGGCTCCGGGCGGGAGCGGCTCGCTTTGCCTTGGGAGATGGCGGAATTGTTGCGACGGCGGACCCCGGGGGGGCGACAAATCGGAGGTTCGAATGCCGCGGACAGGAACCGGCAATGTCCGGTCTCGGGGGGGGGGGAGGGGGGGTAGCTGGATCCGTGCAAACAAAGATCAATCCTGAGTGGAAGGCCGCCCCTGACCCTCTACATCCTGGAGGTGCCGGGCGGCGCCACGCTCAGGCGTTCCGGCGAAACCGCGCCGCCGGAGAGGATCATGGCCATGGCCTGGTCGGTCGGGATGTCGGTGGGGACCAGCCGGGACACCGGCACGATCTGGAGGAACCCGGCCGTGGGATTGATGGCCGTGGGGACATAGACCGTCGCCAGCTCCTCGCCGGTCCGCGAATCCGGGAACGTCCGCATCACGAAGCCGATGCATTTCTGGCCGGCGAGCGGGAAGTCGATGAGCACCACGCGCTGGGCGCCCTCGGGCTTCTTGCGCAGCACGTCGACCAGCTTCTTGGCGGCGGCATAGATCGTGTCGACCAGCGGGATGCGCGCCACCACCAGCTCGAACACGACGATGGCCTGCTTGCCGATCACCCGGCTGGCCAGCGCGCCGATCAGGTAGAGCATCAACAGCGCCACCACGACCGAGATCAGGAACTGAATGGTGGGATTGGACAGCCAGGGCGTCACGCCCGGCGCCTGGTCCTCGATGAAGTCGGCCAGTTCGGCGGCCAGCGGATGGCCGGCCGAGTCCAGCAGTCCGAGGAAGAACGCGAACACCAGCCACACGATCACCAGCGGGATGATGGTGAGCAGCCCCGCCAGCAGATAGGCCTGGACGTGCAGGTGGATGGGCCGCTTCTCCGTCGCGGTCTGTGGCGCGTCCTGCGGCATCGGCGTTTCCCGGCGAGGTTGGACGGAATCGCTGCGGCCGGTAATGTCCGCTCCCAACCCCGTTCCCGCAAGCGGCCACGATGACCCGGTACCTGATCACCAGCGCATTGCCTTACATCAACGGCGTCAAGCACCTGGGCACGCTGGTGGGCTCGCTGCTGTCGGCCGACGTCTATGCCCGCTTCCGCCGCGCGCAGGGCTTCGAGACGCTGGCCATCTGCGCCACCGACGAGCACGGCTCGACGACGGAGCTCGCCGCCGCCGAGGCCGGCATGGGCGTGCGCGAATTCTGCGACCGGCAATACGCGCTCCAGAAGGCGGCGGGCGAGGGCTTCGCGCTTGGATGGGACCATTTCGGCCGCTCCTCCAACCCGCAGAACCGCGAGCTGACGCAGCATTTCGCGCGGCAATTGTGGAAGAACGGCCACCTCGAGGTGCGCACCACCAAGCAGGTCTATTCCAACGCCGACAAGCGCTTCCTCTCCGACCGCTATGTCATCGGCACCTGCCCGCATTGCGGCTACGACCGGGCGCGCGGCGACCAGTGCGAGAACTGCACCCGCGTGCTCGATCCCGTCGACCTCATCAATCCGCGCTCGGCGATCTCGGACTCCAACGACATCGAGATCCGGGATTCGACGCACCTGTTCCTCAAGCAGTCGCAATTCGTCCCCCAGCTGCGCGAATGGATCGGCGGCCACCGCCACGACTGGCCGCAGCTCGTCACCTCCATCGCCAACAAATGGCTGGACGAGGGGTTGCAGGATCGCGGCATCACGCGCGACGTCGAATGGGGCGTGCCGGTGCCGGACGATGTTGGCGACGGCAAGCTCAAGGGCAAGGTGTTCTACGTCTGGTTCGACGCGCCGATCGAATACATCGCCGCCACCAAGGAGTGGGCCGACGCCAACGGCAAGGGCGATGCCTGGCGCGACTGGTGGTTCGGCGACAAGGCGAAGGACGTCGTCTATGTCGAGTTCATGGGCAAGGACAACGTGCCGTTTCACACCGTGGGCTTTCCGGTGACGATCATGGGCTCGGGCGAGCCGTGGAAGCTGGTGGACCGGCTGAAGGGGTTCAACTGGCTGAATTTCGACGGCGGCAAGTTCTCGACCTCGCAGCATCGCGGCGTGTTCATGGATTCCGCGCTCGAGATCCTGCCGGCGGACTACTGGCGCTACTACCTGATGGCCAACGCGCCGGAAAGCTCGGATTCCAATTTCACCTGGGAGCATTTCGCTTCCGTGGTGAACAAGGATCTGGCGGACGTGCTGGGCAATTTCGTCAACCGCGTGACCAAGTTCTGCGCCGCGCGGTTTGGCGCCAAAGTGCCGGGCGAGGGCGAATACGGGCCGGAAGAGCACGCGCTGATCGCGGAGATCGACGCGCGGGTCAGGACATATACGGCGCATCTGGAGGCGATCGAGTTCCGCAAGGCGCTGGGCGAGCTGCGCGCGATCTGGGTGGCGGCGAACGAATACATCACCCGCGCCGCGCCCTGGACGCACTTCAAGACCGACCGCGCGAAAGCGGCCGTCGGCATCCGCATGGGGCTCAACCTGATCCACCAGTTCGCGCATCTGGCGTGGCCGGTGATGCCCACCATGGCGCGGCGCATCCACGAGACCATCCAGCCGGTGGCGGGCGGGGGCGATCTCATCCCGTGGCCGGACGTTGCCATGGCGCAGGCGCTCGACGAGCTGGAGGCCGGCCAGCCGATCAGCCCGCCGGACGTGCTGTTCGCCAAGATCACCGACGAGCAGATCGCCGAATGGCGCGTGCGCTTCGGCGGGACGGACGGCACATGATCGTCCGCCGCATGACCGAGGACGATTTCGACGCGCTGCGCGAGATCCGGCTGGAGGCGCTGCGCCTGCATCCGGAGAATTTCGGCTCCGACCTCGAATACGAGGAAGCCTTCAGCCGCGAGCAGTGGCTCGCGCGCATGGCGACGGCCGTGACGCTGGGCGGATTCGTGGATGGCGAACTCTGCGGCATCGTCGTCTTCGCCAGGCCGCGCGGCAGGAAGATCGGCCACACCGGCGAGATCGGCGCGATGTATGTGCGCGCGCAGCACCGCGGCAAGGGGCTGTCGGACGCGCTGATGGAAGCGTTGATCGATTGCGCGGTGAGCGAAGTCGAGCAGCTCAAGCTGACCGTGAACGCCGAGAACGCGCCGGCCATCCGCTTCTACGCCCGCCACGGCTTCCGCCCGATCGGGAAGTATCCCAACTCGCTGCGCGTCGGCGAGCGGACCTACGAGGAGCTGATCATGTTCCGCGCCGTGAGCGCGAGCGATTGAAGAATATCCCGCAAGGCGGAGGCGGACTATTCGCTCAACCGCGCCCAGCCCTCTTGTCCCAGCGCTTCGAGCGGCTGGAAGCGGGCCTTGTAGTCCATCTTGGCGCTGCCGCGGATCCAGTAGCCGAGATAGACGTACTGGAGCCCGCGAGCGCGCGCGGCCTCGATGTGGTCGAGGATCATGTGCGAACCCAGGCTGCGGGTCACCTCGCCGGGGTGGTAGAAGCTGTAGACCATCGACAGCCCGTCGCGCAGCACGTCCGTCAGCGCGCAGCCGAGCAGGGGGGAGCCGTTCTCCGCCCCGCCGCGATATTCCACGATCTGGGTGTCGACCGGGGTTTCCTCGACCATGGCGACGTAGTCGAACAGCCCCATGTCCGACATGCCGCCGCCGGCGTGGCGGGAATCGAGATAGGCGCGCAGCAGCGCGAACTGTTCGCGCGTCGCCTCCGCGGCGACCTGCGCGCGCGCGACGTCGGTGTTGCGGCGCTGGATGCGGCGCTGGCCGCGCGACGGCTTGAACTCGTCCACCACGATGCGCACCGAGACGCAGGCGCTGCAGCCTTCGCAGGCCGGGCGGTAGGCGATCATCTGGCTGCGGCGGAAACCGGAATGCGTCAGCGCCTCGTTGAGGCCCTGCGCGAAGCTGCCGTTGAGGCGCGCGAAGACCTTGCGCTCGACCTTTCCCGGCAGATACGGGCACGGCCCGCCCGGCGTCAGGAAGAACTGCGGCAGTCTCGCGGTGCGTTGGTCCGTCACGAACAGAAGCCCGGCATGGTCGAGTCAATTATGAAGGCAAAACCGGCCGTCGCGCCAGAGTGTCCGCGACGGTTGCGTTAAAGCTTGTTTCCCGGCGGCACCGGCGGGGCCTCGCGCATCAGCACGATGGACAGCCTGCGGTTGGCCGACGCGTTCGGGTCTTCGGGGAGGAGCGGCTCCGACCCGGCCTTGCCCGCGACTTCGTAAATCCGGTCCTGCTGCACGCCGGCGCCGGTGATGATGGCGCGGGCGGCGTTGGCGCGGGCGGCCGAAATCTCCCAATTCGCCGCTCCGCTCCCGTCGCTGCCAGACGTATGGCCGGAGATCGAGACGCGGTTCGGCAGCCGGTCGATCACCTTGGCCACGGTCTCCAGTAACTTTTTCGTATAAGGCATCGGTTCGGTGCTGCCGGGCTGGAACATCGGCTTGCCGTCCTGGTCGACCAGCTGGATGCGCAGGCCCTCGGGCGTCTGGTCGACGATGACCTGACGGGACAAGGCCGCGATGTCCGGTGATTCCTGCATCGCCTGGCGAATCGATTCGGCTGCGCTCTCGAAATCGCGGTCCTGCGAGGACGGCACGGCGCGCTGGAGATGGTCGTCGCTCTGCACCTGCGACGCCGGCGCCTGGCCGGTGGCGTCCGTCGAGCCGCCGCGCTTCTGGGCCGGGTCCTTGGAGTGGGTGGGATCGGACGGCGCCGAGGGCGTGGTCTTGTCGTAGATGGACACCACGCCACCGGCGCGCACGCCGTCCTGGCCCACCACCTTGCCGCCGAGCACGCCGCCCGAGCCGCTGGAGGTCTGCGAAATGCTCTGTGCCGCGAAATAATCCGCGATGCCGCGCTTCTGCTCCGGCGTGGTCGTGTTGATCAGCCACATCAGCAGGAAGAACGCCATCATGGCGGTGACGAAGTCGGCATAGGCGACCTTCCAGGCGCCGCCGTGATGGCCGCCGTGGTCGCCCTTCTTGACGCGCTTGACGATGACCGGGCCGTCCGCCGCCACCGTGAACCCCTTTACCCGCGGCGTCCGCTCTTCGCCGGGCTTTCCCCGGTCGCGCGCCTCGCCTAGTTTCGCTGACGACAGTGTGCCTGAGGCCCGTTAACCGAGCGTTGAGGGGATGATGAGTTTCGACAGCCGCGCCTTTCGCCAGGCTCTGGGCTCGTTTCCCACGGGCGTGGCGGTGGTCACGGCCGCGCCGGGCGACGGCCGTCCGATGGGCATCACGGTTAATTCTTTCACATCGGTCTCGCTCGATCCGCCACTGGTTTTGTGGTGCCTCGACCGGAAGTCGGATCGTTACGGCGCCTTCAGCGAGGCGCCGCACCACACCATCAGCATCCTCGGTACCGCGCATGAGAGCGTTTCCGCGCGCCTGGCCAAGCAGGGCGCGCATTCGCTCGAAGGCATAGGGCTCATCGCCACCACCCTCGGCCCGCCCGCACTCGCCGACGCGCTCGCCGTCTTCGAATGCGAACGCCACGCCGTGCATGAGGCCGGCGATCACGCCATCCTCGTCGGCCGTGTCCTCAGCTTCGCCAAACGCGACGCCGGCGCGCCGCTGGTCTTCTTCCAGGGCAGATACGGCGCCCTGGCGAAGTAAGGCCGAGAGATCCATTCGGAGCCATAGAGGCACGAAGAAGAACGCAAAAGCAGGCGGTGCTGCGAACGCGGCTGCACCGTGCCTCCTCGCCAATCACTGTGTTCCATCTCCGCAAAAACAAAGACGCCGCCGGAGGGTGATCCGGCGGCGCCAAGGAGAGGGGATTCTCGATGCTGACTACCAGCGAAGCTGGGTGAACAGACCGATTTCGTTGAAGTGACCGCTGTGGCCGGGGCCCTGTGCCAGGCCGCCGATCGTGCCGTTCTGGTCACCGAGGAAGCCATTGGTGGCCGCGTCGTGCTTGTAGACGAGCGACAGGTCCACGATCTTCGTCGGCGAGTAGGTGATGCCGAAATTGTAGTAGGTGTTCTTCGGATCGGAGACGACGGCGCCGCCGCTGGTCTTCACTTCCGGCTTGACCCAGTCGTAGCGGCCGAACACCGCCCATTCCGGATCGAAGTTGTAGGAGGCGAAGCCGCCGTAGCCGGTGTCGCGGTCGGTGTTGGTCGACGTCACGTCGTTCCAGTTCTGCGCGTGGAAGTATTCGACGCCGACACGAAGATCGTCCATCGTGTAGGCGGCGACCGCGTCGAAGCGCTGGGCGTCGTGATGGGTGACGACGCCGTGCGCGGCGCCGAGGTGGCCGTCATAGCCGCCCACGCCGAGGGTGAAGCCGTCCCAGTTCATGCTCAGGCGGCCTTCGAAGTCGATGCCGTCGGTGCGGTTCACGCCACCGACGAAGCCGGGCTTCTTGTAGCCGAGGCCGTTCACGGCCGAGACCGAGTAGGAGAACATGCCGTCGGCGAACTTGCCGTTGGCGTTGATGCCCCAGTCGGCGGAGGTGCCGAACTTGGTGCGGTCGATCAGCGTGTTTTCCACATAGCGGTAGCCATAGAGGTCTTCCACGAAAGGAATCCACGGCATGTCGGACGAGCCGAGGCGGACCGTCAGCCAGTCGGCGAACTTGCCCTGCAGGTAGGCCTTCTTCAGGTAGAGCTGCGTGGCGCCGGCCGTGCTGTCGTAGAGGAAGTCGGTCGTCACGTTGGCCGACCAGGTGCTGTCGAACTGGTGGTCGATGCCGATGTAGAAGCGCTTGATGTCGAAGCTCGTGCCGTTCACCGACTGGGCAACGCCGTCACGCTTGTCGCTGATGGACGAGAAATCGATGTAGGCGCGGCCGCTGACCTGGGTCTTGGCCCACCAGCTGCTCTTGGTGAGCGCGGTGTTGGCGGCCTGCTGCTCATAGACCTGGTTCTGGAGCGCTTCGAACTGCGCCGTCGTCACCGTGTCGGAGGACGGGGGCGCGGAAGCAGCCATCTCGCCGCCACCGTGGACCTGCGACTTCAGATCGCGAATCTCGGCGGCTTGTTCCTCGATCATCCGCTCCATGCGGTCCATCCGGCTCTCACCGGCGGCTGCGGCATGGTGATGATGCTTGGTCGTGGTGGTGGTCGTCGTGGTCGTCGTGGAAGACGACTGGCCGAGGGCCGGGGCCGCCATCATGGCGCACGCAACCGTACCCAACAGAATTGTCTTCAGTTTCATTGTTATCCCCGCTCAGATACGCGAAAAAAGACCGCAACGGATGCGGCGTCCAGCCCCCGCAGACATCCATGAAAGGCTGGCGTGGTCGTATCGGCGGCCAATGTCAGGTCGGTGAAAGGTCCATGACACATTTGCGACGGCGGGCATGACGCCGGGGAGGAGTCTCTTTTGCGCAATAGTCGGTCACGGGACCGTAACGCATGGCCCCGCCTGACAATCCGGATCGACCCGGAAAACGGGCGAATCGATCCGCAAGGCCGCAACGGCGATGAAGATGCGCTACCGCCGCGCCAGAGGGCGCACATCCTCGACCAGGTGAGCGAGCACGCGGCCGGGTTCCTCGATCTGCATCATGTGGGCGGAGTTCTCGAACCACACCAGCTTCTTGACCGGCGCACGCACCTTGGCGAACCACGCCGCCGTGATCTTCGCCGACACCGTGTCGTCGTGACGCCCGTTGAATATGACGATGGGGCAGCGGAAGTCGGTGACGCGCGAATAGTCGAACGTGCCGAAAACATCCATCAGATGCGTCAGCGAGAGCAGCGAGCCCTTGCCGATGGCGTCCAGATCCGCATCGGTATAGTCGGGCGAGAGTTTGCCGGCGTCGTAGTAACAGTCGTAACTGTCGCGCCGCCAGCTCATGCCGCCGAATTTCACCGACCATTTGCGCTCGAGATTGATCTTGTCGAGCAACCTGGATGAATCGCCGCCTGGATAGGGCGCGATGGATTTCAGTTCCTTTATGGCTTGCGCGTTGTGCGCGGAGTTCGCGGCCTTGAGCGTATCCTCGTAGTCAAGACGCTCGCTTTCCTGGGTGTCGATCATCTGTCCCATGCCGATATAAGCGTAGAGCCATTCGGGATGGTCGTGCGCCAGTTCGAGTCCCAGGATCGAACCCCAGGAATGGCCGAGCACGAAGATCTTGTTCTTGTGATAGGTCGCGCGCAGGTACTGCACCATCTGCGCCGCGTCGTCTTCCATGCGCGTGCCGGTCATGGTGGGCCCGACTATCGCCGGATCGTTGGCGCCGTATGTTTTGCCGGAGCCGCGCTGGTCCCATTGCACGACGGTGAATTAATCCTCCCAGGGATTTTGGAACGTCCAGCTCGTCGGCATTTCGGGCGCGCCGGGGCCGCCGTGGATGAACAGCAGGATGGGATTGTCGAGATCGCGCCCGCGCACGGTGATCCATTGCCTGATGCCGCCGATCTCGACGGCTTCGCGCTTGTCGACACCGTTGGGCGTCACGATCTTCTGGACGTTGGCGATAATGTCGCGCGCGCTGTCCTGGGTGAAGGGCGCGGCGGCGGCGCATGCCGCACAAGGGGTGAAAAGGGCAAGTGCAACCAGACCGTGAAAACGCATGACCACTCCTGACCCCAAGCGGCGCTCGCAGCCGCAATATAGCGATTGGATGCTGCAGTGCGGTCAAATCCACGGGAGGTTTCGGATGTGCAAGAACGGATAAGTGTTTGGATTTGTTCCGTGATCGGGAAGGACAGAAAAATTGGGCGCTTAAGGAAATATCCATCTTGAAGCTTATAATAACGTGGCTTATCTTATCGACGCTTAGAGATTGGACCCCATGGCGCAAAGCTTCGACCGGGACCTGATGATCGTGCTGAACGACGTGGCGCGCCTGGTGCGCACGCGTTTCGACCAGCGCGCGCGCGGTTTCGGCATGACGCGTGCGCAGTGGCTGATCCTTGCGCGGCTCAACCGCCAGCCGGGCCTCTCGCAGAACGAGATGGCCGCGATCTGCGAAGTCGAGCCGATCACCGTCGGCCGCCTGATCGACCGGCTGGAGGCTCGCGGCCTTGTCGAGCGCCGGCCAGATCCGTCCGACCGCCGCATCCGGCGCCTGCATCTGCTGGCGGCGGCCAAGCCCCTCATCGAGGAGATCTCCCGTTACAAGGAAGAACTCCAGGACGAAGTCGTTGCCGGCCTCGATTCGGAGACGCGCACCGAACTCGTCGATGCGCTTCTCCAGATGAAAGACAACCTCACAGCCGAGCCCGCCCGCGTGGCGATCGCCGGGGAGTGATACCGTGAACGCGATGCAGACCGATACCGCCCAATATGCCGCCGCCGGCCGCGCGCCGTGGTGGCAGCTGCCGGAGACCGTGCGCCGCCTGCGCACCGACCGGGCCTATCTGCGCCGGGTGCTGATCTATGGCGGCATAGCCGTCGTGGCCGTGATCGGCACGATCGCGTGGCTGATGGGCGGTCGATATGTCGCCACCGACGATTCCTACATCCAATCCGCCAAGCTGATGGTGTCGACCGACGTGTCGGGACTGGTGAAGACCGTCAACGTAAAGGAAGGCCAGTCCGTCACCAAAGGACAGGTCCTCTTCACCATAGACCCGCAGCCTTTCCGCATCGCATTGACCACCGCGCAATCGCAACTGGCGCAGACCGTGCAATCGATCCAGCAGACCAAGGATTCCTACAAGCAGCTTCTGGCCACCGTGGCGTCGCAGAAAGCGCAGGTCGATCTCGATGCGCGCAACAACGCGCGTTATGCGAGCCTGGTGAAGGCCAATGCGATCGCGCCGGCCACCTACGACCAGTCGCGCCTCACGCTCGCCTCCGCCCAGCAGCAGCTGGCGGCGGCGCAGCAGACCGCCGACGCCATGCTCGTCAAGCTGAACGGCGATCCCGACATCGCGCCGGAGAAGACGCCGCAATACCAGCAGGCGCTCGCCGCCGTGCACGAAGCGCAGCGCCAGCTCGACCACACGATCGTGCGCGCGCCCTTCGACGGCATCGTCTCCGAGGTGGATTCGCTCCAGCCCGGCACGCTTGTGATCTCCGCCATGAGCGCGTTCTCAACGACCAGCGCGGTCGGCCTCGTCAATTCGGACGACGTCTGGGTCGAGGCGCAGATGAAGGAGACCGATCTCACCCATGTGAAGGTCGGCGACCCGGTGGAGGTTTCGGTCGACACCTATCCCGGCCACACCTGGCACGGCACGGTCCAGGCGATCAGTGCGGCGACCGCGTCCGCTTTTTCGGTGCTGCCGGCGGAGAATGCGAGCGGCAACTGGGTGAAGGTGCAGCAGCGCATTCCGCTCAAGATCCGCATCCAGCGCAAGCCCGGCGATCCGGAATTGCGCTCCGGCATGAGCGCGGAAGTCGAGATCGACACCCATCACCGCCTTTGGTACCGGATGCTGTTTGGCGATTGAGCCATGACGCGCGCGCTCGGCCTTTCCTACGAGGCCTATGAAAGCAAATTCGAGCTGACCATCGTGATGCTGTGCTCGATGGCCGGCACGCTGATGCAGGCCCTCGACTCCACCATCGCCAACGTGGCGCTGCCCCACATGATGGGCAGCCTCCAGGCGAGCCGCGACGAGATCACCTGGGTCCTCACCTCCTATATCGTCTCCGCCGCGATCATGACGGCGCCGGTGGGCTGGCTTGCCTCGCGCTTCGGCCGCAAGAACCTGGCGCTTGTGTGCATCACGGGCTTCACCGTCACCTCGATGATGTGCGGCGCGGCCCAGACGCTGGACCAGATGGTGCTGTTCCGCCTGCTGCAGGGCGCGTTCGGCGCGGCGCTGTCTCCCCTGTCGCAATCCATCATGCTCGACCTCTATCCGCCGCAGAAGCGCGGCTCGGTCATGGCGATCTGGGGCATGGGCGTGATGGTGGGGCCGATCCTCGGGCCGACCCTGGGCGGCTGGCTGACGGACAGTTACAGCTGGCGCTGGGTGTTCTACGTCAACCTTCCGTTCGGCATCGCCGCCGTCACCGGCATCTGGCTGTTCCTCAAGGACACGCACCGCGACGAGAATCTGAAATTCGACTGGCTCGGCTTCGCGGCCCTGGGCGCGGCGCTGGGCGCGCTCCAGCTCATGCTCGATCGCGGCACGGACAACGACTGGTTCTCCTCCGGCGAGACCATCGTGGAGGCAATCGTGGCCGGCCTCGGCCTCTACATCTTCCTCGTGCACATGCTGACCACCGACCGGTCGTTCATCCCCAAGGCGATCTTCAAGGACCGCAATTTCCTGTCGTCGCTGATGCTGATGTTCATGATCGGCATGGTGATGCTGGCGTCGACCGCGCTGCTGCCGCCCTATCTGCAGAATCTCGGCGGCCATTCCGTCACGCAGACCGGCCTGCTGCTCGCGCCGCGCGGCCTCGGCACCATGTTCGCAATGATGTTCGCGGGCCGCCTCGCGCTCAGGGCCGACGCGCGCTACCTGATGGGCTTCGGCGTGCTTCTGCTACTGTGGTCGATGTGGGCGATGTCGACCTGGACGCCCGCGATTTCGGACTGGCAGCTCATCTACACGACGTTCATCCAGGGCGTCGGCATGGGGCTCGTGTTCGTGCCGATGAATCTCGTCGGCTTCGCCACCCTGTCGCCGGTCTTCCGCACCGACGGTTCGGCGCTGGTCAATCTCGTCCGCAACGTCGGCAGCGCGATCGGCATCTCGCTCACCACCACCTACCTTGCGGTAAGCGTGCAGCAGATTCATGCCGACATGGCGGCCCACATCACGCCGTTCAACCGCAACCTGACGGTCAATGCCCAGAGCCTGATGTGGAATCCGCAGCTGCCCTTCGGCGCCGCCAATGCCGACCGTATCGTCAGCTACAACGCCCAGGTCGCGGCCTATTCCCACGACTTCCTCTTCATGTTCGCGTGCAGCCTGCCGGCGCTGGTCGTGATCTTCATGATGAAGCGGCCGGTCATGGTGCCGCCCGTGCCCGGGCAGGAGCAGCACAAGGTCGAGCTCGAGGTGATGGAGTAGTATCGCCCCCGGAATCGAATCGGAGACGGCGATGAAGCTTGCGTTTCTCGGACTGGGCGTCATGGGCTATCCCATGGCCGGGCATCTGGCGAAGGCGGGCCACGATGTCACGGTCTACAACCGCACGCGCAGCCGCGCCGAGGCGTGGGTGAAGGAATATGGCGGCGCTCTGGCGCCGACCCCGGCCGAAGCCGCCGCAAATTGTGACGCCGTGCTCGCCTGCGTCGGCCGCGACGAGGATCTGCGCGAGGTGACGCTGGGCCGCCATGGCGCGTTCGTCACGATGAAGCGCGATGCGGTGTTCATCGATCACACCACGGCCTCGGCCGGAATCGCGCGCGCGCTCGCGGAAGACGGCGGCCAGCGCGGGCTTCATTTTGTCGACGCGCCGGTTTCGGGTGGCGAGCAGGGCGCGAAGAACGGCCAGCTCACCGTCATGTGCGGGGGCGGGCAGACGGCTTACGCCAAGGCCGAGCCCATCATGAAGGTCTATGCCCGCCAGTGCCGGCGCATGGGCGAGGCGGGCGCCGGCCAGCTCACCAAGATGGTCAACCAGATCTGCATCGCCGGGCTGGTGCAGGCGCTCTGCGAAGGCATGAGCTTCGCGCGCAAAGCCGGCCTCGATCCGCTGGCCGTCGTCGAGGTGATCTCCAAGGGCGCCGCGCAGAGCTGGCAGATGGAGAACCGCCACAAGACGATGCTCGAAAACCATTTCGAGCACGGCTTCGCGGTGGAATGGATGCGCAAGGATCTCGCCATCGTGCTGGACGAAGCGCGCCGCAACGGCTCCTCGCTGCCGGTCACCGCTCTGGTCGACCAATTCTACGCCGAAGTCGAAACGATGGGCGGCAAGCGCTGGGATACCTCCAGCCTGTTCGCCCGATTGGATCGGTCTGCCACGTAGTCCCGTCTTGGGAAGGCTTTGCACCAAAGGCGGCTTCCGCCTTTTCGTATCCCGGCGCCGCTAGTGCTGGTTTTGCGACAAGCCGTCGGCGATATCATAATAGTCGCCCTTGTCCGCCACGAAGATGTGGATGTGCAGGCGCGTGTCGGTGGGTTTGTCGAAGGCGCCCATCGCGATGCCGAGAAAGTCGCGCTGGATCGGATCGAAGAACAGCGGCGAACCGCAGACCGAGCAGAACCCGCGCCGCACCTTCTGCGACGAGCGGAACCATGTCAGCTTGTCCTCGCCCTCGATCTTGACGGAGGTTTTCGGCACATCTGTCGAGGCCCAATAATGACCGGACACTTTGCGGCAGATGCTGCAATGGCAGGCGTCGGGACCGGGCAGTTCGGCCGCGACTTCGAAGCGCACGGCGCCGCACAGGCACGAACCCCTATGCATCGCGCGCCTTCAAGAGCTTCGCCGCATCCATCGCGAAGTAAGTGAGGATGCCGCTCGCGCCGGCGCGCTTGAACGCGATCAGGCTTTCCAGGATCACGCGGTCGCGGTCGAACCAGCCGCGCTCGATTGCGCCCATCAGCATCGAATACTCGCCCGACACCTGGTAGGCGAAAGTCGGCATGCCGAATGCGTCCTTCACGCGGCGCAGCACGTCCAGATACGGCATGCCGGGCTTGACCATCACCATGTCGGCGCCTTCGGCGATGTCGAGCGCCACTTCGCGCAGCGCTTCGTCGCCGTTGGCCGAATCCATCTGGTAGGTACGCTTGTCGCCGATCAGGGCCTTGGCCGAACCCACGGCATCACGAAACGGCCCATAGAACGCGCTCGCGTATTTTGCCGCATAAGCCATGATGAGCGTGTCCTTGTGCCCGGCTTTCTCCAGAGCCGCGCGGATGGCGCCGACGCGGCCGTCCATCATGTCGGACGGCGCGACGATGTCGCATCCGGCCTCGACCTGGACCAGCGCCTGCCTGACGAGGATGTCCACCGTCTCGTCATTGGCGATGTTCTGGTTGTTGCCGTCGAACACGCCGTCATGGCCGTGGCTCGTGTAGGGATCGAGCGCCACGTCGCAGAGCACGCCGATCTCCGGCACCGCTTTCTTGATCGCCCGCACTGCGCGGCAGACGAGGTTCTGAGAGTTCAGCGCCTCGCGCCCATCGGCGGTCTTCAATGCCGGGTCGGTATAAGGAAACAGCGCCACCACGGGGATGCCGAGCTTCGCCGCTTCCTCCGCCGCGCCCGCCACGAGGTCGACCGAGAGCCGGTCCACGCCGGGCATGGATGGCACGGGTGTGCGGGCCTTGTCGCCGCCGGAAATGAAGATCGGCCAGATGAAATCGGCCGGGGAGAGCGTGTGCTCGGCCACCAGCCGGCGCGACCAATCGTGACGCCGCAGGCGCCGCATCCGCGTGGCCGGAAAAGCTGGGTTCATGGCCCTGTCTCTTGCCAATTCGACCGCCCCGATGCAAGCAGCCGGGGCCGATGGAGACTTCGCCATGCGCCTTGCCGCCCTCGCACTCCTGGGAGCCCTGATCGCCGCTCCGTCCCTGGCCGCGCCCCCGGTGCCGGACTTCGCCGTCGTGCCGATGACCCAGGCCGACGTCGATCTCTATCTGGGAATTCTCCGCGCCGCCGCCGCGCACAACCAGCACCTGACCGGTGATGACAAGCTCGCTGTCGACCTCAGCATCCAGTCCCAGAAGGGCGCGATGCCCAAAATGGACCCGTCGCGGATGGCCAATCTGATGGCGCGCGCGGCTATCCTGGCGAGCTATGATGAAGAAGTCGCGAAACAGCGCGGCGTCTCCGCGCGTTACGATGCGATCAAGAACGAGATGGAGACGGTGTTGGCGCAGGTCACGGGCATCGGCGGAAGCTGCGGCGGTGATTGCTCGCCGCCCGGCGGCTTCAGCGCCGCCGTGCTCGCCCGCGCCAAGAAGGAACAGGCGGCGGCCGATGCCGACAAGCCGCTGGTCAAGCCCCATGTCGCCGAGATCAAGGCGCTCAAGAAGCAGATCGGCGGCTTCATGTTCGGAGGGCAGTGAAGGATTCCGAGTTCATATCGTCATCGCGTGCCTGACGATTGCGGCGTTCGCAGATTTGAAAGGATCGACAACGATAACCCCTCCGTAGTTTGCGCCATCCTGCAGGTCCTCACTCATAAGATAGGAGCAGTTGTGGGCGGCACAGACTGCCAGTTGGCGCGCATCCCATACACTGAGTTTGTGATTTGTGATAAGGGCAATGACGTCCCCTACAACTGATGCAGTCGGAACCAGCAGAGGGAAGTTCGCCAAATATCCTCTTATGATCGTGGTCGCTTCGGCGAGCGAAAGCTGTGCTTTCCGTGTCGCCACGCTCAGGAATTCCACGAGATTTTGTTCGGTTAGCGCGGCTTTCGTTCCAATTGCGGCAGTGATGAGCTTATGCGCCGCCGCATGCCGAGGCCCTGCGCGGCGATCCGCGGCGTAGATCAGGATGTTCGTATCCAGCGAGACCACGGCCTAGCGCTCATGCATCTCGTCGCGCGTAAAGCCTTTGCCACCCAAATCGAAACCTTTTTCAAGCATCGCCAGAAACTTTTCCACCGAGTCCTTGCTCCGCTTCGGAACTGAAAGCCGGACCGCGGGAACCAGCCGCGCGACGGGCTTGCCGTTGCGCGTGATGGTCACGGTCTTGCCGCTTTCGGCTTCCTTCAGAATCTTGGAGAAGCTACGATTTGCTTCCCTTGCTCCGACAGACGACATGGGGTAACTCCGCGCTTGTCACTACTGTAGTGACATCAGCCCAAAGAGGCAAGTTTCACATGGATTTCGAGCTTACCGAGGACCAGCGCGCAATCGAGGATGCCGCCCGACGGTTCGCCGCCGACCGGCTGGCGCCCAATGCCGCGAAATGGGACGAGACGGAGCATTTTCCCGTCGACGTGCTGCGCGAGGCCGCGGCGCTCGGTTTCGCCAGTATCTATGTGAAGGGCGATGTCGGCGGATCGGAGATGAGCCGTCTGGATGCCGCGATCATTTTCGAAGAGCTCAGCGCCGGTTGCACCTCCACCGCGGCCTTCATCTCCATCCACAACATGGCGTCGTGGATGATCGACCGCTTTGGCGGCGACGAGGTGCGCAAGCGCTTCCTGCCCAAGCTCGTGACGATGGAGAACATCGCGAGCTACTGCCTCACCGAGCCGGGCTCAGGCTCGGACGCGGCGTCGCTGAAGACGAAGGCAATGAAAGACGGCGGTCACTATGTGCTGAACGGCTCCAAGGCTTTCATTTCCGGCGCGGGCGTGTCGGACGTCTATGTCTGCATGGTGCGTACCGGCGAGGATGGGCCGAAGGGCGTGTCATGCGTCGTGGTCGAGAAGGGCACGCCCGGTCTCTCCTTCGGCAAGAAGGAACGCAAGATGGGCTGGAATTCGCAGCCCACAGCCCAGGTGATCTTCGAGGATTGCCGTGTGCCCATCGCCAGCCGCGTCGGCGGCGAAGGCGAGGGCTTCAAGATCGCCATGGCGGGGCTCGACGGCGGACGCATAAATATCGGCGCCTGTTCGGTCGGCACCGCGCGCGCCGCACTGGACGAGGCGAAGGCCTATGCGCGCGACCGCAAGCAGTTCGGCAAGCCCATCGCCGATTTCCAGGCCTCGCAATTCAAGCTCGCCGACATGGCGACGGAATTGGAAGCCGCCCGCCTGATGATCCGCAGCGCGGCGGACGCGCTCGACAAGAAGCAGCCCCGCGCCACCATGCTCTGCGCCATGGCCAAGCGGTTCGCGTCCGACATGGGCTTCAAGATCGCCAACGACGCGCTGCAGCTTCACGGCGGCTACGGCTACCTCAAGGATTTCCCCGCCGAGCGTCACGTCCGTGACCTGCGGGTCCACCAGATCCTCGAAGGCACCAACGAGATCATGCGCGTGATCGTCGCGCGGGAGATGTTCCGCCAGTGAGCGACCTCTTCTTCCACCTCCCCCTTGCGGGGGCCGGCAGCGACAGCGTACCGGCGAAAAAGCGAAGCTTTTTCGGGTGGAGGTCGCCGGTGAGATACAGCCCCCCACGCGAAAAAGGTCTCGCTTTGCTCGCCACTTTTTCGACCTCCCCGCAAGGGGGAGGTGGGATGGTGCGCGATGCCTGATGCAGAAGTTTTGTTCCATAAAAATGGCGCCGTCGGCCTGATCACGCTCAACCGGCCCAAGGCGCTGAACGCGCTGACGCATGGCATGGCGGTGGCGATGACGGCGCAGCTTGCGGCATGGGCGGGCGATGCGGAGGTGAAGACCATCGTCATCCGCGGCGAGGGCGAGAAGGCGTTCTGCGCCGGCGGCGATATCCGGGCGCTCTACGAAAGCGGCCTGGCGAAGACGCCCTACGCGCTCGACTTCTACCGCGACGAATACATCCTCGACACAGCGATCAAGCATTACCCCAAGCCGTATGTCGCGCTGATCCACGGCATCGACATGGGCGGCGGCGTGGGTGTGTCGGTGAATGGCAGCCATCGCGTCGCCGGCGAGACCATGATCTTCGCCATGCCGGAGACGGGCATTGGCCTGTTCCCCGATGTCGGCGGCTCCTATTTCCTGCCGCGCTGCCCCGGCGAGACCGGTATGTATCTCGCGCTCACCGGCGCGCGGCTGAAGACGGCCGATGCGCTCTATGCCGGGATCGCCACCCACTTCGTCCCCCGCGCCAAATGGGATGCGCTCGTCGACCGCCTCGCGCAGGGCCACACGCCGGACACCGTGCTGCCCAGCTTCGCAGAGGAGGTGCCGAGCGCCTTTTTGCCCGCCCATCGCTGCGCCATCGACCGCATCTTCGCGAAGGAGAGCGTCGAAGCGATCCTGGCCGCGCTCGATGCCGATCACACCGATTGGTCGCGCGACACCGCCAAGACGCTGCGCACCAAATCGCCCACCAGCCTGAAGATCGCCTTCCGCCAGGTCCGCGAAGGCGCCAGGCTCGATTTCGACGATTGCATGAGGATGGAATACCGCATGGTCCACCGCGTCGTCGCCGGTCACGATTTCTACGAAGGCGTCCGTGCCGCGATCATCGACAAGGACGGCGCCCCGAAATGGTCGCCGGCTGATCTCGCAGACGTGACCGATGCCGATGTCAACGCATACTTCGCGCCGCTGGACGATGGTGAATTAGCGCTATGACCACACACAGCGATCACAAATTTGGTGTGACCATTCGTACTGACGATTTGGCAGTTGCCGGCTGCCTGCGAGCATTATCCAAGTTCTGCCAGAAACGCGGTAACAATAAGATCAGGAGACGCAAATGACCAACATCGCATTTATCGGCACGGGCCATATGGGTGGGCCGATGGCGCGCAATTTGATCAAGGTGGGGAACGCGGTCAGTGCGTTCGACCTCAGCGCGTCCGTACTGGAGCCGGTGCTGGCGGCGGGGGCGTCGAAGGCGGCATCGGCGAACGACGCGGTAAAGGATGCGGATGTGGTGGTGACCATGCTGCCCGCGGGGCATCACGTGCGCGGCGTCTATCTCGACAGCGGCATCCTCAGCGCGGCCAGGAAAGGTGCGCTGCTGATCGACTCCTCGACCATCGACATCGACTCCGCCCGCGCGGTGCATGCGGCGGCGGAGAAGGCGGGTTTCGATTTCCTCGATGCGCCAGTATCGGGCGGCGTTGGCGGGGCGGAAGCCGGCACGCTCACTTTCATGTGCGGCGGCAGCGAGCAGGCGTTCGCGCGCGCGCAGCCGGTGCTGGAGAAGATGGGCAAGAAGGTCGTGCTCGCGGGCGGCGCAGGCGCGGGCCAGGCGGCGAAGATCTGCAACAACATGCTGCTTGCGATCTCCATGATCGGCACCTGCGAGGCGTTCGTGCTGGGCGAGAAGCTGGGGCTCGACCCGCAAAAATTGTTCGACATCGCTTCGACCTCGTCTGGGCAGTGCTGGTCGCTGACAACCTATTGTCCCGTTCCGGGACCGGTGCCCACATCGCCCGCAAATCGCGATTATGCGGGCGGGTTTGCCACCGCGCTGATGCTGAAGGATCTGAAGCTCGCGCAATCCGCAGCGCAATCCTCCGGCGCGGTCACGCCGCTGGGCGCGGAAGCGGCGCAGCTTTACGGTTTGTTTGCCGCGAAAGGACATGCCGGGCTCGACTTCTCCGGTATCGTGAAGATGCTGCGCGGCGAGCTTTAGTCATTTACGCACCCTTAACGGCTCGCGCCTAATGTTGCTGCAATAAAACAGGTGGGCGCCTGGAAAACCGGGCGGGATGACGATGACAGCACTGGCCAAACCGCAGGCGGCTGCGGCGCTCGAGGGCGTGCAACCGCTACGCAAGTACTATCTGGAATCGCTCAACCTGATTGAGCGTTTGCATCGGCAATTGCTCGATGTGATCAAGGACGAGCTCGATCGCCGCGACGAGCGCGAGATCAACAGCGTGCAGGCGCTGCTGCTGTTCAACGTCGGCGACCAGGAATTGACGGCGGGCGAGTTGCGCACGCGCGGCCACTATCTGGGCTCCAACGTCTCCTACAATCTCAAGAAGCTGGTCGAAGCGGGTTACATCCATCACGAACGTTCCGAAGCCGACCGCCGCTCGGTGCTGGTGCGGCTGACCGACAAGGGCGAGATCGTGCGCGACATGCTGAGGGAGCTGTTCGACCGGCATCTGGTGTCGCTCGAAGCCGTCGGCAACGTCGCGGGCGCGGATCTTGACGCGATGAACACCAGCCTGCGCCGCATGGAACGCTTCTGGATCGACCAGGTCCGCTTCCGCCTTTAGCAGGTGCGCGATGGCCAGGGGATGAACGCGCTCGTCTTGCGGATATAATCCACATAGCCAGGCCGGCGTTCGGCGATGTCTTTCTCCAGCAGCGCCACGCCGGACACGCGCAACAGGAAGAACGTCATCACGAGCGGCGAGAACACCGTCCACCACGCGCCCGCCGCCACCGCGATCAGCCAGAACCCCCACCACATCGTCGCATTGCCGAAGTAATTGGGATGCCGCGACCACGACCAGATGCCGCGGTCCATCACCTTGTCCGCGCTGTCCGGCCGCCGCTTGAAGCGGGCGAGCTGAATATCCGCCACGGCCTCGATGGCGATGCCGGCCAGGGCGATGAGGCCGCCGATCGCGTCCAGCGGCCCGAACGGCACGGCGCCGGCCGCGATCGCCGCCTGGAGCGGCCAGGATACCACCCACAGGATCCCGGCCTGGAGCCAGAACACGCGGTACAGGCTCTTCCACCAGAATCCGCCGCCCGCGCGCATGGCGGCATAGCGCCGGTCTTCCCGCGCGGATTCCCGCCAGCGGTGCAGCAGATGGGCGCCCAGGCGCTCGGCCCACAAGGCCGCAAGGATCAAAATCATGATCGTGCGCGCCGAAAGCGCATCTTGTGTCAGGGCGGAGACAGCCGCGACGATGAAAAAGCCCGGCGCCCAGAATATATCGATGATGCCGGCATCCCGGAGAATTAGGCTCAGAATCCAAAGCGCCGTGGTGCAGCGGATGATCGTGAGGAATGCGAGGAGCGGGGCGGTCATGTGACAATTTCGCTTGGATTACAGTGGCCTGGCTGGGATATTCTGACCAGGTCGCGGCACGGACGCCAAACGACGGAACTCGAGCATGGCCTTCCCCTATCTGAACCGCTTTCGGGACGCACTCTCCGGCCTCAGGCGCGAGGGCCGCTACCGGGTGTTCGCCGACATCGTGCGCCGCCGCGAGGCCCTTCCACGCGCCGAATTCTATACGGAGGGCGGCCGGACGCCGATCACCGTCTGGTGCTCCAATGACTACCTGTGCATGAGCCGCCACCCCAAGGTGATTGCCGCCATGCATGAGGCGATCGACGCGGCGGGCGCCGGCTCCGGCGGGACCCGCAACATCTCCGGCACCACGCACTACCACGTCGAGCTCGAGGCCGAGCTGGCCGACCTGCACGGCAAGGAAGCCGCGCTTCTGTTCACGTCCGGCTTCATCTCCAACGACACGACGCTGGCGACGCTGGCCAAGCTGCTGCCCGGGCTGATCGTATTCTCGGATTCGCTGAACCACTCCTCGATGATCGAGGGCATCCGCCGCGGCGGCAGCGACAAGCGGGTGTTCAAGCACAACGACCTCGCCGATCTGGAGGCGCAGCTGCGCATCGCCGATCCGGAGGCGCCCAAGCTGATCGCCTTCGAGTCCGTCTACTCCATGGATGGCGATTTCGGGCCCATCGGCGCGATCTGCGATCTCGCCGCGAAATACGGCGCGATGACCTATCTCGACGAAGTCCACGGCGTGGGGCTTTACGGTCCGCGCGGAGCCGGCGTGGCCGCGCGCGACGGCGTCATGCATCGCGTCGACATCATCGAGGGCACGCTTGCCAAGGCCTTCGGCGTCATGGGCGGCTACATCGCCGCCAGCGCCGATCTGGTGGACTGCATCCGCTCCTTCGCGCCGGGCTTCATCTTCACCACCTCGCTGCCGCCCGCGATCACCGCCGGCGTGCTGGCGAGCGTGCGCCATCTCAAGTCCAGCAATGCCGAGCGCGAGGCGCTGCACGAGCGCGCGGCGCGGCTGAAGCGGCTTCTCGCCGAAGCGGGCCTGCCGGTGATGAATTCGCCGAGCCACGTCGTGCCGGTGTTCGTGGGCAATGCCGTCACCTGCAAGGCGGTGTCGGACACGCTTCTGCGCGACCACGCCATCTATGTGCAGCCGATCAATTACCCCACCGTCCCGCGCGGCGAGGAGCGGCTGCGCTTCACGCCGTCGCCGCTGCATACCGACGAGATGATGGATACGCTGGTCCGCGCGCTGGACCAGGTGTGGACCGCCCATCAGCTTGGCCGCGCCGCCTAGTGCCCGGCGGCAGCGACATCCTCGTCGAATTCGTCCAGCAGGGTAACGTCGTCAAGGTCACGGCCATCGACAGCGCCACCGGCACGGAGGCCAGCACCGTTGGCCCCGCCGGCGCGCCCTCGGCGGCGCTGAAAGCGGCGGTCCTCCAGAAGCTCAATTACGTGCTGAAGAAGCAGAAGGGTTGAGTCACGCGAGCCGGGCCGCTGCGGCTCCGCGTGTATTCTCTTCCCTCCAGCGATCGGCACAAACGAAAACGGCGAGGCTCGCGCGCCCCGCCGGTTTGCACATCTGTCGTGCCGCGAGGCTTAGCCCCGGCGGCGGCTCTTAGAGGCCGGCGCGCTCTTGCCCAGGCCGATCTTCTTGGCGAATTCGCTGCGTTGGGCGGCGTAGTTGGGCGCGACCATGGGGTAATCGGCCGGCAAGCCCCACTTTGCCCGGTATTCCTCCGGCGACAGGCCGTAGCGCGAGCGCAGATAGCGCTTGAGCATCTTCAGCTTCTTGCCGTCTTCCAGGCAGATGATGAATTCCGGCGTCACCGATTTCTTGACGGGAACAGCCGGCTTCTGGGTCGTGGGGGCATCGCCGGCCACGCCGTTCGACAGGCCGCCGAGCGTGGCATGCACGCTCTTGATCATCCCGGGAACGTCCGAAATCGCGATGGGGTTGTTGGATACATAGGCCGCGACGATATCGCTGGCCAATTTCAGCAGATCATCGGGCCTTGCCTGCATCTCGCTCATCTTTACGCGCACCTCTGCCATATCGGGTTCTGAGTTTTAGTCAGTATGCTACTGCCGAGTTCAAAAAACATTTGCAAGTAGTATTCGGAAGGACTCACGGACTGTTTCCTTGAAACCGAATCGGCGTGGCAAAAAGAGCGTTTGAGCCAACATTTGCAGCAATTATCGGGTGCTGTGGGAATGCTTGTGGAGTAAAAGGCACGTATAGGTTGCTGTCGGTTTGTTCTTGATGGTGTCTTGGTTTTCATGTTCCAAATGCATCAGCGCACGATTGTTGCGCGCGAAATGCATAACACCCGGCGCGCGTGAGCCGTTCCGCGCAGATTCGGGATTTGCGTCGCGGCAGCCCCCATCCGGGCTCAGCCCAATGCGGGGACAAAACGCGCTCTGGCGCAAGATTTGGTAAAGCGGTAGGAACGGCACGCGATTAGGTGTGGTGGGCGACTGGCCCGGGCCCGGCGGTCGCGAAATTTGCTGTGAGGCATGACATGGCGGCAATCTCCAGCGCGGCAGAACCGTGCAAAGACGGCTTTTTCTCCCGGGGACTGGCGGAAGCGGACCCGGAAGTGGCCAAGGTCATCGGCGAGGAGCTGGAGCGCCAGCGCGACAAGATCGAGCTCATCGCCTCGGAGAACATCGTCAGCCGGGCCGTGCTCGAAGCCCAAGGCTCGGTGCTCACCAACAAATACGCCGAAGGCTATCCCGGCCGGCGCTACTATGGCGGCTGCGAATATGTCGATGTCGCCGAGGAACTCGCCATCGAGCGGGCCAAGCGACTGTTCCATTGCGAGTTCGCCAATGTCCAGCCCCATTCCGGCGCCCAGGCGAACCAGGCCGTGTTCTTCGCGCTGATGCAGCCCGGCGACACGTTCATGGGCCTCGACCTCGCCGCCGGCGGACATCTCACCCACGGCTCGCCGGTCAACCAGTCCGGGAAATGGTTCAAGCCGGTGTCCTACACCGTGCGCCGCCAGGACCATCGCATCGACATGGACGAGGTCGAAGCGATAGCCAAGGCCAACAAACCCAAGCTCATCATCGCCGGCGGCTCCGCGTACTCGCGGATCATAGATTTCAAGCGCTTCCGCGAGATCGCGGATTCGATCGGCGCCTATTTCATGGTCGACATGGCGCACTTCGCCGGCCTCGTCGCAGGTGGCGTGCATCCGAACCCGCTGGAACACGCCCATGTCGTGACCACGACCACGCACAAGACGTTGCGCGGCCCGCGCGGCGGCATGATCCTGTCGAAGGACGCCGACCTCGGGAAGAAGATCAACTCCGCCGTGTTCCCGGGCCTGCAGGGCGGTCCGCTGATGCATGTCATCGCCGCCAAGGCCGTCGCCTTCGGCGAGGCCCTGAGGCCGGATTTCAAAATCTACGCCCGCAACGTCGTGGAGAACGCCAAGGTGCTGGCGGAGACGCTGCACAGCCTCGGCCTCGACATCGTCTCCGGAGGCACCGACACGCATGTGATGCTCGTCGACCTGCGCCCCAAGAAGGCGACGGGCCGCGCCACCGAGCGCGCGCTCGACCGCGCCTTCATCACCACCAACAAGAATGCCATTCCCTTCGACACCGAGAAGCCCGCCATTACATCCGGCGTGCGCCTGGGTTCGCCGGCGGGCACGACCCGCGGCTTCGGGCCGGCGGAGTTCCGCGAGATCGGCAAGCTGATCGTGGAAGTGGTCGATGCCGTGGCCCGGAAGGGCGAGGAGGGCGATGCCGCCGTCGAAGCCGGCGTGCAGGCCCGCGTCGCCGAGCTGTGCCGGAATTTTCCGATCTACAATTGAGGATACTTCATGCGCTGCCCGTTTTGCGGACACGACGATACCCAGGTCAAGGATAGCCGCCCGTCCGAGGACAATTCCGCGATCCGCCGCCGCCGTCATTGTCCGGCCTGCGGCGGGCGCTTCACCACGTTCGAGCGCGTGCAGCTGCGCGAACTCATCGTCACCAAGAAGAACGGCCGCCGCGAACCGTTCGAGCGCGAGAAGCTCGAGCGCTCGATCGCGCATGCGCTGCGCAAGCGCCCCGTGGAGGCCGAGCGCGTCGACCGCATGGTGACCGGCATCGTCCGCCGCCTGGAAAGCATGGGCGAAAACGAGGTCCAGGCTTCCGTCATCGGCGAATTGGTGATGCAAGCGCTGGCCAGCCTCGACAAGGTCGCCTATGTCCGCTTCGCCTCCGTCTACAAGAACTTCCGCGAGACCAAGGATTTCGAAGCGCTGATCGGCGAAATGGAAGGGGAGCGGGATTAGCCGCACTTGACAGATATAACTTGAAGGTTATATACGATGGCATGGCAGGTTGCCTTTGCCGACGCCTTCTATGGCGAATACGAAGCGTTGCCGGGCGCGGTGCAGGACGAATTGCTGCTCGGCATGCGGCTGCTCAAAGTCTATGGTCCGAAGCTCGGCCGACCCCACGTTGATACGTTGAACGGTTCGGACTACGCCAACATGAAGGAGTTGCGATTCCGCCCGGATGATGGGGTGTGGCGCGTGGCGTTCGCCTTCGATCCGAAGCGGAACGCGATCCTGCTGGTCGCGGGCGACAAGAGCGGAACGAGCGAGAAGCGGTTCTACAAGCGCCTGATCGCGACGGCAGACGCGCGTTACCGGGACCACCTCGCGAAATCGGGAAACTGAATATGCCTGTGCCATTGAGGAAAATCCTGGACGAACTGCCGCCCAAGCGCCGCGCGGAGTTGGATCGCCGCTTCGAGGAGCTCGTCAACGAAGTCGAATCGCTGAAGGAATTACGCCGCCTCTCGGCCAAGTCCCAGGCGCGCATCGCCCGGTCCCTGAAGATCAGCCAGCCGGCCGTTTCCAAGATCGAGAAGCAGACGGACATGTATCTCTCGACCCTGCGCAGCTATATCGAAGCGATCGGGGGCCGCCTCGACGTCATCGTGCGCCTGCCGAACCGCAAGCCAGTGCGGGTGAAGTCGCTCGAAGAGATCGACGCCGCTTGAATGATCTCACCCACATGCACCATGCGCTCCGTCTCGCCGCGCGAGGCTTGGGGCGGGTGGCGCCCAATCCGGCTGTTGGTTGCGTGATCGTGTCGCCGGACGGCCGCGTCGTCGGGCGCGGCTGGACTCAGGATGGCGGGCGGCCACATGCCGAAGCGATGGCGCTGACGCAAGCAGGCGAAGTCGCGCGCGGGGCGACGGCCTATGTCACGCTCGAACCCTGCGCGCACTCCGGCAAGACGCCACCCTGCGCGGACGCACTTATCGCTGCGGGCATCGCGCGCGTCGTAGCCGCGGTCGAAGACCCCGATCCCCGCGTGAAGGGGCGGGGCTTCGCGAATTTGCGCGCGGCCGGGATCGAAGTCGTCACCGGCGTGATGGAAGGCGAGGCCTCCGCGTTGAACGCGGGCTTCTTCCTGCGCATCGGCGAGAACCGCCCGCTTGTGATGCTCAAGATCGCGCAAAGCGCGGATCGGAAGACCATTCCACCGCCGGGTGCCTCGCGCTGGATCACGGGCGACGACGCGCGCCGCTTTGCCCATCTGCTGCGCGCACAGCATGATGCGATCCTCGTGGGTGTGAATACGGTGATCGCCGACGATCCCGAACTCACCGTCCGCCTGCCGGGGCTGGAGAAGTACTCGCCGCTGCGCGTGGTGCTCGACCGCCACGCGCGCATGCCGAAGTCCGCCAGGCTTGCCGCGCCCGATACGCTGGTCTTCGACGGCGGCATAGCGGCCGCGCTCCATGCGCTTGCCGGACGCGGCGTCACCCGGTTGCTGGTCGAGGGCGGCGCGACGATCTTCCGTGCCTTCCTCGATGCCGGATATGCCGACCGCGTCGAGCTTTTTTCGTCGCCGTTGACGCTGGGGGAATTGGCGGGTGGCGCGATCCCCGACCTCGCGGAATCCCCATATTTTCTGCGGGTTAGCAGCCGGGCGCTCGGCGCCGACACGCTGGAAAGCTTCGTCCGGCGGGCGTAAAGGAACTCCATGTTCACCGGAATCGTCACCGATGTCGGCCAGGTGCGCCGCGTGGAAAAGCGCGGCGACACCCATGTCGTGATCGCCACGCATTACGACGTCGCCGATGTCGATGTCGGCGCCTCGATCTCCTGCTCCGGCGTCTGCATGACGGTGGTCGACCGGGGCAGCGCCAAGGATCGCTGGTTCGCGGTCACCGCCTCGGCGGAGACGCTGTCGAAGACCACGCTGGGAAATTGGAAGGTGGGCGATCCGGTGAACCTCGAGCGTCCGATGAAAGTGGGCGACGAGCTGGGCGGCCACATCGTCACCGGCCATATCGATGGCGTGGCGGAAGTCGTGGGCGTCAAGCCGGAAGGCGAATCCATCCGCGTCACGCTCCAGGCGCCGAAGGACATGGCGCGCTTCATCGCGCCCAAGGGCTCGATCGCGCTGGACGGCATCTCGCTGACGGTGAACGAAGTGGACGGCACGCGCTTCGGCGTGAACATCATCCCGCACACCTCCAAGGTCACGACCTTCGGCAAGCTGAGACCGGGCGCGAAGGTAAACCTCGAAGTCGACCTCATGGCGCGCTATGTCGCGCGGCTGGTCAAATCATGACCATCAACGTCTTCCACGACTACATCGCCCAGATCGAGGACGTGATCGAGGACGCGCGCAACGGCCGCATGTTCATCCTCATGGATGCCGACGATCGCGAGAACGAGGGCGACCTCGTCATCCCGGCGCAGATGTGCACGCCCGATGCCGTGAATTTCATGGCCAAGCACGGCCGCGGCCTCATCTGCCTGGCTCTGACGCAGGAACGCGCCACCGCGCTTCAGATCCCGATGATGACGCAGTTCAACGGCACCGCGCATCAGACAGCCTTCACCGTGTCCATCGAGGCGCGGGAGGGCGTCTCCACCGGCATATCGGCGCATGACCGCGCCCATACCATCTCCGTCGCCATCGATTCGACCAAGGGTCCCGGCGACATCGTCATGCCCGGGCACGTGTTCCCGCTGGTCGCCAAGCATGGCGGGGCGCTGGTTCGCGCCGGACATACCGAAGCCTCGGTCGACATCGCGCGGCTGGCGGGCCTCAATCCGGCCGGCGTGATCTGCGAGATCATGAACGACGACGGCACCATGGCGCGGCTGCCCGACCTCGTCGCCTTCGCCCAGCTCCACAATCTGAAGATCGGCACCATCGCCGACCTCATCGCCTATCGCCGCCGCTACGACCATTTCGTCCAGCGCGTGGTCGAGACGCCGTTCCAGAGCCACAATGGCGGCGACTGGAAGATGAACGTCTATGTGAACACGCTGGAATACGCCGAGCACATCGCGCTGGTGAAGGGCGACATCCGCACGCCCGAGCCGGTGATGGTGCGCATGCACGCCATCAACGTGTTCAGCGACATCCTGGACTGGGCGCAGTACGAGCACGACGTGCTGGGCGCCTCCATGCGCATCATCGGCGAGGAGGGGCGCGGCGTCGTCGTGCTGCTGCGCCAGACCAAGGCGACCTTCGTCACCGACCTGCTGCTGCGCCGCCCGCAGGACGATATCGACCGCAGGCGGGTCAAGGAGTTCGGCGTCGGCGCGCAGATCCTGCTCGATCTCGGCGTCAAGGACATGATCCTGTTGACCGACACGCCGGAGAAGAAGGTCGTGGCGCTGGAAGGCTACGGCCTCAACATCGTCGGCACGCATCCAATCAGAAGTTCGGCCACCGGGGGCTCGCGATGACACCCAATATCCTCATCGTCGAAGCGCGGTTCTATGCGCACATCTCCGATCAGCTGCTGGACGGCGCCACGGCGGCGCTGGAGGCTGGCGGCGCCCATTTCGAGCGCATCAGCGTGCCGGGCGCGCTGGAGATTCCGCCCGCCATCCTGTTCGCCGCCAGGGCGGGCGAGGGCGCGGGCCGCACCTTCGACGGCTACATCGCGCTGGGCTGCGTCATCCGCGGCGAGACCTATCATTTCGAGATCGTCGCCGGGGAATCCGCCCGCGGACTGATGGACCTCGGACTTGCGCACGGGCTGTGCATCGGCAACGGCGTCCTCACCGTCGAGAACGAAGCACAGGCGCTGGCGCGCGCCTCGCGCGACGGCCAGGACAAGGGCGGCGATGCGGCGCGGGCGTGCCTGGCGCTCATCAAGCTGCGCCACAAGCTCGGGGCGCATTCGTGACCGCTGCCACAGCCGGCCATGCGGGAAGCGATGCGCTGGCGCGGCGCGGCGCGCGGCTTGCCGCCGTGCAGGCGCTCTACCAGATGGAGCAGACCAACGACGATGCCGAAGCCGTCATCGACGAGTTCGTGGAGCACCGTCTGGGCCGCGAGACGGAGATTTCGCCCGGCGAGCCGGATGCCGAGTTCTTTGCCGACCTGCTGCGCGGCGTGCCCAAGCACCAGGTGGAGATCGACCGCTCGGTGGCGCGCTCGCTGTCGGCGGACTGGAAGCTGGAGCGCATCGATTCCATCCTGCGCGCCATATTGCGTGCCGGCACCTACGAGCTGATCGGCCGCAAGGACGTGCCGGCCAAGGTCGTGATCGACGAATATGTCGGCATCTCGCACGCCTTCTTCGGCGGCCAGGAGCCCAGCTTCGTCAATGCCGTGCTGGACAAGCTCGCGCACAGAAAGCGCGCCCCCGAATTCGGCGAGACCCCGCCAGATGACGAGCTCCAGTTCTGATTTTTCCGCCCCGGCGAAGCGGGGAAAGGGAACCGGTGATGCCGGTGGAGGGGGTGAATTCAAACTCATCGCCCGCCATTTCGCGCCTCTGGCGAAAGCGCGCGGCGCGTTCGGCCTGGCCGACGACGCCGCCACGCTGGCGCCGCCCCGCGGGCACGAGATCGTCGTCACCACCGATGCCCTGATCGCGGGTGTGCACTTTCTTACCGGCGATCCGCCCGGCGACATCGCGCGCAAGGCGCTGCGGGTGAACCTGTCCGATCTCGCCGCCAAGGGCGCTGAGCCGCTGGGCTATCTCCTGGCGCTCGCGCTGCCGCGCACCGTCCGGGACGCATGGCTGCGGGAATTCGCGCGCGGGCTGGCCAAGGACCAGAAGGCCTTCCGTGTCGCGCTGCTTGGCGGCGACACCACCGCCACGCCGGGGCCGCTCACCATCGCGATCACGGCGATCGGTTCGGTGCCCAGAGGCCGGATGATCCGGCGCAAGGGCGCCCGGCCCGGCGATCTCGTCTTCGTCTCCGGAACCATCGGCGATGCGGGCGCGGGCCTCGCGCTGCTGCGCCGGAAACGCAAATCGCCTACGCGGCCGATCGCGCGCTATCGCCTGCCCACGCCGCGGCTGGCGCTGGGCCTGGCGCTGCGCGGCATCGCCACCGCGGCGCTGGACGTGTCCGACGGCCTCGTCGCCGATCTCGGCCACATAGCGGAGGTCTCGAAGGTCCGCATCGCGATCGATGCCGCGCGAATCCCCGGCGGCCACGATCCCGTCGCCGCCGCCACCGCCGGCGACGACTATGAGATCGCCTTCACCGCCCCCAACCGCGCCGCCGTGGTGCGCGCGGCCAAGCGGGCGAGGGTGCGCGTGACGGAGGTCGGCCGCGTGGAACGGGGCAGGGGTTGCGTGTTGCTGGACAAAAGCGGCGAACCCATCGCACTCACCCGAGCCGGGTATAGCCACTTCTGAACCCGCCCAAATGGTATTTCGTCCAATCGATTGTGCCGTGGCCTGCATTCGCAGGTCATGACACCGAGGCATGAGGCGCGGCGGTGCCGGGCGCATTCATCCCTTGTTAGCCATGGCGACCTAGGCTGTCGGGATGCGTCTGCCGGTCTTCCTCTTTGCACTGTTGCTCGCCGTGCCTGCCCTGGGCGGGGAGGCTCCGGAGAAGGCGCCCGAACCCGGCACCAGCGTCGAAATGCCTTACCTGATCGCGCCCATGGTGGTGGATGACCGGCTGGTGGCCTATGCCTACATCTCGACCAAGATCGTGGCGACTTCGCCATCCGCGGCCATCGCGGTGCGCCTCAAGCTCGCCTTCATCCAGGATGCCTTCGTCCGCGACGTGAACGCCGCCTCCATCGCCGACCCGGCGGACCCGTCCAAGGTGAACGAAAAGGGACTCATGGCCCGGCTTCTGGCCGATGCCAAGCGCATCGCCGGCCCGGCCAAGGTGGCCGGCATCAAGCTCATCCAGCTCCAGATCTCCCCCATGCGCCCGAATCCGCAGGGATGAGGCCTGTCTTTCCTCTCCGTGAGCGGGGGAGGAAAATGACGATTCTCCGTTGCCTCTCCCCGGCGCTTTTGGCATACAGCCGCCGCCCTTGAAGCGGTAGGTCCATATCCGGCCGGCCATGGGGATCGGCGGTGTCATCGCCGTCCGGGGTCACCAACCAACTGAGGGAAATTCCATGAGCATGGAGCTTGAACTCGTATTGGCGTGCGGCGTGCTCGCGCTCCTCTACGGCGGCTGGACCATCCGCTCCGTCCTGGCCATGTCGGCCGGCAATGAGCGGATGCAGGAAATCGCCGCCGCCATCCAGGAAGGCGCTCGCGCCTACCTGAACCGCCAGTACACCACCATCGCCATCGCCGGCGTAGTCATCTTCATCGGCGCTTTCGCGGTCTTCGGCTGGACCGTCGCGGTCGGCTACGCGGTCGGCGCGGTGCTGTCGGGCCTGGCCGGCTATATCGGCATGAACGTGTCGGTGCGCGCCAATGTCCGCACCTCCGAAGCGTCGCGCAGCGGCCTGGCCCAGGGCCTGTCGGTCGCGTTCCGCTCGGGCGCGGTCACCGGCATGCTGGTGGTGGGCCTCGGCCTCATCGGCGTCGCGGGCTATTACGCGTTCCTGCGCTACGGCTTGGGACTGGACATCTCCGACGAGACCCAGGGCCGCACCATCACCACGGCGCTGGTGTTCCTGGGCTTCGGCGCGTCGCTGATCTCGATCTTCGCCCGTCTCGGCGGCGGCATCTTCACCAAGGGTGCGGATGTCGGCGGCGACATGGTGGGCAAGGTCGAGGCCGGCATTCCCGAAGACGATCCCCGCAACCCGGCGACCATCGCCGACAATGTGGGCGACAATGTCGGCGACTGCGCCGGCATGGCGGCCGATCTGTTCGAGACTTTCGCGGTGACCACCGTCGCCACGATGGTGCTCGCCTCGATCGACTTCGAGGGCGACCTCAAATCCTCGCTGATGCTCTATCCGCTGGCGATCTCCGCCATGTGCATCGTCACCTCGATCATCGGCACGTTCTTCGTCCGCCTGGGCGGCTCCAAGAACATCATGGGCGCGCTCTACAAGGGGGTGCTCGCCACCGGCGTGCTGTCGCTCATCGGGCTGTGGCCGCTGACCGACTGGATCGTCGGCCTGCAGACAGAGATCATGCCCGGCGTCACCGGCACGAGCCTGTTCGAATGCGGCGTCGCCGGCCTCGTCATCACCGGCCTGCTCGTCTGGATCACGGAGTACTACACCGGCACGAACTTCCGTCCGGTGCGCGTGATCGCCCAGGCCTCCGTCACCGGCCACGGCACCAACGTCATCCAGGGCCTGGCCGTGTCGATGGAATCGACGGCGCTTCCCGCGCTCGTCATCTGCGTCGGCATCGTCGTCACCTACATGCTGGCGGGGCTGTTCGGCATCGCCATCGCGGTGTCCACGATGCTGGCGCTGTGCGGCATGATCGTGGCGCTGGACGCGTTCGGTCCGGTCACCGACAACGCCGGCGGCATCGCCGAAATGGCGGGCCTGGAAGGCGACGTGCGCAAGACGACCGACGCGCTGGATGCGGTGGGCAACACCACCAAGGCCGTCACCAAGGGCTATGCCATCGGTTCGGCCGGGCTCGGCGCCTTGGTGCTGTTCGCGGCCTACACCCAGGACCTGCGCTACTTCGTGTCGCATTCCGACGTGTACACCTACTTCGCGGGTCTGGAGATGCCGGCGTTCAGCCTCGCCGATCCGTGGGTGGTCGTGGGCCTCTTCATCGGCGGATTGCTGCCCTACCTGTTCGGCGGCATGGCGATGACGGCGGTGGGCCGGGCGGCGAGCGCGGTGGTGCAGGAAGTGCGCCGCCAGTTCAAGGAAATGCCCGGCATCATGCAGGGCACCCAGAAGCCGGACTATGCCCGCGCCGTGGACCTCCTGACCAAGGCCGCGATCAAGGAGATGATCGTCCCGTCGCTGCTGCCGGTCCTGTCGCCGGTGGTCCTGTTCTTCATCGTCGACTGGGTCGCGGGCAAGACGCAGGCGTTCAACGCGCTGGGCGCCATGCTCCTGGGCGTGATCGTGACGGGCCTGTTCGTCGCCATCTCGATGACCTCGGGCGGCGGCGCGTGGGACAACGCGAAGAAGTTCATCGAGGACGGCAACTACGGCGGCAAGGGCTCCGAGGCCCACAAGGCCGCCGTGACGGGCGACACCGTCGGCGATCCCTACAAGGACACCGCCGGCCCTGCCGTCAATCCGATGATCAAGATCACCAACATCGTGGCGCTCCTGCTGCTCGCCACCCTGGCGCACGGTCTCTGATCGGCAATCACACCGAATGCGAAAGGGCGCGGAGCGATCCGCGCCCTTCTGCGTTCCGCGGGCGTCCGGAACTCAGTAGCCCGGCTGTCCGCTGCCGCGTCCGCCGCCGGGGACGGGCTGACCGCCGGGGCTGTTGGCCCCGCCCGAGCCCGCGCCGCCAAGCGGCACGCCCGGCGTGGCGTTGAACAATTGCTGGAGGAAGGTGATCTCGCGGCCCGGTGTCGGCGTCGTGCGCGCTTCGAAGGCGACGACGTGGCCGTCCTTGAGGCCGTAATGGTGCAGGCCCGTGACCTTGCCGTCCTTGTCGAAGCTCACCGCCATGATGGCGCGGTTCTCGATGGTCGGCCGGAAGAACGCGATCTGCTTCTCGACACTGGAGATGTAGTACCAGACGTCCTGATCGCCCGACTGGACGAAGGTGGACGTCGTGGACGGATCGCCGAGCCGCGCCTGGATCGTCGTCTTGGTATCGTTGCCGACCTTGATGGACGCTTCGCCGGACGGATCCGCGAGATAGCCGCGCTGGCTGACCACCGGCGTGCAGCCGGCTACGGCGAGGGCGAGGATCGCAAGGGCTGCTGTTCTCATGGTTCCTGACGCTATAAGCGGTTTCTCCCCGGGCCGATGTGCTAACCTTGGCGGGCGATGGTTGCAAGTATTACGGCCCTGAAAGGCGCAAACATGCTGAACGCCTGGCGCAAGCGGAACGAGCGCAAGCTGCTGGCGGAGCGCATCTGCGCCGCGGTGAGCGCCCGGTCCCGCGCCCCAGTGTTCTTCCGGGCGCTGGGCGTTCCCGACACGATCGACGGGCGGTTCGACCTTCTGGCGCTGCACGCCTGGCTGGTGCTGGAGAAGCTCCAGGCGGCCGGGCGGCGCGATCTGGCGCAGGCCGTCACCGACCGGCTGTTCACCGGCTTCGACGAGGGCCTTCGCGATCTCGGCGCCGGGGATATCGGCATGAGCCGGCGCATGAAGAAGTTCGCTTCCGCCTTCTTCGGGCGGATGAAGGCCTACAGCGCCGCCAGCGACGAGGCCGAACTCGCCGCCGCCATCGACCGCAACCTGTTCCGCGGAACCGGTTCCAACGACAGCGCGCGCATGCTGGCCCTTTACGCGCGGCTGTCGCGTATCCATCTCTGCCGTGCCGACGTCGCCGCCGGCGAACTCGATTTCGGCCCGCTGCCCAACGATTGAACGCAACGCACGATGACGCCGCCCATCCAGCAATTCTTCGACCTATCCGACCTCTCCGCCGCCGGCGCCGATATCACCGTGCGCGCCAAGGCGGGCGAGCTGCCCGCGCTCGCCAAATGGATCGGCGTCGACGCCATGGCCGCCTTCGAGGGCCGGCTCGTCCTGCACAAGCTTTCGCAGACGCGCTTTTCCTACGAGGCCGAACTCGAGGCCGACATTGTGCAGGCCTGCGTCGCCACGCTCGATCCGGTGCGCACCCACATCGCCCGGACGTTCTCGCGCACCCTGCACCTGACGCAGGGGCCGGTTTCCGCGCGCGAGACCGTGCTGGTATCGCCGGCCGACGACGATTCGCCCGAGGAGATCGCCAGCACCCGTTTCGACCTGGCCGGGCCCCTGATCGAGGAGCTGACCCTGGCGGTTGACCCCTATCCGCGCGCGCCCGGCGTGGCGTTTGAGCCTCCGGCCGGGGACAAGAGCCCGGAAGAGAGCCCGTTTGCCGTGCTCAAGCAGTTGAAGACCGGCGGCTGACGCCTACCAAATATGCCGCAAATCGGGAGGGCCAGACCCTTGAATCCCAAGGCGGTTTCGATTTAACTCCGCGCCTTGTTTTCCGACCCCTGCCATGGTTCCGGAAGCGCATGCTTCCGCATTGCCCGGGTATTGCTCAAGGAGTTCAACCGCCATGGCGGTCCCGAAACGAAAGAAGTCGCCGTCGCGGCGGAACATGCGCCGCGCGCATCACCGCCTGGTGCCCTCCGCCCATGTGGAGTGCTCCAATTGCGGCGAGCAGACCCGTCCGCATCATGTCTGCCCGGCCTGCGGACATTACGACGGCCGTGAAGTGGCCAAGGCGAAGGCCTGAAATCCTGACACCGGCGCGAGGCGCAAGTGACCGCTAGTCTGACGGTCTCGATCGATGCGATGGGCGGCGACACCGGCCCGGGCATCGTCGTGGCCGCGCTGGCGCGCTCCGCGGTGCGCCATCCCCAGGTGCGTTTCCTGCTGCATGGCGACGAGGCCGAGCTCAAGCCGCTGTTCGCCAAGCGCGCCAGGCTGCTCGACAAGGTCGAGATCCGCCACGCGCCGGAGCGCGTGCGCATGGAGGAAAAGCCGAGCCAGGCGCTGCGCCGCGGCCGCAACACCTCGATGTGGCGGGCGATCGGCGCCGTGAAGGAGGGCGCGGCCCAGGTCGCGATCTCCGCCGGCAACACCGGCGCGCTCATGGCGATGTCGATGTTCCAGCTGGGCGTGCTGGAAGGCATCGACCGTCCGGCCATCGCCGCCATCTGGCCCACCAAGCGCGGCCAGACCGTGGTGCTGGACGTCGGCGCCAATGTCGAATGCGACGCCGGGCAGCTGGTGGATTTCGCCGTGATGGGCGAGGCCTTCGCCCGCGCGATCCTGGGCCTGGAGCGGCCGCTGGTCGGCCTGCTCAATGTCGGCGCCGAGGACCAGAAGGGCCACGATTCGGTGAAGGGCGCCGCCCAGATCCTGCGCGGGGCGAAGCTGCCCATCGAATTCTGCGGCTTCGTCGAGGGCGACGACATCGCCGAAGGCACGGTGGACGTGGTGGTCACGGACGGCTTCACCGGCAACGTCGCGCTCAAGACGGCGGAAGGAACCGCCAAGCTGGTCGTCCATTTCCTGCGCACGGCCATGAAGCGCTCGCTGTTCGGCCAGATCGGCGGATTCTTCGCGGCCGGCGCGTTGGGCGTGCTGCGCCGCAAGCTCGACCCGCGCGCCTCCAATGGCGGCATCTTCCTCGGCCTCAACGGCGTGGTGGTGAAGAGCCATGGCGGCACCGACGCGCTGGGCTTCGCCTCGGCTCTCGACATGGCCATCGACATGGCGCGCGCGGATGTGATCGCCAAGATCGTTGCGGACCGTGCGGCTATCGTGTCGGCTCAGCCGCCGGTTGCCGCCAGCGGAGCCCTTGGTTCGTGAGCATCGTAAGATCCGAAGTCATCGGCCTGGGCGCGTATCTGCCCGCCCGCATCCTGACCAACGCCGAGCTCGCAAAGCGGGTCGACACCACGGACGAATGGATCGTGGGGCGAACCGGCATCCGCCGCCGCCACATCGCCGCGGAAGGCGAGGCGACATCGCATCTGGCGCTCAAGGCCGCACAGGCCGCGCTCGCCGATGCCGGGATCGGCGCCGATGAGGTCGACCTGATCGTCGTGGCCACCACCACGCCGGACGAGACCTTTCCCTCGGTGGCGACCAGCCTCCAGGCCCGGCTCGGCATGACGCGCGGCGCCGCCTTCGACGTCCAGGCGGTGTGCTCCGGCTTCGTCTATGGCCTCGCGGTGGCGGACAATTTCATCCGCTGCGGCCAGGCCCGCACCGTGCTGCTGGTCGGCGCGGAGACCATGTCGCGCCTGATGGACTGGAACGACCGCACCACTTGCGTCCTGTTCGGCGATGGCGCGGGCGCCATGGTGCTGCGCGCCGGCACGGGCCGGGGCGACGCCAGCGACCGGGGCGTGCTCAGCACCCGGCTGTTCTCCGACGGCCGCCATCACGACTTCCTCTATGTCGATGGCGGGCCCTCGACCACCGGGACCACCGGCCATCTGCGCATGGCGGGCAAGGAAGTCTTCAAGCACGCCGTCATCAACACCGTGGCGGCCATGGAAGAGGCGGTCGTGGCCGGCGGCTCGACCATCGACAAGGTGGACTGGATCGTTCCCCACCAGGCGAATCAACGGATCCTGGACACCACCGCCTGGAAGCTCGGCCTGCCCAGGGAACGGGTGATCTCCACGATCGCTGAGCACGGCAACACCTCGGCGGCCTCGGTTCCGCTGGCGCTGGAGACGGGGGTGCGCGACGGGCGGATCAAGCCGGGCAACCTGCTTCTCCTCGAAGCCATGGGCGGGGGCTTCACCTGGGGCGCCGCCCTGGTTCGCTGGTAAGGTGAAGGGCGCCGCCTATCCCTTTGACGTTGACGGAAAATCCTGCCCCCCTTAGGCTTTGCCCGCGCTAGGGAGTCGCCCATTTCATGACCACGAATACCCTGACCCGGGCCGATCTGAGCGAGGCCGTATTCCAGTCGGTCGGCCTGTCGCGCAATGAATCCGCGCAGATGGTCGAAGACATGCTCGAAGAGGTGTGTTCCGCGCTCGCCCGCGGCGAGACGGTGAAGCTGTCTTCGTTCGGAACTTTCGCGGTGCGGCAGAAGTCCCAGCGCATGGGCCGCAATCCCAAGACCGGCGACGAAGTTCCCATCGCGCCGCGCCGCGTGCTGGTGTTCCGTCCCAGCCACGTGCTCAAGGCGATGATCAACGGCGACGCAATGCCCGAAGTGGAAGTCGAGAGCGAATGAGTTCCGGCAGCCAACCGGCGCTCGCGCCCGTCGTCGCCCTGCGCGAGAAATCGCCGGAAGCCTTCCGCACGATCAGCGAAGTCGCCGCCGAGCTCGACGTGCCGCAGCATGTGCTGCGCTTCTGGGAGCAGCGCTTCAGCCAGATCAAACCGGTCAAGCGCGCCGGCGGGCGGCGCTACTACCGGCCGGAAGACGTCGACCTGCTGCGCGGCATCCGCGCTCTGCTCTATGGCGACGGCTACACGATCAAGGGCGTGCAGAAGGTGCTGCGCCAGCGCGGCATCCGCCATGTCGCAGGCCTCGGCCGGGGCGAGGCGCCGCCGGTGCAGATGTTCACGCCGGCCGATGACGAGCCCACCTACGCCCGCGCCGCGCTCGCCCGCCTCGAACAGGCCCATGCGGCGACGCAGGCCGATGACGGCGAGGCATCCGCAGGGGAGGCCATGGCGCCCGCGTCCGGGCGGCTGGACGAACGCCGCCGCGTGAAGCTCGAGATCCTGCTGGCCGAGCTGCTGATGCTGAAGGAACGCGTCACGGCGGCGAAGGCCGGCATCAGCGTCTGAACCCTGTTTTTTTGCGCGGAAAAGCGCGGCTTGCCCGGCGAAGGGCCGCCGCCTATATTCCGCGCCCCTCGCGGAATCCGGGCCTGTCGGCGCCCGCAGCCGCACAAATCGGAGCGTGGCGCAGCCTGGTTAGCGCACCAGTCTGGGGGACTGGGGGTCGTGGGTTCAAATCCCGCCGCTCCGACCATTTCATTCCAATGATCGCAACGTGCGCCCATAGGCCAGGCGGGCCGAAATGGCTTTGAGGAGGTCGGAATTGGCACTGTTACATTTGCCGCTGAACTCTATTGATGAAGTCCACCTAACCCGCCTCATCGAAGCTCAAGCTGGAGAGGCGAGAGACATCGAGTATAAGCGCGAGACGTACGGAAACGCGGACGCGGACCGTGCGGAATGGCTCGCAGATGTATCGTCGTTCGCGAACACGGCGGGGGGGGATTTGCTATTTGGCATTTCCGCCAAGAAGGGCGTCCCACAGGCGTTGTCACCTCTGACAGGCAGCGCGGATGATGAAATTTTGAGATTGGAGCAGCTTGCGCGTTCGGGACTTCAGCCGCGCATTTCCAATCTCGAATTCCGGTCCATTCCAATTGCGGCGGGTGGGTATGTGTTGCTTGTCCGGGTCCCGCGCAGCTTTAATCCTCCGCACCGCGTGATACGGCAAGGCAAAGGTCAGAATCGATTTTGGGCGCGATCTTCAGCGGGCAAATATGAGCCAAACGTTGATGAGTTGCGAAACCTGTTCACGTTAGCGCCGCAACTTATCGACCGCATCCGCGATTTCCGCGCTAATCGAATCGCCCAAATCGTTGCCCGGCAAGCACCTGTCACGTTGCTCGACCAGACGTGTATGATATTGCACATCGTTCCCTTTTCCGCGTTCGATCCGAGATCGCTAATTTCTCTCGGAAAGATCGAAGAAAGTCCTGGCCAATTTCCTCCGCTCGGAAGTTCATCCGCGAGAGCATGGCGGGTAAACTTTGACGGGATTCTCCGCCTCTCGGACGCCGACGAAAACGCCCCTTCACAGAGGGCCTATGTGCAGGTGTTTCGGTCGGGTGTCGTAGAAGCTGTGGCTTCCGCCATCGCAGCTGACGACCGCCCCGAGGGCGTGCCTCCGCGCCTCCTGTCACTCAAGATCGAAGGCATGATGCTTCATAATGGCGTTCGCTATCTGAAGTCTTTAGCGGAACAAGGCGTCGAGCCGCCTTATGCGATCTTGTTGAGTTTGATCGGCGTAAGGGGAGCCGCGATCAATGTGGGCGTCCAAATGCATTGGGCGGACGACGACGACATGACGATTCTAGATCGCGACCAGCTTCACTTCGCGGAAGTCATCCTAGAGAGTGTCCCACGCAGCAGTCAGGAATTGGGCGTCATGCTTCGACCGCTGATAGAGCAGATCGCTAATGCAGCCGGTCGCGCGAAGTCCTCGTCATACGGGCCGAACGGAGAGTATGTGCATCTCTTTCGATAGCGCTTGTCTGGGTTGAGCGAAGGCCAGAGCGCGGATTGAGCTAGGACGGGAAGAACGTCGCGAGTAGTGGAATGAATGGGCTGCATCTTCAGACACGATCTTTAACGAGTGATCGTGCGACCGGCAAAACCATCGAAAGCTACTAGAGTGAGGGATGCCGGCATGCGTTCACGGGTCTTCTATCACGGCACCCGGGCCGATCTGAAACCCGGAGACCTGATCGGGGCCGGCCGCGCCTCCAACTACGGAACGCGTGGCAAGACGACCTATGTGTATCTGACCGCGACGCTGGATGCGGCGATCTGGGGAGCGGAGCTGGCGCTCGGCGATGGGCCCGGCAGAATCTACGCGGTGGAATCCACCGGTCCGATCGTGGACGATCCCAACCTGACCGACACGAAATATCCGGGCAATCCGACAAAGTCTTACCGCGCGTGCGCGCCGCTGCGCGTCACCGGCGAAATCACCGATTGGCAGGGGCACTCAGCCGAAACGATCCGGACCATGAAGGACCGGATCAGGGGACTGAAGCCGATCGACGACTGAAATCCGCCGCTGGGATTGCCGGAAATCTTCTTGGCAAAGCGACGCTGCGGGCGGACACTCGCGCTCCGGCTCGCGCGGAGAGGATGCGTGTCCCAACCCAGGCGACTGAACATCAACGGCCAGTTGCGGCCGGTCGATGTGCCCGACGACATGCCGCTGTTGTGGGTCCTGCGCGACGTCGTGGGGCTGACGGGCACCAAGTTCGGCTGCGGAATCGCGCAATGCGGCGCGTGCACGGTGCATCTGGAAGGCCACGCGGTGCGCTCCTGCGTGCTGCCGGTCGGCGCGGTGGCGGGCCGGGCGATCACCACCATCGAGGGCGTCGGCAACACGCCGGCCGGCGCGAAGGTCCAGAAGGCCTGGCTCGATCTGGAGGTCGTGCAGTGCGGCTATTGCCAGCCGGGGCAGATCATGTCGGCGACCGCGCTGCTCAATGCCACGCCCCGCCCCGACGATTCCGATATCGACGCCGCCATGGCGGGCAACATCTGCCGCTGCGGGACCTATGTGCGCATCCGCGCCGCGATCAAGCGCGCCGCCGGCGAGAACGCGGGCTAGGGATGGCGACGCTCAAGCTCGCGCCGTCGCGCCGCAGCCTGCTGAAAGGCGGCATGGCCGGCGGCTTCGTGCTGGCGTTCCACATTCCGCTCGCGAACGCGGCCGCGCCCAATGTCGTCACCGGCACGCCGCCGGAGCCGGGGCCGTTCGCGCCCAACGCCTTCATCCGCATCGACAAGGCCGGGGCCACCACGCTGGTCATGCCGCAGGTGGAGATGGGGCAGGGCGTCTACACCTCCCTCGCCATGATCCTGGCCGAGGAGCTCGACGCGGACTGGAGCCAGGTGGCGCTGGAAGCCGCGCCGGCCAATGAGGCGCTCTACGCCAATCCGATGCTGACGGTGCAGGCGACCGGCAATTCCAATTCCATCCGCGCCTTCTGGATGCCGCTGCGCAAGGCCGCGGCGGGGGCGCGCGCGCTGCTGGTGGCGGCGGCGGCCAAGCAATGGAAGGTCGATCCCGCGACCTGCGCGACGCTGAACGGCGCGGTGATCCATGCCGCCAGCAATCGCACGCTCGGCTATGGCGCGCTGGCCGCGCAGGCAAACGGCACCCCGCCGCCCGATCCCGCCTTGAAGACGCCCGACCAGTTCCGGCTGATCGGCAAGCCGATGAAGCGGCTCGACACGCCGGGCAAGGTCGACGGCGCGGTGGTCTATGGCATCGACGCCATGCTGCCGGGAATGAAATTCGCCACGCTGGCGGCATGCCCCACCTTCGGCGGCAGGGTCGGACATGTCGACAACAGGGCGGCGAAAACGATCCCCGGCGTGCGGCAGGTCGTCGTGCTCGACGATCTGGTCGCGGTGGTGGGCGATCACATGTGGGCCGCCAAACAGGGTCTTGAAGCGCTGGCCATCACCTGGAACGACGGGGCGAACGCCGATGTCGATTCCGCGGCGATCTGGAAACAGATCAAGGATGCGAGCGAGCGGCCGGGCCTGGTCGCCAGGAAGTCCGGCGACACCGACAGGTCGCTCGCCGAAGGCGACAAGTACGAGGCGGAGTTCGAGCTGCCCTTCCTCGCCCACGCCACCATGGAGCCGATGAACTGCACGGTCCATCTCACCCAGGGCGCCTGCGAGATCTGGCTCGGCACCCAGATCATGGCGCGCGTGCAGTCCCGCGTGGCCGAGACGCTGGGCCTGCCGCCGGAGAAGGTCACCGTCCACAACCAGCTCATCGGCGGCGGCTTCGGGCGGCGGCTGGAGCCCGACATGGCGATCAAGGCGGCGCGCATCGCCCAACATGTCGACGGTCCGGTGAAGGTGGTATGGACGCGCGAGGAGGACATCCGGCACGATATCTACCGGCCGGTCTACTACGACCGTCTCGCGGCGTCGCTGAAGAACGCGAGGATCGACGGCTGGCATCACCGCATCACCGGCTCCTCGGTGGTGGCGCGCTGGCTGCCGCCGGCATTCGCGGCCAATCACGGCATCGATTTCGACGCGGTCGACAGCGCGATCGACATTCCCTACGACATCCCCAACAAGCGCATCGAATTCGTGCGCTGCGAGCCGCTCGCGGTGCCCACGGGCTTCTGGCGCGGCGTCGGCCCGAACAACAATGTCTTCGCCATCGAAAGCTTCATCGACGAGCTGGCGAAGAACTGCGGCGCCGATCCCCTGGAATTCCGTCGCTCCATGCTGGGCACTTCGCCGCGCCTGCTGGCGGCGCTGAATCTCGCGGCGGACAAGGCGGGCTGGGGCGGGCTGCTTCCGGCGCGCGAAGGCCGCGGCATCTCGTGTCAGGTCTCCTTCGGCAGCTTCATCGCCACCGTCGCCCATGTCGCGGTGGCGCCGCAGGGCGAAGTGAGGCTGATCCGGCTCACCACCGCCGTCGACACCGGCATCGCGATCAATCCGGACACCATCGTGGCGCAGCTCCAGGGCGGGCTCATCTTCGGCGCCACGGCGGCGCTCTATGGCGAGATCACCATCGACAAGGGCCGCGTGCGGCAGTCCAACTTCAACGATTACCGCATGCTGCGCATCGACGAGGCGCCGGCGATCGATGTCCATCTCATCGGCAGCGCCGAACCGCCCGGTGGGATCGGCGAGACCGGGGTGACCAGCGCGCCGCCCGCCATCCGCAACGCCATCTACGCCGCAACCGGCATCGCGCTGCGCCGCCTGCCGGTCGACCGCGACGTGCTGTCGGGGAGGAAGGCGCCATGAACTGGTTCATGCGGCTCGCTCTCGCAGCCCAGATCGCGATCGGCTCCGCGGCCGCCATCGGCCTCATCCTGCTGGGCTGGGTGCTGTGGCTGGTCACCGAGCCGGGTCCGATGGATTTCGCCCGCGGCAACGCGGTGGAGCTCGGCGACTATCACGGCGGCGATCCGACCGGCGTGCCGGCGGCGCTGGCGCATGAGAGCCTGATCGAGCGCGGCGAATATCTGGCGCGCGCGGCCGATTGCCAGTCCTGCCATACCGCGATGGGCGGCGTGCCTTTCGCCGGCGGCCGCGCCTTCAACCTGCCGTTCGGCACGATCTATTCGCCCAACATCACCGCCGACAAGGACACCGGCATCGGCGGCTGGAGCGACGCCGATTTCCTCAACGCGCTGCATGAGGGCGTCGACGACGAGGGCGAGCGGCTCTATCCCGCCATGCCCTATGCCAGCTTCACCCAGATGACCGATGCGGACGCGCTGGCGATCAAGGCCTATCTGTTCAGCCTCGCGCCGGTCCACGCGGAGGGCATGGACAACAAGCTGGCCTTTCCGTTCAACCAGCGCTGGCTGATCGGTCTGTGGAACCTGTTCTTCAATCCCGACATGCGTTTCGAGCCACGCACCGACCGCAGCGCGCAATGGAACCGCGGCGCCTACATCGCCGAAGCGCTGGCGCATTGCGGGGAATGCCACACGCCGCGCAATCTCGCCTTCGCGCTCGACAACCGCGACAAGTTTGGCGGCGCGCGGATCTCGGGCTGGCGCGCCTACAACATCTCCGGCGACGGCCCCACCGGCGTGGGACGCTGGAGCGATGCGGAGCTCGCGGCCTATCTTTCGACCGGCCATGCGCGGGGCCGCGGCACGGCCTCCGGCCCGATGGGCGAGGCGGTCGACGAAAGCTTCGGCCATCTGGCGCCCGGAGACATCGCCGGCCTCGTCACCTATCTGCGCAGCGTGCCCGGGATTTCCAGCGACCTGCCGGCCACGCTGGCGGGACCCGCGCCGGCCAGCCATCGCGAACCGCCGGGCCTGGATCCGCGCGGCGAGAAGCTGTTCGCGGGGTCCTGCGCGAGCTGCCATGGCTGGACCGGCAAGAGCCCGATCTGGGAGCAGGCGACGCTCACCGGCGCGCGCGCGGTCAACGATCCCAGCGCCGACAATGTGGCGCAGATCGTCATCGAAGGCGCCTCGCACGAGACCGCCCACGGCACCGTCTTCATGCCGGCGTTCGGCAGCGCGCTTTCCGATGACGAGATCGCCGCGCTGGCGAACTACGTCACGGGGCGTTTCGGTGCCCAAGGCTCGACAATCGGCGCCAAGCGCGTCGCGAAATTGCGTGCGCAGGCCTCGCATTGATTTCACGCCGGCAAAGGCTGCCGCCGGGCGGTTTCACAATTGGGGATTGACCAGCGCGATGATGTAGTCCTGCCCGGACTGGTATCCCGAAACGCCGTTGGCATCGATCACGAGAAAATAGTAGCCGGGCGACGTTTCCCAGATCGCCGCCCCATGCGCGGCCAGCGCGCTGGCCTGGCCGATATGGCTGAAATGGGCGAGCGCATGCCCGCTCACCACGAGCGAATCCTCGCCGGGCGCGAAACCCACGATGGTGTCCTGGGATTGCGCATTGGATTCCTGCGGCGCGTTGTAGATGAAGATGTCGGGACCGGCGCCGCAGTTCAGCGCGTCGGCGCCGAGCCCGCCGCAAAGCCTGGTCTGGCTGCCTCCGCCGGTCAGGGTGTCGTTGCCCGCGCCGCCGAAGATCGTGCCGGTCACGCTTCCGGCGCCGTCATAGACGTCGTTTCCGGCGCCGCAATCGATGTCGCCCCGGATGGTCCCGGAATTGCTCACATGCATCGCCGCGCCGCCCGAGACGATGGCCACGCCCGATCCGCCCACGATCGATCCGGAGTTGACGATCGTGTTGCCGTCCTCGCCCGGCGCGGAGAACAGGTGAATGGCGACATGGGTGTCGGACCTGATCGTGCCGGAATTGGCGATGGTGTTGCCGCCCAGCACGAAATGGATGGCGTCGCGGTGGATACCCTCGATCAGTCCGGCATTGGTGACGCTCATGCCGCCCGCGTCGATGCTCATGTAGTCGTCGTGCGGATAGGCGCCCGTCCAGACGCCGAAGAGGCCGCTCGACACTTCGCCGCCGGCGTCGATCGTCAGGCTGGAGTGGCCGGTGTGGAACTCGACGCCGCAATTGTAGCCGTAGGAGATCGCGTGCGGCCCGACATGCATCGTGTTCCCGGAATAGCCGAACCAGGTGCCGACGAATCCTTCCGCGACGCCCAACAGCGTGACGGTGTTGTTCCCGCCGGCTTTATCCTGCAGCCCCGCGAACACGCCGTCATCGTCGTGGTTCGTCTGCCCCACGGATGGATCGATGATGTAGGCGCCCGCGTCGACGGTGACGCTGTCGCCCTTGTGGAACACAAAGCCATAACGCTGGCTTTGCGAGATCTCGAAAGCTGTCATGGAGCGGGCCCCAACCGGAATGGAGGCTAGCCGATTCCCCGGCGCGCACAACGCGCAACCCATGCGGGCGGCGCGCGCGAATCCGCGTGTCCGGTTCGCGCTATGACGCTAACTGTGTGGACAAGTCGCGTTGCTGGGGCTGGCGGCGCAGGCCTCGACTTCCTTCATCGCGGCGCCGACGCCCGGATTGACCTGTTCCGACCAGAAATTGGCGAAGCTCTGGAAGCCGTTGCCCTTGGTCGGCGAGTCGCCCGGCCACCAGCGCCAGATCGCGGTTCCCATCGAGCCGGGATAGCGGATCGACAGTTCCGCATAGTGCACGAAACTCGGCAGCGCGCCGGGTGACAGCCCGTGCTGGGCGCCGCCGAAGGGATTGGGATCGAGCATGAAGCGCGCGCCGGCCTGCTGGGCGCAGGCGATGCCGTGGGTCACAAGGCCGTCGCCGCGCCGCTGGCTGATCGCGAGCTGGTTGGTGAAGAAGGTGTAGAGCAGGATATCGGCCACCTTGGGCTGGCCCAGGAACAGGCACGGCTTGGACGTGTCGATGATCGTGGGCGCGTAGGGCCACAGCGACTTCACATAGGCCGAGACCTGGGCGATCTGCGACAGATCCGGCGTCAGGCGCTGATAGCCCGGCGGCTTGGAATATTCGAAGATGTGCAGGCCCACCAGCGTGCCGTCGGCGACATAGGGCTGGAGATTGATGCACTGGTTGTTCGGGCACCACGCGTTGTAACGCGACTGCCAGACCGAGAGCTGGAAATTTCCCGGCGGATTTTCCTTCAGCTCGGCGAACTGCACCAGCTGGATGAAGAGGTGCACATGGGCGGCGCGCGCCTTGTCGAGGGCGGCGAAGACGTCGGCCGGCGTACTGGTGGCTGGATCGAACGCCAGCCCGTCGATGTTGGGCGAGGCCGCGCCGATCTGGCTCACCGGCATGCGCCAATAGCCGAAGGGCGGAGAGTAGTTCACCGTTCCCGCCAGTGCCGGCGTCGCGGCGAGCAGCAGGACCAGCGACGCGAAGAGGTTTCTCATCTTCCAACCCTCTCTGAAAAAGCGAACCGCGACAGAGCCCCCGCGCGGTACGCATTGTACGGGCGCGGCAGCGGGCCACGCGGTGAAAACGCGTTCACGTAGCGTCGATAACGCCGGCGGCTTCGGGATGTTTCCGGAACCAGGCGACAGCATAGGGGCAGCTGGGGGCGATCTTGAAGCCCTCGCTTCGGGCCAGGGCCACGATCCCCTCCATCAGCCGCGCCGCGGTTCCCTTTCCGCGCAAGGGGATAGGCGCCTCGACATGGGGGATCGTCACCCGGCCACCGTGGCGGCGGTAGGTGGCGAAGGCGGTCTGGCCATCCTCGGTCAGTTCGAACCGGCTGCGGGCGGTGTTGTCGGTCACGTCAGGCATGGCTTGCGATCCAGTCCGCCATGAGGTCGGCGGCGCGCGTCCGATGATCGGGCTTGTCCTCGAAATAATGCGCGCCCGGCAGGAATTGGAGCGTCTTGTCCGGCGCGGCGAGGGCTTCGAAGATCGCGCGCGCGTCGCTCGGGAACACGCCCATGTCGCCCATGCTCTGCACCACCAGCGCGGGCACCGTCAGCCTCGCCAACTGCCCCGCGCCGCTGCATCGGGACGTCTCCAGGCTCCACATCGAGAGCCACGCCCTGAGCGTGCAGGCGCGGCCGATCCCGAAGGGCAGCTTGTTGGCGAGCCATGGCGGCCCGGCATAGCAGCCGGGGCACGGCCGGTCGGAAGGATCGATGGCCGGATCCATGAAGCGCAGATCGGCCCAGGTGCGGAACAATGGAAAGATGCGGTCGGGGATATTGGCCGCGTTGAGCCGGGCCAGCTCCGCCTTCGCGTAGGCGGTGATGCGCTGGTTGCGCGCGTGCTGGGCCGCGCGGTAGCGCGCGATGAACTCCTCCGTGTACGGCGGACCGGGCACGAACGGGTCGAGCGCCGCATCGCCCGCCACGGGATCGGTCTCGTCCACGACCGAGGCGTCCATCCAGTTGGTCAGTACTTCCGGCCGGCCGGGATGGGCGTTGAGCGAAACGTAGAGATCGGCCTTGGGCAGCGCCGACAGCGCCTGCGCCACCGCGCCCCGCTGCTCCGCCGCCAGCGTGGGCGCCGTCGCTTCCGCCTGATAGGCCGCCATCAGCGAGCCGCCGCCGGAATTGCCCAAGAGCACGACGCGCTCCACGCCCTGTTCGCGCAGCCAGCTCACGCCCGCGCCGATATCGATCAGCGCATGTTCCAGATGGAACAGATCCTCCGCCCCGCGATAGCGCGTGTTCCATCCGAGAAAGCCGTAGCCGCGCTCGGCGAAGAACGGTGCGATGTAGTGCTCGGCGAAATCGACATTGTAGTGCGTGGCGATGAGCGCGGTCTTCGCTGGCTTGCCGCCGGGCGTCCAATACAGCCCCTGACACGGATGCCCGCCCGCGCCCGCGCGCGCCGAGGTGGGCGAGGCGATGCCGACGAATTCGCGTTCGATCAAACCCGCACCATCAGCTTGCCGAAATTGCGGCCCGCGAACAGGCCCACCAGCGCTTCGGGCATCTTGTCGAAGCCGTCCACCACATCGACGGGCGCCTTGATCTTGCCCTCGGCGACCCAGTTGGCGAGCGCGGTCTCGGCCTGGGCGCGGCGGTTGTAGAAATCCATCACCACGAAGCCTTCCATGCGGATGCGCTTGGTGACGAGGAGACCGGGGATGCCGGCGGGCCCGCCCGCGGGCGTGCCGGTGTCGTATTGCGAGATGTTGCCGCAGCAGGCGATGCGGCCGAACAGGTTCATGCGTGCGAGCGCGGCAGCCAAAACGTCGCCGCCGGTGTTGTCGAAATACACGTCCACGCCGGAAGGGCAGGCGGCCTTCACCTGCTTGTAGACTCCGCCCGCCTTGTAATCGACGGCCGCGTCGAAGCCGAGCTCCTTCACGATCCAGTCGCACTTCTCCTTGCCGCCGGCCGAGCCGACCACGCGGCAGCCGTTGAGCCTGGCGATCTGTCCGGCGATGGAGCCGACCGCGCCGGCCGCGCCCGACACCAGCACCGTCTCGCCCGGCCGCGGGCGGCCCACGTCGATCATCCCGAAATAGGCGGTGAGCCCGGTGATGCCGAGGACGCCCAGGATGTGCTCCGGCTTGTGCGACTTGTCGTGCCGGGTCAGCGCGCGCGCCGGCATCGCGGCGTATTGCTGCCAGCCATAGTCGCCGCTGACGAGATCGCCGGGCGCGAATTTCTCGCTGTCGGATTTCACCACCTCGCCGATGCCCCAGCCCGCCATCACTTCGCCGGGCATGAGCTGCGAGCGGTAGGTCGGACCCATCATCCAGGCGCGGCTGGCGGGATCGAGCGAGAGCAGCGTCGTCTTCACCAGCACCTCGCCGGCACGGGGCTCGGGCATCGCCGCGCTGTTGGGCGTGAAATGCTCCGGCCCCACTTGTCCCGTAGGCTTGGCGGCGAAGATCCATTGCTTGTTTGCGGCCATTGGCGTCTCCCTGTGCTCTGCCGGTACAATGGCCCGGATCGCGGAGAAATTCGAGGATGAAGAGCAGCACATTCGGCGCGCTGGGACCGGTGAGCCGGCTCACGCTGGGCGGCGGCGGCATCGGCATCGGCTGGGGCCCGACGACGCAGGAAGAGGCCACCGCCACCATCCACGCCGCCATCGACGGCGGCATCGATCTCATCGACACCGCGCCCATGTACAACAAGTGCGAGGAGATCGTCGGCGCCGCATTCGGCGGCAAGCCGCCGCGGCACGTCCGTTTCACCACCAAATGCCGCCTCGGCTCGCCCGCTGCCGATGCGGTCGAGCCGATGCTGCGCGCGAGCCTCGACGCGAGCCTGCGCACGATGCGGATCGAGAAGGCCGCGGTCTATTTCCTCCACACCAACATCTGCGCCGACGACTACGTCTTCGCCGTGCGCCCCGACATGCAGGACAGTTTCGCCACGCGCTGGCCGCTCTATGTGGAGCGGTTCGTTCCGGCGATGGAGCGGCTGAAGGCGGAAGGCAAGATCGACGCCTGGGGCATCACCGGTATCGGCGTGCCCAAGACCATCCTGCGCGCGCTGAACTCCGATCCCGCGCCCGGCGCGGTGCAGGCCATCGCCAACTTGCTCGACAGCGCGGGCGCGCTGAAGCGTTTCGCCGAGCGCGAGAACCCGCGCAAGATCATCGGGACCGCGCAGGAGCGCGGCGCCGGCGTCATGGGCATCCGCGCGGTGCAGGCCGGCGCGCTCACCGCCGCCATCGACCGCCAGACCTCGCCCAACAATCCCGACACCAGGGATTACGAACGCGCCGCGCCCTGGCGCGCGCTGTGCGCCGAACTGGGCGAGGATCCCGCGCTGCTCGCGCATCGCTACGCGCTCTCCATCCCGGGCGTCGACACGCTGGTGCTGGGCGTCAAGAACCGCGTCGAACTGGCGCAATGCCTCGAAGCCGAACGGGCGGGCCCGCTGGACCCCGCCCTGCTGCAACGGATCGACAGCCTGTCGCTACGTCAATGACGGAAGTGGTTTGAAACGGTGCAGGGGATGACGGTACAATTCCCCCTCAATTCGTCATGGCCGCCCTTGTGGCGGCCACCCATGACCGCAGTCTAGCCGAACGATCTCGGACCGAGGTTATGGGTGGCCGGGACAAGCCCGGCCATGACGGCAGAGGGAAGATGCATCAATGAGTGCGACAGGCATTTCCAATCTCAAGCCCGCCGTCTCCTTCCTCAAGATCGAGGGCGATCACGTGTGGCTGGCGGGGTCGAAATGCGGCAAGTGCGGGACCGTCTTCGTCGGCGGGCGCACGGCCTGCGCCAAGTGCTACGCGCGCGACGCGATGAAGGACGTGAAGCTCGCCGACACCGGCAGGCTCTACAACTTCACCGTCGTGCATCGCAATTTCCCCGGCGTGCCGGTGCCGTTCATTTCTGCGATCGTCGATCTCGACGGCGGCGGCACCATCAAGGGCAACCTGCTCGACGTCGAACCCGATCCGGAGAAGATCAAGTTCGACATGCCGGTCAAGGTCGTCTACCGCGACGCCGGCCGCAAGGACAAAGAGGGCAATTCCTACCTCGCCTATTTCTTCGTACCCGCGAACTGAGGAGCACGCTGATGACCAACGATGTCTATGTCGTCGGAACCGACATGATCAAATTCGGCCGCTTCCCGGAGCGGTCCATCGCAGAGATGGGCGGGCAGGCGGCGCTGATGGCGCTGGACGATTGCGGGCTCGGCATCGCCGACATGCAGGCGCTCTATTGCGGCAACCTCTTTGAAGCGAGCGGCGGCGTCGGCCAGCGCGTGCTGCGTGAGATCGGGCAGACGGGCATTCCCGTCGTCAACGTCGCCAATGCCTGCGCCACCGGCGCGACCGCGTTTCGCGAAGGCTGGATGGCGATCAAGGCCGGCATCTACGACATCGTGCTCGCCGTGGGCGTGGAGCAGATGGGCTCGGGCCTCCTGGGCGGTGGCGGCGGCGGCAAGGGCATCCCGACCGAAGGCCTGCTCGGTTCCGGCACCATGCCGTCGGTCTTTGCCCATGTCGGCCTCGAACACACCCGCCAGTACGGCACCACGTTCGAGCAGTTCGCCAAGGTGTCGGTGAAGAACCACCACCACTCCACGCTGAACCCAAAAGCGATGTACCAGAAGGAAACCCCGCTCGAGGAAGTCATGGGCGCGGAGATGATCTCGTATCCCAACACCAAGCTGATGTGCTCGGTCAATGTGGACGGCTCGGCCGCCGCGGTGTTGTGCTCGGAGAAGAAGGCGAAGGAGTTGGGCCTGATGGGCCGCGCCGTGAAGGTGCGCGCGTCGGCGCTCGCCAGCGATCCGTACACGGAGCACAACATGGCGATGATGGACTTCAACGCCGTCACGCGCCTTGCCGCCAAATCCGCCTACGACATGGCCGGCCTCGGCCCCAAGGACGTCGACCTCATCGAGCTGCATGACTGCTTCGCCACCGCGGAGCTGGTGCATTACGAGAATCTCGGCCTGTGCGGCGCGGGCGAAGCCGGCCGCATGATCGATTCCGGCGAGACCGCGCTCGGCGGCCGCATCCCGGTCAACGTCTCCGGCGGGCTGCTGTCCAAGGGTCATCCGCTGGGCGCCACCGGCATCGCCAACATCTACGAAGTGACCACGCACCTGCGCGGCGAAGCCGGCCACCGCCAGGTCGCGGGCGCCAAAATCGGCCTCACCCATGTCGTCGGCGCCGGCAGCGCCTGCGCCGTGCACATCCTCGAGAAGGCGTAGCTAGCTCTGCTTCCTCCCCGGCTTACGCGGGGGAGGGGAACCGCCGAAGGCGGTGGAGGGGGTGCGGCGGTGGTGAATGACGTGCTGTGATTTCGGCATCTCCACACCCCCTCCGTCTGTCGCGCAGCCGCGCGACATCCACCTCCCCCGCTCTCGCGGGGGAGGAAGCTTGGTCGGGTCCCGTAACAAACCGGCCAGTGGGGCCGTATGCCGGGTGTCGGCAGCTTCCGCTTGCCGGTCCGGCACGGCGCCGGGCGACAACCCTTTGGAGATAAAGATGATTCGCATCACATTAGCGGCTGCCGCGGCGGCCATGATCCTGGCTGCGCCCGCTCTGGCCGCCAACACCATGTCCGGCGGCAACAGCATGAGCGGCCAGACCCATACCGGCGATTGCAAGACCGCCACGACCGGCAGCCACATGTCCGGCGGCAACACCATGTCCGGCGGCAACACCATGTCGGGTGGCAACACGATGTCGGGTGGCAACACGATGTCGGGTGGCAACACGATGTCGGGTGGCAACACCATGTCCGGCGGCAACACGATGGCCGGCGGCGCCAAGACCTCCGACTGCAAGCCCAAGCCCGCCACCAATTCCATGAGCGGCGGCTCGATGGGGCACTGAGGCCCTTCCACAAGCACGTCATGGGCGGACTTGATCCGCCCACCCATCAAGCGCGCTCGCGCGCGCGAATTATGTCTTGTGCGACCGCGTACGCGGTCGCGATGGGTGGCCGCCTCGAGGGCGGCCATGACGTGTCATTGTTCGATTGGCGACCGCCGCCATCCAGGGGCTTACTTCTTCTCACCCTCCCGATACATCCACGGCATGATCAGCCCGATGGGCACGATCCACAGCGTACCGGCCACGGCATAGTAGGCGAGGGTGACGTACCACGGAGCGCCCGGCAGGACGTGCAGCCCGATGCCCATGGCGGCCAGCGCATAGACCGGAATCCAGACCAGCGTCACGATCGTTCCGATGAGCTTCTTCCACCGCGGAGACATGGCCGGTCCTGCGTGACGTGTTGGCGGCGGACACGATAGCCCGGACACAGTTTCACCATCAATCGGCCCGGATTGACGCGCCTCCTGATGCGCCCGCGATGCGCGGGCTTTCATCGGGGAGGATGAAATGACGACCCTCGTTCAAGCCAACACCGTCGCGCCCGCTTCCGAGCGGCGCACCTTCACCGTCGCCGTCGTCGCCGCGATCCACGTCGCGGTGATCTATGCCATCATGGTCGGCCTCGACATCGTGCCGTCGCCGGTGCCTATCCCGGATTTCGACGGACGCTTCATTCCGGTCAAGACGATCGTGGACTATCCGCCGCCGCCACCCGTGAACAAATCCACCTTCGTGAAGCCGGACAATCCCACCGCGGTCCCGCCGCAGATCGATGTCGACCATGGCGGCAATGGCGGCGGCATCCCCTACGATCCGGGCCGCACGCAGACCGACACCGTCACCCAGGTCAGCGCCGTGGCCGGCACGCACACCATTCCCGGCTATCCGTCGCTCGACCGGCGCCTCGGCCATGAGGGCACGGTGCTGCTGGCGATCTGGATCGACGCCGGCGGCAACGTCAGCCAGGCCACCGTCACGCGCTCCAGCGGCTATGACGGCCTCGACCGGGCCGCCATCGATTGGGTGAAGGCGCATTGGCGCTACAAGCCGGCCACGAAGAACGGCCGGCCGGTGCCGTCCTCCGCCCAGGCCTCCGTCACCTTCCGCCTGACGCAAGGGTAGGGGTGGCCGCGCCAAATTCCCCCATCGTCATGGCCCGGACGAGTGTACAGACCGGAGACATAGCCGACGGGTGTTCGGGGACATAGCCGACACATCATCCTTGCATGGAAGAGTCTCGGAGGAGGCGGTCCATCCCATGCGCCACCTGCAGCACGCCCTGCACCGGCGCGTCCGAGGACGAGCGATAGGCCGCGATGCGCGTGCCGTCCGTGGCGTCGAAAGTGAAAGCGTGCGTGCGGATGGCCATGGTGTCCTCTTTAACCTCCCCCTTGCGGGGAGGTCGACAAAATCGACGAGCGCAGCGAGACGATTTTTCGGGTGGGGGGAGTTCGGGTCGCCACGCCGGCCCCACCCGAAAAATGCGTTCCGCATTTTTCGACCTCCCCGCGAGAGGGAGGTTGAAGGAAAATCAAAACCGCGAACGCGTCAGCTTCACATCCGCCAGCTGCCAGGCTTTGCGATACTGCGCGCGCACGGCGGCGGCATCGGCGGTCTTGCCTTGCGCGGCCAGTGCCTGGGAGAGGCCGAATAGCGCCCAGCCGTCCACGCGGTGCACCGCGAGGCTCTGGCGATAGACCGCTTCGGCCTGCGCGGGCTTGCGGGCCTGGAGCAGCGCCGCGCCGTAGATGTGGCTCACCGGCGCGTACCAGAAGTCGGGCTCTGTATAGGGCAGGGCGTTGTAGAGATCGTTCGCCGCCTGGAAATGCGCGAGCGCCGCGCCGAGATGACCCTGCACGCGCGCGATCTCGCCGTCGAGCAGTGCGAGGCCAAGCTGCGCCATCCTCGTGCCAGGCAGTCCGAACGCATCGACCGGCGCCAGGTCGTCGCGCGCGATCAGCGACGCGAGCGCCGCGCGGTCGGCCCGCGCATGCCCGAGGTCGCGCAGGTTGGCCGAGGCGAAGCCGCGCGCGAACAGCGATATGGCGACGTCGAGCTTGGCGCCGGCGTCGGGGCGCTTCTCCGCCAGCGCCTGCTTCCACTTGCCGAAGCGGATGTCGGTCACTTCCGGCACGAAGAGATAGAGCTGCACCGGCGGCAGGTTGGCCGCGTTGGGCGCGCCCACCGCCGTCGCCTTCATCAGCCGCCGCGCCGCGCCTTCGGCCAGCTTGTACTGGCCCATCATCGAGGCCGAGGTCCACAGGAAGTGGATGTTGTGGGAGTAGTAGGCCAGCGGATAGTAGCCCTGCGCCTTGCAGGCCGCGATGTATTCCTCGTCCTTCGTCGCGGCCAGCTCGTTCACGCGCGCGGCGTCGGCGTAGCGCCCGACGCGGAAATAGATGTGCGACGGCATGTGCACGATATGGCCCGCGTCCGGCATCAAGGGTTCGAGCCGGTCGGCGGCGGCCTCGGCGCGCTCCGGCGTGGTCGAAGCTTCCACCGCATGAATGTAGAGATGCAGCGCGCCGGGATGGTTGGGCGCGCGCGCGATGATGCCTTCCAGCGTGGCCACGATCTCCGCGCCATGGCCCTTGGGAGTCTTGCCGTCGGCCTGCCAATAGTCCCAGGGCTGGGTGTCCATCATCGCTTCGGCGTAGAACTGCCCGGCCTCCAGATCGTCCGGATGATCGCGCCAGACCTTGCCCATGGCCCGGGCGAAGGCTTCGTCGAGCGGCGCGCGGTCGGAGGGCGGCGTCTCGGCGTAACGCGCGGACAACGCTTCGATCCACGCCACTTCCTCCGGCGAGGCATGCGCTTCCAGCGACCGCGCCATCTCGAGCGCGGCCCAGGCGGGCGCGGCCGCGTCGGCGCTCATCGGCAGATTGATGTTGGGGCCCAGCGCGAAGCTCACGCCCCACCAGCACATCGCGCAGTCCGGATCGAGCCGCGCGGCCTCGCGGAACGAGCGGATGGCCTCGGCATGGTTGAATCCGATCAGCAGGTTCAGGCCCTGGTCGAAGAATTTCTGCGTCCCGGGGTTGGTGGTGGAGATGGCGTGGTGCAGCGAACCCAGCCCGGTGAACACCGGCGCGCCCGGCTTGTCCGCATCGCCCCTGTATATCGCCGGCATCGGCGGCAGCCGCATCGGCGCCATACCCATGCCCGGCATGGCGCCGGTTTGCGGGGTGTCCATGTTGGACATGGCCGCACCGCTGTCCGCGGCGTGGGCGGCGGTAAGCGAAAGCGTGGCAACGAGAAACAGAGCCTGGATTTTCACGGAACGCCCCCCCGGATAAGGCCGTGGGACATTATCGCGGCGGCGTTCGAGACGCCATCTCGCTTCCTTCCCCGCTCACGGAGGAAGTCGCAAGGGCGAACGACCGCATGGACCGGCATGGGCCGGGAACGCTACATGGGGTCCCATGAACGCAAGCGCCCGTTTCCTCAAACCCGGTCCCCGCGCCGTGGGAATTTGGCTGCTCGTCGTGGCGCTGATGATCGCGGCCATGGTGGTGGTGGGCGGGCTGACGCGGCTCACCGGTTCCGGCCTCTCCATCATGGAGTGGGACCCGATCGTGGGGGCGCTGCCGCCGCTCAGCGATGCGGAGTGGCAGCGTGTCTTCCATCTCTACCGGCAGATACCCCAATACACCCACGAGAACGCCGGCATGACGCTGGCCGCCTTCAAGGGCATCTTCTGGTGGGAGTGGACGCACCGCCTGCTCGGCCGCCTCATCGGCGTGGTGTTCTTCGTGCCGTTCGTGTGGTTCGCGTGGCGCGGCGCGATCGCGCGGGCGCGCATCCCCCGCATGATCGTGCTGTTCCTGCTGGGCGGGTTGCAGGGCTTCGTCGGCTGGTGGATGGTGGAGAGCGGTTTCGAGGACCGCGTCTCGGTCTCGCAATATCGTCTGGCGATCCATCTTGGCGTGGCGCTGATCCTGTTCGCCGCGATCCTGTGGACGGCGCTGGACTATCTCCGGCCGAAACCCGCGGCTGCGCGCCCCGCGCCGTTCGCGAACTCGGCGCTCGGCTTCGCGGGCCTGGTCTATGTCCAGATGCTGCTGGGCTCGCTGGTCGCGGGCCTTCATGCCGGCCTCATCTACAACACCTGGCCGGACATGGACGGCATGTTCATTCCCCACGACGTGATGTTCTTCAAGCCGTGGTTCGTCAATTTCTTCGACAATGCCGCGCTGGCGCAGTTCGACCACCGCATGGTGGCGTACCTGGTCCTCATCGCCGCCTTCGCGCTGTGGCTGCGCGGGCGGCGCGCGCATCTGGCGGGGGCGGCGCGCACCAGCGCCGATGCCGTGCTGGCTGCGGTGGGGCTTCAGATCGTGCTTGGCATCCTCGCGCTGCTCTACCAGGTCCCCATCCCGCTGGCGGCCGCCCATCAGGGGATGGCCGTCGCCCTGTTCAGCGCTGCCCTTTGGCACGCCTATGAGGTAAGACGGCTGGCCTGAAGGGAAGGGGCCGCCGATGACCCGTACCGCCGCGCTCTGCGCCGCGCCGTTCCTGCTTCTGCTCATGGCCGCCGATGCGCCCGATCCGCTGGCGCCGGCGCGCGACGGCAGCCTGCAATGCTACGACCCGCGCCCGCTGCACAAGACCTGCCACGCGCTGGACGGCTACACCTTCGATGCCGACGGCACGATCCACAACGAAGCCACCGTGCTGATCTCGCCCGACGAGATGATCGTGATGAAGACGGTGTCGCCCGTGGTGGTGCGCGACGGCGCGGTGTGCGGCCCGGTGCGCCGGGCGGACGTCATGTCGGCCGCGATCTACATGCAGGGCCGCAAGCTGCCGCAGGAGATGGCGGTGCAGGTGCGCCTCAAGATCGCCGCGGCAATGACACAGCGCTTCGACAAGGAAGTCTGCACCACCTACGCGCCCTACCAGGACGAGCTCTACGCCCATGTCACACTGGACGGCCAGCCCGATCCCGAATCCTCCGACTATGTCCGCTGGGTGAAACCAGACGACGGCTACACCGTGGCGCCGTAGGGCGGGGTGCCGCCCCGACTCTCTTCCAACCTCCTCCTTGCGGGGAGGTCGAAAAATGCCCTTCGCATTTTTCGGGTGGGGGGCCGAGCCGCGCTTTCGCCACCGTGCCCCCCACCCGAAAAATTCTCGCCGTGCTCGAATTTTTCGACCTCCCCGCAAGGGGGAGGTTGATTGTGGTGCTAAATCAGGGAGATAGGGTTCGGCCGAAGGGCGCACGGGCTGCCACAAACTTTCCTGTTCGCACCCCTTGTGTTCTACTTTAGGGTGTACTATATCTCCTGCCGAGGACACGCAGGAGTTTCATTGGGTGAAGTAGCCACAGCGCAAGACCAGACAGGCAAGGGCGCACACTTGCGTGCAGCCCGCGCCGGTTGGAGATGACGGGCATGCGTGCGCCCCACCCGACGGGGATTTTTGGGCGCAGGGCCAGCGGTCCCCCTCCGGCATGCAAGCCGTGGAGATACCCATCGGGTGAACGAGCGGAAGGGTTCGAATCCTCCACGCCGCCGGCCCGCTGGCGATCACCCCCAGCCCTGGCCATCGCGATGGTCCAGGGCTTTGGTGTGTGGGGTGCACGACCCTACGCCCCGGCCAGCGCCTGGTCGAGGTCGGCGATGATGTCTTCGGCGTTCTCGATGCCGATGGAGAGGCGCACGACGTCGGAGCCCGCGCCGGCCGCCTTGCGCTGCTCTTCGTTGAGCTGGCGGTGCGTGGTGGAAGCGGGATGGATGATGAGGCTGCGGGTGTCGCCGACATTGGCGAGGTGGGAGACGATCTTGACGCCGTTGACCAGCGCCACGCCCGCCGCGAATCCGCCCTTCACGCCGAACGTGAAGACGCTGCCCGCGCCCTTGGGACAATAGAGGCGATGCAGCGCGTGGCATGGATCGCCTTCCAGCCCGGCATAGCTCACCCATTCGACCTTGGGATGAAGCTGGAGCCAGCGGGCGACCTGAAGCGCGTTGTCGCAATGCTTCTGCATCCTGAGCGGCAGCGTCTCGATGCCGGTGAGCACCAGGAAGGCGTTGAACGGCGACAGCGACGGGCCGAGATCGCGCAGGCTGAGCACCCGCGCCGCGGTGGCGTAAGCAAGATCGCCGAAGGTCTCCCACAAGCGGATGCCGTGATAGGACGGACAGGGTTCGCTGAGCGTGGGGTACTTGCCGCTGCCCCAGTCGAACTTGCCCGAGTCCACGATCAGCCCGCACATCGAATTGCCGTGGCCCCCGAGAAATTTCGTTCCGGAGTGCAGCACGATGTCGGCGCCCCATTCGATCGGACGGATCAGGTAGGGCGAGGCCAGCGTGTTGTCCACGATCAGCGGCACGCCGGCGGCATGCGCGATGGCGGCGATCGCCTCGATGTCGGTGACGATGCCGCCGGGATTGGCGATGCTCTCGACGAACACCGCCTTGGTCCTCTCGGTGATGGCGCGCTTGAACGAGTCCGGCTCGCGCGCATCCGCCCAGCCGACATGCCAGTCGAACTTGGCGAAGCCCTGGCTGAACTGGTTGATCGAGCCGCCATAGAGCTGGCGCGCCGCCACGATCTGGGAGCCCGGATTCATCAGCGGATGCAGCGCGATGAGCTGGGCGGCGTGGCCCGAGGCGACGGCCAGCCCGGTGCGGCCGTTCTCCAGCGCCGCGATGCGCTCCTCCAGCACCGCGTTGGTCGGGTTCATGATGCGGGTGTAGATGTTGCCGAAGACCTGGAGGTTGAACAGCGCCGCGGCATGGTCGGCGCTCTCGAAGGCGAACGCCGTCGTCTGGTAGATCGGCGTGGCGCGCGCGCCCGTGGCGGGATCGGGCTGCGCGCCCGCATGGACGGCGAGCGTGTTGAAACCGTATTCGTTCATGGCCGCGGGCTCCTGGGAAATACCAAGAGCCTTGTAGAAGAAGTTTCGGCACAACTGAATGGCGGAAAAAACAATACCGTCATGGCCGCCACCCGGGACCGCGCGAAGCGCGGCCCGAGTGCAGGCTCTCGTGGCGGCCATCCATATTCCAGAGTTCTATCCGGAAACGTCTCTGGAATATGGATGGCCGGGACAAGCCCGGCCATGACGGTATTGGGCTGAAAGCCTCTAATGTCCGGCTTGTGTCTGCGTCTTCTGCGCCGCCGCGGCCTTCTGTTCCTTTTCCTTCTTGACGGCTTCGTGATGGCCGACCGCGCAGCCGATCGCCGCGCCGAGCAGCGTGTGGTGGTGGGCGAAGTGTCCGGCGACGCCGCCGACCACCGCGCCTTTCACGCAGCCCGCTCCGGCACCCGTGACGCCGGCGCCGGCGATGACGGCGGCCAGCACGGCCGTGGCGATGAAGGATCTCATGGAACGCCTCTCCCGGGGTGTGACCCTAGAAAGATAGGCGGCCGGCGAGCTCGTTAAAGGGCACCATGACATGCGTGCGATAAGGCTCGCGCGCCTTCAGCCGCGCATACCACGCCTCGACATTGGGCAGCGACGGGCGGTCGATGTCCAGCTCGTAGTAACGGTAGAGCTGCGCGCCGGCGGGTATGTCGCCCATGGTGAGAGCGTCACCCGCGATGAAGGGCTTGTCCTCGAGGTGTCGGTCGAGCAGCCGGAACAGGATGGCGCTGCGCGCGATGCCCGAGCGGATCAGGTTCCAGTTCCGCTGTTCCTCCGGCGTGCGGTAGAAATTCCAGAACACCCCGCCGATGAAGGCGGGCTGGAGGTCGTTGGCCACCCAGTCCATCCACATGTCGGAGCGGGCACGCGGGGCGGGCTCCTCCGGCCACAGGGTGCCGGCGCCGTTCTTCGCCGCCAGATAGCGCACGATGGCGTGGCTCTCCCACACGACGGTGCCGCCGTCGTCGATCACCGGCACGCGGCGGTTGGGATTGCGCGCGCCGAATTCCTCGGTGTCGAGACCGCCGAAACTGCCGCCGGCCGGGACGTGCTCATGCTCCAGGCCCAGCTCGGCAATGGCCCACATGACCTTCTGCACGTTGATGGAATTCGCGCGACCCCAGACCTTCAGCATTCCCTACCCACGCTTGAGCGCGCCGCCCTTGTTGAACAGGAGCGGCTTGCGGTTGTCGATGGTGCGGCGGTTGACGCCCATCCAGCTGATCTCGCCGGAGAGCCGCCCGTATTCGATCTTCGGGCAGCGGTCCATCACCACCTGGAGTCCGGCCTCGCGGGCGAGCGCCGCGGCGTCCTCGCTGACGATGCCAAGCTGCATCCAGATCGTCCGGATGCCGAGCCGGTCCTTTTCGGCGAGCGCCTCGCGCACGATCCCCGGCGCGGCATCGGCCGCGCGGAAGATGTCGACCATGTCGACCGGCGCCGGCACGTCCCTCAGCGAGGCATAAACCGTCTTCCCCAGGATCTCCTTGCCCGCCATGCCGGGATTGATCGGCACGACCTTGAAGCCTTTGTCGAGCAGGTACTTCATCGCGAAGTAGCTGGGCCGCATGTCGTTCCCGCTCGCCCCCACCATGGCGATGACCTTGGTGGCGCGGAGGATCGATTTGATGAAGTCGTCGGAGTAGTGCGGCATGTCTAATCCGGCCACCTGGGCTCGCGCTTCTCGACAAAGGCGCCGATGCCTTCGCAGGCTTCGCCCTCGAGCATGTTGAGGGTCATAACTTCGGAGGCGTGGTCGTAGGCGGCCGCGAGGCCCATCTCGAGCTGGTTGTAGAACGCTTCCTTGCCGATCTTGACGGTCCGGCGCGGCTTGGAGGCGATGAGGCGGGCAAGCGCCATCGTCTCGGCTTCGAGCGCGGCGGGTGGCACGACGCGGTTGACGAGACCGATCTCGCGGGCGCGGTCCGCCCCGATCATCTCACCCGTCAGCAGCATCTCCATCGCATGCTTGGGAGCGACGTTGCGGGACAGCGCCACCATCGGCGTCGAGCAGAACAGTCCGATGTTCAAGC
>JBOHKI010000008.1:0-82449 GCA_050728855.1 Rhizomicrobium sp. | reverse complement strand
TCGTCAGAGCCAACCTCATGCATCGAAGACCGATCCAGCGCCTTCTAGGCCCCGACACGCCGCATAACTCCCACTCAGACCAATTGGCCATACAATGGACCTGAAAATTAAACCGGACAGCAGTGGGACAGGCCCTGCCATGACGAGTTTTGCCTTGGGCAGACGAACGACGCCACCTGGGCGGCCCGTTCATACGCCGCCGCCATGAGCGCGCGGGCCGTGACACCGCAGCGGTGTTGATGCGAACCCTACGCTTCGGGCGCTTCGCTGGGCGGGTCGCGGCGTTTGGTGTGGGAGACGGCGGACATGATGCCCAAGCCCAGCACGACCAGCACGCCGACGATGATCCAGGTCTGCGGGATGTGGATCAGGTGCGCGCCATAGACCAGCCCCGCGAGCAGGATGAAGAACCCGATGACATAGAGCATGAACGAAGACATGGCGCGGCCCGGCTGGAGCTCCAGGTTCCATAACGGCCCGCCGCGGTGCTTCGTTCCCTGCGCCGACGCCCCCTACTCAGCCGCCACCACGTTGCCCTGGAGCGCCTTGATCTTGCGCGCGCGGACGACCTCGTCGCGGGCCGAGGCGTTGTGGGTGAACATCTCCAGCGTGTCGGTGTCCTCATCGGTCACCGGGGTCATGGCGAGGTCGGTATAGGCGAGGTTGGCCGGATCGGCCTGCACGCGCCTGGCGATACGGTTGATGGCCCACGCCTTGTGGATCAGCCGGGCATGCTTGGCCACGAAATCGGCCGCCAGCTTCGGATAGAACACCAACGGCGACTCGATGGGCAGCGTGCTGCGGCGGTCGCGGCGGTTCTTGATGCGCAGGATGCCGCCCTGGAGTGGATGGACCTTCTCCACGGCGAGCGAGGAGGCGAACCACAGCACGATCACCATCAGCCGGAAGATGTCGATGCCGCTCGCCCGCGCGCGCTTCAGGATCGTGGCGATGTGCTCGGGCGTGTAATAGAGCTGCCAGGCGTCCCAGTAGATCTTCTCCCACTCGGCCTTGCTCATCTTCGCGTGGCCGGTCACGGCGTGCTCGAGATCGTATTTGTTGAGGTCGGGATCCATCGCGATGTTCCTGGTGAACAGCGTCTTGTGGTCCTCCGAGCCCGGCAGCGGCGTGAGGAAGAAGAACTCCAGGATGTCGAGCGGCAATTCCTTCTTGATGATCTCGATGTCGGCCTTGATCGACTCGTAGGTGTCGCTCGGAAATCCCAGGATGTAGCCGGCATAGGTCCAGATGCCGGCGGCTTTCCAGGCGAGCAGCATCTTGCGGTATTCGGTGATCTTGTTCTGGCGCTTCTTGGCGGCCATCAGATTGTCGGGGTTGATGTTCTCAAGCCCGATGAAGATGCGCGTCACGCCCGCGCGCTTGGCCTTGGCGATGAAATTGGGAATGCGGTGGCACAGCGTGTCCACCTGGATCATGAAGCGCACGTCCATCTTGTCGCGTTCGCGCAGCTCGATGATGCGGTCGAAGATGATCTCCCAGTCCTTGTTGCGGGCGAAATTGTCGTCGGTGATGAAGAAGCGGTCGACGCCTTGGGCCCAGTTCTGGCGCAGGATGTGCTCCACGTCGTCGGGCGAGCGGCGGCGCGACTTGCGGCCCTGCACGTTGATGATGGTGCAGAACGAACACTGGAACGGGCAGCCGCGGCCGGCGTCGAAGCTCGTCATGTTGCCGATGGTGCGCTTGACGTGGCTCTCCGGCAGGAACGGCGTGATCGAGGCTTCGAGGGAGGGAAGGTCCTCGATGAAATTGTAGACCGGCTTCAGCGCATGGGCCTGGGCATCGCGCAGCACGTCGTCGATGCGGCCCTCGGCTTCGCCCGCGAACAGGGTGACGCCCATGTCGAGAGCTTCCTGGAGGTCGGGCTGGATGCCCGGCAGCATGGCCAGCACGCCGGACGGATGGAACCCGCCCAGCACGACCTGGATGCCGGCCGCGCGCAGCGGCCGGGCGATGTCGAGCGCGCGGGGATACTGGTTGGACTGCACGCCGACCAGGCCGACGAAACCCTGGTTCCCGTTGGCCGCGAAGTCGGCGGCGATGTCCTCGACCCTCACCCGCGTGTTGGTCTCGTCGATGGGCGTCACGTCGAAGACGGTATCGCCCAGCACCTTGCGGTCCGCCGCGTCCAGCACCAGCCCATAGACCGAGGCCAGCGAGTTCGACGGCATGGTCGAGCGCACCCAGCGGATCACATAGCCATCATCGTCGTAATGCGACGGCTTGATCAGATAGATGCGAAAGCGCTTCGCCGCGCCGGAATCGGTACTCATGCGCCCCACCGAACCTGTCGGAAAGATGAACTTGCCGGAAAGGTACAGCAGTTGACGGCATCGCGCCAATGGCGTGGGACAAGTCCGAAAAGCCGGGGACCCGCGCTTGCGGGCCCTGGGTCCAAAAAAAAGCCGAAGGGCCGCACCCGTTGGGGCACGGCCCTTCCACTGTCAGTCGGCGGTTCCCGTGAACCGCGTCGCGGTCAGGCCGCGTGGACCTCCGAAATCGCAAGATCCAGTGCGAGCCTCACGGGCCGCAGAAGTTGACAATGAGACACTGGACCACCTCCTTTCGCTGCTGTTTCCGCGGAGGAATATAGTGGCTGTCGGGAAAATGGGTAGAGGTGCCATGCGGCGCGCGGCGATTATTTTCGGGATTGTGGCCCTGGCGGCGGCGGGGGTGGGCGTCGCCTATGGCCAGCGGCTGGGCATGCTGGCGGCGCTGCTCCTGAGCCACGCGCCGAACAAGCCGTTCTCGGTGTCCGCGGCGCCGCCCCCGCCGGACTATGCCCGGACGTCCGCATGGGCGGCGGATGGCGGTGGGGATTCCAACATGTGGGGCCCCGCCGGCCAGACGCTTGCCTATCCGGAAAGCCGCAAGGCCGACGTCTTCTTCATCCACCCCACGACCTATTTCTCGAACGACAACTGGAACCAGCCCATCGACGACGCGGACACCGACACCCGCACCGATGACGGCACGATCCGCAACCAGGCCAGCGCCTTCAACCTGTGCTGCCGGCTGTGGGCGCCGCGCTACCGGCAGATGACGTTCGGCGGCTTCATCCAGTGGTCGGGCAATTCGCAAGCCGCGATGGATCTCGCCTACTCCGACGTGAAGCGGGCGTTCGACTATTACATCGCGCACGACAATCATGGCCGGCCCTTCTTCATCGCCAGCCACAGCCAGGGCTCGCGCCATGCGCTGCGCCTGCTCGCCGAGGAGATCGACGGCACGCCGCTCGCCAAGCGCATGGTCGCGGCCTATGTCGCCGGCACCTGGATCCAGACCGGCTGGTTCGACGGGCGCAAGGATCTCAAGCCCTGCGAACGCGCCGACGATACGGGTTGCGTGCTCACCTGGAGCACGCTGCTCGACGGCACGGATGCGCAGGCCCAGCGAGAAGCCTTCGCCAAACGCTCCGGCGCGCCGCTTCCGGCCGCGACGCTGAGCTACGTCTGCACCAATCCGCTCGACTGGTCGCGCGATGCCAGGACGGCGCCGGCGAACCTGGACATCGCCTGGGTTTATGGCCGGAGCGGCAAGCCGAGGCCCGTCGATCCGCATCTGGTCAGCGCGCGCTGCGACAATGGCGCGCTGTTCGTCAGCAAGCCGGATGGTCTTGTCTACGCTATCGCCGTGCTGCCGGGCGGGAACTATCACAACTACGACTACCAGCTCTTTTATGGAAACATCCGCGACAACGCGGTGGAACGGATGAACGCGTGGCTGAAGGCGAATCCCTGAAGGCCGATGCCGTCATCGCCGGCGGCGGCCCGGCGGGAATGATGTGCGGCTACCTGCTGGCGCGCGCCGGCGTGGATGTGATCGTGCTGGAGAAGCACGCGGATTTCCTGCGCGATTTCCGCGGCGACACCGTGCATCCCTCGACACTGGAAGCGCTGCACGAGCTGGGTCTGCTCCAGGATTTCCTGAAGCGTCCGCATCAGGAGATCGGCAAGATCGAGCTGGTGCTGGGCGACAGGCATTACAAGGCCGGGGATTTCACGCACCTGCCCACGGTCTGCAAATTCGTCGCCTTCATGCCGCAATGGGATTTTCTCGATTTTCTCGCCGGGAAGGCGAAGGCCTGTCCCAACTTCCGGCTGATGATGCAGACCGAAGCGACCGGTCTGCTGCGCGACGGCGGGCGTGTGACCGGCCTGACGGCCAGGACCCGATCCGGCGCGCTCGAGATCGGCGCGGCATTGACGCTCGCCACCGACGGCCGCCATTCGATCCTGCGCGAGGCGGCGGGCTTCACGGTGAACAACCTCGGCGCGCCGATGGATGTGCTGTGGCTCAAGCTCGATCCCGGCGGCGCGGAGGAAGCCCCCGCCTTCGGGCGCGTGACGGGCGATGGCATCCTGGTGCGCTTCTTCCGCGGCGACTATTGGCAATGCGCCGTCATCATCCGCAAAGGCTCGTTCGAGGCGGTGAAGGCCCGGGGGCTGGACGCGTTTCGCGCGATCGTCGCGCGGCTGGCGCAGCGCGACAGCGCCGATGAGATCGAGGATTGGGACGACGTGAAGCTTCTCACCGTGGCGGTGGACCGGCTGCCGCGCTGGCATCTGCCGGGGCTTCTGTTCATTGGCGACGCGGCGCATGCGATGTCGCCCATCGGCGGCGTCGGCGTGAATCTCGCGGTGCAGGATGCGATCGCCGCCGCGAATATCCTGGCGCGGCCGCTGCGCGAGCGACGCCTGCGCGAATCCGATCTGGCCGCGGTGCAGAGGCGCCGCCGGTTTCCAACCTGGGCGACGCAGGCGATGCAGATCGCGATCCAGAACGGAATCATCGATCCGGTCCTGGCCGCGAAGGCGACGCCGCCCGCGCCCGCGCTCCTGAAACTGGCGCAGCGCTGGCCGCTGCTTCGGCGCATCCCGGCGCGGATCGTGGGCATGGGCTTCCGGCCCGAACATCCGGACCTGACCCTGTTTACCATCTAAGCGGCTTGGCCCGTTCGGCAATCGGCGAATGCGCTGGCGCCCAAGCCGGTAAAGACAATCGTTAACGCCGGGTTTACCATGTTGAACCGGATCGGGGCCGCGGCGTTGCCGGTGCGGCGGAATGAGGGAGATCGTTCATGGCGGGAATTTCGGGAGCGATGCGCGCGCTGATGCTCGCGATCGGATTGAGTCTGGTGAGCGGGGCCGCACTGGCGTGCGACAATTGCGAGCGCCACGATGGCGGGCGCGACGGCTACCACGACGGTTACGGCCAGGATGGTTACGGGCACGACGGTTACGGCCATGACGGCTATGGCCATGACGGTTACGGCCGTGACGATTGGCGCGGCGGCGATGGCTGGCAGCGTGATGGCTGGCGCGATGGCGATTGCCGCGGCGACGGCTGCCGGCGCACCGCCGACGGCTGCGGCGACCGTTGCTATCGCCACGACGATGGCTGCCGCGACAATTGCTATCGCCATCGCGAGGGCTGCGGCGACGGTTGCGGGCGCCGCTACGATGGCTGCCACGACCGCTGCGGGCGCTACAGCGAGAATTACTCGTGCTACGCCGGACGCTTCGATTGCGGTTTCGACGACGGCTATGCCGATGGCCGCTACCGCGAGCGCTACTACGATCCGCATCCGGTCTGGTCCGGCGGCGGCGCCTCGGGCTTCTACGGTCACTGAAACCGGGCGAATCGGAACGGCGACAGGTCGAGATCGCTGCGGCCGTCCAGCACCTGTTGGGCCAGCGCCTCGCCGATCGCCGGCGAATGCTTGAAGCCGTGCCCCGAACAGGGCGAGGCGACGATGACGTTCGCGATCTCCGGATGGCGGTCGATGACGAACTGGAAGTCCGGCGTCACGGTGTAGAGGCACACGGCGGATTTCAGGCATCGCCCTGACAGCGCGGGGAATTGCGGCGCAACGAACGCTTCGTGCATCGCGCGGCTCTCGCCGGGGGAAACGTCGCGCGCCACCGCATCGGGCGTGGTGGCGTCGGCGTATTGCTCGGTCGCGATCTTCACGCCGCCGCCATCGATGGCGGGAAAGCCGTAGATGCCCTGGCGCGTGCGCTGGAGCTCCCAGATGAAGACCGGGAAGCGTTGCGGGTGAAAGTCGTCGCGCGCTTGGCCGGGATCGAACCAGTGCAGGGTCTGGCGGTGGACTTTGAACGGCCCGGCGATCCGCGCATCCAGCAGCCCCGGCAGCCACGCGCCGGCCGCCAGGATCGTCGTCTCCGCGCGATAGCTGCCGCGATCCGTGGTCACGGTCGTGCCGTCGAATGCCGTCGCGATCTCGCCGGTGCGGATTTCCGCGCCGTGGCGAAGCGCCAGGTCGAGTTGCGCGCGGATGCAGGCTTCCGGCCGCAGGAAGCCCGCGCCCGGCTCGTAGTAGCCGGTCTCCCCGTCGCGCACCGCGAATTGCGCAAAGCGATCGCGCAGCGCGCCGGTGTCGAGCAATTCGTGCGCCACGCCATGGGCGCGCGCCGTCGCCAAGGTGTTTTCGAAGAAGCGCGGCACGTGGGTGAAGGACTGTTTGGCCGCGCTGGAGATCACCAGCCCGCCGCATTGGGTCAGAAGATCGCAGCCCGTCGCGCCTTCGATGGCGCGCCAGATTTCGTGGCTGCGCATCACCATCGGGGTGTAGTGCGCGCCCTCGCCGATGGCGAGCCGCGTGATCCGCGTGTCGCCATGGGAGGAGCCGCGATCGTGTGGCGGAATGTAACGGTCGATCCCCAGCACCCGGGCGCCGCGCCGGGCGAACTGGTAGAGCGCGGCGCTGCCCATGGCGCCCAGGCCGACGATGACGGCGTCGTAGCGCGTCATTGCCCTACATCTGCATGGTCCAGCCTTCGACGCCCATGGCGGCCTGGCGGACGGCTTCGCTCAAGGTGGGATGGGCGTGGCTGGTGCGCGCGATGTCCTCGCTGGACGCGCCGAACTCGATGGCGAGCGCGGCCTCGGCGATCATCTCGCCCGCATTGGCGCCCAGGATGTGGACGCCCAGCACGCGATCGGTCGCAGCGTCGGCGATCACTTTGGCGAAACCGTCGGTGGCGGCGATGGTCTTGGCCCGCGCATTGGCGGTGAAGGGGAACTTGCCCACCTTGCAGGCGATGCCGGCGGCTTTCAGTTCCTCTTCGGTCTTGCCGACACTGGCCACTTCCGGCGCGGTGTAGACCACCGCGGGGATCGCGTCGTAGTTCACATGCCCTGCCTTGCCGGCGATGGTCTCGATGCAAGCCACGGCTTCGTCCTCGGCCTTGTGCGCCAGCATCGCGCCCTCGCGGCAATCGCCGATGGCCCAGATGCCGGGCACGTTGGTCTTGAAATGCGCATCCGTCGTGACGCGGCCGCGCTTGTCGCGCGCCACGCCGATTCCATCGAGCCCGAGACTGTCCGTGAACGGCACCCTTCCGATGGAGACCAGCATGACGTCGCAGTCGATCTTCGTTTGCGCGCCGCCCGCGGCCGGCTCGACCGTCACGCTCAGGCCGGACGATGTCTTCTCCACGCCCACCACCTTGGTCGAGAGCTGGAACTTCAGGCCCTGCCTGGTGAGGATGCGCTGGAAAGCCTTTCCGATCTCGCCGTCGAGGCCGGGCGTGATGCGGTCGAGGAATTCCACCACCGTCACCTCGCTGCCCAGCCGCTTCCACACCGAGCCCAGCTCGAGCCCGATATAGCCGCCGCCGACCACGAGCAGGCGCCTGGGCACGTCCTTGAGCGACAGCGCGCCGGTGGACGATACGATGGTCTCTTCGTCGATGGTCACGCCGGGAAGTTGCGTCACGTCCGAGCCGGTCGCGATGACGATGTTCTTGGCGGTGACGGAACGAAGCGTACCGTCCTTGCCCTTCACCTCGACCTTGCCCGGGGCGGCGATCCGCGCCTCGCCGACGATGGCCTCGGACTTGGCCTTCTTGAGCAGGAACTCGACGCCCTTGGTGAGCTCGCCCACCACCCTGGTCTTGTGGGCCATCATCGTCGGCAGATCGAGCTCGACGCTGGCCTTGATCCCGAGCCTGGCGAAATCCGTCCGCGCCTCGCTGAACAGATGGCTGGCATGCAAGAGCGCCTTGGACGGGATGCAGCCGACGTTCAGGCACGTGCCGCCGAACGCCCCGCGCTTGTCGATGCAGGCACTGGTGAGTCCCAGCTGCCCGGCGCGGATCGCCGCATTATACCCGCCCGGCCCGCCGCCGATCACCACGACATCGAAGGAATCAGCCATGTCAGATGTCCAAAAGCAGCCGCTGCGGGTCTTCGAGGTTTTCCTTCACCCGCACCAGGAACGTTACCGCCTCGCGGCCGTCGACCAGGCGGTGGTCGTAGGACAGCGCCAGATACATCATCGGCCGGATCGCCACCTTGTCGTCGATGGCGACGGGGCGGGGCTGGATCTTGTGCATGCCCAGGATGCCGGACTGCGGCGAGTTCAGGATCGGCGTCGACATCAGCGAGCCGAACACCCCGCCATTGGAGATGGTGAAGGTGCCGCCCTGGAGCTCTTCGAGCTTGAGCTTGCCGTCGCGGGCGCACAGGCCGAAGTCGGTGATCGCGGCCTCGATCTGCGCCAGGCTGAGCGTATCGGCGTCGCGCACGACGGGCACCACCAGGCCGCGCTCGGTGGAGACCGCCACGCCCATGTCGTAGTAGTTCTTGTAGACGATGTCGTCGCCTTCGATCTCGGCGTTGACGTTGGGCAGCTCCTTCAGCGCGGCGATGCACGCCTTGACGAAGAAGCCCATGAAGCCCAGCCGCACGCCATGCTTCTTCTCGAAGCTCTCTTTGTACTCGCTGCGCAGCGCCATCACATGGCTCATGTCCACCTCGTTGAAGGTGGTGAGCTGGGCAGCGGTGTTCTGCGATTCCTTGAGCCGGAGCGCGATGGTCTTGCGCAGCCGGCTCATCTTCACGCGTTCCTCACGCTCCGCATTCGGGCGCGGGCCTGTGGGAACGAAGGCCGCGGCTTGCGGCTTCTGCGCCGCGCGGGCTTCCAGCGCCGCCAGCATGTCGCCCTTGGTCACGCGCCCGTCGCGGCCGCTGCCGGAGACGCTCGCGGTGCCGATGCCGGATTCCTCCGCGATGCGCCGCGCGCTGGGCATCGCCGGCACGTCCGCTTTCGGGGCGGGCTTCGGCGCTTCGACAGGCTTGGGCGTTTCGGCTTTGGGCGCGGCAGGTTTCGGGGCTGCGGCCTTCGGCGCCGAAGCGTTGCCGCTCGCACCTTCCGCGATGGCGCCCAGGATCGTGCCGACCTGAACGGTCGCGCCTTCCTGGACGGAGATGGATTGCAGCGAGCCCGCCGCCGGCGCGGGCACTTCCACCGTCACCTTGTCGGTTTCCAGTTCGAGCAGCGGCTCGTCGCGGGCGACCGCGTCGCCCTCCTTCTTGAACCAGCGCGAGACGGTGGCTTCCGTCACGCTTTCGCCCATGGCGGGCACCTTGATCTCGATACTCATAGGGTCAGCGCCTCATTCGTGAAGGCTTTCAACTCGGCCGCGTGCTGGCTGGCGAGCCCCGCGGCGGTGGACGCGTATTCGGGCCGCCCGGTATAGCGCAGCGGCGTCTTCGTGAGCGCTTCGATGCGCGGCGCGACGAAGGTCCAGGCGCCCTGGTTCATGGGCTCTTCCTGGCACCAGATCACCTCGGCGTTGGGGAAGCGCGCCAGTTCCTCGCGCAGCACCTGTTCGGGGAAGGGATAGAGCTGCTCGAGCCGCAGGATCTGGATGCGCGCCGCTTCGCGCGCCTCGCGCTCTTCCATCAGGTCGAAATAGACCTTGCCGGTGCAGAGTACCACGCGCGCGATCTTGTCGTCGGGGGCGAGCTTCACGGTGGTGGCGCCCGGCACGCATTCCGCCTGGTCGCGGAACACGCGGTGGAACGAGGAGCCCGGGCCCATGTCGGAGAGGAACGAGACGCAATGCTTGTTCCGGAGCAGCGATTTGGGCGTCATCAGGATCAGGGGCTTGCGGAACGGCCGGTGGATCTGGCGGCGCAGCACGTGGAAATAGTTGGCCGGTGTGGTGGGGCAGCAGACCTGGATGTTGTCCTGCGCGCAAAGCTGGAGATAGCGCTCCAGCCGCGCGCTGGAATGTTCCGGCCCCTGGCCCTCATAGCCGTGCGGGAGGAGCATCACCAACCCGTTCATGCGCAGCCATTTGCGCTCGCCCGAGGCGATGAACTGGTCGATGACGACCTGCGCGCCATTGGCGAAATCGCCGAACTGCGCTTCCCACAAGACCAGCGCCTTGGGCTCGGCGGAGGAATAGCCGTATTCGAAGCCGAGCACGGCCTCTTCCGACAGCAGCGTGTCGACGACCTCGAACTCGCCCTGGCCGTCGCGGATGTGGTTGAGCGGGATGTAGCGCCGCTCGTCTTCCTGGTCGACGAGCGAGGCGTGGCGCTGGCTGAAGGTGCCGCGCGCGGAATCCTGGCCGGAGAGCCGCACAGGCGTGCCCTCCGCGAGCAGCGTGCCGAAGGCCAGCGCCTCGCCCGTCGCCCAGTCGAAGCCTTCGCCGGTCTCGAACATCTTGGCTTTCGCCTGAAGCTGGCGGGCGATGGTGCGATGAAGATGGAAGTCGCGCGGCGGCGCCGACAGCGCATGGCCGACCTGCTGCAACAGCTCGACGGACACCGAGGTCTCGCCGCGGCGGTCGCCGGCCGGCGCCATGGAGAAGCCCTGCCAGCGCCCGTCCAGCCAGTCCGCGCGGTTGGGGCGATGGGATTTTGCGGCCTCGAATTCCTCGTCGAGCCGCTTGTTGAAGGCGCCGATCATGGCGCGCACGTCGTCCTCGGTCAGCGTGCCTTCGGCGACGAGCCTGGCGGCATAGAGCTCCAGCGTCGTGGGATGGGCCTTGATGGCGCGGTACATCAGGGGCTGGGTGAACGCCGGCTCGTCGGTCTCGTTGTGGCCGAAGCGGCGGTAGCAGAACATGTCGATGACGACGTCCTTGTGGAACAGCTGGCGGAATTCCGTGGCGATGCGCGCGCAATGCACCACCGCCTCCGGATCGTCGCCGTTCACATGGAAGATCGGCGCCTGCACCATCAGGGCCACGTCGGAAGGATAGGGCGAGGAGCGCGAATAGATCGGCGCGGTGGTGAAGCCGATCTGGTTGTTGACGATGAAGTGGATGGTGCCGCCGGTGCGGAAGCCCTTGGTGCCGCTCATCGCGAAGCACTCCGCCACCACGCCCTGGCCGGCGAACGCCGCGTCGCCGTGGAGCAGGAGCGGCAGCACGCTGGCGCGCGCGGCGGTGTCGCCCAGCTGCTGCTGCTTGGCGCGCGCCTTGCCGAGCACGACGGAATCCTCGGCCTCGAGATGGGAGGGATTGGCGGTCAGCGACAGGTGCACGCGGCGGGCGTCGAACTCGCGGTCGGAGGAGGCGCCCAGATGATACTTCACGTCGCCGGAGCCTTCGACATCGGTGGGCTGCGCCGCGCCGCCCTGGAATTCGTGGAAGATCTGGCGATATGGCTTGGCCATGACATTGGCCAGCACGTTGAGCCGGCCGCGATGGCTCATGCCCAGCACGATCTCGCTGACGCCGAGCTGGCCGCCGCGCTTGATGATCTGTTCCAGCGCCGGAATCATGGCCTCGCCGCCGTCGAGCCCGAAGCGCTTGGTGCCGACGAAGCGGGCGCCGGAGAATTTCTCGAAGCCCTCGGATTCCACCAGCTTGTTGAGGATGGAACGCTTGCCCTCCGGCGTGAAGGAGATTTCCTTGTCCGGGCCCTCGATGCGCCGCTGCAGCCAGTCCTTCTGCTCGGCGTCGGTGATGTGCATGAACTCGTAGCCGATGCGCCCGCAATAGGTGCGCTTGAGGAGTTGCACCATCTCGCGCGGCGTCGCGGTCTCCAACCCCAGCACGCCGTCCATGAACACCGGCGCATCCATGACCTCCTCGTGGAAACCGTAGAAGGAGGGTTCGAGCTGCGGCTGGGCGGGCTTGGGATTGAGCTTCAGCGGATCGAGCTCGGCGGCGAGATGGCCGAGGACGCGATAGGCGCGCACGAGCTGGATGGCGCGGATGGATTTGTGCGCGGCGTTGTGCAGGTCGGCTTCGCCGGCCGCGCTCTTGCGCGCGGGCCACAGCCCGGTGAGCGCGCCGACCTCCTCGCCCCGGGGCAGATCGAGCCTGGCGTCGCGGCGCCAGTCGGGCCCCCGGCCCAGCTGGGTGGCGGACAGCGCGTCCTGGCCGAGGCTCGCGAAATAGTCCCGCCAGGTGGGCTCGACCGCGTCGGGGTTCTGCATCCAGCGGGCGTAGAGCGCCTCGATATAGGCGGCGTTGGCGCCGGAGAGGAAGGTGGTGGTTTCCAGGATCTCGTTGGAAGCCCGGTTGACGCGGTCGGACGGAGATTGACTTGTCATTTCAAGTACTTGGGCGGGTTTTGGCTCGCCCGGACCCTGTGGCTTGGAAGGGAGGGTGCGTGTAGCGCATCCGGCCGGCGAATGCACGGCCTTTTCCAAGCCGATTAGCGGCCTCATACGGTTAACATGGCGTTTAGAGATGACGATTGCGAGACCGGCGGACGCCTGGTTCCCCGGCCTTTTTCGCCGCCATTTCGCCGGGCTATTTCGCGGGCCTATTTCGCCGGCTTGTCGATGAGGCGCATTTCGACGCGCTGGGCGCCGCTGGGATCGGATTTCACATTGACCCCGTCGGTGGTTTCGGAGGCGATGACGATGCGCTCCGCCGCCACGCCGTCCGCCACCAGGGCGTTCTCGACCAGCTTGATGCGCGGCTCGGCCAGCGCCGGGTCGTAGCCAGGCGCGATCTTCGTCGACGGGCCGGTCAGCTGGACCTGCCGGGCGCCGTCAGCCTTTGCCGCGGCCGCCGCGTCGTCGACGATCTTGGCCGCGTCGGCGGTCAGCGTCACGGATTTGTCCGGAAAGAACACCACGAAGACGCGCGGCGGATGGGACAGGAACGAAAACGTTCCACAGCCCGAAAGGCTTAGCGCCACGATGGCCACGACCAATTTGCGCATGCGATCCTCCCCGTCCGAAGGGAAACGTTCGAGATCGACTTCCGTTCAGCGTGGGGCTCGGGCGATCTTGCACGGTCGTGATAGGTTCACGATCGGCGCCTGCGGCTGGAGGGGCAAGTGGGATTCATCGACTTAAAGGCCACGCTCACGGGATTTGACGGCATTTCTCATGCCTGGGCGCAAACCATATTGCATTCGCTGCTTTCAGTGGGGATTCTGGCGCCGGCGTTGGCCGCCGTCCAATTCTTCAAGTCCTGGCACGACAGGCGCGCGGCCGCGGCCGTGATCGCCGTCGGCCACTATAGTTGCGTGGCGAGTATTGTATCGCGTTTGCAGGAGGCGGGGCTGCTCTTCGGCGAGCTGCAATTCGTCGGAAAGAAGGATTTCGTCGACGCGCAGCGGTGGGACCTGCATGGGTTCGTTACGCTAGGCCGGGATCGCAATGACCAGCTGCTTGCCGTGGAGACGGCAGCCAGCACTCAGATGGTGAAGATCAACCTCTGCGCTTCCGGCGTGCGGCCCCGTGAAGTGCGCCTGCTTGCGGACTATATGGCGACGTTGAATTCGATCGTGGCGCTTGCAAGATCGTATTTTGCGAAAGCAGGCCAAGCCGAGCGGGACGAAGAAAATTCAAAGCTCGGGGAACTCCTAATTGCAAGCAGGCTGAACGCGCTCGACGAAGAATTCGAACAATTCGAGAAATCCGCAGTGGGAATTCCGCTGGTCCTGTGGCTCGCCTTCTGGGGGTATTTCATAATTGTCCTGGCGATATCGGCGATCAGCATCGCCAGGGAGGCGATGGGCCTGGGCTGAAACTCTCAGGGCGAGCCTCTTGTCATGCCGGGCAGATCGCAGGCGGACGACTACTTTCCGTTCAGCACGTCCACCAGCGTGGTGCCGAGTGCCGCGGGGTTGGGCGTGACGCGGATGCCGGCGGATTTCATCGCTTCGATCTTGGATTCCGCGCCGCCCTTGCCGCCGGAGATGATGGCGCCGGCATGGCCCATGCGCCGGCCGGGCGGCGCGGTGAGGCCGGCGATGAAGCCGACCATGGGTTTCTTGACCTTCGAATGCTTGATGAAGTCCGCGGCGTCTTCCTCGGCCGCGCCGCCGATCTCGCCGATCATGACGATGGATTTTGTTTCGGGATCGGCGAGGAAGAGTTCGAGCACGTCGATGAACTCCGTGCCCTTCACCGGATCGCCGCCGATGCCGACGCAGGTCGTCTGCCCCAGGCCGACCGCCGTGGTCTGCGCCACCGCTTCGTAGGTGAGCGTGCCGGAGCGCGAGACGATGCCGACCGAGCCGCGCTTGTGGATGTGGCCGGGCATGATGCCGATCTTGCACTCGCCGGGCGTGATGACGCCGGGGCAGTTGGGCCCGACGAGACGGGAATTCGAGCCGCTCAAGGCGCGCTTGACCTTGACCATGTCGAGCACGGGAATGCCTTCGGTGATGCAGACGATGAGCGGCACCTGCGCGTCGATCGCTTCCAGGATGGCGTCCGCGGCATAGGGCGGCGGCACATAGATCACGCTCGCATCCGCGCCCGTCGCCGCGCGCGCCTCGCGCACCGTGTCGAACACCGGCAGGCCCAGATGGGTCTCTCCGCCTTTGCCGGGCGAGGTGCCGCCGGCCATTTTGGTGCCGTAGGCGATGGCCTGTTCGGAGTGGAACGTGCCCTGCTTGCCGGTGAAGCCCTGGCAGATGACGCAGGTGGTCTTGTCGACGAGGATGGACATGGGATGCCGCTCAAAGGAATGGATTGATCGCCCGCACCGAACCATACATCTGCGCGTGGTTCAAATCCTCGGTGTAGAGGATCGCGGCGCCCAGCGCCTCGGCCGCGGCGACGATGGCGCCGTCCCAGTAGGAAATGCGATAGCGCGCCGCGATTGCGATGGCGTCGACGACGAGCGCCGCATCGATCGGCACGCAGGGAAAGGTCACGAGCCTCTCGATCCACAACAGGGCTTGTTCGGGCGACAGCGGCTCGCCCTTGCGCGTCGCGACCGTGTAGAATTCCTGCAGGACCTGACCGGAGGTGCCGAAACCGCCGGCGACGATCAGCGCGTTAGCCTTTGCGCGCTTTTTGCTTTCCGCTCCCCGCCCCATCGCCGCGTACACCAATATGTTCGTATCGAGAAAGGCGTTCGCGGTAGATGTCGTCACGGTTCCACTTCCAGTCGCCAAGCCGTCCCGTAGAACGGTTGCTCAATTCGACAAGCTCGAGACGCGCTTTGGTCCGCTGGGCTTCGAGATCGGCCGCGGCCTGCTTTTCGCCCGCCAGGCGCGCGAGATAGTCCCGCACGAGCGCGTTGACGGTGGTGTCGTTTTCCGCCGCGTAGACGCGAGCGCCCTTCAGGTCCGCCTCGTCAACGGCCAGTGTGATGTTTTTCATGGCCTTCTCCACAGGCACACAGGATATGTGTAACTGTGCGAGTTGTCAACTGAGCCTGGGATCGAGCTTCTTGCACGCGTCGATCAGGCCCTTCACGGTATCGGCGGATTTGGCGAGTTGCGCCTTCTCGTCGGCGGTGAGTTCGAGCTCGACGATGCGCTCCACGCCCTTTTCGCCGATCACCGCCGGCACGCCGACATAGAGGTCCTTGATGCCATAGGCGCCGTTCACATAGGCCGCCACCGGCAGCACGCGCTTCTTGTCGTGCAGGAAAGACTGCGCCATCTCGATGGCCGCGGTCGCGGGCGCGTAATAGGCCGAGCCGGTCTTGAGCAGGCCCACGATCTCCGCGCCGCCGTCGCGCGTGCGCTGCACGATCCTGTCGAGCGTCGCCTGTTCGATCCATTTCATCTTGACGAGTTCGGTGAGCGGAATGCCCGCCACGGTGGAGAAGCGCGGCATCGGCACCATGGTGTCGCCATGGCCGCCCAGCACGAAGGCGGAAACGTCTTCGACGCTCACCTTTATCTCCTCGGCGAGGAAGTGGCGGAAGCGCGCGCTGTCGAGCACGCCGGCCATGCCCACGATCATGTGGTGCGGCAACCCCGAGAACTGCCTGAGCGCCCACACCATGGCGTCCAGCGGATTGGTGATGCAGATGACGAAGGCGCCCGGTGCGTGGTTCCGGATGCCGTCGCCCACCGCGGACATGACCTTGAGATTGATGCCGATGAGATCGTCGCGGCTCATGCCGGGCTTGCGCGGCACGCCGGCGGTGACGATCACCACATCGGCGCCGGCGATGTCGGCGTAGGAGTTCGTCCCCTTGAAATGCGCGTCGAAGCCCTCGATGGGCCCGGCCTGCGCGATGTCGAGCGTCTTGCCCTGGGGCAGGCCCTCGACGATGTCGAACAGCACGACGTCGCCCAGTTCCTTGAGTGCCACCAGATGGGCGAGCGTGCCGCCGATCTGTCCGCCGCCGATCAGCGCGATTTTCCTGCGGGCCATGGGAAATCCTTTCAGGGGAAGCCGCGCGGCTAGTATCGCGCCGCGCCGGAGGGTGCAAGGCGAGGCAGAAAGTCGCGGGCGGCGCGCGTCAGAGAGCCGGATTCTCGCCGGTTTGCGTCACGCTTGCCGCGATGCGCCCGCGGGGCAGGGCGGCGGGGAATTCGCTCTGCAGATAGCCGATCAGCGCCTCGCGCATCTGGCAGCGCAGGTCCCAGGCTTGCGAGGAATTGCGCGCGCTCACCAGCACGCGAAGCTGCAGGGTGTGCTCGGTCGCATCCGTGACCTGGAGATTGACCACCTTGCGGTCCCACAGCGGCGAGGCCTCGGCGATCTCGGCCGCCTTGGCGCGGAGCTTTTCGACCGGCACGGAATAGTCGGCAAAGACGATGACGCTGCCGATGATCGAGGCGCTGGAGCGCGTCCAGTTGGTGAACACGTTCTCGAAGAAATAGGACAGCGGCACGATCTGGCGGCGCCAGTCCCACAGCCGGATGACGACATAGGTCGCGGTGAATTCCTCCACCCAGCCCCACTCGCCCTCGATGACCACCACGTCGTCGATGCGGATGGGCTGGGTGAGGGCGAGCTGGATGCCGGCGATGAGGTTGGAGAGCAGCGGTCGCGCCGCGAAGCCCACCGCGATGCCGGCGACGCCGGCCGAGGCGAACAGGCTGATGCCGAATTCGCGCACCGTGTCGAAGGTCATCAGCGCGAAGCCGAGCGCCAGCGTGACGATGACCACGTCCATCGTGCGCGCCAGATAGCGGATCTGGGTGATCGCCTTGCGCGCGGCGAGATTGTCCTCGACGTCGAGCCTGAGCCGGCTCTTGTAGCGATCGACCCAGATGTTGACGGCGACCAGCGCCATCCATCCCATGAGCAGGATGAAGCCCGCCACGAAGATGCGGTGAATGTCGTCGAGCACGCGGCTGGGCAGCGGCACCAGCGGGATCGTCAGCGATACCGCGAACAGGAAGATCGCGAAGCGGCCGACGCGGCGGGTCTTGCGCACGATGTCGCGCACCAGAACCGGCCAGCGCAGCGATTCCTGCGCGAGGATGCGATAGACCACGGCCTGCAGCGCGATGCCCACGACCAGGACCCCCGCGAACACGATCGCGGCCTGCGCCCAGGGCGGCAGGAAAGCCAGCATTCTGATGTAGGAATTCCAATGCGCTTGCAACGGTCCGTGGAGCCGGGGTTTCAGGACAAGATACGAAAACGGTGCGCCGGAACGCAAGTTCCCGCGCTACTGCACCGTGATCCGGCCCGTCATGCCGAATGTGGCGTGCAGGAAATGCGTGCACTCCAGATCGTAGGCGCCCGCGCGATTGGGCGTGACGGTCACGTCCACGCTCGATCCCTTCGGCACTTCGACTTCGCCGTCCTGCACTTTGTCGGCGTCGCCCTGCGCGACGGTGGAGGCGGCGAAGAAGTCCCTGGCGGTGAAATTGTGATCGCTGTTGCCTTCGTTCGTCAGATGCAGGCGATAGGTGGTGCCGGCCTTGAAGGTGAGCGCGTTCGGCGCGAAGGCGAAATTGCTGAGCGCGACGTCGATCTCCTGTGGCGCGGTCTGCGCCATCGCCGGCGCGGCGAAGACAAGCGTGGAAAGCAACAGGACGCGAAGGGGCGTGAGCATGTCCGATCTCCCGGTCTGGTTCACCGATTGCGGCGAACGTGACCGGGCTTCGCGCCCGGCGTCAATCGCGCCCAACGCAATGTGAAGATCGTGACGAACCACGCCTCGCGCCACGTGAAAAAGAAACGGGCGGACTCAGTGTCCGCCCGTTTCTCTTAAGCCAGAAGACGCGATCAGATCGAGGTCTTCAGTTCCTTGGCGGCGCGAAAGGCGACCTTCTTGCTCGCCTTGATCTTGATGGCTTCGCCGGTCGCGGGATTGCGGCCCATGCGCGCGGCGCGCTTGCGCACGACGAGGATGCCAAGCCCGTTCAGGCGCACGCGGGCGCCCTTCTTGAGGTGCTTGGTGATCGCGGCGATCGTATCGTCCAGATAGGCGAGCGAGGCCTTGTTCGACATGTCGTGCTTGGTGGCGAGTTGCACTGCCAACTGGCGCGTGCTGACCGTCTCAGTCTTCGTCTTGGGTGCGGCAGCCTTGGGGGCGGCGCTTCCAGCCATTGCCATTGTCTTGCTCCTTATGGCGAATCAAAAAGATGCCCGATTCTACGGCACTTCCTTGACGCCATGCGAGGGTGCAATCGCGAAAAGACCCATTTTTTGGGCTCTTTCCGACTTGTCCACAGAAGGGCGCGCGAGCAGGGACCGGACAGGGAGCCGGCGTTTCGAGAAGGGCCCGATTTTGCTATGTTCGCGTCCATGAACAAGCCGGTCTTCCTCTCCGATCACGCCCTCACCCTGGCCGAGCAAAGGGCCCGAGCGGAGGGTTATGCCTCCGTCGAGGACTATGTCGGGGCGCTTATCGAGAGCGACAGCGAAGACAGCCCCATGCCGGATTGGATGCGCCGCCGGATCGCCGATGGGCTGGCATCGCCTTCAGCCGACGAAATGACTCGGGAAAAGCTGGACGGTCTGGTGGCCGAAGGGGTGATCTCTCCGCGCTGCTTGGTTGAGGACTACGCCTCGGCGGAGTCCGCGGCGGCGTCTTCGGCGGGCGAGCTCTGGCGCTCGGCGATGCGGGCGGACTTGCCGCGGCGGCCGCGCAGATAATAGAGCTTCGCGCGGCGCACCTTGCCCTTGCGGACCACGGCCACCGAATCCACCAGCGGCGAGTACACCGGGAAGACGCGCTCCACGCCCTCGCCATAGGAGATCTTGCGCACCGTGAAGCTCTCGTTGATGCCCTGGCCCTGGCGGCCGATGCAGACGCCTTCGAAGGCCTGCAGGCGCTCGCGGGTCTTCATCTGCTTGGCTTTCTCGTCATAGGTCTGCTCGACGACCTTGACGTTGACCTTCAGCGTGTCGCCGGGGCGGAACGCGGGGTGGGATTTCTTGCGCAGGGCCTTCATCTGCTCGGCTTCGAGCGTTTGCAGCAGGTTCATGGTCGTCTCCGGGCCCTTGGCGGTCGTGGGAAGGCGGGCCGTATAGCCTATGGATTTTTCTTTTCATAGAGGGCCCACAGATCGGGGCGCCGGGCGCGGGTCAGAGTCTCGGCCTCCGATTGCCGCCAGCGGGCGATTTGGGCGTGGTTTCCCCCCGTCAGCACGGCGGGAATGTCGCGGTCCTCGAAGCTCTGGGGCCGGGTGTATTGGGGGTATTCCAGGAGCCCGGCCGAGAAGCTTTCCTCCCGCGGCGAGGCCTCCGCGCCCAGCGTGCCGGGGATCAGCCGCACCACCGCCTCGATCAGCGCCATGGCCGCGATCTCGCCCCCGGCCAGCACGAAGTCGCCCAGCGACACCTCTTCCAGGTTCCGCGCCTCGATGGCGCGCTGGTCCAGCCCCTCGAACCGCCCGCAGAGCAGGATCGCGCCCGGTCCGTCCCTGAGCGCGGCGACCCGCGCCTGGGTGAGGGCGGCGCCGCGCGGGCTGAGATAGAGGGACGGCGCGTCCGGATTGGCGGCGCGCGCCGCGTCGATGGCGGCGCAGGCCACGTCGGCGCGCATCACCATGCCGGGTCCGCCGCCGGCCGGCGTGTCGTCGACGGTGCGGTGCCGGCCCAGGCCGTGCTCGCGGATGTCGCGCACGTCCAGGCTCCAGAGGTTCTTCTCGCGCGCCTTGCCGATGAGGGAAATGCCGAGCGGCCCCGGAAACATGTCGGGGAACAGCGTCAGCACGCTGGCGCGCCAGGTCACGTCAATTCCTTCTTGAAGCCCGCATGGCTCTGCTGGAATCCGAGGCGGCGGTAGAACAGGTGCGCGCGGGTGCGGCGGCTGTCGCTGGTCAGCTGCACCAGGCTGCAGCCGGCGGCGCGCGCCTGCGCGATGGCGTGCTTCATGATCGCGGTGCCGATACCGCGGTCGCGCGCATCCGAGGCGACGCGGACGGATTCGACGATGGCGCGCGTGGCGCCGCGGCGCGACAGGCCGGGAATGAATGTCAGCTGAAGCGCGGCGACGATGGTTCCGTCCAGCTCGGCCAGCAGCATGCGGTTGCCCGGCATCGCCTGCATCGCGGCAAAGGCCTTCTCGTATTCGGGCGCGACCTCGCTTCCGCCGATCTCGCGGTTCTCGGCATATTCGTCGTCGGAGAGCAGGGCTACGATCGCGGGCAGGTCGGCGCCGGTGGCATAGCGGAAGACGGGGTCGCTCATTCCACGGATCCTTTCTCGCGCGCTTCGATTTCCTCCGGCGCGGCGATGACGATGCGCCCGCCGGCGATGTCGATCTCGCGGGCGACTTCGCGGGTGAAGGGCAGGAACACCTCGTCGCCGTCGCCGCGCAGGATCTCGATCACGTTGCCGGCGCCGAAATTGTGCAGCGCGCGCACCGTGCCGATGGCGCGGCCCTCGGTGTCCTCCGCGGCCAGCCCGATGAGATCGGCGTGATAGAACTCGTTGGCTTCGGCCGCCGGCAATTGCGCGCGCGCCACAAACAGTTCGGCCGATTTGAGCGCGTCCGCGGCGTCGCGGTCCGTCACTTCGCGGAACTGCACGATCGCCTCGTTCGCCCTGGCCGCGCGCGCGGCGCTGACGGTCAGCACGCGCCCCGCGCCGTCATGCAGCGGGCCGTAATCGCCGAGCGCGTCCGGCCTCGCGGTGAAGGTCTTCACCTTCACCGCGCCCTTCAGGCCCTGGGCGGCAACCACAACGCCCAGAAGAACGTCGCGCGGCGCCATGGGGGATTACGCCGCGGCTTCGCCTTCGGCGGCCTTGGCGTTGGCGGCGGCGCGCTCCTGGGCCTTCTTCTTGGGCTTGGCCTTTTCGGGATTGTTCTTCTTCAAGGGCTGGAGCACGCCGGCATCGGCGAGGAAGCGGTGCACGCGGTCCGACGGTGTCGCGCCCTTGGCGATCCAGGCCTTGGCCTTCTCGGTGTCCAGCTTCAGGCGGTCGGCATGGTCCTTGGGCAGCAGCGGATTGTGGAAGCCGATCTTCTCGATGAAGCGGCCGTCGCGCGGGGAATGCGAATCCGCGACGACGATGTTGTAGTGCGGGCGCTTCTTGGTGCCACCGCGCGACATTCTGATCTTCAGGGACATGGCTTTTCCTTCTGGTTACAGTTTTCCTCCCGCCGCGTTAGCGGGGGAGGTGGATCGCGCGGCTTCTTCGCCGCGCGAGACGGAGGGGGGACTTGGCGGTCGGGATAGTGCCAGACGGCTCCCCCCTCCACCGCTTCGCGGTCCCCCTCCCCCGCAAGCGGGGGAGGAAAATAGAGTCTTCATTTGCGGCCTCCGGGGAACATGCCGGGCGGCATCGGCGGCATGGTGCCGCCGAACATCCCGGCCAGGCCCTGCATCGCGCCGCGCCCGCCCCTGCCGACCTTCTTCATCATGTCCGACATCTGGCGGTGCATCTTCAGGAGCTTGTTGACGTCGGACACTTCGACGCCGGCGCCCGCCGCGATGCGCTTGCGGCGCGAGCCATTGATGATGTCGGGATCGCGGCGCTCGGCCCTGGTCATCGACTGGATGACGGCCTCCTGGCGGGTGATGATCGCGTCGTCGAGGCCGGCGGCGGCGAGTTGGTCCTTCACCTTGCCCACGCCCGGCAGCATGGAGAGCAGGCCCTGCATGCCGCCCAGCTTCTTCATCTGCGCCAGCTGCTCGGCGAGATCGTTCATGTCGAACGATCCCTTCTTGAGCTTGGCCGCCATCTTCTCGGCCTTGGCCTGGTCGAAATCCTGCGCCGCCTTCTCGACCAGGCTGACGACGTCGCCCATGTCGAGGATGCGGTTGGCCACGCGGTCGGGATGGAACGCCTCCAGCGCGTCGAGCTTCTCGCCCACGCCCAGGAACTTGATCGGCGCGCCGGTGACGGCGCGCATGGAGAGCGCGGCGCCGCCGCGCGCGTCGCCGTCGGCGCGGGTGAGCACGATGCCGGAAAGCGGCACGCGGTCGTGGAACGATTTGGCGATGTTGACCGCGTCCTGGCCGGTGAGGCTGTCGGCGACCAGCAGGGTCTCGTGGGGATGCACCGCGTCGCGCAGCTGGGCGACTTCGGTCATCAATTGCTCGTCGATGTGCTGGCGCCCGGCGGTGTCCAGGATCAGCACGTCGTAGCCGCCGACCTTGGCCGCGGCCAGCGCGCGCCGGGCGATGTCGAGCGGCATCTGGCCCGCGAGGATCGGCAGCGTCGGCACGCCCGCCTGCTCGCCCAGGATTTTCAGCTGCTCCATGGCGGCGGGACGCGACACGTCCAGCGACGCCATCAGCACGCGCTTCTTCTCGCGGCTCTGCAGCATCAGGCCGAGCTTGGCGGAGGTGGTGGTCTTGCCCGAGCCCTGAAGGCCCACCATCAGGATCGGCGCGGGCGGCGAGCCGATGTCCAGCGAGGCGTTTTCCTTGCCGAGCGTTTCAACAAGCGCGTCATGGACGATCTTGACGATCTGCTGGCCGGGCGAGACGGAGCGGATGACCTCGGCGCCCACCGCGCGCGGCCGCACGCGGTCGATGAAATCCTTGACGACGGGCAGCGCCACGTCGGCGTCGATCAGGCTGTCGCGGATCTCCGCCAGGCCCTCATCGACATCGGCCTCGCTGAGCGCCCCGCGCCCCCTGAGCCGGTCGAACGTCGCACCGAGGCGTTTCTGCAGGCTGTCGAACATCAGGCGTCATGGCCGGGCTTGACCCGGCCACCCATCAGGCGCGCATCCGCGCGCGAAAGAAACGGTTTCGCGCTGGAAGGCCGGCTCGGGGGCCGGCCATGACGGAGACTGGAATTCGCCATTCGCGTGTCACCACATCCAAAGCACAAACGCCCCAGGGGGCGCACCCGCGCTGCCTGGGGTCGATCACCGGCCTCGCCGGTGACCGGAAAGTCCTGGGGGCTTTCCGGAATTGGGGTGCGATCTAAGGCGCGAACCCGGCCCTGTCAACGCCTTCAAGAATACCGATGTGCCCGCGCGATCGTATTCGCGTCATGGCCCGCAACCGCTTCGTGTCATGGCCCGCAGCTGCTTCGTGTCACGGCGGCCCGCGACTGCGTCGTGTCATGGCCCGCAGCTACTTCGTGCCATGGCCCGCTGCCACCTCGTGTCATGGCCCGCGGCTGCGGGCCATCCAGGTGACGTTCGCACCAGTGTGCAGAACCCACCTTGGCGGCCCGCATTCGCGGGCCGTGACACGGGTTGTGTGGCTGAATCCGGACGAAATTGGTTCCAGTGGGTAGTTTTCTAGCAATAATATTCCAATATCTGTCGTAAATTCGCACTTGATTTCTTATATATGTTCGTTCTATGTTCCTTACGCAACCACAAGGTGATTTCCTGATGCAACTTTAGCTATACCGCAAGACCATACAGGCAAGGGCGCAAGCTTGCGTGCGTCCGCGCGCGGTGGAGATAGCCGGACGGATCCCCGAGGGAAGGCTCGGGGTGGACGGCGAAGGGTGTTGCCGGCGGCGGCCGTGCGGCGCCGCTTCCCAACCGGGCAAAGCGAGCCGTGGATAGTTGAAGCGAAAGTGCTTGCCGGGGGCGTCATGCCCGCCGGTATTCGGCGAGTAGCGACCAACCGGACGGGCCTTCGCGCCGCCTGGCCAGGCGATGCCAAGGCCGTTCTTTTGTGTGCGCGCTTCGTGGCGTTGCTGCGCAACGCACCTCAGCATGACGGGAGCGGAGCGAGCGTCATCCTGAGGCGCCCGCGCAGCGAGCCACGAAGGGCGTCACCCTGAGGCGCTGGCGGGAGCGAGCCACAAAGGGCGTCATCCTGAGGTGCCCGCGCAGCGGGCCACGAAGGATCAAGGCAGTCCCAGCTTCTGCTTCAGATAGACGAAGCTGAGCGCCCACATCTCGGCTGCCTGCTTGTGGTTGGCGGCGGCGGCGTGGCCGCCGTCGGTGTTCTCGTAGAAGAGGACGTCGTGGCCCTGGGCTTCCATCTTCGCCGCCATCTTGCGGGCATGGACGGGCGTCACGCGGTCGTCGCTGGTGGCGGTGATGAAGAGGACGGGGGGATATTTCACGCCCGCCTTCACGTTTTGGTACGGCGAATATTTGGAGATCCAGGCGCGGGCCCTGGGATCGGCGGGGTCGCCATACTCCGCGATCCAGGAGGCGCCGGCGCCGATATGGGTGTAGCGGAGCATGTCGATCAGCGGCACCTGGCAGACCACGGCGGCGAAGAGATCGGGGCGCTCCACCATGTTGGCGCTGACCAAGAGCCCGCCATTGGAGCCGCCCATGATGCCGAGCCTGGCCGGGGTGGTGATGCCGCGCTTGACGAGGTCCTGGGCCACCGCCTGGAAATCGTCAAAGGCCTTCTGGCGGTTCTGCTTCAGCGCCGCCTGGTGCCAGGCCGGTCCGAACTCGCCGCCGCCGCGGATGTTGGCGAGCACATAGACGCCGCCCCTGGCGAGCCACAGCATTCCGAAATTGGCGGAATAGACCGGCGTCTCCGAAATCTCGAAGCCGCCATAACCGTAGAGGACGGTCGGCGCCGGGCCGGTGAGGGTCTTCGGCCGCGTCACGAAATAGGGGATCTCAGTGCCGTCCTTCGAGGTGGCGAAGAACTGCTCGCTGGTCATGTTGGCAGCATCGAACCGCGCCGGCAGCGATTTGATGGCGGCGGGCTTGTCGTTGCCGGAATCGGCATAGAGCGTGGTCGGTGTGAGGAAGCTCTCGAAGCGGAACATCGCCTCAGACCCCCAATCGTTCGTCGAGACGATATGCGTCGATCCCCCCGCCGGCAGCGCCAGCGCCGTGTCGCTCCAGCCGCTCCTGGTCTTGCGGAAGACGTGAATGGCGCCGGTTACGTTGTGATAGATCGAGGCGTAGACCGCATCGCGCCCGGTCGCCACTTCGTCGATGCTGGAGCGGTCGTCCGGCACATACAGCGCCGCGAACCGCCCATGGCCGGCGGCGAGATCGTCGGCGTTGACCGCGATCAGCGAGCCTTTGCGGAAGGCCTCCGTTCCGCCGGGCGGCGTCCAGTCGTCGCGCAGCGTGAAGACCAGCTCGCCCTGGATCGCGCCTTTCATGTCGGCGCCCAAGGGCAGTGCGAGCTTCACCGTCGAACCGTCCGGCCGCACCAAGGAATACTCGCTCTCGAAAAAGCTGATGCCGCGCTGGATCAGGGCGATCGTGCCCGAGGGCTCGCGGAACACCATCGCGCCGCTCGACACATCGCTCAGCTTGCCGGTGAAGATCGTCCTGGCCGCGGACATCGGCTCGCCGCGCCGCCACAGCTTGACGACGTTGGGATAGCCCGAGCTCGTCATCGAGCCGGGCCCGAAATCGGTTCCGACCAGCACGGTGTTGTCGTCGAGCCAGGTGATCTGGGATTTCGCCTCGGGCAGCGCAAAGCCGTCCGGCACGAAAGCCCTGGAGGCCAGATCGAACTCGCGCACGACCACCGCGTCGCCGCCGCCGCGCGACAGGCTTATCAGGCAGCGGGTGAGCGAGGCGTTGCAATCCGCGCCCTTCCACACCCAGTCCTCATGATCCTTCGCCGCCAGCGCGTCGAGATCGATGAGCACATTCCAGCCGGGCGACGGCCTGGCGTAGTCCGCGATGGAGGTGCGCCGCCAGATGCCCTTGGGGTGGCCGGCGTCCTGCCAGAAATTGAAGACGCTGTCGTGATCGAGGCTGCCATAGGGAATGCGGTCGGTCGCGTCCAGGACCTTGAGGATCGCATCGTAGTTCTTCGCGTAGCCGGGATCGGCCTGCAGCACCGCGCGCGATTTGGCGTTCTGTGCCGCGACCCAGGCCAGGGGCTTTGCGCCGTGGATGTCCTCGAGCCACAGATAGGGATCGCCCGCCTGGTGTTTCTTGTCCGTCACGCCATTGGCTCCCAGCGCCGCCCAGGCCCCGGCCATGGCGCCCGCCAGCACCACGCCAAGGACCAGATTGTGAAATCGCATCGCTCCGGTCCTCTCAGTGCGTCGCCGCCACGCCGAGGCCCAGCTTCTGCGCGAAGTAGGTGTAGGACAGCGCCCAATAAGTCGCCGCCTCCTCATGCGTCGCGCCCGGGCCATGGCCGCCCTCCGGACTCTCGTAGAACAGCACGTTCTGGTGGTCGGCTTCCATCTTGGCCGCCATCATCCGCGCGAAGACGGGCGTGACGCGGTCGTCGCTGGTCTCGGTAACGAACAGCACGGGAGGATATTTCACGCCGGCCTTGAGGTTCTCGTAGGGCGAGTATTTCAGGATCCAGGCGCGGTCCTTGGCGATTGCCGGGTCGCCATATTCGCTCACCCAGGATTGGCCGGCGCCGTATTTCGTGTAGCGCAGCATGTCGATGAGAGGCCGCTGGCAAACCACCGCGCCGAACAGATCGGGCCGCTCCACCATCGTCGCCGACACCAGCAGCCCGCCATTGGACGCACCCACGATGCCCAAATGCTTGGGATTGGTGATCCCGCGCTTGATCAGGTCCGCCGCGACGGCCTGGAAATCGTCGAACGCCTTCTGGTGATTGGGACCCAGGGCTGCCTGGTGCCAGGCTGGCCCGAACTCGCCGCCGCCGCGGATGTTGGCCACCGCGATGGCGCCGCCCTTGGAGAACCACGGCACGCCCGGGAAGAGCGGGCGATGTCCATCGTTCCAGTACCAGGGCGTCAGCGACAGTTCGAAGCCGCCATAGGAATAGAGGATCGTGGGCAGCGGCCTCTTGTCGTCCTTGTTGTGGATCAGGAAGTACGGAACCTTCGTGCCGTCCTTCGAGGTCACCCAGAACTGTTCGGAGACGAGATTGCTGGTGTCGAAGCGCTGCGGCTGGGATTTGATCTCCGTAGCGTGGCCGGTGCCGTCATATTCGTAGAGCGACAGCGGCTTGAGGAAACTCTCATAGCCGAAATAGGCTTCGGGCCCCCAATCGTTGGTCGAGACGATGCGCGTCGAGCCGCCCGCCGGCAGGCCGAGGTCCTCGTCGCTCCAGCTGCCGTCCGCCTTCGGGCGGAAGGCATGGATGCTGCCGGTGACGTTCTTGTAGATCGAGGCGAATACCGCATCGCGCCCGGCGGCGGCGGAATCGATCGAGTCGTGCGGGCCCGGCGTGTAGATCACATCGAAGACGGGCGGCTTGCCGTCCAGCGCGAACGGCTTCACCGCGAACGACACCAGTGCGCCCTGCGCGATCGGCTTGCCGCCGCGTGGCGTCCAGGCGTCGCGCAAAGTGAAGATGAGATTGCCCCGCGTGACACCGGCCAGATTCGCGCCCTTGGGCAGCGGCAGCTTCACCGTCGTGCCGTCCGGCTTCACGTAATAGAATTCCGCGGAGAAGAAGCTCAGCCCGCGAACAATCAGCGGAAGGGTGCCGTAGGGCCCATGCGCCACCGTGAAATTGGCCGCGACGTCGGTGGGGCTTGCCTCGAACACGGTCTTCGCCGCCGAAATCGGTTCGCCGCGATGCCACAGCTTCACGATGCGCGGATAGCTCGACTTGGTCATCGAGCCGGGGCCGAAATCGGTGGCGAACAGGATCGTGTCCTTGTCGATATAGGCCGCGCTCATCTTGGACACGGCCAGCGTGAAGCCGTCCTTGATGAAGCTCTTGGTCTGGGGATCGAATTCGCGCACGGTCGCGGCGTCGCTGCCGCCGGGCGAAAGCTGAAGCAGGCAATGGTCGTTGCCCGGCGCGCAATCCGCGCCCTGCCAGACCCAGTTGGTCTTCTCGTCGGCGTCGAGCTTGTCAATGTCGAGCAGCACGTCCCAATGCGGCGAGGCGCTCCGGTAGTCGGCGATGGTGGTTTTGCGCCACACTCCGCGCGGATGCTCCTTGTCCTGCCAGAAATTCAGCACGTCGCCGTGATCGAGCGTACCCTCGGCGATCCGGTCGTTGGCATCGAGGATCTTCAGGAGCGCGTCATGGGTCTCGGCGTAGCGCGGGTCGGATTTGAGCGTTTCGAGCGCCTTGGCATTCTGTCCCTTGACCCAGGCGAGCGCCCTGGCGCCGTGTATGTCGGCCAGCCACAGCCAGGGGTCGGGCGAATTCGGCGTCAGGTTCGCGGCCAGCGCCGCAAAGCCGGCGGCAGCGAGAAGCGCCGCGCCCAACACCCAGGTTCTGAGCCGCATGAGGAATGTCCCACCAGATTGCGTGGGCGGTTTTGGAAACCGGCGGGGCGCAAGTCAACCCACTGGCCGGGGCGGGGCGTTGCGCCTATATACCGCGTGATGACAGCGTTCCTGAAAATGCACGGACTGGGCAACGATTTCGTCGTCTTCGACGCGCGAAAACAGGGACTTTCGCTCGATCCCGGTGCTGCGCGCGCCATCGCCGACCGGCGCACTGGCGTGGGCTGCGATCAGGTGATCGTGATCGAATCCGCCGCCAACGGCGCGGACGCCTTCATGCGCATCTACAACGCCGACGGCGGCGAGGTGGAAAGCTGCGGCAATGCGGCGCGCTGCGTGGCGCAATTGCTGATGGACGAAACGCATCGCGACACGATCCGGCTGGAAACCGAAGGTGGTCCGCTCGGCTGTATCGCGTCCGGCGGTCTCGTGACCGTCGACATGGGCGCGCCGAAATTCGGCTGGCGCGATATTCCGCTCGCCCGCGAGACGGATACGCGCGCCTTCGCGCTCGACGTTCCCGGACATGACGAGCCGGCGCTGCGGTCGGTGAGCGCCGTCAATGTGGGCAATCCGCATTGCGTGCTGTTCGTCGCCGATGCCGAACGCGCGCCGGTTGCGGAGCTCGGCATGGTCATCGAGCGCCATCCGCTGTTTCCCCGGCGAACGAACGTCGAGTTCGTCAGCATGATCGGTCCCGACCGTCTGCGCATGCGCGTCTGGGAACGGGGCGCGGGCATTACGCGCGCCTGCGGAACTGGGGCCTGCGCGACCATCGCGGCCGCGCGCCGCCGCGGCCTGTGCGGCCACGCGGTAGACATCGTGCTGGATGGCGGAACGCTCGGCATGGCATGGGCCGGCGAAGGCGCGCCGATCCTCATGACCGGCCCCTCAACGCTTGCCTATCGCGGCGATGTCGATCTGGCGGCCTTGTCGTGAACCAGATCGTCACCTTCGGCTGCCGGTTGAATGCCTATGAGAGCGAGGCCATTCGCGCGCGCACGGGCGAAGCGGGTTTGGACGGCGCCATCATCTTCAATACTTGTGCGGTGACGGCGGAAGCTGTGCGCCAATCGCGCCAGGCGATCCGCAAGGCGCGCCGCGAGCATCCGACGGCGCGCATTGTGGTAACGGGTTGCGCCGCTCAGATCGAACCCGCGGAATATGCCGCGATGCCCGAGGTCGACCTCGTGCTGGGCAATGCGGAAAAGCTTGTCGCGTCGAACTATTTCGATCCCGGTTCTGCGCGTGTCCGCGTCGACGACATCATGAGCATTCGTGAGATCGCGCCGCAGTTCGTCGGCGGTTTCGAGGGCCGGGTGCGGGCGATCCTTCAGGTCCAGAACGGCTGCGATCACCGCTGCACGTTCTGCATTATCCCATACGGGCGCGGCAATTCCCGCAGCGTGCCGATGGGAGCTTTGATCGAAGAAGCGCGAGGTCTTGTTGAAAAAGATTATCGCGAGATCGTGCTCACCGGCGTCGACCTCACCTCCTATGGCGCGGATCTTCCTGGCGTGCCGACGCTCGGCGTCCTGGTGCGCAAGCTGCTGAAACTCGTGCCCGGGCTGAAGCGCCTGCGCCTGTCCTCGATCGACTCCATCGAGACGGACGAAGAGTTGCTGCGCGCCATCGCCGAGGAAGAGCGGCTGATGCCGCATTTTCACCTGTCGGTGCAGTCGGGCGACGACATGATCCTGAAACGCATGAAGCGCCGCCACGCGCGCCGCGACACGATCGAATTTTGCGACACGGTGCGGCGGCTTCGCCCGGAGGCATCTTTCGGCGCCGACCTTATCGCGGGATTTCCCACCGAAACGCCGGCCATGTTCGAGAACACGCTGGCGCTGGTCGACGATGCGGGCCTCTCGCACCTGCATGTCTTTCCGTTCAGCCCGCGAAACGGTACGCCCGCCGCGCGCATGCCCCAACTCGACGGCGGCACCGTCAAGGCGCGGGCGAAACGCCTGCGGGAAAAGGGCGCGCAAGCATTGGAGCGCCGCTTACGCTCGCTTGTGGACAGCACGCAGTCCATTCTCCTGGAAAGCGACGGCATGGGCCGCACGCCCTGTTTCGCGCCGGTAAGGATCGCGGGTGAGCCAGGCGCGTTCGTTACGGCCAAAATCGCGAGTGCCGGTCCGGCGCACCTGCTGGCGGGCGCATCGCCGTGAGGGATTTCGGAGAAGCGCCGCCGCCGCCCACGTTCCTCGAGCGGCTCAAGTCCGGACTCGCACGCTCGACCGGCGCGCTGGGCGAAAACCTGGGCGCGGTCTTCACCAAGACCAAGCTCGACGCGGCAAGCGTGGCGCAACTCCAGGAAGCGCTGGTCCGCGCCGATCTGGGCGCGGGGCTGGCGGCGCGGCTGGCGGCGGACTTCGCGAAGGGCCGCTACGACAAGGAGATTTCGGAAAGCGAGATCCGCAGCGTCCTGGCAGGTGAGATCGCCAAGGTTCTGGCCCCGGTGCAGAAACCCCTGATTATCCAGCGGGCGCACCGCCCCTTCGTCGTGCTGGTGGCCGGCGTGAACGGCACCGGCAAGACCACGACGGTGGGCAAGATGGCCAAGCGGCTGGCCGGCGAAGGCGCCAAGGTCGTGCTGGCCGCCGGCGACACCTTTCGTGCCGCGGCGATCGAGCAGTTGCAGATCTGGGGCAAACGCAGCGGAGCCGAGGTCGTCGCGCGAAGCCCCGGGAGCGACGCGGCCGGCCTCGCCTTCGATGCACTGGCGCGCGCGAAAGAAACCGGCGCCGATGTCCTGCTCATCGACACGGCCGGCCGCCTCCAGAACAAGGCGGGGCTCATGGCGGAACTCGAAAAGATCGCCCGCGTGATCAAGAAGCTGGATGCAAGCGCGCCGCACGCGGTGCTGCTCGTGCTGGATGCGACCACCGGGCAGAATGCGCTATCGCAAGTGGAAGCATTCAAGGGCGCCGTGCCCCTTACCGGTCTCGTCATGACCAAACTCGACGGCACGGCAAAAGGAGGAATTCTCGTGGCGCTTGCCGACAAGTTCGGATTGCCCGTCCACTATATCGGTGTGGGCGAAGGCGAGGACGATCTCCAGCCGTTCGACGCGCTGGCCTTCGCCAAGGCGCTGACGGGGGCACAATGACTGCGCGCCGGCTGCCTCCGCTCGCCCGCGTCGGTCTCGATATCGGTCCGCTGCTCCTGTTCTTCTTAGTGCTGGCGCGGACTAACGTCTTTATCGCGACCGGCGCATTCATGGCCGTGACCGCGGTCACGCTCAGCACGGGATACATCTACGAGCGCCGTCTGTCGCCGATGGCGGCGATCACGGCCGTGGTGGTGCTTGTGTTCGGCGGATTGACGATCTGGCTGCACAACGATCTCTTCATCAAGATCAAGCCGACAATCATCTATCTGATTTTTGCCACCGTGCTGGCCGGCGGGCTTGTCACCGGCCGCAGCCTGGCGAAGTATCTCTTCGATCACGCCTTTCATCTCGACGATCGCGGATGGCGGCTGCTCACCTGGCGCTGGGTGTTCTTCTTCGTCGCCATGGCGATCGCCAACGAAATCGTCTGGCGCAGCTTCTCGCTGCAGGTCTGGGCGGGTTACAAATTGTTCGGTGCGATACCGCTCACATTCCTGTTCGCGCTAGCCCAGACGCCTTTGATCCTGAAGCATCACGTCGAGGAAACATCCGGCGAAACAATACCTTAGGCCGGGTTCGAGAACGGCGCGAAGACGGATTTTCCGTGTGCCTCGCGGAAATGGTCGAGCGCCCATCTGACGCTCGGAAAGGCAAGGTCCGTCCACGGAATGTCGCGCCAGGCGAACAGCGCGACCTCAAGACTCTCCGGCCCGGCCGAGAATTCCGGATGCGCCAAAGTGGCGCGGTACATCATTTGCACCTGGCTGATATGCGTCAGGGCGTAGACGGCGAGCAGGGCATCGATCGCGATGGCCGCATTGGCCTCTTCGCGAGCCTCGCGGCGCGCGCCATCCTCGGGCGTTTCGTGTTCCTCGAGATATCCCGCTGGCAGCGTCCAGTAGTTCTTTCGTGGTTCGATTGCGCGGCGGCACAACAGGATGCGGTCGCCATGCGTGACGACCGCGCCGACCACGATCTTCGGATTTGCGTAGTGGACGTGGCCACATCGCCCGCACACGTGACGTGGGGTTGTGTCTCCATCGGGCACGCGCCACTCAAAGTGGGCCGCGAGCGGCGGTGGCGGCTTGTGCATCTGCGGCATCGGCGGACCACGTTGCATGTTTGCGGCATCGCGTCAAAGCATGTTCCGCATTCGATCCGAATGAGGTGAAAGTTTTGAGGGAAATTTTCGCGAATCAATTTCTTGTCTCCCAACACGCGCGCGTCTAATGTCTTTTGCAAGCGGTGGGGAACCGGCGTGTATCGCCCGGCGTTGAGCGGGACACAAGACCAGCGGTACCGCGCCGCCTTACAAAACAAAATTTCGATTTCAGGGGTGTCTCAATGACGTCAAAGGGGCCGCGCAAGGCGAACGGGAGCTTTGAGCTCGCGGAATCGCCAGCCCATCTCATGCGGCTATGTCAGCAATATTATGGCGACCTTTATGCGCGGGAAACCGGCGCACGCGATCTGACCAAACAGCAATTCACTCTGCTTTGCGCGCTCGAGCATCGCGACGGCGTCAGCCAGACCACGCTTGTGGAGACGACGGGCATCGATCGCTCGACCTTGGCCGAGATGGTGCGGCGCATGCGCGAGCGCGGGCTTCTGTCGCGCGAGCGGACGGAAGAGGACATGCGGGCTAACGCCGTTGCGATCACGCAGGGCGGCCGCAAGGCGCTGAAATCCGCGCGCCAGGCCGCGGAGCGCGCTGAGCGCATGTTCCTGGAGGCGCTGCCGCCGCCGGATCGCCAGCGCTTCGTCAAGCTGCTGGCCACCATCGCGGCCGCAAGCGACAGCCTTGAGGACGACGCGGCGCCGCGTGCGCGCCGCAAGCCCGTTCGCCGGCTTAGGAATTAGACGCGGATATCGAGTGTCGAACCGGGGCGGGCCATGGGTTGGGCCGCCTGCGGCCGGGGCATCGTGGCGTCTGGCTTGGGCGCGGTTTGCTTCAGCGGGAGCGGCTCGAAGGCCGGCTGGGCCGCGGCAGGCCTGGCCGTGGGCTGGGCCTGGCGGGCGTGCTGGGCCGCGATAAGCAGGCTGTTGGCGCCGATCTGCATACTGGCAGAATTTCAGGAAATGGTTTCCGGAAGCTGAACGTCAGCCGCCGGTTCGCGCCTGCGCGATCGCGGGCAGCAGGATGTTCGTCAGCGCATCGCCCACCAGCGGTCCGGCGTAACGCAGGCGCACGATGCCCGCGCCGTCGATCACGAATGTTTCGGGCACGCCATAGACGCCCCAGTCGATTCCCGTGCGGCCGGTTTCGTCGAGATCGATGCGGGCATAGGGATCGCCAACATCGTCGAGGAAGGCCCGTGCCTTCGACGCGCTGTCCTTCCACACCATGCCGTACAGGGTCACATCCTTCATCGCCTTGATCTGGGCCAATGCCGGCGCCTCGGCGCGGCACGGCACGCACCACGATGCGAAGACGTTCAGCACGACGACGTGGCCGCGCGCCAGGTCCGCGCGCGTGAAACTCCGATCCGCGGCATCGAGCGGTGGGAGGTCGATCCCCGGCGCGGGTTTGTCGACGAGCACCGAAGGGAGATCGCCGGGAGGCGGGCCGGCGAGGCTCACATAAAATGCGATGGCCAGCGCGATGAAGAGCGCGGCCGGCAGGATGTAGATCAGCCGCCGCAGGATCATGGCGTCCGATCCAGCGCCGCGAGGCGCGCGACGGCCCTGCGATAGGCGAGCCACACCAGTGCCACCGCGCCGGTGAGGCCGAGCGCAGTCGCGCCATAGGCCGGCCACACGAACGCGGCATAACCGCCCATCGCCAGGAATTCGCTCACGCGGCCTCCCGCATCAGGATGGCGCGCAACCGGCGCGTCAGGATCTCGGTACGGATGCGTACGATCCAAAGCGTGAAGAACAGAAGCGTGTAGCCCACCGCCATCAGGAACAGCGGCCGCAGGAACACGCCCGCGATCAGGGGCCCGCCCATGCGCAGGATGCTTTCGCCCTGGTGCAGCGTGTTCCACCAGTCGACCGAGAATTCGATGATGGGCAGATTGACCACGCCCACAAGCGCGAGGATCGCGCAGGCGCGCGCGGCGCGCGTCTCATCCTCGATCGCGTTCCACAGCGCGATGTAGCCGAGATAGAGCAGCAGCAGGATGAGGAACGAGGTCAGCCGCGCGTCCCACACCCAGTAGGTTCCCCACATCGGCCGGCCCCACAGCGAGCCGGTGACGAGGGCGAGCGCGGTGAACAGCGCGCCCAGCGGGGCCACCGTCTTGGCGGCGGCATCGGCCAGCGGATGGCGGTTGACGAGGCCGATGAGCGAGGCCAGCGCCATCAATCCGTAAGCCATCATCGCCACCCAGGCCGCCGGCACATGGATGAACATGATCTTGACGGTATCGCCCTGCTGGTAGTCCGGCGGCGCGGTGAACGCGAAGTAGAGCCCGGCGGCGAAATAGATCAGCGTCGCCAGCGCCAGCCAGGGCACCATCCAGCCCGTGGCGTCGAGGAAGCGCTTGGGATTGGCGAGGGCGAACATGGCGTTCCTCTAGGCGCTCGCGATTGCGGGGACAAGCATCCTCACGCTCCCAGATGCAGCCGCACGGCGGCGGCCGCGGCGAAAGGCGACAGCAGCACGGCGACCGTCGAGAATGCGGCGACGAGCCACAGCGCGCCGTTGGCCATGCCGTCGAGCGTGGCCAGCACGGCGCCCGCGCCGAAGATCACCACCGGCGCCAGCAGCGGCAGCACGATCAGGGGCAGGATCAATCCGCCGCGGCGGATGGACAGTGTCAGCGCCGCGCCCACCGCGCCGATGGCGCTGACGGCGGGCGTGCCCAGCGCCAGCGACGCGACGAGCGCGGGATAGCCGCGCGCCGGCAGGTCGAACAGCAATCCCAGCAGGGGAGACAGCAATGTCAGCGGCAAGCCGGTGGTCAGCCAGTGCGCGGCGATCTTGGCGAGCGCAACGGATTCCAGCGACGCCGGCGCCAGCGCGATGAGATCGAGGCTGCCGTCTTCGTAATCGGCCTGGAACAGGCGGTCGAGCGAGAGGAGTGCCGCGAGCACGGCGGCGACCCACAGCACGCCGCCGGCGATGCGGGCCAGCAGTTTCAGATCCGCGCCGACGCCCAAGGGCACCAGCGTGGCGACGCCGGCGAAGAAGGCGAGCGCCAGCAAGGCGCTGCCGCCGGCGCGGGTGGCAAGGCGCAGGTCGCGGGCGAAAAGCGCGTTCATGGCGCGCCCAGCACGAGACGGGACGCATCCACGCCCAAGGGATCGTGGGTCGCGGCGAGCACGATGCCGCCGGCGGCGCAATGTGTGGCGATCATGGCGCGCAGCAGCGATTTGCCTTGCGCGTCGAGGGCGGCGAGCGGTTCGTCCAGCAGCCAGAGCGGGCGGGCGGCGAGCGTGAGCCGCGCCAGCGCCAGCCTGCGCTTCTGCCCGGCGGAGAGATACCGGCAGGGCAGGTCGGCGACACGGTTCAGCCCGACGCTTTCCAGGAGCCCGGCCGCAAAGCCCGCCGCGCCATGCAGCGCGGCGAAGAAGCCGAGCGTCTCGCGCGGGGTGAGCTGCGGCTTGATCGCGTCCTCATGGCCGAGCCAGCCTACGAGGCGCCCGCGCTCCTCGGCATCGCGCACCGCGCCGTCCCGTGTCTCGAAGGCGATGTCGCCGGCCTCGGGCGCGAGGAAACCCGCCAGCATGCGCAGGAGCGAACTCTTGCCTGCGCCGTTGGGGCCTTCCAGCGTGAGCACTTGGCCCGCTTCCGCGCGCAGGTCGAGGCCGCGGAACACCAGCCGCCCGCCACGGACGCACGCAAGACCGGCACCTTCGATCGAGGCGAGCGGTTCCACGCCTCAATACATATGCTGGCCGCCGTTGATCGACAGCGTCGAGCCGGTGACGAAGCCGGCGTCGTCCGCCACCAGGAACAGCACGCCGCGGGCGATTTCGCCGGCCTTGCCCAGCCGTCCCACAGGAATCCGCGCCACGATCTTCTCCAGAACGTTGGCGGGCACCGCGGCCACCATGTCGGTGTCGATATAGCCGGGCGCGATGGCATTGACGGTGATGCCCTTGGCGGCGCCCTCTTGCGCCAGCGCCTTGGTGAAGCCGTGGATGCCGGATTTGGCGGCGGCGTAGTTCACCTGGCCGTATTGCCCGGCCTGGCCATTGATCGAGCCGATGTTGACGACGCGGCCGAAGCCCCGCTCCAGCATCCCGTCCCAAACCGCCTTGCACATGTTGAAGCAGCCGCCGAGATTGGTATTCAGCGCCTCGTCCCAGCCCGCGCGGCTCATCTTGCGCATGGTGGCGTCGCGGGTGATGCCGGCATTGTTGACGACGACGTCGACGGGCCCGAGATCGGCCACCACCTTGGCGACGCCGGCCTGGCACTCCTCGAAGGAGGCGACGTTCCACTTGTAGGCGGCGATGCCGGTCTTGTCGCTGAACGCCCTGGCGCGCTCGTCATTGCCCATGTAGTTCGCCGCGACCTTGAAGCCCGCGCCCTTGAGGCCCACCGAAATCGCCTCGCCGATGCCGCGCGTGCCGCCGGTGACGATCGCTACCCGTGCCATGCCTGTCGCTCCTCGAAGAATATTCCGCCGAATGTTCCCGGCGGTGGGGCCGCGACCCTAGAACAGAACGCCCGGAACGGAAAACGGGCCTCGCATGCGCGGCGCGGTCGCGGGCCAAACGGCCGCAAGCAAAGGCGCCGGGCGCGAAGCCCGCCGGTCCGGAGCATGGCCGGGCAGGCCGGCGAACCCCCGCACGTCAGGCGGAAAGTCGCACGGCACCAAGGCCTGTCCTCCACGGGCCTGGCGGACGGAACGCGCCGGTCACCATGACCCCCTGCCGCATTCCTTCCGGCCACCCGGATGCGCGCGAGCTCGCATCCTGAGGCCCTGTATGATCGATCCCGCGTCAGGTCCGGACGTGATCGCCCTTGAAATGCATAGCTTTATTCCCTTAAATTTCGATCCAACAAGGAACATATAGACTCTATTTCCTTCTTGCAACTCCAGAATGCAGATTTAATCTGGGGTTGAATTCGCCAATGGATTCAAGGGAGGCGGGGGCGCATCAGAGCGCCAATTCGGGCCCAAGACCCGGCAATCTTGTGTGTCACGACGCCCGCGAGGAGGATCCAATCCATGAAATCTCGGCGACCAAAATTCCCGCTCCGACCGCGGCGCTCCGTTAGGGCGGAAGTCCAACAACGCGCGAAGCGCGACGTCGTGAGCATCAACCAGTTCGTCGCCGCCGCCGTGGCCGAGAAACTCGCGGTGATGAACACCGCCGCGTTCTTCGCCGAACGCCGCGACCGCGCGGATTTCGCCGCCTTCGACCGTCTGCTCCGGCGCAAGGGCGACGAGCGGCCGCGCGAGGGGGATGAGGTGGAGCAATGATGATTGTCCGATCGGGACAGATGCCTATATGGTTGTCTGGGTACGGTGACCGAACATGAAGCTCAAAGTCATAGTTCACGAAGCGGAAGAAGGCGGCTTCTGGGGGGAAGTGCCGGCTATCCCGGGCTGCGTTTCGCAGGGTGAAACCATCGAAGAGCTGATGACCAACATCCATGAGGCGATTGAAGGCTGTCTCGCGGTGGACGTGGCCGAGCCCCGTCCCGGCGGCACCGAACGCATTCTGGAAATCGCCGTTTGAGGCAGTGGCCCGGCCGGGAGTTTGCCCGCTCCTCGAAAAGAGAGGTTGGAGCCTGCTTAGCGTCCATGGAAGTCATCATATCTACGGTAAGGCCGGAAGCATCGTGCGCCTGACCGTGCCCATACACGGCAACCACCCGCTCAAGACGGGTCTTCTGCGGCATCTCATGAAGCTCGCGGAGATTTCCGAAGACGATATGAAATAAGTTGCGAAGTGTCTCCGCATGCATATGCGGCGTGCCAACTCTATTTCTTCGCCTTCATCTTCCTCCCCCTGTGATGCACGTTCTTCCCGCGTGGGAGGTTCTTGGGCATCGGCGTTCCGGCTGACACCGGGGCGAAGAGGTCAACAGGGGGGACACCCAGGACCTTGGCCATGTCCTCCAGAATCTGGATCGTGAAGTTCTGTTTTCCGAGTTCGATCGCGCTCATGTAGTTGTCTGAAATATCGGTACCAAAGGCCAAATCGAGCTGGGTCATCTTCCGGGTGAGCCGGAGGCGACGCACGTTCATGCCGATCTGTCTTCGCAAATTCATGAACGAAGTCAGCGGCGTTTACAAATATAATGTGACTTAATATAGTGAGAAATAAGAGGTCGCTTTTAGGGATGATTCCCCCATGCCTGGCAACCAACCGGACCGTTTGCCGCCGGCGCAGGTGCAATCTCTCCTTGTGCATTGGGTGCTGGCGGCGGCGGGGCAGAAGATGCCGCGCAAGGAGGATTTCCGTGTGCGCTCGCTGGCGGCATGGCGCGGTCATGTCGCCAGCGTCAGTCCGTCCGCCCATGGCGAGCACTCGCGCTATCTGTTCCACGCCGTCGGCAAGGGACTGACGGCGCGCTTCGGGCGGCGGATGATGCTCAAGAGCCTGAAGGACCTCGCATGGCCGGAGCGCCGGTCCGTTCATGCGCTGCTCGCGGGCGTGCGGATGAACTGCGCGCCCAAGCTGGCGTGGGCGCGCCTGCCGCCGCCGGGCGCGACGTGGTGCGATCTGGTGCTGCCGCTCTATGACAACCGCTTCCCGGGCGGGAAGCTCATCTTCGCGAGCTATCCGGTGGCGCCGGAGGAATACGATACACGAGGCGCCACACAGGCGCGGCGGTCCGGTCCGGCCGTCGAGAGCCGGGCGGCGTTGTAGACTCTCGGCGCGCGCTACGCGCCGCACGCCGCCGCCGCCGCGCGTTCCGCATTGCTTCGGCGCGCGCGGCTGCGTAGCGTCCGGCCACAGCATCGCAAGGGGAGAGTTCATGCGTAGCGTTCCGATCGCCGTGGTTGCGGCCGTGGTCGCGCTTGCCGCCGCGCCGGCTTTGGCCGACGACGTCATGGCCGGGTATTACGGCAACACCATCGTGTCGACCGGCGGCATGGCGGAGATCCACACCCATTTCCGCGCCGATCACAGCTTCGACATGTCGGGCTCGATGATGGGCATGACCAGGACGTTCCAGGGGCACTGGGCACTGGACGGCAAGGGCAATGTCTGCCGCACCTTCGAGGGCGAGGCGCCGAAGAACACGCCCAACCCGCTCTGCACGCCGGTCATCGCGCACAAGGTGGGCGACCGCTGGACCATCGAGACGAACGGCAACACCCGCGCGCTGATGCTGGAAGCCGGCGTGGAGTAGCCCCCATCGCGGGGCCGGCGGCCCGGTTTTGCCGACGTATGGCCTTGCGACCGTCCAGTGTTTTATTTGCCCTTCTCTTGCCCTGGACTTAGTATCCGGCGCGAATCCCTTCGTGCGGGCAGTTCATGCCAAGGCAACGCAAGTCCTCCACCAAGGTTCCGGCCACCGTCATCCTGGGCCCGAACGACTTCGTCACCGGCGTGCGCGGGATGGACGGCGGCGGGGTGGTGCTGACGGGGACCGCGGGCGGGCAGGCGCCGCTGCTCTATGTGGGCCCCTTGCCGTCCACCACGGACGGCCAGACCTGCACGCTCACGCCCGAGATCGCCGGGCATACCGTCACCTCTGCCACCTTCTATGGGCCCGATACGCCGCGCTACACGCCGTCGATCGCTGCGGGCAATGTGCGCGCGGTGGGCAGCTGCGTGCTGGCGCAGGGCGCGGCGCACGATCACGGCCTCTTCTATGAGGGCCCGCCCGCCGGCGGCGGCCGCTGGTCGATCCTCGACGTGCCGTCCGATGCGGTGGGTGGCAAGACGGTGTGGAATACGCTTTGCCATTCCACCATGGGCGACCTGGTGGTGGGCAATTACGACATCGCGCGCGCGCAGTTCTCCGCCAACGCCTTCGTGTTCGATCTGCGGACGCGCGCGTGGACGGTGTTCGACCTCGGCGGAGCGCTCACCACGGCCTACGGCATCTGGCAGACCCAGCGCGGCGGGGCGGACTACGTGATCTGCGGCGGCATCCAGGACGGACGCGGCATCAACAAGGCCTATCTGGTGCGCTACAATTCGCAGAGCGGCGCCTTCAGCGGCCTCACCACCTACAGCGCGCTGAACGTGGCTTCGCTCGTCACCCATTTCGAGGGCATCACGGCGCGGCCGGGCGGCTTCAACCTGGCCGCGCTGACCGCGCGCGACGCGGCGCTGTTCTGCACCGTCGAGGTGAACGCGGACGGCTCATTCGGCCGCGCCCGCTGGTTGCCCTACGAATATCCCGGCAGCATGATCACCACCGGCAACACGATCTACGAGACTGTGATGATGGGCATTTTCGTCACGCCCGGCTCAGCGACAACCGGCAGCGGTTCCGCCACCGTGCAGAGCTACGCCGCCAGTTTCGGATAACCGGCGGCGCAATTCCCCCGGTGCGTGTTTCGCTACCGCTCCACGCACATCGCAATGCCCATGCCGCCGCCGATGCAGAGCGTGGCGAGGCCCTTGTGCGCGTCGCGCTTGGCCATCTCGAAGAGCAGCGTCGTGAGCACGCGCGCGCCCGATGCGCCGATGGGGTGGCCGATGGCGATGGCGCCGCCGTTGACGTTCACCTTGGCCGTGTCCCAGCCCATGTCCTTGTTCACCGCGCAGGCCTGGGCGGCGAAGGCTTCGTTGGCCTCGACGAGATCGAGATCGGAGGCCTGCCAGCCCGCGTTCTTCAGCGCCTTGCGGCTGGCGGGAATGGGCCCCGAGCCCATCACGGCCGGATCGACGCCGACCGTCGCCCAGCTCGCGATGCGGGCCAGCGGCTTGAGCCCGCGGGCAGCCGCGTCCTTGGCCGACATCAGCACCAGGGCCGCGGCGCCATCATTGATGCCGCTCGCATTGGCGGCGGTGACGGTGCCATCCTTCTGGAAGGCAGGCCTGAGACCCGCGATGCCGTCATAGGTGACGCCGTCGCGGATGAACTCGTCGGTGTCGACGATAGTGTCGCCCTTGCGGCCCTTGATCGTCACCGGCGCGATCTCGTCCTTGAAGCGGCCGGCCTTGCGCGCGGCCTCGGCCTTGTTCTGCGAGGCCACGGCGAAGCGGTCCTGCATCTCGCGGGTGATCTGCCATTCGCGGGCCACGTTCTCCGCCGTGATGCCCATGTGGTAGCCGTGGAAGGCGTCGATCAATCCGTCCTTCAGCATGGTATCGGTGAATTCCAGCGGCCCCATCTTGGCGCCGGCGCGCAGATAGGCGGCATGCGGCGCCTGGCTCATGGATTCCTGGCCGCCGGCCACGATCACGCTGGCGTCGCCGTTCAGGATCGCCTGGTAGCCCAGCGCCACCGCGCGCAGGCCCGAGCCGCACAGCTGGTTGACGATCCAGGCCGGCGTCTCATAGGCGATGCCGGCGTTGACGGATGCCTGGCGCGCCGGGTTCTGGCCCTGCGCGGCGGTGAGGATCTGGCCCATGATGACCTCGCTCACATCCTTCGCCGCCACATCGGCGCGGGCGAGTGCGGCCTGGATCGCCACCTTGCCCAGGTCGTGGGCCGGCACGTTGGCGAGCGCGCCGTTGAAGGAGCCGACCGGCGTGCGCGCGGCGGAAACGATGACGACGTCGGTCATGGCAGAACCTCGATGGGGATGGAGCGGCGCCGCAAATTGCCGCGAATGCGAGGGCGCGTAAACCGCTGGCGATAAGTCAGTGATTCCAGGCTCTTACCATGGTCCCGGCGTTGTGCGGCGCAAGCAAACGGCGCGAATGGCACTGGACAGGGTGGGCAATGTGGGGCTGACTTGGCGGGGGTGGAGAACAATCAGGATGCCATGACGGAAGAACGCGCGAAGGCCGAAGGTCCGGTCGTCATCAAGAAATACGCCAACCGGCGCCTCTACAACACCGAGACCTCGTCCTATGTGACGCTCGACCATCTGGCGGCGATGGTGAAGGAGGGCACCGAGTTCGAAGTCCACGACGCGCGCAGCGGCGAGGACATCACCCGCAGCGTGCTCACCCAGATCATCTTCGAGGAAGAGGCCAAGGGCCAGAACCTGCTGCCGATCCAGTTCCTGCGCCGGCTGATCCGCTTCTATGGCGACAGCCTGCAGGCCTTCGTGCCCGGCTATCTCGACATGAGCATGGAGAGCTTCTCCAAGAACCAGGAGGCGATGAAGCACCGCGTCGCCGAGGCCTTCGGCGGCGGCACCACGGCGCTGGAAAACCTCACCCGCCAGAACTTCGCGATGTTCGAACGCGCCATGAAGATGTGGACGCCGTTCGCCGGCGCGGGACCCGCCGAGGACCCCGCCAAACCCACCAACGGCTCAGCCCAGCCCCGCGAAAAACCCAGCGAGGAAATCACCGAGCTCAAAAGCGAGATCGAAGCCATGCGCAAGCAGCTGGCCGAGCTGGCGCGGGAGAGGAAGTAGCATCGCGGCGCCGGCAATTGGCCGTTCTACCGCATCGGCGTCTTCACCCCGTCGTGAAGGTGCTGCGAAATCTGATAGCCCTTGGAGAATTCCGGCCGGCCGGTCGCCATCACGTCGAAGACGCAATTGGCGTTGGCCGTCTTGTCCGTGACGGCGCGGCAGATGTCCTGTGCCGCGGCCGCGGTGATCGGCTTGGGCGGCGGCGGCATATTGGGCACGACGCACGTCGTGGCGTTTTCCACCGGCCAGCTGGGATTGGTGAACGTCGCTGTCGACGTGCCGGGCCCATAGTCGAACAGGCTTGTGCGGCCGTTCACGCGCCAGGCATTGGCATAGTCCCGGTTGAGCACGACGAAGCGCTGGTGCATTCCGGTCAGCGTCGACGGCGGCATCGGCCCCTCCGCCCCGCCATTGGGTAGCGCCGGCAGCCAGCTTCCGGACGCGATCGCGCCCATGAGACCCTCGCGCGCGTCGAGGCGGGAGCCATCGACATGGATCACCCATTGCGTCCCCACCTGATAGGCCGGCACCGTCAGGATGGCGCCGTCCGGAAAGTCGATCTCCAGCGCGCCCGGCAGCTGGGCCAGATGGCCGCCGCCGCTGAGATTGAGTCCCGCCGCCGGGAGCGACGTCGTCACGCCGTCCACGCGCAGCACCATCCCGGACGCGGGATTGTTGAAGTCCGGCTCGAACGTGACGCGATGCGTGCCGACGCGCGCGGCCATCGCGGTGTTGACGCTGACGCAGGTCTTCAGGCCCGTATAGGCGTCTGTATAAGGCGCCCAGGTCGGCATCGCCGACTGGCGCGTCTGGATCTCGAAGCCCGGCAAATCGCGCAGCGCGGTGAATTCGCCGACGCTCTGGAAGGTGTAGAGCACGCCGCTGATGGTGGTGATGTGCGGATCGCCGTCGTTGTAGCCTACCGAATGGGCGAGATCGTGCAGACCGTGGGTGAGCTTGGAGGCGAAGGCATCGTAGTTGCCCCCGGCGTAGATGGGCCGCGCTCCGTTGGCCGTGCCCGGGATGGTCGAAGCGGGGGTCAGGGCGGGGAAATTCGTCGACGTGGTGTAACCCGCCACGACGAGTTCGTTGGAGGCGTCCAGCGCGATGGCCATGCCGAAATCGTAACCGCTGCCGCCGAGATAGGTCGACTGGGCGAGCGCGGTCAGGCCGTTGTTCAGTCTGGAGATGAAAGCATCGCTGCCCCCGCTCAGGGCGGGCTGCGCACCGCCGGTCGTTCCGGGGAAATTGCTGGCAGAGGTTTCCCCCACAACGAACACGTTGCCGATCGGATCGAGCGCCATGCCGTGGACATAGTCGTTACCGCTCCCTCCGAGATAGGTCGCCTGCAACGAGACGGTCAAGCCGTTGTTCAGCTTGGCGATGAACCCGTCCTCGGCGCCGCCGCCTGGGAGGGCTTGCGCACCGCCGATGGTGTCCGGGAAATTCGTGGAACCGGTCGCTCCCGCCGCGAACACGTTGCCAGCCGCATCCAGCGCGAGGCTGGTGGCATAGTCGAAGCCGCTGCCCCCGAGATAGGTCGCCTTGATGAGTGTGGTCAGGCCGTTGTTGAACTTGGCGACGAAGGCGTCCCCGTAGCCGCCGCCATAGGCTGCCTGCGCGCCGCCGGTCACGGCCGGCAAGCCCGCGGTGCCCCCGGAAATGAACACGTTGCCGCTCGCGTCGAGTGCAATGGCGTTGGCGTAGTCGTGCCCGGCGCCGCCGAGATAGGTTGCCTGAACGATGGTGGTCAGGTTGTTGTTCAGTTTGGCGGCAAAGGCGTCCGCGTTGCCCGCCGTGCCCCCGCCAAAGACGGATTGCGCGCCGCCCGCCACGTGCGGAAAGGCGCCGGTGGTGGAGCCCGCCACGAACACATCGCCGTTCGCACTCAGCGCCAGGCCGTGGCCTTCGTCGTCCGCGCCGCCGCCGATATAAGTCGACCGCAGCAGCGTGGTCAGCCCGCCGTTGAGCTTGGCGACGAAGGCGTCCTCATTGCCGCCGCCAAAGCCGGCTTGCGCCACGCCAGACGTGGTCGGAAAGTCCGTCGACGTGGTGCTGCCGGTAACGAACACATTGCCGCTGCCATCCAGCGCGATACGGTAGGGGTATTCGTCGCCACTGCCGCCGAGATATGTCGCCTGCACGAGGACGGTCAAGGCGTTATTCAGCTTCGCGATGAAGCCCTCATAGTTGTAAGGGTTCGTCCAGCTGTGCGACGTGGTTTGCGCCCCGCCGGCCGTACCGGGGAAGGTCGTGGAATAGGTGTTTCCCGCCACCAACACGTAGCCGGCCGCGTCGACGGCGACGCTATATCCGACGTCGTTGTTGTTGTCGCCGAGATATGTCGATTGCAGAATCGGGTCGATCTCGACGGGGTAGGCGGCGTCGTAGCCGCTGACGTGGAAGCCGTAGCTGTTGCCCGAGAGCGTGTAGGCGACGCGCACGGGTCTGCGCTTGCCCGCGATGTCCTGCCATGCGCGCGGCGCGCTGAAGCTGACGGGCCCGTCGCCGGTCTGGGCGATGAGCGCGCCGCTTCCATCGAGCGCCAGACGCATGGCGCCACGCACGCCGATGACGATGCGCGCGGCATTCGCGCCCGGCGCCAGCGTGAACAGCTTCTCCACGCTGTCGCCATGCGCGGCGAGCGCGACCGCGATGCCCGGCCACGCTTCGCCCAGCGCGATGCGTCCAAAGGTGGGAATCGATGAACGCCAATTCTTCGGATCGCTTCCGATGAAGCGGTTGACACGGGTGACACTCGCAGCGTTCCCGCGTGGCACGATGTGGGCGCCGGTGAAGCTCTCGCTCAGCGCCCAGCCGGGACCGCGCGCGGAAAGGCCCTTGTGCGGGTCCCGTCCGGTCATCGTCTGTCCGGGCACCCTTCCCGGAAAGCTGTAGACCAGTTCGCCGGCGCGAGTCACAAACAGAGTGCCGCCCAATGCGCGCGCCGTGAATGCCACCTGCTTGTTCTGTTGGCCGATATTGGCCTCAAACGGTATCTCCAGCGCTGACATCCGCTGGCGAAGCTGCATGGCATCCGGAGTGCTGATGGTTTTGGCAGCTGCGGGCGCGCCGCCGCCACTATGTTCGAGAAGGCCTGCGGTCAGCGCAACCGTGAGAAATCCCGCGGCAAGTCCGCGCGCCAAATTCGTCTTCATCTTAATATCTCCTCGAAATGGGACCTGATCGAACACGAAGCGAAGTATGACACGCGGAGCGCAAATGGCGCCACGCGAGGCCGGCACGCCGAATTGATGTTGTAGATGGCCCCCGAAACTCAATGCTACGGCCAAAAGCGCCTTTGCGCAAAGGCGTGCAAAGCCAAACGATATCATCGGCTTGTGTGTGCGCGGATTCCTGGAGCGGAACGCAAGACTTGCGTAAGTCGCTACTTCTGCCACTCCGGTTCGAGGACCGGTTCGCCGAAGTGGTAACCCTGGAAGTAGTCGACGCCGAAGCCTTCCAGCAGCCGGGCCTCTTCCTCGCACGTCACCCATTCGGCGACCGTCTTCAGGCGGAAGTTCTTGGCAAGGCCGACCAGCGTCTGCACGAAGATCTGGTTGTCGGGCGAGGTGGCGAGGCCCTTCACATAGGCGCCGTCGATCTTGACCATGTCGACGCGCAGCATCTGAAGATTGCGGAACGAGGTGTAGCCGGCGCCGAAATCGTCGATCGCCACCTTGCAGCCCATCTCGCGCAAACTGGAGATGAAGCGCGCGCTCTCCTCGAAATCGTGCAGCGCCGCGGTCTCGGTCAGCTCGACGATGACGCGCCCGGCGACGTGCTCGTTGGCGCGGATGTAGTTGATGAAGGACTGCAGCCACGACGGATCGCCCGCCGTGGTGCCCGAGACGTTCACGGCCAGCGTGATGTCCGGATTGTCGTTGAGCTCGGCGACCGTCATCTCCAGCGCGTGGCGGTCGACCAGGCGCACCAGGCCCAATTGCTCCGCCGCGGGGATGAACTGTCCCGCCGTCGCCACCGTGCCGTCGGCGCGGATCATGCGCAGCAGGCATTCGTGGTGCACGGCTTTGCGCGTCTTGGCGTCGACGATGGGCTGGTAGGCGAAGACCAGGCGATCGGAGTTCAGCGCCGCGACCACCTCGTCGGCGATGGTCATCAGGCGCAGCCGCGCGGTCTCGCGCTGGGGAGACTTGGTGTAGACGTGGAAGCCGTCACGGCCCGCGACGCGGGCGCGTTCCAGCGCTTCCTCGGCGCGCAGCATGGCTTCCTGCGAGGAGGCGGCGGAAGCGGGCAGCCATACCGCGCCCACGCTGATCGTGGCCGAGACGGTGGAGGCGCGCGTCGCTATCACGTCGCCGCGCACGCTGGCGCGCAGCCGCTCGGCGACCAGCGAGATCTCGCGCTCGCTGCAATTGCCCAGGATCACGCCCAGCTTGTTGCCGGCGGTGCGGCCAATGACGTCGCTGCCGCGCAGGCTGGCCGACAGCCGCTCGCCCACCGCCACGATCACCTCGTCGGCGGCGCCGAAGCCGTAGGTGTCGTTGATCATGGCGAGGCGGTCGATGGAGGCGACGAGATAGGCGCAGGAGCGGCTCTCGGCCTTGGCCCTGTCGATGGCCAGCTGCAGCGCCTCGCGCAGCGAGGTGCGATTCAGGTGGCCGGTGAGTTCGTCGCGGGTTGCCAGATAGTTGAGGCGCTGGGCCTCGCGCTTGTGCTCGGTGACGATGCGCAGGATTCCGGCCAGCCGCTCGGCCGGGCCTTCGAGGCTGGGGATGCGCAGGCCCCGCATCTCGAACCACACCGTGCCCATGGGCGAGGCCGCCTCGAACTCGATCTCGAACAGCGTGTCCTTGGGCGTGGCGTCGTCCAGCACCTTGCGCAGCGCCATGCGGCCCTCGCCGCTCATCCAGGCGCGGAAGTTCTCGCCGCGTTGCAGGCGGGTGGCATCGGCGTGAAGCGTGAGGATGTCGAGCGCGCCGTCCCAGGCGATGCGGTCGTCGGCGACGGACCAGTCGAACACCGCTTCGCCGGCGCCGGTGACGGCCAGGCGCAACCGCTCGGCGTCCTGCGCGGCGGCCAGCGCGCGCACGCTTTCGACTGGCCTCCTTGGAAGCGTCTGACTCAGCACAACCCACCGTTCCCCGGCCATTTTTTCGGCCTTGTGGAACGAGTGTGACCCGAGGGAATTAAAAAAAATGAAACCGATTGGGCGCCGCGGCGCTTGGAAGGCCGCGGCGCGCGTATTGCCTTAAGGATCGGTTATGACGGCAGCGGGCGCATTCGCGATTGTAAGAGCCGGCGTGGTTACCGCGCCGCGCGCGCACGCCCCGCGTGTCGAAAAAACCCCGGAAACCCGCGATTTGCGCAACGACGCGCGGCCCCAGGGCCAGCCGGGCGCGCGCAGCGGGCGCCGCGCGAGCGATGCGTGCGTGTCCCAGTCCGGCACACCGGCACGCGATCCGCTTTGGAACGCATCACCGCTCGACACACCCTTCGTCGCGCAGGTCATCGGCCAGTTGCTGGGCGAGACGTCACCGGCCGCGAAGGCGCAGGCGGCCTATGGCACGCGGCCGCGCCGCCGCCCGGCCGCGCGGGTGTTCGACGATCTGGCCTGACACCGCCAGCGCCGCGCCCATCAATCCCGCCGCCGAGAACAGCGCGAACGCCGTCAACCCGCCGGACATGAAGGACGCCGCCGCCGCCAGCAGCGCGAGGGCCGCCAGCACCGCATGCAGCGAGTCGGTCCCGGCGGTGCGTACGCGCCGCGCGGCCAGCGCGAACATGGCGCACAGACAGGCAAAGAGCGGGGCCAGCGCCACGAACACCAGTCCCGTCGCGGCGGCGACGATGCCGGCGGCGGCGGCGAGCGCGAGCAGCGGTGCCGCGATGAGCGTGCGCGGCGCATGGCCGAAGGCCGCGGCGATCGCGATGGTCAGCGCCAGCGGCGCCAGCGCGCCCGTCACCAGCGCCACCGCGAAGGCGAAGTTCATGTCCGCGACGCCGAGCGCCGCCGCGAGATCGGCCAGCGACAGCGCGGCGTAGAGCGCGGCGGCGAAGGCGAGATAGTCGCGCGCGGCCCGGCGCGCGTTGCGGCCCACGATCATGGCGAGCAGCGCCGACAGCCCCAGCACCAGCGCGAAGGCGATGTGCGGAACCGGGCTCACGGCTTGGCCGCGACGAGGGATTTCAGCTCATCGAGCGCGCGCTCGATCCGCTCCAGCCGCGCGCGGATGTCGTCGAGTTCGCCTTGGTCCTTCGGCACCGGGGTGGAGATTCCGGCATGGTGCGCGATATCGCGGGGCGTCGCGCCCAAGAGCGCCGCCATCACGCTCACTTCGCGGGCCGAGACTTCGCGCTGGTCCTTCCAGACTTCGGCAATTTGCGCGTCGTCGAGCCCCAGCGCTTCGGCCAGCACCGAGCGCGTCAGCCCAGCCGCCGCCAGCCGCGCATCGAACCACTCCGCATCGAAGAACAGGGCCATGAGAATGCCTGCGAATCAGGATCCGAATGTACTCCTTCACAAATGCCCGGCGTACAGGAGCCAGTCGACAAATTTCGCGAAGCCGGCGATCGCACCGGCAAAAATCGTGATCGCTCCTTTTTTCAGTTCCAGGAAACGGAAAATCACCAAGCGGAGATAGCGCAGCGCGAATCCCGAAAGCCACCATGCTATGCTTCCGAAGGCCAGTGCCGCGCGAAACCAGAACAGCAACCCAAACACGATCATCGTTGTGCCGGCCGTGACTTCCATTCCGCCACCGAACCTCGTCTCCAATATCGATCCCGATCCCGTTTGAAGCGCGAAGACAAACATGTTGAAGAATAGAACGAAAGCGTATGCGACGTATCCAAATGAAAGCGTTTCGCCTCCGGAAAAATAGTTCACCACGAAGACGGCGGCGCCCTGAACTGCATTCGTCACGTAAATCGGAGCGAGTATGAAAAATATCAACAGCGTTGCATAAGCTGCATTGGACCATCTCCGGTTCGACAGGTATTTGATGCTTCGCTTCAGCGATTGTTCGGTGATGGCTATCGAAAGCCATGCCGACACGATCAGCAGAAGGGCTCCGCGCGTGACAAACACGTAAGCATCATGCCGATACTGGGCACCAAAGGCCGTCTGGTTGAGTGCCACGGTTGTCAGGAGGAAAACCAGACCGGTACCGGCGGCGATGGTGAGAATGCGCCGAAGCGAGAAGGCGCGAGAGCCGAAAATGCGTTGAACGAGGCCAAGCGCGAACCGCGCTTCCCGCTCGCCCAAAGCCGGGCGCGGCATGCGCTTGATCTGCTGGAACCAAATGCGCAGCGTATTCCGCACGCGCCGGTTCAGCTGGCGCCCGCCCAGGAATTCGACTGTTGCCGCGGCTGCCGTCAACGCGACCAGAGCAGTCACGAGATCGCCGTGCCAGTTGCTCTGCGTTTCGAGAAGCATCGGCGGCCCCGGATTTTCCAACTCCGCTGCAACGTGACGGAAAATCCGCGCTGGTGCAAAGAAGCGGCCGGTGGCCGCGTCAATATTCCGGCTTGGTCAGCATCGCGGCGCCGACGATGCGGCCGTAGCCGCCTTCCTGGACGATGACGGCGATGGCATCGCTGGGCGGGCTCGCCATGTCGGCGCGCGGCAGGTCGAGGACCACCTGCTGGCCCTTCCACAGGCCGACCGCGCGCACGTCGCGCACGACGTTGCGGTAGGTGAGCGTCTGGCCGGCATTCTCGCCGGCGTTGATCGTGACGGTTGCCTTGGCGAGCACATGGAACAGCCACACCGTCGCGTCGGACCCGGCGTGGCCCGGACCGATGACCACGCGGATCTCCTTGGGCGTGGCGCTCAGCGACACCGGCACCGACTCCATGTCGGCCTCGCGCGCTGCGAGGTCGGCGGCGATGGCGCTGTCCTTGGAACCCACGATGTCGTCGATGCCGTCGATCACGGCCTGGGGCGTGTAGACGCCGCCCGAGCGCATCGCCTCGGCATAGCCCTTCTGGCGGCGGGTGTTGGCGTCGCTGGCGAGCGTGTCCTTCCAGCCCAGCATGTCCCAATAGGTGATCGGCAGGGACAGCGCGAGCACGTCGCGGCGGGAACCGGCGAGCTGGGCCAGCATCGCGTCCGCCGGCGGGCATGACGAACAGCCCTGGCTGGTGAACAGTTCCACGACCACGGGGCGCCTGCCGCCGCCGGCCTCGGCGGGCACAAAGACGGCCAGCAACGAAGCGGCCAGCGCCACGCTCGCAAGAACGGTTCTAAACGACATGGGCCGGACCTTAGGGCGCGCGCCCGCGCGCCTCCAGTCACTTCGTCTTGAAATACCGGCCATCGTGGCCCCCCGGGCCCGGAGAGGATCGCGCAATCGGTGCGATTTTTCAAAAGCTTTCGCAGGGCGTCACGCCGCTGCAACCAAATTCACCATTCTGCGAGTCGGTCCCGCGGCGCGGATCGGCCGGTTCGCGGGCGAATCCGCCCGCGCGTCGCCGTCTCTAGGCCGCAAGCAGGTTCCTGAGCACGTAGGGCAGTATCCCGCCGTTCTCGAAATAGGCGATCTCGTCGGCGGTGAGGATCATCAGGTAGAGCGGCAGCTGCGCGTCGGCGCGGTCGGGATAGTGGATCGTCGCCGTCACCTTCATACGCGGGGTGAGCTTGCCCGACAGGCCGGGGATGTCGATGGATTCGCGTCCCGTCAGCACATAGTCGCGGCGCGTCTTGCCGGCCTCGAAGGCGAAGGGCGCGATGCCCATGCCGATGAGATTCGAACGGTGGATGCGCTCGAAGCTTTCCGCGATCACCGCGCGGATGCCCTGCAGCTTCGGCCCCTTCGCCGCCCAGTCGCGCGAGGAACCGGTGCCGTATTCCTTGCCGGCGACGACCACGGTGGGCACGCCCTGCTTCTCATAGGCCATCGCGGCGTCGAAGATCGACATCTCCTGGCCGCTCGGATAGCCGGCCGAATAGAAGATCGTGTTGCCACCTTCCTTGCCGCCCATCATCTCGTTCTTGATGCGGATGTTGGCGAAGGTGCCGCGCACCATCACTTCGTGGTTGCCGCGGCGCGAGCCGTAGGAGTTGAAATCCTGCTGGCGGATCTGGTGCTCCGACAGATAGAGGCCGGCAGGCGCGGTCGCCTTGATCGAGCCGGCGGGGCTGATGTGGTCGGTAGTGATGGAATCGCCGAACAGCGCCAGGATGCGCGCGCCCGCCACGTCCCTCACCGGCGCCGGCGTGATTGCCATGCCCTCGAAATAGGGCGGGTTCTTCACATAGGTCGAGCCGATGTCCCACTGATAGGTCTTGCCGGGGCGCACCTTGACCTTGCGCCAGTTGGCATCGCCGGCGAAGACGTTGGCGTAGCGCTTGCGGAAGCTGGCCGGCGTCACCGCCTTGCGGATGGTGTCGGCGATCTCGCGCGGCGAGGGCCAGATGTCCTTCAGATAGACCGGCTCGTTCTCGCCGTCATAGCCGACGGGATTCTTCGTCAGGTCGATATTGATCGAGCCGGCGAGCGCGTAGGCCACCACCAGCATGGGCGAGGCGAGATAGTTGGCGCGCACCTGCTGGTGCACGCGGCCCTCGAAATTGCGATTGCCGGAAAGCACGGCGGCGCTGACCAGATCGCCCTCGGTGACGGCGTTGCCGATCGCTTCCGGCAGCGGGCCGGAATTGCCGATGCAGGTGGTGCAGCCATAGCCCACCAGATCGAAGCCCAGCTTGTTGAGCGGCTTGTTGAGACCGGATTTGGCGAGATAGTCGGTGACCACCTGGCTGCCCGGCGCCAGCGAGGTCTTCACCCAGGGCCGCGTCTGGAGCCCGCGCTTGATGGCGTTGCGGGCAAGCAGCCCCGCGCCGATCATCACGCTGGGATTGGAGGTGTTTGTGCAGGAGGTGATGGCGGCGATCACCACGTCGCCATGGCCGATGGAATAGTCCGTGCCCTCCACCTTCACGCGCCGCATGGCGTCGTCTTCCTTCTTGAAGGTGTCGACCATGGCGGTGGCGAATTCGTTGGCGGCGTTGGCGAGGCTGACGCGGTCCTGCGGACGGCGCGGACCGGCCAGGCTCGGCTCCACGCTCTCCAGGTCCAGCGACAGCGTGTCGGTGAACACGGGGTCCGCGGACTTCGCGGTGCGGTAGAGGCCTTGCGCCTTGGCGTATTTCTCGACGAGCGCGATGCGCGCGGGCTTGCGGCCCGTGGCCTTGAGGTAGCGGATGGTCTCCGCATCGATGGGGAAGAAGCCGCAGGTGGCGCCATATTCCGGCGCCATGTTGGCGATGGTGGCGCGGTCTTCCAGCGTCATCTCGTCCAGCCCCGGGCCGTAGAACTCCACGAACTTGCCGACCACGCCCTTCTTGCGCAGCATCTGCGTCACGGTGAGCACCAGGTCCGTCGCGGTGACGCCGGCGCGCAGCTTGCCCTCGACGCGGAAGCCGATGACTTCCGGGATCAGCATGGAGATCGGCTGGCCCAGCATGGCCGCTTCCGCCTCGATGCCGCCCACGCCCCAGCCCAGCACGGAGAGGCCGTTGATCATGGTGGTGTGACTGTCGGTGCCGACCAGTGTGTCGGGGAAGGCGTATTCGACCGTCTTCTTCCCGTCCCTGATCTTGCGCGTCCACACCGTCTGGCCGAGATATTCGAGGTTGACCTGGTGGCAGATGCCGGTGCCCGGCGGCACGACGCGGAAATTCGCGAACGCCTGCTGGCCCCAGCGCAGGAACGCGTAACGCTCGCCATTGCGCTCATATTCGATGGCGACGTTCTTCTTGAACGAGTCCTTGTGGCCGAAATTGTCGACCATCACGGAGTGATCGATGACGAGGTCGACTTCGGCCAGCGGATTGATCTTCTCGGCGTCGCCGCCGAGCTTGGTCATCGCGTCGCGCATGGCGGCGAGATCGACCACCGCCGGCACGCCGGTCAAATCCTGCATCAGCACGCGCGCCGGGCGGAAAGCGATCTCGCGGTCGGAGGTCTTCGTCTTCAGCCATTTTGCCACCGCCTTCACGTCGTCGGCGACGACGGACTGGCCGTTCTCATGGCGCAGCAGATTCTCCAGCAGCACCTTCAGCGAATAGGGCAATCGCGAAATCCCCGGCAGCCCGTTCTTCTCCGCGGCGGCGAGGCTGTAATAGCCATAGGTCCTGCCGCCGACCTTGAGGGTCTTCTTCGCTTTGAAGGTGTTGGGGTGGTCCACGTGTGGTGCCTCTTGATGATGAAGGATACGGCGCCGGAATGGCGCGTGGTTTAATAAGGTTGCGGGCGGAAGCCAAGGAGAAAGCGGCCATGACTGTGCATGTCGAGCGTAAAGGACCCGTGACCACGGTGATCCTCGACCGTCCCGCCGCGCGCAACGCGGTGGACCGGCCGACGGCCGAGGCGCTGGCGAACGCCTTCCTGGAATTCGAGCGCGACGAAAATGCTTGTGCCGCCGTGCTTTGCGGCGCGGGCGGGACGTTCTGCGCGGGCGCGGATCTGAAAGGCGTGGCGGAGGGGCGGGGCAATCTTACCCGTGCGCCGGAGGTGGACAATTTCGACGCGCTGGCGACGGATGCGCCCATGGGGCCGACGCGCATGGTGCTCTCCAAGCCCGTGATCGCGGCGGTGTCGGGCTATGCGGTGGCGGGCGGGCTCGAACTCGCGCTGTGGTGCGATTTGCGCGTGGCGGAGGAGGACGCAGTGTTCGGCGTGTTCTGCCGGCGCTGGGGCGTGCCCTTGATCGACGGCGGCACGGTGCGGCTGCCGCGGCTCATCGGCCAGTCGCGCGCGCTCGACATGATTCTCACCGGACGGCCGGTGGGCGCCGGAGAAGCGCTCGCCATGGGCCTGGCCAATCGCGTCGTGCCCAAGGGCCATGCGCGCGACGCGGCCGAGGCGCTCGCGTTGGAGATCGCGAAATTTCCGCAAGCCTGCCTGCGCGGCGACCGCATGTCCGCCTGCGAGCAGTTCGACCTTGGCTGGCCGCACGCCATGGCGAACGAATTCCGTCACGGGTTGGCGGCATTGCGAAGCGGCGAATCCGCCGCCGGCGCCGCGCGCTTCGCCGGCGGAAAAGGCCGCGGCGGGAGGTTCGACCAATAACCACCCTCCCTCAAGGGAGGGGTTTTTGCGCTCCATATTCTTGCCCCATTCGCCCCGGATAACGGACGGGCCTGAGGGGGCGACGCTCGGACGCGAGCGCCCATGAGAACAGTGAAGCGATGCTGAGGACGGTCCTTGCAATCGCCGCTTGCGCGGCGATCGCGTCTGCGCCGCCGGTTCCTGCGTTCGCGCAGGACACGGTCGGCCAACGGCTGTCGCTGGACCGGCTCGCCGCCATCCAGCCAGGCGCCTATCTGGCCGGCGACAGCGTCAAGTTCACGCTGGTCCCCTCGCAGGGCGATTTCCTCGTGCGCTTCCAGGATTCGCCGGAAGTCTTCGTGCTGTTCGCCGACAGCGCCTCGCTCGGCGGCCGCGTGCTGAAATACGATTCCGGCGAGACCGCGATGACCGTGGCGGTGTGGGGCGGCATGACGCTCTACACCGACGCGCAGCCCAACGGACTTCCCGTCGAGCGCGTGGGCGACGCGTTTCCGCCATCGCCGCCCACCATCGGCCCCGGTGAGATGCAGAACCAGATGAACGCGGAATCCCAGCGCCTGTTCGCGGCGCGGCGGCTGCAGATCGGCTTCAACGTCGACTGGAGCCGCTTCGGCAGTCCGCTGACGCGCGCCTACGCCTTCAACGCGCTGCAGAACGCCGCGCGCGGGATCGAACGTTACAGCCTCACGCCCTACGGCCACGACGCGCTGGCGCGGCGCGTCGACACCGTCACCGTCGCGCCCACCGGCGGGCATCCGGACTTCGCCTTCAACGGGCACACGCTGGTGGTGATGTTCAATTCCGGCCGGGGCTTCGAAGGCTGCGCCTCGTCGCGCGAGATGGCGATGTGGCTGGCCGAGGCGTTCGGTCAGAAGCGTTAGCCGTTCCTGCTTCTCCGCAGCACGGAGTCGCTATTTCAGCTCAAAGCCTTCGAACTCGAAGCCCGGCGCCACGGTGCAGCCCACCAGCGTATAGGCGCCGAGGCTGCGCGCGCTCTGCCAGGCCCGCGCCGGCACGACGATTTGCGGCCGCTGCTGCTTCGACAGATCCTTGCCGAGCAGCAACCGCCTGTGGCCGACCGTCAGCTCCAGCGGCGCGCCGGCATAGTGGTGCCACACCTCCGCGGCGTCGACGCGATGAGGCCGGGAGACTTCGCCGCGTTTCAGGAGGAAGTAGATCGCGGTGGAATGGGCGCGGGCTTTGCCCGCCGCGTCGCGGAAGGTTTCGCGATAGTGGCCGCCTTCCGGATGCGGTTCGAGTTTCAGCCTGGCGATGATCCGGTCGGCGGCGGTCATGGCAGCAGGATGTTCCGCGCGCCGCGCGCGACGAGCGTCTTGATCCCGAGCGCGACGGAACGGGCGTCCTCCAGCGCGTCGTGCTCGCGGCCGGAAAATTCCGCGCCGCACAGCCGCGCCACGTCGCAGGCATGGAAACCGAGCGGATCGATGCCGTTTTCGTGGAGCCACGGAACGACGTTCACGAACGGCGGCAATGCCGGCGCATCCGCGATGCCGTAGAGCCGGATGTTCTCCGCGAAGACGAAATCGTCGCGCCCGAAGGCGCAGACCGTCCCGCCCGCGGCGAACTCCACGAAGGCGCGATAGGCATCGGTGAAGTCCACGCCGCGTTCGGCCAGCGCCCGGTTGGTGACGCCGGTGAGTTCGACCAGATAGTCCGACAGCACGGGATTGACCCGCGGCCGCACCACCGCCTCGAACTCGGCAAGCGGGGCGAATGTCCGTGCGTCGAGCTTCACCGCGCCGATCTGGACCAGCTCCTTGAACTCGCCCGGTCCCAGCCAGCGCCGCGCCAGGCTGCCGGGCCATGCGGTGAACTCCAGGTCGAAGACGGTGGCATGCGGCATGGCGAAGTTGTGGACCGTGGCGGTAAAATGGGAACCGAATCAGGGGCCGGGCGTCGTTAAGGCGTTCTTAACGCTCCAGGCCGAGCGTAAGTACGAGAATTCACGCTCACGCGCGAGGTCCCTGTCATGGCGATTGTTCCCATCGAGCCCCGTGCCACCGCGCCGCAGCCGGGATTGCCGGCATCCGCCGAACTGCGGGAAGATCCGCGCATCCGGCTGGCGCAGCTGGCGCGGCTGCATGATGAGGCGGCCGAGACCGCGGTGCTCGCCAATCTCCTGGGCCGCGCGCCGCAGATCGTCGCCGCGCTGTCGCTGTCGGCGCTCGCCGTGGCGGGATTGTCCTTCGGCGCCCAGGCGAATGTGGAACTCATGGTGTGGCTGGCGCTGGTTGCGGGCGGAATCGCCGCACTCCTGCGCTCCTATGCGCGCACCATGGCCGCGCCGTTCGAAATCTTCGCGCTCAAGGCATTCTCGGGCGATCTGTCGGCCATCCTGTTCTATGCGGGCTTTGCCTGGGGCGCGGGCGCATTCCTCGCCCTGCCGGCGGGCACGAGCCTGGCCGCCGTCACGCTCTTTGCCGCGGTTCCCTGTGCCCTGGTCGCCGCCCTGTCGCGGACGCGCGAGGCGAGCCTGATGTTCGCGGGCCCGGTCGCGGGGCTCGGCGCCATCGCCGCCCTGGTGCGGCCATTGGGCGGGATCGCGGGTTCGGCGTCCGTCTTGGCCGCCTGCGCCGTGGTCGCAGGCGTAAGCTATTGGATGGAAAAGCTTTCCGCCCGCGAGCCGATGGCGCGGCTGCTGCCGGCCGGATGACGGCGAATTGTCGGTTTTTCGGCTTCCGGTAAGGCTTACGCGGGGATAGGTTCCGGCCCGCCAGCCCCCTTCGGACACCCATGACCCCCAAAGCCGCGCACGCCGTCGATCCAGCCGATGCGGCGGTCGTCGCCCATGACGACGAGGCGAAAGCCGCCGCCTGTCTTGCCCAAGCCGCCAAGCTCCTGGCTTCGCCCGGGCCCAGGCATTTCTTCGAGGCCTTTTATCGCGGCGCGCCGCCGGAAGACGTGACGCGCTATGCGCCGGACTCGCTGGCGCAGATCGCCGGCGTCCTGTTCGAACGCACGCAGGTGCGCAAAGCCGGCGAGACGCTGATCGAACTGCTCGACCTCAACGCGCAGGACGCCAGCGGTTCGCGCAAGGAGACGATCCTCGCCGCGGTGAACGACGACATGCCGTTCCTGTTCGACTCGCTGCTCGCGGAAGCGAGCGCGCAGGGCTACCGCGTGCACGCGCTGTTCCATCCGATCCTGGAGACCAGGCGCGATGCGGCGGGCGTGCGCAGCGAGACGGGAGCCGTGGCGCGCGAAAGCGTCATCGTGCTGGTGCTCGATCCGGTGGTGGACGCGGCGCGGCGCGAGGCGCTCGTGCTGGGCGCCGGCGGCGTCTTCGCGCAGGTGCGGCTGGCGGTGCGCGACTGGCGCAACATGCTGCTCGCGCTGAAGGAGACCGTGGCCGAACTCAGCGCCAATCCGCCGAAGATCTCGCAGGCCGAACTGGACGAGAGCCTCGCCTTCCTGGTGTGGCTCGCCGACAACCATTTCACCTTCCTCGGCACGCGCGACTACGCCTATAGCGACGCCGAAGGCGGCATGCTGTCGCCGATCGATGCCAGCGGGCTGGGCGTGCTGTCGGATTCCGAAGCCCGCGTCATCCGCCGCGGCAGCGACCGCGCGCGGCTGACTCCGGACGTGCGCGCCTTTCTCACCCAGCCCCAGCCGATCATCATCACCAAGTCCAACGAGCGCAGCCTGGTCCATCGCCGCGTGCATATGGACTATGTCGGCGTGAAGATCTTCGACCGCGACGGCAAGCTCAAGGGCGAGCGCCGCTTCGTCGGCCTGTTCACCTCCGGCGCCTACAGCCGCAGGCCGGGCGACATCCCGCTGCTGCGCCACAAGGTGGGCAACGTCACCGCCCGCGCCAACCTGCCGGCGCACAGCCACGACGCCAAGGCGCTGGCGCATATCCTCGACACCTATCCCCGCGACGAGCTGTTCCAGGTCGACGAGGACGAGCTTTTCGCCACCGCCATGGGCGTGCTTCGGCTGGGCGAGCGGCCCAAGGTGCGCGTGTTCCTGCGCTTCGACCAGTTCGACCGCTTCGTCTCCGCCCTCGTCTATGTGCCGCGCGACCGCTACGATACCGCCGTGCGGGAACGGATCCACCGCATCCTCGCCAGGGCGTTCAACGGGCGGGAGTCCAACGCCACGCCGACGCTCGATGAATCCACGCTGGCCCGCGTGCACTACATCGTCGGGCGCAACGAAGGCCCGAGGCCGCATGTCGACGTGCATGCGCTGGAAGCCGAGATCCGCGACGCCATCCGCACCTGGGAGGACGGATTCGCCGCGGCGCTGATCGTCGCCCATGGCGAGGTGCAGGGCCATGCCCGCGCCCATCGCCATGCCCAGTCGTTTCCGGCGCGCTACCGCGACGCGTTCACGCCGGAAGAGGCGGTGCGCGATCTCGCCGAGCTCGAAGCGCTGATGCGCAGCCAGGGTGGCCTGCAGGCGCGCGCCTATCGCCGGCCGCGCGACGCGCACAGCGCCATGCGGCTCAAGCTCTATGGCCTCGGCACGATGCCGCCGCTCTCCGCGCTCCTGCCGGTGTTCGAGAATCTGGGGTTCCGGGTGATCGCGGAGGACTCCTATCCGGTGTCGCTGGACGGCGGCGGCGGCTGGTCGGGCGAGGCCGTGGTGCTCGATTTCCTCATGGAGCGCGCCGATGACGGCCCGGCCGATCTCGCCGAGATCAAGGCGCCGTTCGAGGATGCCTTCCACGCGGTCATCACCGGCAACGCCGAAAGCGACGGCTTCAACAAGCTGGTCACCGGCGCGGGGCTTTCCTGGCGCGACGTGACGATCCTGCGCGCCTGCGCGAAATTCCTGCGCCAGGCCGGGTTCGCCTTCAGCCAGGACTACATCGAGCAGGCGCTGTCGCGGAACCCGGACATCGCGGGGCTGCTGGTCGAACTGTTCCTCGCCAAGAGCGACCCCGATTTCGAGGGCGACCGGGAGGCCGCGCTCACCGCCATCGCCAGCCGCCTCGACAACGCGCTCAACGACGTGCCGAGCCTGGACGACGACCGCATCATCCGCCGCGTGCGCAACGTCATCGACTGCATGCTGCGGACGAATTTCTATCAGCCGGACGAAAGCGGCCATCCCAAGCCCTATCTCTGCGTCAAGCTCGATTCCCAGAAGCTCGAGGAATTGCCGTCGCCGCGCCCACTGGTCGAGATCTTCGTCTATTCGCCGATGGTGGAAGGCGTGCATCTGCGCTTCGGGCGCGTGGCGCGCGGCGGATTGCGCTGGAGCGACCGGCGCGAGGATTTCCGCACCGAGGTGCTGGGGCTGGTGAAGGCCCAGCAGGTGAAGAACGCCGTCATCGTGCCGGTTGGCTCCAAGGGCGGATTCTATCCCAAGCGCCTGCCGCTCAACGCCGCGCGCGACGAGGTGCAGGCCGCGGGCATCGCCGCCTACAAATGCTTCGTCGGCGCGCTGCTCGACCTGACCGACAACCTGCACACCGACGGCTCGGTCGTCCCCCCGGCCCATGTCGTGCGCCATGACGGCGACGATCCCTATCTCGTGGTGGCGGCCGACAAGGGCACGGCCACCTTTTCCGACATCGCCAATGCCATTGCGGAAGAGCGCGGCTTCTGGCTGGGCGATGCCTTCGCGTCGGGCGGATCGCACGGCTACGACCACAAGAAGATGGGCATCACGGCAAGGGGCGCGTGGGAAGCGGTGAAGCGCCACTTCCGCGAGCTCGGCCGCGACATCCAGACGGAGACCTTCACCTGCATCGGCGTCGGCGACATGTCGGGCGACGTGTTCGGCAACGGCATGCTGCTGTCGCGCTGCACCAAGCTGATCGCGGCCTTCGACCACCGCCACATCTTCCTCGATCCCGATCCCGATCCGGGCAAAAGCTGGGCCGAGCGCAAGCGCATGTTCGACCTGCCGCGCTCGTCCTGGGCGGATTACGACAAGTCGCTGATCTCCAAGGGCGGCGGCGTCTATGCGCGCACGATGAAGGAAATCCCGCTGTCGCCGGAAGTGCGGAAGATCACCGGGATCGCCAAGGACCGCGCGTCGCCGCCGGATGTCATCAAGGCGCTGCTCAAGGCGGAAACCGACCTGCTGTGGTTCGGCGGCATCGGCACCTACATCAAGGCCAGCTCGCAAAGCAATCTCGACGCGGGCGACCGCGCCAACGACGCCATCCGCGCCAACGGCGCCGAGGTGAAGGCCAGGGTGATCGGCGAGGGCGCCAATCTCGGCGCCACCCAGTTGGGCCGCATCGAATACGCGATGAAGGGCGGACGCATCAACACCGACGCCATCGACAATTCCGCCGGCGTGGACACCTCCGACCACGAGGTCAATCTCAAGATCCTGCTGAGCGGTCCGCTGCGCCGCGGCGAGCTGACGGGCGACGCGCGCGACGCGCTCCTGGAATCGATGACGGACGACGTCGCCGCCCATGTGCTCGCGGACAATTACAACCAGACGCTGGCGCTGTCGGTCGCCCAGGCGCGCGGCGTCAAGGACATCGACAGCCAGGGCCGCTTCATGCGCGATCTGGAGCGCCGCGGAAAGCTCGACCGCGCCGTCGAGTTCCTGCCGGGCGACGAGGAGCTGCGCAAGCGCGCGCAAGCGGGGCAGGGGCTGACGCGCCCGGAGCTGGCCGTGCTGCTCGCCTATGCCAAGCTCGACCTCGACGCGGAGATCAATGCCAGCGGATTGCCGGACGAGGGCTATTTCGCGAGCGAGCTCGCGGGCTATTTCCCCAAAGCCGCCGTCGCGCGGTTCCCCGACGAACTCGCCCAGCACCGCCTGAAGCGCGAGATCGTGGCCACGGTGCTGGCCAACAAGATCGTCAATCTCGCCGGCCCCGTCTTCGTGCACCGCATGAAGGAGACGTCCTCCGCGCCGGCCAGCCGCGTGGCGCGGGCCTTCGCCGTGGCGGAAGGCGCGTTCGGCCTGTCGGCACTCAAGGCGCGCATCGATCTGCTCGACGGCACGGTGCCGGCGGCGCTGCAGACCACCATGTACGAGGACGTGGCCGAGTTCCTGCGCCGCATCGGCCTGTGGTTCCTCAGCAACGTGCCGGCGGCCGCCGACCTGTCCGAGGTCGTGGCGCTCTATCGCGGCGGCGTGGAATCGCTGCGTGGCACGTTCTCCACCCTGGTCTCGCCCTACGAACTGCACGACACCCAGGGCCGCATCAAGGAGATGACCGACGCGGGCGCGCCGCTCGACCTGGCCGACGACGTGGCGGCGCTCCCGCTCTGGGGCACCGCGCCGGAGATCGCGCAGCTCGCCCACACCCGCGATCTCGACATCGATCTCGTCGCCGGCGCGTATTTCTCCGTGGGCGCGATCCTGGGGCTCGACCGGGTGCGGGGCCTGGCCATGCGCATCAATGCAGGCGAGCATTGGGACCGCCTCGCGATACGGCGCATCGTCGACGATCTCTATGCCGGCCAGCGCGCGCTGACCGCGCAGGTGCTCAAATCCTTCGAAGGCGACCGCATGGACCGCACCCGCGCCGACGGCGCCAAGGCGGCGGATGCCTGGGCCGAGAGCCGCGCCGACCTGGTGGATCGCACCAAGACCTTCCTCGAGGAACTGGAACGCACCGGCGATCTCTCCATCGCCAAGCTCACGCTGGCCAACAGCCAGATCCATGAGCTCGCGGGGGCGGGGTAGGGCGCGTCAAGCCGCGATGAGCGCCGCCGCGATTGCCAGCATCACCAAGGCGGTCGCGCCGTGGATCGCGAAGGCCGCGGTTTTCGTCCCGCCGCTGCGCAGCACGATGGCGGCGTCGCCGATGGGGATCAGCGTCGCGGCCAGCATGAACCAGCCCACAAGATGGGGCGCGCCGTTCGCCATCACGATGAAGATGAAAATGCCCGAGACGATGTCGCGCACGCCCTTGACGGCGAGCCAGCCATGGAAGCCGTTGAAGGTCTGCGGGCTGCCGGGCATGCCGTAGCCCGATGCCGCCACGATCGGCTGGGCGAGGAAGCGCGCGCCGATGAAGATGATGCCGGCGCCGATGATTGCGGCACCCCACCAGGCGATGTTCGCGAGCATGGTGTTCCTCCTGTTCACCCAGACATAGGCATCGCAGGGCGCGCCACCAGATCGTGGCGCGAAGTATTCGCCGTTCGCGCTTCACCTTTGTTGATCGCGGCGGCGCGGGCCCGGATCAGCCGGCATCCTCAGGACGGGTCTTCGAGGATTCCTTCCGCCGCGGGATTTCCACGGCGAAGACCCAGGCGTAGCCGATGGACAGGTAGATCGCGGCGATCACGGCGGGGATCAGGAAGTAGAGCGCGAAGGACAGGCCCGCGATCAGGCACGCTCCGGCCAGCGCGGGGAACAGCGTGGCCGTGGCGGTGAGCACGGCGCGCACCGCGCGGGCGCCCGCGCCGCCCAGCACATGCGACTGGTCGTCTTCCGGGAAGTAACGCGAGAAGATCGCGGTTCCCGCCAGCACGAAGAGGCCGGTGATCACGAACTCCGCGCCCAGCGCGGCCGCCGGTTGTCCCGGCACCAGCGCGAACAGGCCGAGCACCAGGATTTCGAACTGCAGCGCCAGCGCGGTGAAGGCGCGCGCCAGATAGCCGCGCGCCGCCAGCACATGGTTGAGGCTGATCGTCAATCCCACGAACAGCAGCCCCGCCAGCGTCGCGCCGGCCTGCGCCACCGTGACGAAATAGTCGTGCCAGCCCTGGATGTCGGCCTGTGTCACGAAGGCCTTTCAATCTTTGACGTGGCGACGCTGCCATCGGCAACGTCGATGATCCAGATCGCGGTCTGATGATCGTCGATCTCGCCGGTTACCCTGTACTTGTGCCCGGGTTGGGGCGTGAGCGTGACGTCGCCCGACACTTCGTCGCTGCCGCCGAACAGTCGAAACAGCCGTATAGGGTGCTCGCTGACATTTCGCGCCGCGATCGTCACGGTATGAGCCGCTATCGAAATGTCGCGATCCGCGACGGGGTGAACCTTTTCCCAGCGGTGGAGCGCGTGTTCGGCGATTTCGCGGGAATAGTTCGAAAGGTTGTCGACTGGCTGACCATCGATGGCTTTCACATAAAAGAAATTGCTCGATTCAAGTCCGGCGCGCGGCAAGGCAATATCCTCTATGTCGGCCGCGGTATCGTCCGCAGCAGCAACTCCTGCCGCCGCGGCGGCGAGACAAAGCACCGCCGCGGCGTAGAACAGGAGCGCCGTCTCTCTCACCGCGGCGCCATGCGGATGGCGCCGTCCAGGCGCACGCATTCGCCGTTGAAATAGCCGTTGGTGATCATCTGCAAGGCGAGGCTGGCGTATTCCGGCGGGTTGCCCAGCCGCGGCGGGAACGGCACCTGCGCGCTCAGCGCCGCCTTCACCTGCTCCGGCGCGCCAGCGAGCAGCGGGGTGTTGAACAGGCCCGGCATGATGGTGTTGCAGCGGATGCCTTCCTGGGCCAGGTCGCGGGCGACGACCAGCGTCACGCCGTTGATGCCGGCCTTGGACGCGGTGTAGGCCGCCTGGCCGATCTGGCCGTCCTGCGCCGCGACCGAGGCGGTGTTGACGATGGCGCCGCGTTCGCCGCCGGGCAGGGGATCGAGCGTCAGCATTCCGGCGGCGGATTGGGCGATGCAGCGGAACGTGCCGACGAGATTGATCTGGATGATGCGGTCGAAATCCTTCGCCTGGAAGAACTTGATCTCGCCCGTCTTCCTGTCGCGGCTCGCGGTCTTGGCGGCGTTGCCGGTGCCGGCGCAGTTCACAAGGATGCGCTCCTGGCCGTTGGCGGCCCGCGCCTTGGCGAAACCCGCCGTCACGCTGTCGTCATTGGTGACGTTGACCTCGCAGAATTTGGCGCCGATCTCCGCGGCAAGCGCCTCGCCCTTGTCCTTCTGCAGGTCGAACAGCGCGACCTTCACGCCCTGCTGGCGCAGCGCCCGCGCGGTGGCTTCGCCGAGGCCGGAAGCGCCGCCGGTGACGATCGCGGCGACGGAGGCGTTGAGTTCCATTGTGTTGTCCTTCCCTGGGATGGCTTTGCGCGCGGTTTTAGACCGGCGCGCGCCGGGCCGCAAAGGTTGACGCTAAGGCAGGCAATGCGCGCGCCGAGGTTCACAGCACCAGCTGCGTCTGGGTGACGATGGCGACGAGCTTGCCGTCTTCGCGGGTGATGCGGGTCTGCCAGACGGAGCTGCGCTTGCCGATGTGGACGGGCAGGGACTCCGCCGTCACGGTCGTGCCTTCCTTCGCGGGCCCGATGAAATTGGTCTTGCTCTCGATGGTCGTGGTGGAGGCGCCCTCGGGCAGGTTGAGATAGGCCCCGGTCGCGCCCAGCACGTCGGCGAAGGACATCACGGTGCCGCCATGGATGGTGTTCCAGCCGGTGCAGAGGTCGGGGCGCACCTTGAGGCGGCCGACCACGCGCGCCTTCGTCGCTTCCAGGATCTCGATGCCCAGAAGCCGGGCCAGGGGCTGGCCCCGGCCGATGTCGCCATCGTCGCTCATGTCTTCTCCTTTTGCTTCGCCGGGCCGATACTAGTGCGCATGGACGCAAATGAACTCCCCGATCCCGCGCGGCCGCAACTGCCCGCGACCCTGGCGCGCTACGAGCGCATCGTGGCGGCGGGGTTCTGGGACAAGCTGCTGCGGCTGGCCGCGCGCGTGCCGTTCGCGGAGGATCTGGCGGCGGCGTTCTTCTGCGTCGCCGACCAACGAACGCCCGCCAAGGTGAAGGCCATCCTGCTCGCCGCGCTCGCCTATTTCGTCATGCCGGTGGACGCGATCCCCGATTTCCTGCCTGTGATCGGCTTCACCGACGACGCGGCGGTGTTCGCGCTCGCCTTCTCGATGGTGTCGCGCAGCATCCGCCCGGAGCATTACCGTGCCGCGCGCGCCCGGCTGGGAATCCTGGAGCCGGTGGCTTGAGCAATGCCGCGGTCGAGGCGCATTGCCTGTCGCTGCCCCGCGTGACGCTGGAGCATCCTTTCGCGGAATCGAACGTGTTCAAGGCCGGCGGCAAGAAGTCCGCCAATCCGTTTTTCTAGAGCCCAAGCCTGCGGCGCAGCAGGGACGTCAGATCCCTGCGGCCATCCAGAACGCAATAGATGACGACGCGCTTTTCCTCGACCCGATAGACGATCCGATAGGGCTTGAAATGAAGCTCGCGATAGTCCTTCACATCTATCGCCAGCAGCTCCTTGGGGAAGTTGCCGCGTTCGGCTAGCTCCTCAAGCGCTGCAATCCGGGTCTCAAACCCGTCGATGATCTTGTCCGCGACGTCCGTGCTGTTCTCCGCGGCGATGTAGGCATGGATTTCCGCCATGTCCTCCAAGGCATCGCCGGAGACGACGGCGGTGCGGCGCATGGCTAACGCTTGATTTGCTTGCGGAGCTTTTTGAATGCCCGCTTGACGGGCAGCACGTCACCCTTCTTCACCTTGGCGCCGGTGAGCGAAAGCGCGCGCAGCAATTCCAGCGATCTTTGCGTCTGTTCGTAACTGTGCAAATCCTGCACGACGGCCACGGCTTCTCCCCGCACCGTGATCACCAATGGGTTGTGCGTCTCCTTAATGTCGTCAAGAACTTCCGGCGCGTTCGCCTTGAAGTAGCTCAGGGGCTTGATGCGGGAAAAGTTCATGCTTCACCTCGTTCGGACTGAGTTTAGTCCGAATTCGGTCCTGCGGCAAACCTACCGCACGACGCTCAGCCTGGCGGCGGGGCGTTCGATGGTGGGGGCGGCGGGGGCGCCGACGAATTCGACGGCGATGCCGTTCTCATGATGGCGCGCGACGCGGCCCGCCATCTGGCCGATGAGCACGACCTCGCCCAGCGGCGGGCGCATCTCGGTCTTGAGCGACACGCCGGAGAGCGACAGGTCGAGCACCTCGCAGGCGACCACTTCGCCGCTGGCGCGGGTGAATTTCGCAAGGCCCTTGGTGGGCTCGCGGTCGTGACGGCGTAGCGCGCTTTCGTCGACGGTGCCTTTGTTCATGTAGAGCGTGAGCTGTTCGGCGATGCGTTCGCGCTTGCTCGCGGTGCAGATGAACTTCACGCCGAAATTGTCGCCCACCACGGCATCGGCGCGCGGCCGGGCGACGGTGCCCTCGAGGCGGCCGAAGCCGTCGATATAAAGGACGATCTGGCTGTCGGCGGCGGGGACGTATTCGCTCACCACCTGGGCGCCGCCGGGCGACAGGTCGGTGATCCGGCACTGGGCCTCGCGCTCCTCGGCCGGGACGAACAGCCGGCCGGCGATGTCGACACGCACGCGCCGGTGCCTGCGCCGCTCGGCCTTGGCCTCGGCGACCACGCGCTCGCGGTCATTCGTCATAGGAAGCGCCAAACGCGGGCATCCGTGCAGGCCCCAAAGTTTGCCTCGATTGCCTGTTTTAAATCCATGACGGTCAACGCAAGGTTACCGCCACGGTCATCCGGGAAGGTTATTTTCGTGGCCTTTGCGCCGGTGCGTGGCCCAATCGCAGCCCTGGCGCGCCATCTGGGGCCGTCCCCGCAAGGAAGGCTTAACCTTCGGCCCGCCCCGCGCTATACGGACCCCGCCTCGTTTTCCGCCGGAGATTCTCACACATGCCGCATACCGCCCCTTTTCGCATGCTCCGGCTGCTGCCGGTCCTGGCGCTCGTGTCCGCGCTGGCCGCCTGCGCCTCGACCACGATCTCCGACGAGCTCGACGCGGCCCAGCCGGTGGGCGGGCCGTTTTCCCAGGCGCTGTTCAAGGACTACTCCTATCTCGCGCGCTCGTTCGGCGACGCGGCCGACGTGTCGACCTCCAGCGCCTTCGACGCCAGCGGTTCGATGTCGCTCAACGGAACGTCCAGCGACGTGGCGGATCTGGCCCAGGCCTATGCCGACAAGGCGCTCGCCGCCGCCAAGGGCGATGAAGTTCTGCCCGAACCCGCGACGCAAGGCGACGCCGACGGCGAGGCGCTGCGCCTGCGCCTGCTGCGCGACCTCGAGGATGGACGCGGCAAGGCGCCGGAAGACGCCGCGCGCGCCCAGGCCGATTTCGACTGCTGGATCATGAACGGCAAGGTCGACGGCCAGCAGGCCGCCTCCGCCGCCTGCCGCCGCTCGCTGGATGGCTCGCTGACGCGCCTGGAGCGCGACCTCAATCCCGCGCCGGCACCCGCGCCCGCACCGGAAGCCGCCGCCGCGCCCGCCGCCAACTACACCGTCTATTTCGACTGGGATTCCTGGACGCTGTCGGCGGAGGCTCTCACCACCATCTCCGCGGCGATCGATGCCGCGCGCACCGGCCGGCAGTCCAGCATCACGGTGGTCGGCCACACCGACACATCGGGCTCGGCGTCCTACAACCAGACGCTCTCGGTCAAGCGCGCCAACGTGGTCAAGGAAGTGCTGGTGCAGATGGGTGCGCGCCCGGAATCGATCCAGACCTCCGGCGTCGGCGAGGGCGACCTCGCGGTGCAGACCGCGGACGGCGTCAAGGAGCCCAAGAACCGCCGCTCGGTGATCACGCTGGTGCCGTAAGGCCGCAGTCCCGGCGGAGAGAACGTCCGCCCGCCGGCAGACGTTCTCTCCGGCTGCCGGTGCTAGGTGAAGTCCGCCGTGGTGAAGGTGAGACTGGTCGCGTTGGCGATCTGGATGACGAGATCCTGCCCCGCCTGGTAGCCGGCCGTGCCGTTGACGTCGATCACCAGGAAATGGTCGCCGGCAAGCGTTCCGGAATCCGCCGTGAACACCACCGCGTGATGTGCCGCGAGCTGGCCCGAGCCCACCGCCGCGGCGAGATCGCTGTCGAAGCTCGCCGTGGACAGCGCGCCCGTCGTCACGCTGGCATCCACGCCGGTCACCGAGGTGAAGAGGTGGAACTTGTCGGCCGAGGGGTTGAAGTAGGAGACGGTGTCGTAGGTGGCGCTCGTCGAATCTCCGACCGCCTTGTAGTAGAGCGTGTCGACGTGATCGCTGCAGATTAGCGAGTCGGCGCCGCCATTGCCGGTGAGGAAGTTGGCCGCGCTGCCGCCATGCAGGATGTCGTCGCCGGCGCCGCCGCGCAGGATGTTGCCGCTGACCGTGCCTCCCTCCAGATTGAAGGCGCCGGTGGTTTCGGCGGAACCGTCGAAGCTCAGCCCGCCCCCCGAAGGCGCGAACACCGTCATCGACTGGCCGCTGCCCACGACGTTGCCGGTGACCACCATGTCCATCGCGCTGTTTACCTCGAGTGAACCGATGTTCTGGATGACCGAACCGTTGATGTGATAGGTGCCCGCCGTACCCGCCAGGACCAGCACGTTCAATCCGCCGCCGCCGTCGATGCTGTCGGCTGTCGTGAAATTGGCGATGCTGTAGTTGCCATTGCCGCTGCCGCCGGTGATGTGCACGATGGCGCTAGAGCCGAACGTATCGACCAGGTCGTTGCCGGCGCCGCCGATCACCGTCGTCGTGCCGGCCTCGCTTTCCACGAACAGGGCGCCGTCCGCGACGGCGGAGCCGTCGATATAGAGCGAGTCTCCGGCGTGCAGCCCTTCGCCCAGCAGCTGCAGGGTCGCGCCGCTGGCGACATTGCCGTTCTGCAGCGTGAGGCGGTAGTTGTGGCCGCCGCCGAAGTTGACCTCTGTCGGAAGGTCCGAAGCGTTCATGGTGACGCCGGCGGAATAGTCGCCGTTCAGATCGATTTGCGCATTCTGCACCACGTCATTGCCGTCGAAGGCCGCGCCATAATTGGCGCTGACGATGTCATGGTTCGGATTTGTGACGATCAGCGTGTCGTCGCCGCCTTTCGACAGGTCCACGGAGCCCAGGCCGGAGGTGCTGAACGAGGCCAGGCTCACGTCGAGATGGATCGTGTCGTTGCCCGCGCCGCCGGTGACCGTGAACTTGTTGTATTGGTTGCCGGGGTTCCAATCGAGCGTCAGGCTGTCGGACGCGCCGAGCGTGCCGGCGTCGAAGGTAAAGTCGGTCGTGCCGCGGTTGGGCGCGTGATAGGTGCTGGTGTCGAGCGTGACGTCGTAGTCGTGACCGGCCAGGACCGTGAAATTCTCGACCTTGGTGACCTCGGTCTTGTCGAGCGTCAGCCCGCCGGAAAAATCGCCGTTCAGCACCAGCGTGTCGTTGCCGTTGCCGCCGTTGAAGATGCTGCCCGCGGCCCAGTTCGAGAAGGTCGCGGTGTCGTTGCCGTCGCCGCCCAGCACGTTGTCGGCGCCGGAGCCCGCGATGAGCACGTCGTCGCCGGTGCTGCCCGCGAGCCTGAGCGCGCCGCTGGCCGCCGAGCCGTCGATGGTGATGTGGTTGGGCGCGCTCAACAGCGAGCCGTCGACGTTGAGAGACTGGCCGGCCGTGTCGCTCGCGGCGTTGAGCGTGAGGTTGTAGCTGAAGCCGTCGGACATCTTGATGACTTCGACATTGGTCACGGTCGCCGCGCCGAACACCACGCCGGCGGAATAGTCGCCGTTCAGCTTGATGGTGTCCTTGCCGGCGCCGCCATCCACGGAATCCGCCGCGGTGAACGCCGCGTCGAAGCTGATCGAATCGTTGCCATCGCCGCCCTGGACGGTGTCGTTGCCGCCCTTGGTCTCGTTGAAGCTGTCGTTGCCGCCGTAGCCCAGCAGCACGTCGTCGCCCGTCCGGCCGTAGAGAACGTCATTGCCGGAGAAGATCGCCGCCTCCAGCCCCGCCGCGTTGTTGCCGTTGACGAAGCCCATGAATGCGCTCGCCGAGATCGACATGCCGGTGAACTGCGTCGCGGTCTTGCCGGGCACGGTTTCGGTGAAGCCGGTCACCGTGCCGTCGGTGGGAAAGCCGTTGGTGTCGAAGGTGGTGAAGCCGCTGCCGGTGATGACGTAGTGCAGCGCCGTGCCCGAGACGTCGACTTCGGTGCTGCTGCTGGCGGTCACGGCGCCGGAGGCAAGGTCGGACAAATCCCATGCCGTCATGTCGAAGGGCTGGGAGCCCACGGTCACATTGGTCATTCTGGCTTCTCCGCTGGAGGTTGGGTCAAGTGAGATCGGTATTGCGGTTCAGTGCGTGAAATCGTCGGTCGTCAGCGTCAGGCTGGTCGGCGAGGCGAGTTCGATCACCAGGTCCTGTCCGGCCTGGAAGCCGGCAGTGCCGTTGGCGTCGACAATCAGGAAGTGATCGCCACTGAGCGTGCCGGAATTGGGCGTGAAGAGTACGGCGTGATGGGCGGCGAGCTGTGCCGATCCGATGGCGGCGGCGAGATCGGAGTCGAAGGTCGCGGTGGACAGCGCGCCGGAATTCACTCTGGCGTCGACCCCGGTCACCGCGTACCAGAGTTTGAAGACATCGGCCGAAACGTCGAAGCCGGTCACGGCATCATAGTTCGCGTCCGTGGAGTCCGGGACGCCGTTGTAGATCAGCGTATCGGGATGCACGCCGCAGGTGATCTGGTCCGCGCCCCCGCCGCCGGTGATGAAGTTCGCCGAAAATCCGCCATAGATGGTGTCGTTTCCGGCGCCGCCGATGAGGGTGTTGGCACCGCCCGAACCGCCGTAGATGTCGAATGCGCCGGTGGTCTCCGCCGAACCGTCGAAACGCAGCTGGTAATGCGTCGTCGGGCCGTCTTCGACCGTCATGGTCTGGCCGCTGGCGACGATATTGCTGGTTACCGTCACGCTCAAATTGCTGGACACGCCGAGCGTCTCGACGTTTGCGATCTGGCTGGGGCCGAGGAAGATCGCTCCCGCGCTCGTGGTGGTGAGCTGGAGCGTATCGTTGCCGCCACCGCCGTCCACGGAGCTCGAGGCCGTGAAATCCTGCACCGATATCGTGTCGACGCCGCTGCCGCCATGAATGGCGGTGGTGCCGCCGAAGGTGCGAACCGTGATCGTATTGAGGACGGAACCTCCGTAGATCGTGGAGTCGCCGCAACAGGCATTGATGGTCAGGCGAGACTCCGTGACGGCGGAGCCGTCGAAGTACAGCGAATCTCCCGCCAGCAGCTCATTGCCGCCGATGACCACGTCATTCTCGAGGTGCGACATGGTCGGGATCGTGATGCTGTAGTCGTGCCCGCCCGTCAAATCGATGAACGTGGTCGCGTCCAGCGGGTTGAGAGTCACGCCGGCCGAATAGTCTCCGTCGAGCACGATCCCGGCGTTCTCGACGATGTCGTTGGCATTGAAGGTCGCGCCGTACTTGACGTAGAGCGCATCTTCCAGACCCTGCGCGCCAAAGTTGCTGACGATCAGCGTATCGTCGCCGCCCTGTGAGAAGTCGACATTGCCGAAACCGCCGCCCGAAGAGCCGGAAAAGTCCAGGTTGACGGTGTCGTTTCCCGCGCCGCCCTTGACGAACACGAAGTTCAGGTCGCCGGGGTGCCAGTTGAGCGTGAGGGCGTCGGATGCGCCCAGCGCACTGGCGTCGAAGATCAGGTCGAGGATCTGATGGGAGCCGGCGTGATAGGCCGAGGTGTCGAGCGTGATGTCGTAATCGTGGCCGGCGCCGAGTGTAAAATTGTCGATCTTGGACATGTCGTGCTTGTCCAGCGTGACGCCGCTGGAAAAATCGCCGTTCAGGATCAGTGAATTGATGCCGGAATTGCCTTCATAGTCGTCCCCGGCTACCCAATTGGTGAACGAGGCGGTGTCGTTGCCATTGCCGCCGCCGATCACATTTACGCCGGTGCCCGCGAAGAAGGTGTCGTTGCCGTCCCGCCCGACCAGCGTGTTGGCGCCCGATCCGCCGATCAGCGTGTCGTTTCCCGAGCCGCCGGCGAGCTTGAGGTCGCCCGCCAGTGCCGAGCCGTCGAAGCTGACGTGGTTTGCCGCGGCAAGAGTTGACCCCAGGACCGAAAGCGATTGGCCGCCGGTGTCGCTGGCCGCGTTGAGCGTGAGGTCGTAGTTGAACCCGGCCTTGGCGATCAGCGTCTCGACGTTCACCATCGTCGTGGCGCCGAAGGTCAGGCCACCGGAATAGTCGCCCTGGATGGTCATCTTGTCGGCGCCCGCGCCGCCGTCCACGGAGTCGGCGGCGGTCAGCGTGGCGCCGAAATTCGTGGTGTCGTTGCCGTCGCCGCCCTGGACGGTGTCGTTGCCGCCCTTGGTCTCGTTGAAGACGTCGTTGCCGCCAAAGCCCAGCAGCACGTCGTCGCCGTTGCGGCCGGACAGCGAGTCGTTGCCGGAGAACAGGGCGCCTTCGAGCCCCGCCGGGTCGTTGCTCTCGACATAGGAGGAAAATGTCGCCGCGGAGATCGAGAAGCTGAAGAGATTCGTGGCCACATGCCCCGGCACCTGCTGCACGAAGCTGGTGATCGTGCCCGAGGTGGGCAGGCCATGGGCGTCGAAGCTGGTGAAGCCCGAGCCCTTGATCTGATAGTCGAGCACACCGCCGAAGCCGGTCACGTCCACTTCCGTGGCGCTGCTGGAGGTGACGGAGCCATTGGCGATATCGGAAAGGTCCCACGCCGTCATGTTGAACGGCTGGGAACCCACCGTCAGTTTGGTCATCGCGGTTTGGCCTTGTGCTAGCTCCGGCGTTCCCGCGCCCGTTCCCCAGAACGTGGCGCGCGCCGGCCAAGCTCCATCGCCGCGACTCTCCGCAATGTCGGTGAACGTTGCAAGTGTGCCAGCCCTGGAACTGTGGAATAATCCCGGGGAGTTGAAATTCCGGCCGTTTCCGGCCTTGATCGTCACGGACCAGTCACGGTGTTCCCATGAAAGCATATGATTACATCGTCGTGGGCGCGGGCAGCGCCGGGTGCGTGCTCGCCAATAGGTTGTCTTCCGACCCCAACAACCGGGTGCTGGTGATCGAGGCCGGTCCCCGCGACAAGTCGATGATGATCCACATGCCGGCGGGCATCCCCGCGCTCCTCGGCAAGAAGAACAAGCACAATTGGTATTTCGACACCGAAGGCCAGCTCCATCTCAACAACCGCAAGCTCTACTGGCCGCGCGGCAAGGGCTGGGGCGGATCGTCATCGATCAACGGCATGATCTACATCCGCGGCCACGCCCGCGACTACGACCACTGGCGGCAGATGGGCTGCGAAGGCTGGTCGTTCGCCGACGTACTGCCCTATTTCAAGCGCGCCGAGCACAACGAGAACGGCGGTGATTCCTTCCATGGCGGCGAGGGTCCCTTGCGGGTGTCCAACGGACACTCGCACAATCCGCTGTTCCGCGCCTTCGTGCGCGCCGGCATCGAGGCCGGCCATCCGGAGACCAGGGATTTCAACGGCAAGCAGCAGGAAGGCTTCGGGCCGTATCAGCTGACGATCCACGAGGGCAAGCGCTGGAGTGCCGCGCGCGGCTATCTCACGCCGGTCCTCGAGCGCAAGAACCTCGCCATCGAATCCGGGGCCCAGGTCACGCGCATCCTGTTCGAGAACGCGCGCGCCGTGGGCGTGGAGTATGTCCAGGACGGCAAGACCGAGCAGGCGCGCGCCAGCCGCGAGGTGCTGCTGTCGGGCGGCGCGGTGAACACGCCGCAGGTGCTGCTGCTCTCCGGCGTCGGCGATCCCGAGATTCTGAAGCGCTTCGACATTCCGGTGGTCCAGAGCCTCAAGGGCGTCGGCCACAATCTCCAGGATCACCTGGACTGTTCGATCCAATACGAGTCGAGCCAGCTGATCACGCTCTACAGCCAGGCCAATCCGCTGGCCGCGATGAAGACCGGCTTGCAATACATGCTGTTCGGCACCGGCCTCGCCACGGGACAGGGGCTGGAATCGGGCGCGTTCCTCAAGAGCCGGCCGGATCTGGAAACGCCCGACCTGCAATTCCACTTCATCGCCGCCCTGATGTTCGACCACACCCGCCGCAAGGCCGACCGTCACGGCTTCATGGCCCATGTCTGCCAGCTCCGCCCGGAAAGCCGCGGCTACATTTCGCTCAAGTCGGCCGATCCGCTGGCCGCGCCCATGATCCAGCCCAATTACCTGGAGGCCGAGGAAGACCGCCGCGCACTGCGCGAGGGCGTGAAGATCGCGCGCGAACTGTTCGCCCAGGAGGCCTTCGATCCCTATCGCGGGCCGGAGCTGATGCCCGGCGCGCATGTCACGCGGGACGAGCAGATCGACGCCTTCATCCGCAAGACGGCGGAGACGATCTATCATCCGGTCGGCTCGGCCAAAATGGGGCGCGACGCCGACAGTGTCGTCGATCCGTCGCTGAAGGTTTACGGCGTGGAAGGGTTACGCGTCGTTGACGCTTCGGTGATGCCGTCGCTGGTGTCGGGCAACACCAACGCCCCCACCATCATGATCGCCGAGAAGGCGGCGGACATGATCCTGGGCCGCGCTGCGCCCCCACCGGAAAGCGTCGCGGTGGCTGAAGACGAGGTTAAATCGCCGCGCGCCGCCGCCTGACGGTCTTTAATACGGGCAACTTCGCGCGTATGTTGGCGTTATGAAGGGGATGAACCGCGCGCTGATACTTGCCGCTATTGCCGCCGCCGCCCTGTGCGGCCGGGCGGACGCGCAGTCGACGCGCTACGATCTCACCGAGATGAATTTCGACATGTGGTGCCAGGAGGAGCAGCACCTGCCGCCGGACCGCTGCGACAAGCGCCTGCCCGCCGACGACGCGGCGTTCGAGGCCTTCCGCGCCAAGATCGAGACCTACGAGATTCCCTATCTCCAGCACAAAGAGAACGAGCAGCAGTTCAACCGCGTGATCCTGCACAACGACCCGGTCGACCACCCGACCGAAGTCTCCAAACCCCAGACCAACCAGCCGACGCAGGACAACACGACGGGGGAATAGCGTCACTCGTCGCTACCCACCCCATCTTCGTGAATTTTGTGGAGAGCACCAAACCTGTGTGTCGTGGCCGGCGACTGCGGGCCATGACACGAGGGGTCTCGTTTTGTCGATCGCCAACTGGCAATCGCGCGGCGATTACGCCGTCCGTTCCACCGGCAGTGCCAGGATGTCGAGCGCTTCGATCAGTCTTTGCATCGGGGCGTCGAGGTCGCAATGCAGGGTCACGGGGCGGTCCTGGGAGACGACCAGGCGCAGATGCGGCGCGCGCGGATGGCTGCGGCCGTCGGTGATCATGGGCGGCATGGGCGGCGGGGGAACGTCGAGATTGGAGAGCGGCTCGTCCTCGCGCACCAGCTGCGAGCCGACGAGGCGTTCATAGGCGATGGGCCGGCCGGCGAGCGGCGAGGGATCGCTCAACACCTGCACCAGGCCGATGAAGCGCAAGGGCTGGCCCTGGCCGAAGGTGACGGGGGCCAGAATGGTCTCGAGCTCGACCATGCCGTGCTCGGCGGTCGCGGCGATGGAGGACAGGCAGACGGGCTGTCTGGTGGCGAGCGACTGGCGCAGCAGGGTGGTCAGCGCGGCGCGGCTCTGCGCGTCCCAGTGCGACAGGAAATTCGTGCCCTTGAGTTCGATGCCGAAGCGGTCGCAAAGCGAGGTGCCGGCCAGGCGGTACATCGGCCGTCCGATGTCGCAGGCGTCGATGATGAAGACGAAGGACAGCATGCGCTTGATGGCGCGCGGGTCGATATCGGTCTGGTCCGGCACATCGCGTCCCTTGCGAAGGCGGCTCCAATATCCCACCAGCAGATGGCTGTTCCTGTGCTTCATCGCCCTTACCCCAAATCTGATCCAGTCCGGGACGGCTTGGCGCCGCCTCGCAGGGACAAGAGCGAAACCTATGCCAGCCTCAACCGCCCGCCGGTCCCCAGGGGCCGCGGCGGGGATGGCCGAAAAGCGGCACATCGCGGGATTTGAACAGCGGCGTGAGCACCAGTCCCGCGACGAAGCCGCCGACATGGGCCCAGAACGCGACACCGGGCTGGCCGGGATCGCTGATCCAGGCGTTGAACAGCTGCAGGGCGAACCACAGCCCGACCACGAAGACTGCGCTCACCGCCAGCGGGTAGAACACGATCCCCAGCGGCACCACCACGGTGACCGGTGCGCGGGGATAGAGAAGGACATAGGCCGCCAGCACGCCGGAGATCGCGCCCGACGCGCCGACCATGGGGATATCGGACACCGGATCGATGGCGGCCAGCGCCAGCGCCGCTGTGACCCCGCAGACGAGATAGAACAGCGCATAGCGCGCGTGCCCCATGGCATCCTCGACATTGTTCCCGAAGATCCACAGAAACAGCATGTTTCCCGCCAGGTGCAGCAGACCGCCATGGAGGAACATCGAGGAGAACACGGTCAGCGCCGGGGGATAGGCGGCGAGCCCATGGACCGCTTTGTGATGACCCCACAGCGTGTCCGGCGCGAAGCCGAAGACCTGGATGGCGGCGGCAATGCGCGGACCCAGGCTCAACTCCCAGACGAACACGGCCGCGCATAGACCGATCAGCAGCCAGTTGACGACCGGCGTCGTGCGCGAGGGGTTGTCGTCCGAGATCGGGATCATGGTTGACCGGTCTTCACCATCCCGGGCCCGGCGCTGTTCCGGAACGGGACAGGACGGGGCCGCGAATCCGGCCGCAGCATGGCACGGTTCCTGAAACATGGCCCGCAGCGAATTAAGGAATTGTACACCTTCGCGGCGCCTGCCCGGCCCCTGGCGGCTAGCATCGCCCGAACTTGCAAGGAGCCGAAGCCATGGCGCTGAAAACCCTCATGATCGCGGCGGCCGCCGCGGCCACGCTGGCGGTGGCCATCGTCTGCCCGGCCTCGGCCGGCGGCATCCATGGCGGCATGATGAGCGGCACCGGCTACGGCGCGGCGCCCAAATGCAAGACCGGCGGCGTCAGCATCTACAAGCCCGTGACGATCAACAAGAACATCAGCATCTACAAGCCGGTGACCATCACCAAGAACATCGACAATTCGAAGAACATCTCGATCTACAAGCCGGTGACGATCGAGAAGAACATCGACATCACCAAGAACATCGACAATTCCAAGAACATCAACATCAACAAGAACGTGAACATCAACAAGAACATCAACATCAACAAGGTGATCGTCATCAACAAGGGCGGCGCCAACGCCGAGGCCCAGGCCTTCGCGGAAGCCAACGCCTCGGCCAACGCCAACGCGCAGGCCTCCTCGGTGTCCTATTCGGCGGCCTACTCGGAATCCACCGTCATCAATCACAATGGCGGCGGCGGCGAAGTGGCTGTGGCGGCTGAGGAGACCTGCCAGATGCAGGACGCCACCGTCGTCAAGGCGATCCATGTCGTCTGCGTCGCCGAGGGCCGCGAATTCGCCGCCTCGCACATGGTCAAGGACACCTGGATCGAATCCGGCTACGAGGGCGAGGTCGCGCGCTGCATTCCCGGCGCCCACATCAAGGCCGTGATCGGCGACGTCGTGCAGTCCGACGAGGGCATGGCCGGCACCTACGCCAACGGCCAGGTGCTGGAATGCGGGATGCACGAGGCGCTGCGTCACTACAAGGACGGCATGCTCAAATGCGCGCCCGCCGTTCCGGTGAAGGACTGCACCGAGCGCACGAACCTGCGCCTCTACGGCACGGGCGACTTCTTCTTCTCCTACCGCACCCAGGTCTGCGCCACGCTGGCGCGCAAGGGTTCGGGCTCCATCGAAGTGACCGGCATGGCGCTGGATGGCGGCGTGGGCGACGGCGGCAATTGAGGGCGGGCAGCGGCGTCCGCGAGGATGCCCAAACCGAAACGCCCCGTCCGGACATCCGGGCGGGGCGTTTTCCGTTTCGGTATTCCCCAAACACAAAGGGCGCCGTTGCCGGCGCCCTTTGGTTTGTATGCTGGCGACGTGCGCAGTTCAGCGCCAGTGGCCTTCGATCCATTCGCCGCGGCGGTCGTAATGGCCAGGGACCCAGGCGGAATAGCGGCCTTGGGGCCGCGCCCAATGCCCGCCGATCCAGACCCATGTGCCGTCACGGCGGGCCCAATGGCCCTCGACCCACACGCCGTTGCGCCAGGGCGCGTTCGGGCGCGCTTCATAGCGCGGCGGCGGCGGCGTGAGATTGATGCCGACGCCGACAACGACGCGCGCACTGGCCGGCGCGATCGCCGCGACGCTCAGCGCGACGGCGGCAGCCAGCTTGATGACCTTGTTCATGCGATTGCTCCTAGAGAACCGGTTTTGGATTCGCCCCACTCGGCAACATTGCGAAGGGTTAACACGAAGCTGTCAACTATGCCATTTGTGAATTTTTGGATAGGGGTAGGGCGGCGAATCCCCGTCTTGCGGGCCCGCCGGGTTGTACCGATAGTGCGGTCCGCCACGAAATTTCCTTCCCGCCAAGGACTTCCGCATCCATGAACATCCACGAATACCAGGCCAAGGAACTCCTGCGCGGCTTCAAGGTCCCGGTCCCCCGCGGCAAGCCCGCCTTCAGTGTCGACGAGGCGGTGGCGGCGGCCAAGGAGCTCGGCGGCCCGGTCTGGGTGGTCAAGGCCCAGATCCACGCCGGCGGGCGGGGCAAGGGCGGCGGCGTGAAGGTGGTCAAGTCGCTCGACGACGTGCGCAAGGAGGCCCAGCGTATGCTGGGCATGACGCTCGTCACCCACCAGACGGGGCCGCACGGCCGCGTCGTGCGCCGCCTCTATATCGAGGATGGCTCGGCCATCGCGCGCGAGCTCTATCTTTCCGCGCTGGTCGATCGCGAGACCTCGCGCATCGCCTTCATCGCCTCCACCGAAGGCGGCATGAACATCGAGGACGTGGCCAAGGCGACGCCGGAAAAGATCCAGACCTTCTCCGTCGAGCCCGCCGCCGGCTATTCGCCCTATGTCGGGCTCGATATCGCCAGCGCGCTCGAGCTCAAGGGCGACCAGGCCAAACAGTGCGGCCAGCTGATCGGTTCGCTCTACGAGGCGTTCACGAAATCCGACATGAGCCTGCTCGAGATCAATCCCCTGGTGGTGACGAAGGACGGCCAGGTCGTCTGCCTCGACGCCAAGGTGAATTTCGACGACAACGCGCTGTTCCGCCACAAGGCGCTCGCCCAGCTCCGCGATCCCGACGAAGAGGATCCGATGGAGCGCGAGGCGGGCAAATACGACCTCTCCTACATCAAGCTCGATGGCTCCATCGGCTGCATGGTCAACGGCGCGGGGCTCGCCATGGCGACGATGGACATCATCAAGCTCTATGGCGAGGAGCCGGCCAACTTCCTCGATGTCGGCGGCGGCGCGACGAAGGAGAAGGTGACGGCGGCGTTCAAGATCATCGTCTCCGATCCCAATGTGAAAGGCATCCTTGTCAACATCTTCGGCGGCATCATGAAGTGCGACATCATCGCGGAGGGCATCGTCGCCGCGGCGAAGGAATTGTCGCTCAAGGTCCCGCTGGTGGTGCGGCTGGAAGGCACCAATGTCGAGCTCGGCAAGAAGATCCTGGCCGAGTCCGGGCTGCCCATCGTCTCCGGCTCCGATCTCGCCGACGCGGCGCAGAAGATCGTGGCGGCGGTGAAGACGGCGTCGTGAAAGCGCTCGCGCTCGCTTCGCTTCTGGCGCTGGGCGCCAGCGCGGCGTGCGCCGGCGAGCAGCCGTCGCTGGAGTGCAACGCCGGCGCCGTCGATCGCGTGTTCGGCGGCACGCACTGGACGGTCCAGGCCTGCGACGACGGCAAGCACCTGGCCATCGTCACCAAGCCCGGCAATCCCGCGGCGCCGTTCACATTCATCGTCGAGATGTCCGACGACGGACTGTTCGTGAGCGGCGACGGCACAGGCGACAAGGCGGCTTCCGATGCCGCCTACGCCGATCTCGAGAAACTCTCCGATGCCGAGGTCCGCGCCCTGTTCGCGCAAGCGCGCGCCGGATCGCGCGGACGTCACTGAAAAAGCCGTCGCCCCCAAAAAGAAAAGCCTCCGCCGGGAGGGAGGGGCGTTACACCCGGCGGAGGCCCTCTTACTGGCTGGACGGTTCAGCGCCCGAACCAGAAGTCTGCGACCCAGAAGCGGCGGTTGTGCCGCCATTCCCAATGGCCGCGATGTTGGTTGCGGTCGTAGTGGCGCCCGCCATCGCGGTTGCCGTCACGGTCGCGATAGCCGTCGGTGTCGCGGGCGCCGTCGCGGTGGCTGTCATAGCTTCCGTGATAGGTGTCGGCGGCGGCCGGCGTGGCGATCAGGGCGGGCGACGCCACACCCAGGACGAAGGCGAACGCGCCGGCAAGCTTGGCGGCTTTGATCGGGAATTTCATGGCGGTCTCCGTTGCTGCTGTCTGCATGTCTGACATCGTCATTGCCGGGCCATGCGCGCAAGACGGAGCACCCAGAATGATGTCGCGGTTTGTCGCGCGGCGAATACCGTGCGAAAAAGCCCTGCAACGTTGAACGGGGGATGAATGATTCCGCGCCTCGAAACTGAACGGCTGTTCATGCGCGAATGGCGGCAGGAGGATCTGGACGCGTTCGCCGCCATCCTCGCCGACCCCGAAGTCATGCGCTTCCTCGGCGGCTCGACGCTGCCGCGCGACGAGGCGTGGCGCAACATGGCGCGCGGCGCGGGACAGTGGCAGCTGCGCGGCTTCGGCGCCTGGGCGGTGGTGCGCAAGGACGACGGCGCGCTGGTCGGCCGGGTGGGCCTGCTCTATCCCGAAGGCTGGCCGGGGCTGGAAGTGGGCTGGACGCTGGGCCGTCCCTATTGGGGCAAGGGCTATGCGACCGAGGCCGCGCGCGCCGCGATCAATTACGGATTCCTGACGCAGAACGTCGAGAAGCTCATCTCGCTCATCGATCCCAACAATGCGGCCTCGCAGGCCGTGGCGCGGCGCATCGGCGAGAGCAAGGGCGAGCGCATCGATCATCCCATCGGCGGCACGTCCTATCCCTTCGACGTCTGGGCCATCACGCGGGCGGCGTGGAAGCAGAACGCGGTACTGCCTTGAGCGAACCCGCGATCTACCGCCGGCGCGACTTCACGTTCTTCATCTCCAGCCGCTTCCTCGCCACGGTGGCGATGATGGTGCAGTCCGTCGCCATCGGCTGGCAGGTCTACGACATCGAGCGCACGCCGTTGTCGCTGGGGCTGGTCGGGCTTTGCCAGTTCCTGCCCATGTTCCTGTTCACCCTGCCGGCCGGCGAGATCTCGGACCGCTTCGACCAGCGCCGGGTGCTTGCCATCGCCCAGGCGATGCAGGGTGTGTGCGCCGCGCTGTTCCTGGTGTTCAGCATCCTGGCGCGGCGCAACGCCGTTCCGTTCTACGCGGTGCTGGTGCTGTTCGGGATCGCGCGCGGATTCTCCGGCCCCGCGGGCTCCTCGCTGCTCGCTTTCCTCGTTCCGCCGGAAAAGCTCGCGCGCGGCATCGCGCTGTCGTCCTCGGCCTTCACCACCGCGGTGATCGCGGGCCCGGCGCTGGGCGGCTTTCTCTACGCGCTGGGTCCCGTGCCGACCTATGGCGTGTGTTTCGCGGGCTTCATGCTGGCGGCGGTGTGCACGGCGACGCTGGGCGGGCGGCGCATCGTGCACCTGCCGGGCGAGGCGACGCGGCTGGAGCGGGTGATCGAAGGCATCCGCTTCGTGCGGGAGCGGCCCATCGTGATGGGCGCGATCTCGCTCGACCTCTTCGCCGTGCTGCTGGGCGGCGCGGTGGCGCTGTTGCCGATCTACGCGCGCGACATCCTGCATGTCGGCCCGGTCGGGCTCGGCTGGCTGCGCAG
>JBOHKI010000007.1:0-84094 GCA_050728855.1 Rhizomicrobium sp. | reverse complement strand
GGTTTCCCCCCGCATTGCGATCGTGGGCACTGTTCCGTAGAAATGCGTCCGAAAGATGGAGAAGCCCATGAGCCTTCGCGACCGGTTCAACGACCAGCTCAAGGAGGCGATGAAGGCGAAGGACGCCCGCCGCGTCTCCACCCTGCGCATGATCCTGGCCGGCCTGAAGGACAAGGACATCGCCGCGCGCACCGAGACCAGCCGCGAGGGCATCTCCGACGACGACGTGCTGGGCCTGCTCGCCAAGATGATCAAGCAGCGCGAGGAATCCGCCGCCGCCTATCGCGCCGGCAACCGCCCCGAACTCGCCGAGTCGGAAGACGCGGAGATCGCCATCATTCGCGGCTTCATGCCGAGGCAGATGTCGCCCGACGAGGCCGGGGCCGCCATCGCCGCCGTCATCGCCGAAGTGGGCGCGGCCTCGGTGAAGGACATGGGCAAGGTGATGGGCGCGCTGAAGGAGCGCTATGCCGGCCAGATGGATTTCGGCAAGGCCAGCGGCATGACCAAGGAATTGCTGAGCGGGAAGTGAGCGCGGCCGCGCGTGAGGCACCATGACAACCTCCCCCTTGCGGGGAGGTCGAAAAGTGCGGAGCACTTTTCGGGTGGGGGGCCTGCCATGCGTTCGCCACCCACCGCTTCTTGCCACCGCCTGAAACTGGTGATCTCGAGCTTCCATTTTCAGAAGGGTCTTCAGACTTCCATCGCGACGGGTGGCAATCCCGCCCGCCAATAGGCGCCGATGGCGGCGTCCGAGCCGACGGGCGCCATGATCAGGCTTTTGACGAAGGTGCCGCGATAGGCGTCCTGCGGCACGCGTGCATCGCGGGTGGTGTCGGGGATGGCGGCGGTGCGGCCTTCCACCATCGCCCAGCCGGAGATGCAGGCATCGACGCGGAAACGCTCGCCCTTCCACAACGGCGCGATCGCGTCCTCGTCCAGGCAATGGCATTCCTCGCCGTCGCGCAGCACGAAGCACACCCCGTCGGCGGCCAGGATCGAACGCGCCGTGGCGCGCACGATGGCCACGATGTCGTCCCGGGTGCGGGCCAGCAGCAGCCGCTCGCGGGTGGCGTCCAGCAGTTTCCAGCTGGTATCGACATAGTCGCGGCCAATACTGACGCTGTTCTCGGCCATGTTTTGGCTCTACTTGATTCGTCTTGGCAGTATAAAGACAAACGCAGATCGCCCGGCAATTGACGCAAAGGTTGCAGTGGCGCCGTCCCGGGCCCGGCATTCGCCCGGCCCGCCGGCGCCCCCGGGGTCCGCGACGGCGGGAACCCGCGGGGTTCGGGGCAAGAATTGTGTGGGCGAGGGGGGATTTGGCGCTTTTTTCCGGCCGCGCGAATTGCCCCGGCGGTACAGCCCCCCGGCCAACGTCCTATATCTAGACCATGCGCTACGGCCCCAACCTGCTCGAGGAGATCCTGCGCCGGACGGACCTGGTCCAGATGGTCGGCCGGCGGGTGAAGCTCACCCGCAAGGGACGGGTGATGTGGGGCTGCTGTCCGTTCCACAAGGAGAAATCGCCCAGCTTCAAGGTGGAGAACGAGCGGCGCACCTACAAATGCTTCGGCTGCGGCGCGGGCGGCGATGCCTTCAAATGGCTGATGGAGACCGAGGGACTGACGTTCCCGGAATCCGTCGAGCGGCTGGCGGGCGAGGCCGGCGTCGAACTCCCCAAATGGTCGGCGGAGGACGAGGCGCGCGAGGAGAAGCGCAAATCGCTCTACGACGTGGTGGAACTGGCCTGCGCCTTCTTCGAGGAGCAGCTGCGCGCGAAGCCGGGCGCCGAGGCGCGGGAATACCTCGCCTCGCGCGGGCTCAACGACGCGGCGGCGGCGCAATTCCGGCTGGGCTATGCGCCGGATTCCAACGCCGCGCTGAAGGATCATCTCTACGCGAAGAATGTCGCGCTGGACGACATGGTCGCGGCTGGGCTGGTCAGGCCTCAGGACGGCGACAAGAACCCCCGCGATTTCTTCTTCAACCGGCTGATGTTTCCCATCACCGATCCGCGCGGGCGCGTCATCGCGTTCGGCGGGCGCGGGCTCGATCCCGACGCCAAGCCCAAATACATCAACACCGGCGAGACCACGCTCTTCTCCAAGGGCCATCTGCTCTACAATTTCTTCACCGCGAGGCCTGCCGCGCTCAAATCCGGCTCCATCATCCTCGCCGAAGGCTATATGGACGTGATCGCGCTGGTGCGCGCGGGCTTCGAGCACGCCGTCGCCCCGCTCGGCACCGCCTTCACCGAGGCCCAACTGCAATTGCTGTGGCGCACCGCGCCCGAGCCCGTCCTCGCCTTCGACGGCGACGAGGCCGGCCTGCGCGCGGCCCAGCGCGCGGCCAGGCTGGCGCTGCCGATGCTGGCGCCGGGCTTCTCGCTGCGCTTTGCGTTCCTGCCCAGCGGCGAGGATCCCGACAGCCTCATCCGCCGCGAAGGCCCCGGCGCCATGCGCAAGGTGCTGGACGCGGCCGAACCGCTGGCCAAGGTGCTGTGGCGGGTGGAGACCGAGGGCAAGGATTTCTCCACGCCCGAGCGCCGCGCCGGGCTGGAGCGCGCGCTCTCCGAGATCGTGCGCGACATCCGCGATCCCAAGATCGCGGACTATTACAAGCGCGAGTTCGACGACAAGGTGTTCGACGCCTTCAAGCGCCGCGCGCCCCGCGGCCCCGACAAGCCCGCCTGGCGCAACAAGCGCGACTTCGTCCAGGCCCGGGGCAGCACCGCCGCGCCCGCCGCCTTCGCGCCGGTGTCCTCGGAGGTGAAGAACAGCCTGCTCGCCCGCTCCGGGCGGATGGGGGCGCGGCGCATGAAGGAACTGGAACTCGCCGCCATCCTGTTCCACCACCCCGAGATCGCCGCCTCCCAGGGCGAGATCCTCGCGGCGCTGCCGTTCCAGGATGCGTTGCTTGACAGGTTCCGCCACGAACTCCTAAACCTCGCCGCCTCCGGCTTCAGGCTTGAAAACCAAGGGCTGGAGGCCCATCTGGACCGTCATGGCATGTCCGAACTGGCCGCGCGGCTGAAGGCGCGGGCTGCGGGCGAGCCGGTTCCGGCCGAACTGGGCGAGGACGTGGAGGCAAGGTGGCTCGGCGCCGCCCGGCATTTGCGCGATATCGCGGAGCGCGAGCCGGAAAGGCTCAAGGCCATGGAGCGTTTCAAGACCGAGGCGACGGAGGAGAGTTGGGCCGAGGCCCTGTCCATCCGCTCGAACGAAGGCTGAACGTCTCTATTTTGCATAGGGTAGGGACTGTTGCCGGCCGGGGCCGGCGGATCGAAACGGATTGTGACGCGCGTGGCGACGAAGACTGCACAGAAGACCAAGCCCAGGACTCCGCTTAAGCCGGCGGCGAAGGCCGCGGCGAAAAAGCCCGCGGCCAAGCCTGCCAGCGCCAGGGCGGCTGCCGTGAAGAAATCCGCGCCGCAAAAGGCGCCAACCAGGCCCGAATCCAAACAGCCGACCAAGAAGCCGGAGTCCAAGAAGCTGGAAAAGCTGCAACTGAAGCCCGTGCCCGCAAAGGCCAAGCCCGCCGATCCCAAGACGCTGGCCAGGAAGCCCGGCCAGCCGGAAGCGGCCAAGACGCTGGTCAACGGCAAGGTCGCGCCCAAGCCGGGCGTGAAGGCCAAGCCGGGCGAGGGCGAGCAGCCGCCGGGCGACGCGGACTCGCCCCTGCTGGACATGTCCGATGTCGGCGTCCGCAAGATGATCACCCGCGCCAAGACGCGCGGCTACGTCACCTATGACGAACTGAACAAAGTGCTTCCGTCCGAGAAGGTGTCCTCCGAGCAGATCGAGGACACCATGTCGATGCTCAACGAGATGGGCATCAACGTCATCGAGAGCGAGGAGCAGGAGGAAGGGGCGGACGGCGAGGGCGCGGTTCCCGCCACCGCCACCGGCAAGGCCGTCGCCACCGTCGATTCCGAGAAAGAGACCTACGACCGCACCGACGATCCGGTGCGCATGTATCTGCGCGAGATGGGCTCGGTCGAGTTGCTGTCCCGCGAGGGCGAGATCGCCATCGCCAAGCGCATCGAGGCCGGCCGCGAATTGATGATCGGCGCCTTGTGCGAGAGCCCGCTCACCTTCGAGGCGCTGACCGTGTGGCGCGACGAGCTGAACGACGGCAAGGTTCTCCTTCGCGACATCATCGATCTGGAAGCCATGTATGGCGCGGGGCCGGACGGCCAGCCCAATGTGCCCCCGCCGGTGGGGCCGGACGGCAAGCCGCTCCAGCAGCCGGCCTCCATCGTCGCCGCCATCAACGGCACCTCGGTCGTCAACGGCCAGGCATTGCCCAAGCCCGAATTCAAGCGGCCCGAGCCGCCCAAGCCGCCGGCGCCCGTGGCCGCGCCGCGCCCGCCCGCCGTCAATGACAGCGGCGAGCCCGTCGATCCCGGCGAAGCCGCCGCCGCCGCCGATGCCGCCGGAGACGAGGGCGACGAGGACGAGGGCAACCTGCCGCTTTCCGCCATGGAAGCCGCGCTGAAGCCCCAGGTGCTGGAAACGCTCGACCAGATCGCCAGCCTCTACAAGAAGCTGGGCAAGCTCCAGGACGCCAGCGTCGAGGCCGCACTCGGCGCCGACGAGCTGTCGACCAGCCAGGAGCGCCGCTTCAAGAAGCTGCGCAACGAGACCATGGATCTCGTCAAGAGCCTGAAGCTCAACAACAACCGCATCGAAGCCCTGGTCGACCAGATGTACGGCATCAACCGCCGGCTGGTGTCGCTCGAAGGCCGCCTGCTGCGCCTGGCCGAAGCCCATGGCGTGGACCGCGGCGACTTTTTGAAAGAGCATTTCAACAACGAGCTCGATCCCAACTGGGCGCGCCGCGTTGGGCGGCTCACGCGCATGGGCTGGCGCGATTTCGTCGCCGACGAGCGCGACAAGATCAAGCAGCACCGCGACGAGATCCAGTCCCTGGCGCAGGAGATGCGCCAGTCGATCACCGAATACCGCCGCATCGTGCAGACGGTGCAGAAGGGCGAGCGCGAATCCGGCGTCGCCAAGAAGGAGATGATCGAGGCGAATTTGCGCCTGGTGATCTCCATCGCCAAGAAATACACCAACCGCGGCCTGCAGTTCCTCGATCTCATCCAGGAAGGCAATATCGGCCTGATGAAGGCGGTCGACAAATTCGAGTACCGCCGCGGCTACAAGTTCTCGACCTACGCGACGTGGTGGATCCGCCAGGCGATCACCCGCTCCATCGCCGACCAGGCGCGCACCATCCGCATCCCGGTCCACATGATCGAGACGATCAACAAGCTGGTGCGCACCTCGCGCCAGATGCTGCACGAGATCGGCCGCGAGCCGACGCCGGAAGAGCTCGCCGAGCGCCTCGCCATGCCGCTGGAAAAGGTGCGCAAGGTCCTGAAGATCGCCAAGGAGCCGATCAGCCTCGAGACGCCCATCGGCGACGAGGAGGATTCCCATCTCGGCGATTTCATCCAGGACCCCAATGTGGTGCTGCCGATCGACGCCGCGATCCAGGCCAACCTGCGCGAGACGACGACGCGGGTGCTGGCCACGCTCACCCCGCGCGAGGAGCGCGTGCTGCGCATGCGCTTCGGCATCGGCATGAACACCGACCACACGCTGGAGGAAGTGGGCCAGCAATTCAGCGTCACGCGCGAGCGCATCCGCCAGATTGAGGCCAAAGCGCTGCGCAAGCTCAAGCACCCCAGCCGCAGCCGCAAGCTGCGCAGCTTCCTGGACAATTGATAGGACGGCGCGAGCGCGGTGGTCCCGCCGCCCGCGCCAAACCGAAACGAGAAACGAACCGTACCGATGAAGACCCTGCGAGACTCCAACTTCTCCGACCGCCTCTCCACCGCCGCCAAGGCCCGCGCCGCCCAGCTGGAAAAAGCCCGCGCCGCCATCGAGGCCAACAAGGCCGGCGCCGAGGAGCGCGCGAAGGAACGCGGCGCCATCGCCGCCGCCCGCGAGCAGCGCGCCGCCGCGCGCAAGGCCGAGACCGAGGCTCGCCAGGCGCGCGAGCGCGAGGAGCGCCGCGCCGCGGAAGCCGCCCGCGCCGCCGCCGAAGCCGCCGAGACCGCTTCCCGCCTCGCCGCGGAGACCGCCGCGCGCACCGCGCGCGAGGAAGCCACCAAGGCCGAACACGCCAGGCTCGCCACGCTCCTCGCCGACCAGAAAGCCGCCCGCGACGCCCGCTACGCCCGCCGCAAAGCCGCGCAGCGCTAGCCGCGAGCGCATCCGCGGGCAAACCGCGTGCGCACATCGCGCCGTCCTTCAACCTCCTCCTCGCGGGGAGGTCGACAAAATCCTCGCGCAACGACGCGAGGATTCTTCGGGCGGGGGGAGCGTCGACAGCGGCGTTCACGCCGCCAACATCAAGCGCCCCGAAAGGCAAACCCCATGGCCGCCCCCGCCAAGAAGCTCTTCAAATATCCGTCGGAAGAGGAATGCTTCGTCCGCCGCCTGGGCGCGGGCGTGCTCGCCGCGTGGCCGACGCTTCCGCCCGAACTGCGCGCCACCATCCTCGCCGAAGCCGCCGCCGCCTGGGACCGCGAATACGCCGTCTCCCAACTCCCCCAAAAACTCGACGCCTTCGTAAAGAAGCATCCGGGGCGGGTGGGGTAGGGGCAGTCTGGAGCAAGCCGTCGCGCATACTCCACATCCCCATTCCCGTGTCATGGCCCGCAGCCGCCCACCGCCGCGCGGATGATCCGCGAATGGGCACTGGCGCGGCAGCTCGAATTGACGGAAAATTGGCGGCGTGGGTTGGCGCATGAGCCGCTGGAAAGGATCGCGGGTCCCGATGGCCAAGGATGACTTCCCGATGGTGGACGTTCTGAAGGTTCGCGCGCTGGGCGGGCACAGGCTCTGGGTCCAGTTCTCGGACGGCAGCGAAGGCGTGCGCGATTTCACCGACATTGTGACGAAGACCGGCTCCATGATCGAGCCGCTCAAATCGCCGGACTATTTCGCCCGCGTCTTCGTCGAATCCGGCGCGCCCACCTGGCCCAACGGCTACGACATCGACGCCTCCAACCTCTACGCCCAACTCCGCGACGCCGGCGCGCTCACGCGCGCGGCGGCGGAGTGAAGCGGCTGCGGTTACGGCTTTTCCCGCTCCGCATAGGCGTCCACCAGGGCGCGGATCATGCGCTGATAGGGGACACGGCGCTTTCCGGCTTCGCGCTTGAAGAAGTCCACGCTGCGCTGGCTGAGCGAGAGGGTGACCTTCACATTCGCTTCGCGCAGCACGAGCTTGCCGGGCGGCGGCAGGAAATCGCGCACCACTTTCACCTCGCCGATCTCGCCGTTCTTGTACTTAACTGTTTTCCTGCTCATAGATATTCCTGCCTTTGCGCCAATAGCCCGCGCCGATGATGCGGATGCGGCCGCCGCGCCATGTGAAGCGGACGGTCATCACGCCGCCTTCGACCAGGCCGAAACAGAAGTGGCGCGCCTCCGTTCCGCCATGGCTCAGATCCTCCGCGATCACGCGGCGGGGGTCGAGAAACGCATGCTGCGCCGTCTCGAACGAGACGCCGTGCTTCGCCTGATTGATGCCGTCCTTGGCGTCATCCCACTCGAAGCTCGATTCAGCCATATGGGGATGTTACCATACAAATGTATGGCTGTCACGCTCCGTGCCTGCCGCCGACGTGGCGCGGATGATCGGCGAACGGCGGCGAAGCGGTGCTCAGGATCGAGGATTGCCGCGCGGCGCTGGGCGAGATCTTCGCGGCGCTCAACGCGGCGGCTTGACGGGCGCTCACGCCGCCTCGCGCACCCGCTTCACCTTGATGGCACGTTCGTTACGCATGGCTTGCGCGAGGTCGTAGTCCATCTGCAGGCCGAGCCAGACCGACGCGCCTCCACCGAACGCCTTGTCGAGGCGGATCGCCATCTCGGGCGAGATGCCGCTCTTGCCGTTGATCAGATTGTTCAGCGCCTGGCGCGTCACACCCAGCACGCGCGCGCCATCGGTCACGCTCAGGTTCAGCGGTTCCAGGCAATCGTGCCGGACGGAGAGTCCGGGATGCGGCGGGTTCTTCATGGGCATAAGCGGTCCGTAAAATGACAAGCACCTCTTGTCAAAGCATGTGTCGGGTATGGCTTGGGCGATATTATACTTGACATCCCCAGTCCCTATGATTAGATAGGAGTCAGAGGGAGTTAAACCATGTCCAAGTCCATCTTTTCGGCCACCCACTTCAACGACGAAGCAGTGGCCTATGCCTTCGTGGAGGCCCACCTTTGGCCGGAAGGGCCGGTTTGCCCCCATTGCGGCGTTCTGGGGCAGGCTGGGCGGCTTCAGGGCAAGAGCAACCGTCCGGGCCTTTGGAAGTGCTACGCCTGCCGGAAGCCCTTTACCGTCAAGGTTGGGACCATCTTTGAGTCCAGCCATATCGCCATGCGGGATTGGTTGGCGGCGATCCACCTGATTTGCAGTTCCAAAAAGGGCATTTCCTCCAACCAGCTTTCCCGGACCTTGGGCATCACCCTGAAGTCGGCATGGTTCATGTCGCACCGTATCCGCGAAGCGTTCAAACCTACCGGCCCGCAAGCGCCGTTTGGCGGGGAAGGCCAGGTGGTCGAGGCGGACGAATTGTATGTCGGAAACAAGCCTACCGCCCGCGCTAAGCGCAGCATCCATGACAAACATGCCGTCATGGCGCTTGTCGAGCGCGGTGGCCGGATGCGCTCGCTCTATATGCCGGTGCTCCGCCAACGTGACGTAAACGACGTTGTGAAGCACCATGTTTCGCCCAAGGCCGAACTCAATACCGATGAAAGCAATCTCTACTTCGGCGTTGAGAATTGGGTCGCCAACCACGAAACCGTGAACCACAGCGAAAAGGAATATGCGCGCGGTTCCGTCACCACCAATTCGGTTGAAGGCGCGTTCGGCTTGTTCCGTCGCGGCATGATCGGGACCTATCAGCATTGTGGTGTCCAGCACCTGCAACGCTATCTGAACGAATTTGACTTCCGCTATTCCAACCGCAAGGCGCTTGGGATCGGCGACGAAGACCGCGCCGTGAAGGCGCTCAAAGGGGTAGCTGGAAAGCGGCTGACCTACCGAACGACTCGTGGGGCGGAAGCAAGAGCGTGACTTTCGGCTGGGCCGGAATAAACTCCGGCTCATTCTGGCGCTATTGGAGCGCGCATTCGAGTGAAGCGACATGCCGAAGAAGAAGCACTCCATATCGGATGAAGAGCGCCGCAAGCGGCTGCGCGAGGCCGGGCGCGCGCACGAAACGAGCGATGATCCAACGGATTTTGAGAAGGCATTCAAGGCTGTCATTTCCCCGGTCAAACCAAAGCCGAAAGCGAACGCATAAAGGTCTTAACAGCCGTGAAAATGGCTTGCGCCTCTTCCGTGGTATAGGTCTGTTTCGGGTGCATCGTATCGTTCCGCCACGCTTCCTTGACGTGATAGAGATGCGAATGAACCTCCGACCACTTGGTTCGCTGATCGTCTTTCGGGAGAGTTTCAATCTTCTTGGCGATGTCGCTTAACAACATTCCCCAAACTCTTTCGGTATTTGGAATGGCTAGCTTCGCCGCCAAAGCTTGAACAGCACATTCCATTGCTCGCATTAAATGGAAAACGGCGGCGGTTGATCTGTTGAGCGCCAAGCATTTGGCGGATTCGCTTACGTCTTCTGTGGCGCGTGGGAAGGCGTCTACGACCTCCTGTCCAAACGGCTTTGCCGATTGGCGGTAAAGCAGGGAAAAGTCGGGCGGAATGACCAAGAAGGTCATGTCTTGCAATTCTTCGGCGGTACGCTGCAACGCCTCCATGACTAACTGGCGCAGATATTGTTGCTGAACCGGCGTACCACCACTCAGAGCATCGTGGACGCGCTCTGAATGCCGAAGGACTGAACGAAGATTTAGATGCTTGGCAAGGTCGCGAAGCTGCCCCAACGCCTTCCCGATCTGCCCAGCTGTGCTTTCGGCAACGATCTGATCCTTTTCAAGCCGGACGATTGCCTGCCCCAATGTGCCCGATACGACGACAAATGTTGCTGCGTAGCCTTCAAGTAAGTCCAAGAGCGTCACAATTCGCCAGAAGCGAATTTCCCAAGGGGTTTCGCTCATAGCCTACCCCCTAGCCATTGTATTGGGAACGTGAAGTATAATATCGCCATGGCTTGACAACTGGAAACATGTTCCCTATAGGTTCTTCACAATCTCAGGGTGAGGCCGGCGGGGCGGGGAGTCTCGGGTCCGGCCTGTTTGTGTTGGGAAGCGGCCTCGGAGGAGTAGATTTGTGGATGGATCGCGAAGGAGGGGGAGGGGGGTGGCGGTTCCCCGAAAAACAACCTCCGGGTGAATTCTGAGGGAAAACAGGTGGTTGGGATTTTCGGGCGGTTGGCGGGGATGGGAGGCGCGGGTGCGCCCCCTCCCCCCCGGCATTTTGCAGGTTCGAATACGCCGGGCGAACGCAACCGCGTCTTCCCTGCTCTCGCGGGCGGCGAAGCGGGGCGCGTGGGGGCTGCGATGCCCCTATGGTCCCACTGTCACCCTGGTGATGGTCACGGGGATGGCCGGTGCCGCCTCGGGGAAGGGGCCTTTGCCGCCGAGCGGGCTCTGGGCGATACGGTCCACCGTGTCCATGCCGTCGATGACCTTGGCGAACACCGCGTAGCCGGTGGTATTGGGCGCGTCGCCGGCCTTGGGGTCGAGCTCGGGATTGTCGGAGAGGTTGATGAAGAACTCGGCCGTGGCGCTCCCCGGATCGTCGTTGCGCGCCATGGAGAGCGTGCCGCGCAGGTTCTTCAGGCCGTTGGCGCTTTCGAGCGCGATGGGATCGTGCTTGGGCCGCTCGCTGCCGTCGGCCTCGTAGCTTCCCATCTGGATCACGAAGCCGGGCACCACGCGATAGATCACGGTGCCGTCGAAATGGCCTTCCTTCGCATAGGCGATGAAGTTGGCGACGGTCCGGGGCGCGTGGGCCGCGTCCAGCGCCACGGTGATCGTGCCCAGCGTGGTCTCGATCTTCGCCGTTTGCGCGGCCACGGGCTGCACTGCCACGGGCGCCAGCGCCCACAGCAGGCACACCGCCACTGCCACAACGATCCGCATGAGGGCCTCCGCCGGTTGGGCGCCGATCAAACCACGGATCGCCGCCCTTCCGTCAATGCCCCGGCGGGCCGGGCGTTACGGCCAGATCGCCAGGAGCATCATCACGATGCCCACGATCGAGGCCGCCCAGATCAGCGTGCGAGTGTAGGGGATGGCGAACACATAGGCCGGCACATAGAGCACCCGCGCCCAGATATAGATCTGTGCGCCCAGCACCGATTCCGGCGTGCTCTTGCTCCAGGCATAGACCAGCAGCACCGTAGCGGCGAAGAAGGGAAAGGTCTCGACGAAGTTCCTGTAGGCGCGCTCCAGGCGGGCGCCGTATTTGCTCTGGAGCGGCGGCCAGCCCTCGTCGCGCGGGCCGGTGCCCCAGCCCATGCCGCGGCCGCCGACGCTGGCCATCGTGGCCAGGAGCAGCTGGACGAGGCCCAGCAGGATTGCGCAGAACAGGATCTGGAGTTCGTAGGATGACGTCATGGCGCCCCTCCCCGGGATGCGATTCGCGGGCGCAAGTATACGCCCGCCTACCGCCGCCAGTTCAGGGCGGCGAACACGAATCCCGCCGCGATGGCCGCCACCAGCACCAGCCAGATGAGCGTGCCCACCCACCAGCCCAGCGAGCCCGAGGCGGTATAGTCCTGGGGCGCTCCGGCCTCAGGCGGCAGATCGTCCTCGTCCATGGCTTCTCCTGCCCAATACGATAGTGAAAGCGCGAAAGGACCTCAAACAGCCATGCTGGACGCGGTAATCTTCGATTGCGACGGCGTGCTGGTCGACAGCGAGGCGATCTACCACGATGTCGAGATCGAGGTGCTGGCCGGGCTCGGCCTCGCCTACGATCCGCACGACTTCAAGGCCCGCTTCATGGGCATGAGCGACAAGGCGTTCTACGCCGCGCTGGACGAGGACGCGCTTGCCCGCATCGGGCGGCCCATCGAGGCCGAATTCCGCCCGCGGGTGAAGGCGCGCGCGGCGCAGGAGCTCCATCGCCTCGCCGCCGTGGCCGGCGCGGCCGAGGCCGTGGACGCCGTGCGGCTGCCGCGCGCCGTCGCCAGTTCGTCCACCAATGCGGCGCTGGCGTTCAAGCTGCGCCTCGCCGGATTGTGGGACCGCTTCGCGCCGCACATCTACTCGGCGGAGCATGTGACGCACGCCAAGCCCGCGCCCGACCTGTTCCTGCACGCGGCCTCGGCACTAGGCGCCGTGCCGGCGCGCTGCCTGGTCATCGAGGACAGCGTCAACGGCGTGCGCGCGGCCCACGCCGCCGGCATGCGCGTCTGGGGCTTCATGGGCGGGGGCCATATGGACGAGCCCTCCCGCGCCCGCCTCGCCGCGGCCAACGTCGAGCGCATCGTGGAGGACTGGCAGGAGGCGGCCGCGCTGTTCGCCGCGCTTCAGCGCAGCGCGTAGTTGAAGCTCACGCTGATGCGCGCGCCCCTGGCCTGGTTGGGCGGCACGTCGTGGCGCAGGAAGCTTTCCCACAAGAGCAGCGTGCCCGGCTTCGGCGCGATGCTGACGAAGGTTTTGCCGGCGCGCGCGGCATTCGGTTTTTTCGCGGGCGCGGCCATCATCAGCGGCAGCCGCGGATCCTCGAAACGGATCGCCGCCGCGCCGTCCGGCACCGCCACGTAATAGGTGCCGCTGATCGCCGAATGCGGATGGATGTGGCCCGCATGCATGCCGCCTCTGTCCATCACGTTGATCCAGAGGGAGTCGAGCATGAGCCTGCGGCCGTCGAGCTCGAAGGCCAGCAGTCTGCCGAAGGCACGGACGTGACGGTCCAGCGCCGTCACCAGATCGGCGAACACGCTCGCCCGCGCCGGCAGATCGTCGAGCGACGCATAGGAGGTGTAGCCGCGATAGCCGTGCTGCTTCGCCCAGCGCCGCCCGGCGCGGTCGTCGCGGGCGATGGCGAGGCAGGTGGGTCCGAGATCGCGGCTCAGCCCCCGCGGCAGCTCGGCGCGGTAGATGCGGCTGGCGAAGAGGGACTCGACGGCGAAGCGGGCCATGCGGGCGATGATAGAGCCTCAGCCGAAATTGCCCATGGCGAACTGGTCGATGTGCTGGGGCGATTCCAGCCGGATGACGAGGTCCTGCTGGGTCTGGTAGCCGGCCACGCCGTTGGTGTCGATGACCAGGAACAGCTGGCCCGCATAGCCGCCCGCATCGGGGGCGAAAAGCGCCGCATGGTGGGCCGCGAGCCGGCCCGCGCCCATGGCGACAGAAAGGTCGTGGTTGAAAGTGGCATCGGAGAGCGTGCCGCCCATCACTTCGGGGTCCACGCCGGTGACCGCCACCCAGGCGGCGATGCGGTCGCCATCGGCATGGAAGGTGGTGATGGTGTCGAAGTTCTTGCCGGTGGAGTCGGTGGCGGCGTTGTAGACAAAGGTGTCGTTGCCGTTTCCGCCCGTCATCGTGTCGCGGCCGGGCCCGCCGATCAGCGTGTCGTCGCCCTTGTCGCCTTGAAGCGTGTCGTTGCCGCCGTCGCCATAAAGGGTATCGTTGCCTTCGCCGCCGCGGATCAGATCGTCGCCGCCGCGGCCGTGATAGGTGTTGGGTCCGCTGCCGCCCATGATGGAATCGTTGCTGCCGGTGCCAGGATTGATGAAAGCGCCCAGCGAATCGTAGCTCGAGTCCGGCGCGATGTAGGGCACCAGCCCGTCCTGCATCGCCTGGTGCGCTTCGGCGGCCTTGGTCGCGGCGTCGCCGTCGCTGAACAGCGCCAGCTGCTTGATGGCATCGCCGAAATTGGTGACGCCGTCTAGCATGGTCTGGGCGGCCGGGTTCTCGAACATCATGGCGCGGATGGCCGTGACGAGCTTGTGCTCCTCCGCGCCGCTCACTCCGCCATGGGCCCAAGTGCCGATATAGGGATCGCCGTTCACCACGACATAGGCGTAGGGATCGATCTCATGCAGGCGGTGGGAGATTTTTGCGATGAAATTGATCATGTCGTCGGCGAGCGTGGCGTTGTCGGGCGCACCCGGCGTGCCCTGGAGCGCGTAATAGGCGTCCATGTTGTCGAGGAATACGCCGTTGTAGCCGTGATTGACCAGCCAGACCGCCTGCTGCACCACGATCTTCTGCCAGTCGGCCAGCCAGAATTTCGCGATATAGCCGAAGCCGTTGTTGGGCTGGCCGGCGAGCCAGTCCGGCGCGCTGGTGGTGAGCGGGTCGGTGTCGTGCCCGCCCGTAGTCCAGGACGGATCCCAATAGGAGCGGTTGTCGTCCGTCACCGAAAGGTTGACATAGCCCACGATGGTGCGGCCCTGCGCTTCGAGCGCGGCCACCTGGGACAGGTTGATCGCCGGCGCGCTGCCGGTCTTGGGGATCGGATCGCCCTCGGTGATGAACAGGTCGAAGGAGGAGTGATAGAGCACGTTGAAATCGACGCCGTTATACTGGAGGGCATAGCTCGACACGTCGTGCATGGGCCGAACTCCGGAGGGAAGCTCACGCACAATCTAGCCGAACGCGCTTTTGTCCTCAATCGATCGACGTCGGAATCACCGGGGAAGATAGTCGTTCGATTCCACCAGTTTGAAGCCCGGTGTCTCGCGCACGCATTGGCGCAGCAGGAAGGAATGCCCCGATCCGTAGAACACGACGACGCGGTCGCCGGGATGGGCGAGTTGAATCAAATTGGCGCAGATCCGGAAATTGCGCCGGTACCATGCGGTGAGGAGACCCGCGCCCGGCTGGTCTGCGCCGCCGCCGATCTTGAGTGTGCTGCGGTAGAATTCGTTGCCGCGCGCCACGAGGGCAGGGTCGTTGAGGTAGCGCAAGGTCGCGCCGACGCCGGCTGTCCTCAGAATGTCGGCCTGGCGCTGCACCATGTTTTCGATGGCGGCGTTCTGTCCGACGAGCAGGGCGGATTGACCGTGCGCTTTGGCATAGGCATCGACCGCGTCGTAGGGAAAGTCGCCGTCCACATCGATGCCATGCACGGTGGAAAGTCCCGCTTCCTTGGCCAGCCGGAAGCCGAGCTGCACGACCTCGTTGCGCGAGGGCGCCAGGGTGCCGTTCATGAAAGCGTCGAAGCGCTGGGCTGCCAGGCCGGCCGGCCATTCGGCGTCGACCATGGTCGGGCGAAAGCGCAGCAAGCCCCGGGTCACGGCTTCGATCTGGGCTTGGCGGATGGGCGACAGCACGTCATCGACCTGGAGGTTGTGCAGGTCGCGGCCGGGATTGGACATGTGGAAATCGCCCACGATCATCACCTGCACCGGCGCCTCGGCGGCATGAGCGGCCGCACCCAGACTCAAGGCTACGATCAGTCCCAGTATCAGGCCGTGCATGATGCCCTCCCGTCCTCCTGCCCCGACATAGGCGACAAGGCGGAAGTTGCCAAATCCCGGCCGATCGGCATTTTGTGGAAACCGGCGGGGACGGCCATGTCGAATGCCATGCGTCCCGCGCAACCCGCGTGCGGCGCGAGGATTGTGAATGTAAGGAGTTGCGGCAATCGGCGTTCACGCATTCTTCGTTCCGCCGTCGCATACTTGTCTCCGGGCCCAGGACTTAAACATGACCGTTATCGAGAAAGCCGAGCGCATCTATTCCAGGCTCGAGCACCGCGCCGACGCCCTGATCCACCTGATCGGCGTGCTGTTCGCCATCAATGCCGGGCTGTGGCTGCTCTTCCATGTGACCGGGCTGCCCGTGGTGGTGAGCGTTTCGGTCTATTGCCTGGGCCTGTTCGCGATGCTATCGGCGTCCGCGGCATACAATCTGGCGCCGGAAGGCCGCGCGCGGGACATCCTGCGCCGCTTCGACCATTCGGCCATCTTCATCATGATCGCGGCCACCTACACACCGTTCGCCGCCAACCGGCTGGGCGAGCCGGAGGGTAACCTGATCCTGGCCGCGATCTGGATTTGCGCCACCATCGGCGTGGCGATGAAAATGCTGTTCCCGCGCCGCTTCGAGATGGCGAGCGTCGCCTTCTATATCGGCATGGGCTGGATGATCGTTACGGTGATCCGGCCACTCGCCGCCAATGTCTCGGCGGCGGACCTCTGGCTGCTGATGGGTGGCGGCCTGGTCTATTGCGCGGGCGTGGCGTTCTACCTGATCGAACGCATCCCCTACCACAAGGCGATCTGGCACGCCTTCGTGCTGGCCGCCGCCGTGCTGCAATTCTCCGCCATCGCGGGCGAATTCACCGGTTAGATACCCGGCCAGACGATCGCGGCCACGACCAGCAGCAGGCCCAGCGTCGCCCCGATCCAGACCAGCGTGCGCACCGCCGGCACCCCGAAACCGTAGAGCGGCAGATAAACGACGCGCCCGGCGAGGTAGATCTCCGCACCCCAAACCGTCGCCCAATTGTGCCGTCCGGCCAGCGTCGCCACGATCACGGCTACGGCAAAGAAGGGGTAGGTCTCCAGAAAGTTGCGGAACGCGCGCTCGAGCCGTGCCGCGCCCTTGCCGACCGCCTTGGGCGCCTCGTCGCGCGCGCCGACGTTCCATTTCAGGCCGCGCTGGCTGTTGCCCGCGCGCGCGGCGATGAACAATTGCAGCAGGCCCAGGATCGTGGCCAGGACCAGCATGGAGAGCTCCGTGCTGAGGCCCGCGACGTGGAATTCCAGCGGATTCGTGTAGCTCATGACATGTTCCCCCATTCCCGGCCGCACTATAGGCGAATTCCGCAATATCTTCTAAACTCCGCCGCTGTTAGGCTTTCGCCGTCCCAGGGGAGTTCTGGCCCATGCGTTACGCGTCCGCCGCCGCTTTGCTGCTGCTTGCCTGCGCTCTTTCCGGCTGCGCGGTGGTCAGCGTTGCCAGCACCGCCGTCAGCGCCACGACCACGGTGGTCGGCACGGCGGTCCATGTCACCGGCGATGTCGTGGGCGCTGCCGCCGACACGGTGACCGGCAGCGACTCCAGCAAGGACAAGGACGCCGACAAGAGCGGCGACCAGTAGCCTCTAGTTGCCTTCGTTGGCGTCCTCGCCGACGCGCCAGCGCAGTTCGATGCCCCACATCCTGGGCGGCCCGTAGATCGAGGCCGAGGTCCCCGTCAGGTGCAGCAGCGCGTCGGCGCCCTGCTTGTAGGTCTCATCGGTGACGTTGTTGACGAAGGCCGACAGATCGAAGGGCTGGCCCAGGAAATTGTCCCAATCGAGACGGACGTCGATCAGGCTGTAGCCGCGCTGCTGCGGGCGCTGGCCCGCCGAGGCGAGGCATGTGTAAGGCGCGCCCGGCACGGCCGGTTGCAGGAATGCTGCACAAGTCGTCTCCACATCGCTCAGATCGGTGAACCACTCGCTGCTCTGCCAGTACCAGGTCGCGCTCAGATAGGGCTCGCCCATACTGGAATCGATGGGGATGTGGAAGCGCGGGGTGATGCCGAATTTCTGCTTGGGCGTGTAAGCGAAGGGATTGCCCGCATGGTCGATGCTGCCCAGCGTGCTCTGGTTGCCGAACGGATCGATGAGCACTTCCTGCGGCAGCACGAACTTGTCGTAATGCGCATCGGTGTAGGAATAGAACACATCGACCTGGAAATTGTCGTCCGGGATGAAGGTGGACTCGAACTCCAGGCCCTCGATGGAGGCGCGCGCCGCGTTGAAGGTCAGCGCCGCGGGCTCGATGATGGTCTGCGTGTTGGGCGGGCCGGGCGGCACGAAGAAGGTCTGGACGATCGGGATCTCGTCGTTCTTCTGGATGTCGCTGTACCAGCCATAATAGACGTCGAAATTGGTGCGTCCGGGAACGCCAAGGATGGTCCAGTTGTTCTTGGTGCCGACTTCGACATCGGTAAGATATTCCGGCTTGAACTTCTCGAAATCGGTGGCCGCGGCCGCGCCGGAATTGAACCCGCCGCTCTTATAGCCGCGCCGCCAGCTGGCGTAGACCATCGTGTCGTCGGTGACCTGGTCCTGCGCTGTCAGCGTCCAGGTTGGGGCGCGGAAACTCGCCTTCTGCGTCGGTAGCGCGAACGCCTGGGTCAGCGGGAAGGGGCACGAGGTCAGCGCCGGATTGGCGGCGGTCAAGATGCAGGTGTCGTCGGTGGCGACCTTGTGGTCCCAGGTGTAGCGTCCGCCCGCCGTGAAACTCAGACCGTGCATCATCTGCGAGGCATCGAGCGTGGCGCTGGCATAGACGGCATTGGAGGTGCCGCCATTGCCCAGCGAATCGAATTCCGTCGTGCCGAAGCCGGCCAGCGGATTGGGCGAGCCGAATTGCGCGCCGCCCAGCGTCTGGCGTTCCACTTCCGAATAGCCGCCGGGGTGATCGAGTTCGTGATAGAATCCCACGATCCAGTTGAACGAATTGTCCTCGCTTTCGCCCTTCACCTGGAACTCGTCGGTGACCTGGAGACTGTCGGATTCCCAGGTGCGGCTGTTGAGAATGTCGAGGATGGGCAGGAACGAGCCGTCATAGTCGAAGGCCGGTCTCAGCTTGTCACTGCGAAATCCGAAGATGTTCTCCAGATGCACATGCGCGGCCACGTCGAGGGTCGCGATGTCGGTCACGCCCCAGGATTCGCGCTTGAATCCCGGCATGATGCTGGACGTGGTCTTGCGTGGGCCGAGCGACTGCTGGAAGCCCAGCGCGCCCAGCATTCCGCCCTCGAATGCCGAAAGCGCGCCGCAGGTCTGGCCGATCTGCGCCGGATAAAGCCCGTATTGCGCCGGCGCGGGACAGAAGGTGAGGCCCGCGGGTTGCAGCAGCGGCTGCAATTGCTGTGTCGCCAGATTGTCGATGGTCGCCACATTGACGCCGGTCAGTTCGGCGCCGGTGCCGTTGTTGTGGTCGCGCATGTAGTCGAACACGAAATAGTTGTCGAAACGGGCGGCTGGTTTCCAGTCCGCGCCGATGCGGAAGGCATCGACATGTTCGTCGTCTAGATTCTGGCCGGTGGAGATGTCCCTGGTGAAACCGCCGCGGCTGAGGAAATCGCCCGCGATGCGGATGGCGAGCGTGTCGGTGAGCGGAAAGTTCAGCGCGCCCTTCAGTTCGCGCATGGCATAGCCGCCCGCGGAGCCGTCGAGATAGCCGCCGAACTGGTCGTCAGGCCGCTTGGGATAGAACAGCACGGCGCCGCCAGTGGTGTTGCGTCCGTAGTAAGTGCCTTGAGGACCCTTCAGCACCTGCACGCTGTCCAGATCGTATTCCGATCCCGGGCCGCTCGCATTGAACGGCACTTCGGCGAAATAGGTCTGCACGCCCGGATCGGCACCGCCGAAAGGCTGGCTCTGGCCGCGGATGGTGAACACGTCGTCGTCGCGCGAGCCGAGATTGGCCGACACGGTGAGCGATGGCACATGAGTCTGGAGCGCCAGTGCTGAGTCGATATCCTCGGCGCGCAATTGCTGGCCGGAGATCGCGGTGGCCGCGACGGGCACGCGCTCGAGATTCTCGGCGCGCCTTCGCGCGGTGACGACGACCTCTTCAATGCCGAGTCCCTGCGCCGGCTTGACGCTATCTGGCTGGGGCGCGGCCTGTTGGGCGGCGGAGGGAAAAGAAGACGCAAGGACGGAAACAATGCCGGCAGACGCCAGCAAGATCGCGCGGCGCATGGGAACCCCTCTTGCGGGCACCATTGACAAGGCGCCCTTATCAATGGGGCCACCATACAGGAATTATTCGCGCGATCGAAGAGTTCAGTCACAGTGCAGGCACGGACTTGTCCTGTCAGAACGAATCCTTGCGGCGGCGCAATTCGGCGAAGACCTCGACATCGGACGCCTGTTCGAGCTCCAATGTACGCTTGATGACATTGGAATCCGGGCGGAGGAAGGGATTGGTCTTTTTTTCCAGCGCCATGGTGGAGGGAACGGTGGGCGTACCTCTCCCGCGCGCAACATCTACCCGCGCCATCCGCGCAATGAGATCGGCGTTGCCGGGCTCCACGCTCAGTGCGAAGCGGCCGTTGTTCTGGGTGTATTCGTGGCCGCAATAGATGCGGGTCTCGTCCGGCAGGCGCATCAGCTTGGACAGGCTGTCCCACATCATCGCCGGCGTGCCTTCGAACAGCCGGCCGCAGCCCATGGCGAACAGGGTGTCGCCCGTGAAGGCCACGCCGTCGAACACGAACGCGATGTGGCCGCGCGTGTGCGCCGGAATCTCCAGGATGCGCACGGCACGATCGCCGAACTGCCAGGACGCGGCTTCGCTCACGCCTGTGTCGATGCCGGGGATGCGGTCGCGATCCTTGGCGGGTCCCACGATCTCGGCGCCGAACGCTTCCTTCAGGGGAAGGTTGCCGCCGGTGTGGTCGAAATGGTGATGGGTGTTGAGGATGTGGGTCAGCGTCCAGCCCTTGGCGGCGAGCGCGCGGCGCACCGGTTCCGGCTCGGAAGGATCGACCACGGCGCAGCGCGCGCCATCGCGAATCAGATAGGCGTAGTTGTCCGACAGGCAGGGCACGATCTCGATCTCAAGCGGCGCCATGGGCTCTCCTTTTGGCGGCAATGCTAGCGCCTCGGAGGCGGAGATTGAACCGCGGCGGGCACGGGTCTACGCAAGGCTCCATGCTGTTCGACGCCACGGGGCTTCAGTCGTTCTATGACGCGCCGCTGGGGCAGGCGACGCGACGCCTGGTGCTCCGCCGCGTGCGCGCCGCTTGGCCGGATCTGCGGGGGCAGCGGGTCCTGGGCTATGGGTTCGCGGTCCCCTATCTGCGCACCATGCTGGGCGAGGCCGAGCGGGTCATCGCCCTGATGCCGCCACAGCATGGCGCCATCGCGTGGCCCGAGCAGCCGCTGGCAGCGCTCGCCGACGAGGATGCGCTGCCGTTTCCGGACGCGATGTTCGACCGCATCCTGATGGTGCACGGCCTGGAAAGTGCCGAGTCCACCCGCAGCCTGATGCGGCAGATCTGGCGCGTGCTGGCGCCGGGCGGACGGCTCATCGTGGTGGCGCCCAACCGCACCAGCCTGTGGGCGCAGGTCGAGCGCTCACCCTTCGCCCATGGCCGCCCCTATTCGCGCAGCCAGCTCGAACGGCTGATGCGCGAAGCGATGTTCCTGCCCGAACGCTGGGATACCGCGTTGTATGCGCCGCCCCTGCGGTTCCGGCGCGGGAACCGGGGCAACGGCTGGGAGAGCGTCGGCCGCAGATTGTGGCCGGCCTTCGCAGGCGTCCATCTGGTGGAGGCCACGAAATCGCTCTACGCGCTCGTGCCGCAGGGCCGGGGCGAACGCGCGCGCGCGACGCTGGCGAAAGCCTGACGCGTGCGTCAGCGCGCCGCGCGCTCGAATTTCCATCTTGCATCCATAGGAATTGGTGAATTGCGCCTCACGCTATTTTGAAGCCGCGCCTTCTGTCTCATGACAGACATGCAGCGCGTACAGATGTGCGTCTTACGTCCATAAATCCGATATTTTCGCGAACCGCCCCGGCACGTTGCAAAAGTTTGAGATCCGCATAGCGGCGCGCGCACTTCCCATCGCGGATACCGCGCCTATGTACCAAGCGTTCGCGCGCCCTTCGCGCGGGCCAACCCATCAGGAGGGAGTCTTTCCAATGCGTAATGCAATCGCCGTCGCAATCCTGTCGTCCGGTCTCGCCTTCGCCGCGAACGCGGCCAGCGCGGAAACCTTCGCCGCCAATATGGGTGGATGCAATCACGCCGCCGAGTCGGTGCGCGACGCCATGACGGCCAACGCCTCGTCCGCCAACATGGCGGAAGCCCAGAAGGAACAGGGCTATGGACGCCAGTTCTGCAACAACCAGCTCTATGCCCGCGGCGTGGAGCACTATCAGCGCGCTCTCGATCTGCTCGGCGGCAAGGGCTGACCGTGCCTGACCGCGCAGCCTGACAGAGTTTGGGTGTCGCGCGCATCCGCGCGTGGCGGGTCTGCCCCAATCGGCCCGCCGCCGCTTTCCGGCGAGGTGTTCCGTGCTCCCCCGTGCGGCCCTCGCCGGTTTTTTCAATCCTTCAGGAAATCGCGCACCAGCGCGAAAAGCTCCGGCTCGTCGAGCAGGAAGGCATCGTGGCCGCGGTCGGTCGCGATCTCGGTGAGGCGCGCGTCCACTCCGGCGGCTTTCAGCGCCTCGCAGACACGCCGGTTCTCCGCCGTCGGGAACAGCCAGTCGCTGGTGAAGGACACGCCCTGCACCCTGCCTCTGTAGTTCTTGAATGCGGTTTCCAGGTCGAGCGCGAAATAGTCCATCGCCTTGGTGATGTAGAGGTAGGAATTGGCGTCGAAGCGCTCGTTGAAGCTCGATGCCTGATGATGGAGATAGCTCTCGACCTCGAAATCCTGCTCGAAGCCGAAAGAGACGCGCGCCCGCCTGCAGAGCGCGCGGCCGAACTTCCGCTCCAGCGCCGCGTCCGAAAGATAGGAGACGTGGCCGATCATCCGCGCCGTGGAGAGCCCGCGTACCGGGCGCGTCCCCGCAGCCAGATAGTCGCCGTCGTGCCAGTCCGGATCGCCCAGGATCGCCTGGCGGCCGATCTCGTGCAGCGCGATGTTCTGCGCGGTGTGATGCGCGGCGGTGGCGATGGGCAATGCGGAAGCGGCGCGATCCGGAAAGCGGGCGATCCACTCCAGCGCCTGCATGCCGCCCATTGAGCCCCCCGTCACGCAGCGCAACGTGGCGATCCCGAGCCCGTCGATCAGCATCGCCTGAGCGCGCACCATGTCCGGGATGGTGACCATGGGAAAGTCGAGCGCCCGGGCCTTGCCGGTGGCCGGATCGATTTCGGCCGGGCCGCTCGAACCCATGCAGCCGCCGATCACATTGGCGCAGATGACGAAGAAGCGTTCCGTGTCGATGGGCTTGCCCGGACCGACCATCGTCTCCCACCAGCCGGGCTTGCCGGTCATGGGATTGGTGCCGATGACGAACTGGTCGCCGGAAAGCGCGTGGCAGATGAGTATGGCGTTGGTCTTGTCCGCGTTGAGCGCGCCATAGGTCGCGTAGGCGATCTCGAACGGGCCCAGCGTGCGGCCGCAATCCAGCGCGAGCGCCTGGTCCGCGCCGAAGCGCATCGCTTGTCCCACGGGGGCATCGGGCGCGGCCAGCGGGCGCGGAAATCGCGGTGTCGCCAATTCGGGCATGGATCACTCCGGCGGGCCGCGTTTGCTAAGGCGGGGGGCAATCCGAGTCAACGCACTTTGCTTTTGCGCGCCCGCTTGCCTAAGTACCGGCCATGAGCGCGGACCCGTCACCCAAGCCCGGCGTGCTGGACATCGTCGCCTATGTGGGCGGCCGTGCAGGTGCGCCCGCGGCCAAGGGACCGGTCTTCAAGCTCTCCTCCAACGAGTCGCCGCTGCCGCCGAGCCCCGCGGCGCTGGAGGCCTTCCGGTCGGCGCGGGACGCGCTGGAGATCTATCCGGACGGCGGCGCCCACGTCCTGCGCGAAGCCATCGCGGAAGTTCACGGTCTCAGCCCGGAACGCATCGTCTGCGGCAACGGATCGGGCGAATTGCTCACAATGTTGGCGACCGCCTATCTGCGGCCGGGCGACGAGGCGATGTTCACCGAGCACGCCTTTCTCCTCTATCGCATCGCCGCACATGCCAGCAGCGCCGTGCCTATCGTGGTGCCGGAGCGGAATTTGCGGGCCGACGTCGGCGCCATGCTGGCGCGGGTGAGCGCGAATACGCGTCTTGTCTATGTCGCCAATCCGAACAATCCCACCGGCTCCTACCTCACGGGCGAGGAGTTGCGCCGGCTGCATGCGGGCTTGCCCGCGGACACGCTGCTCGTCATCGACGCGGCCTATGCCGAATATGTCCGCCGCAACGATTTCGACAGCGGCATCGAGATGGTCTCGCAATTCGACAACGTCGTGATGACGCGGACGTTCTCCAAGATCTACGCGCTCGCGGCCCTGCGCGTCGGATGGGCGTTTTGTCCGGCGCCGGTGGCTGACGTGCTCAATCGCGTGCGCGGGCCGTTCAACGTCAGCCTTCCCGCCCAACGCGCCGCGGCGGCCGCCCTGCGTGACCGCAAGCACACCGAGGCCGCCTTCGCCCACAACGAAAAATGGCGCGGGTGGCTGATCGAGGCGATCCGCAAGACCGGCCTTCGCGCCGACGACAGCGTCGCCAATTTCGTGCTGATCCATTTCCCCGGAAGTGGGCCGCACACCGCCAAGGCGGCGGATTCGTTCCTCAGCGGGCGCGGGCTGATCCTGCGCGCGCTCGACAACTATGGACTTCCGAACAGTCTGCGTCTGACCGTCGGCAGCGAAGAGGCTAACCGCCGCGTGGCCGAGGCGCTGGGCGATTTCATGAAGGGCGGCTGAGATGGCAGGCGCACCACCAATCGGCAAGCTCGCCCTCATCGGCATCGGCCTGATCGGCTCCTCGATCGCCCATGGTGCGCGCGCGGGCGGGCTGACGGGGCACATCGCGGGACATACGCCCGACGCGGACCAGCTCAAACGCGCGCATGCGCTGGGCTTCACGGATTCGCTGCACGCCTCGCTTGCCGATTGCGTGCGCGACGCCGATCTCGTGATCCTGGCCGCGCCCGTCGGCGCCTATGCGGACATCGCCCGGGAAATGGCGCCTTACCTCAAGCCCGGCGCGATCGTATCGGACACCGGATCGGTGAAGACGGCAGTGGTGCGCGACGTGGGCCCGCACATCCCCGCCGGCGTGCATCTGATCCCCGCCCATCCCATCGCCGGTACCGAACAGTCCGGTCCCGAGGCGGGTTTCGCCGAGCTGTTCAAGGGCCGCTGGTGCATCCTCACGCCGCCGCCGGGCGCCGATGCGACGGCGGTCGAGACAGTTCGGGCATTCTGGCAAAGGCTCGGCAGCGATGTGGAGACGATGGACCCGCGCCACCATGACTTGGTGCTCGCCATCACCAGCCATGTGCCGCATCTCATCGCCTACAACATCGTGGGCACCGCGGCGCATCTGGAGGAAGTCACCAAGGGCGAGGTGATCAAATATTCCGCCGGCGGCTTTCGCGACTTCACCCGCATCGCCGCCTCCGATCCCACGATGTGGCGCGACGTCTTCCTCAACAACCGTGAGGCGGTGCTGGAGATGCTGGGCCGCTTCAGCGAGGATTTGACAGCGCTCCAACGTTCGATCCGCTACGGCGATGGCGAGGCGCTGTTCGATCTGTTCACCCGCACCCGCGCCATCCGCCGCTCGATCGTCGATGCCGGCCAGGACACCGCGTCGCCCAATTTCGGCCGCGGCAAGAAGGATCAGTAGAGCGGGCGCAGGATCCCGGCGGCGCCGTTGCCCACGCTGAGCACGCCGTTCTTGAATCCGACATCGGCGGAAAGCTGGATTTGCGCGTTCGTCGCCATCGCCGCCGCCAACAGCGCGGGTGCGAGCCCGTTGTTGTCGCCTTGTGCAAGGCCGAGCTTGGCGAGGCCTGCGGCCAGCGACTGCACGCCGTCCAGATCGAGCTTGATGAGACCGTCAGGGCGGTGGCGATCGTCCAGCGTCAGCGCGCCGCTCCCCTTGGCCGTGAGCGCGTTCCAGTCGAGCTCGAGTCCGTTGAGCGTGAATTTGCCACCATGCGCGCGCCACGATTCCAGCGAAGCGCGCCAGTCGCGCGCGCCACTGAGAAGTGGCTGCAGGGGGATCGCCGGCGTGACGGAGGCATCCAGCGTCAGCGTCCGGATCGTGTCGCCGAATCCGGTCTGCAGACCTCTGTCGAGATGGATGCCCTGTCCGGAAACGATGACGTCGAGCCCGTCATGGAGGGGATTGCGCCGGATGTGGAACTGGAAACGGTCGGCGTTGAGCTCTGGCGAACGGATGGCGACCGCGTCGAGATCGAAACGCGCGAGCCCCGAGGCCTGGCTGTAAGAGCTGGCACGCAGCAGCCCGGGCACGAACGTCCAGACGTGCGGCTTCCCGTCGAGCCCGGTCCAGCGCAAGGTCTGGCGTCCGGCGGCTTCGTAGATCGCCTGCGACGGCCCATAGGTCAGCGCATGCGCGGCGAAATGCTCGGACCGCCACGACGCCGGGCCCTGTGATGTGTCGATGTCGAATTCCGCGCCGCTCAGTATGGCGTCGATGCGGAACGGAAAACCCGCGATCTGCTTGCCCGCGAAACGCAGCGTCACGCCGGGCGCGATCGCGCGGCCGTTCGCGCTGTCCAGATAGTTCGACACCTGGCTTGCCGCGTACCACCACCAGCCCATGGCGGCGAGCGCCGCGAACACGACGAGGGCGAACGGTCCGTAGAGGAAGACGCGGCTGGAGAAGCGCATGGGCCGTCAGCCTAGCCGCAACGCGAGAAGCCGCAGGAGACGCAGGTGTCGCAGCCCTCGAGTTGCACCAGGCCGGTGGAGCCACAGCGCGGGCAACTGCGTCCGGGTGCGCTCTCGCCGACGGCAGCGCGCAGCGCCTCGGGCGGCACGACTGTGTCGCGCGGCGCCATGAAGCCGGTCGCCACCAGGTGGCGCTCGATGATGTCGCCGATGGCGGCCAGGAGCGACGGCACATAATGCCCGTCCATCCATTGGCCGCCGCGGGGGTCGAACACCGCCTTGAGTTCGTCGACCACGAAAGAGACGTCGCCGCCGCGGCGGAACACGGCGGAGATCATCCGCGTCAGCGCCAGCGTCCAGGCATAGGCCGCCATGTTCTTGGAGTTGATGAAGATCTCGAAGGGCCGCCGGCGGCCGTCCTTCTCGATGTCGTTGATGGTGATGTAGAAGGCGTGATCGCTGTCGGCCCATTTGATCTTGTAGGTCTGGCCGAGCAGCACTTCCGGGCGGTCGAGCGGGCGGGTCATGTAGACGACGTCGCCGGCCCTCGTCTCGCCCTGCAATTCCGGCTCCTCGTCACGTGCCAACACGGAGGTGGCGACCGTCTCAGGCACGGCCTGGAGGACGGAGCCCGTCACGTCGTTGGGCCGGTAAGTCGTGCAGCCCTTGCAGCCGGTCTCGAAGGCCCGAAGATAGACATCCTTGAAATCGTCGAAAGCGATGTCGCGCGCCACATTAATGGTCTTGGAGATCGAGCTGTCGATGTGTTTCTGCGCCGCTGCCTGCACTGCCAGGTGATCTGCGGGCGATAGCGTCTGGGCGTTGACGAAATAGTCGGGCAACGCGGCTTCGGCGCCGAAACGGGCGCGGAACGCGTTGGCCGCGAAATCAGCGACCTGCTCCTCACTGCGCGAGCCGTCCGGCTGCAGCACGTGGCGTGAATAGGAATAGGCGAACACCGGCTCCACGCCGCTCGACACGTTGCCCGCGAACAGCGAGATCGTGCCGGTGGGCGCGATCGATGTCAGCAGGCCGTTGCGGATGCCGTGCGCGGCGATGCCGTCGCGGATGTCTCGGGGCAGGCGCTGCACGAAGGGCCGCACCAGGAATTTGTCGCGGTCGAACAGCGGGAATGCACCTTTTTCCTTCGCCAGTTCCACCGACTCGCGATAGGTCGCATGCGACAGCGCCCCCAGCCAGCGGTCGATCAGTGAGATGCTCTCGGGCGAACCGTAGCGCGCGCGGCAGAAGATCAGAGCGTCGGCAAGACCGGTAACGCCGAGCCCGATGCGCCGCTTGGCGATGGCCTCCGCGCGCTGCGCCTCCAGCGGGAAGCGCGAGACGTCGATGACATTGTCGAGAAACCGTACCGCGGTGCGCGCCAGCCGCGTCAGCTCCACTTCGTCCAAGGCCGCGTCTTCCGCGAACGGATTTTTGACCAGCTTCGCCAGATTGATCGAACCCAGCAGGCACGCGCCATAAGGCGGAAGCGGCTGTTCGCCGCAAGGATTGGTCGCGCGAATGGTCTCGCAATACGAGAGATTGTTCCCGGCGTTGATGCGGTCGATGAAGATCACGCCGGGCTCGGCGGCGTCATAGGTCGCGCGCATGATGCGGTCCCACAATGCGCGTGCCTCGACGGTGCGGTAGATCCTGCCGGCGAATTTCAGATCCCACGGCCCGTCGTTCTTCACCGCAGCCATGAAGGCGTCGCTGACAAGCACCGAGAGGTTGAACATCGACAGCCTTCCGGGCGTGCGCTTGGCGTCGATGAAAGCCTCGATGTCGGGGTGATCGCAGGCCAGCGTCGCCATCATGGCGCCGCGCCGCGAGCCGGCGCTCATGATGGTGCGGCACATCGCGTCCCACACGTCCATGAAGGAGACGGGGCCTGACGCATCCGCGCCCACGCCCGCGACCGGCGCGCCGCGCGGGCGCAGGGTCGAGAAATCGTAGCCGATGCCGCCGCCCTGCTGCAGCGTCAACGCCGCCTCGCGCAGGCTCTCGAAAATACCCGACATGGAATCGGGGATCGTGCCCATGACGAAGCAGTTGAAGAGCGTGACGCTGCGCTCGGTGCCGGCGCCGGCGAGGATGCGTCCAGCGGGAAGGAATTTGTGGCCGGCCAGGGCGCGCGCGAATTCGAGCGCGGTCGCGGCGCGCGCTTCGGGCTTCTCTGCCATGGCCGCCGCCAACGCGACGCGGGCAAAGGTGTCGGTGACGTCGCGATCCACGGGCGTGCCGTCCGGCTGCTTCAGCCGGTACTTCATGTCCCAGATCTGGCGGGCGATGTCGGTCATGGCGGAAGGATACAGCGCCCTGTTGAGGGTTTGGTTGCGAAGCTCCGAATATAGCGATTGTTCGTTAATTGTTCCAGAGGGCCGTCGTCAGACTATCCCCTTGGCTGCAAAGGATTTTCGTGCCTCATTCAGCAGTCTTGCCGTGGCAGTCTCGATGCGCGCCTGAAGCGTGGCCATGAATTCCGGCCGCTTCAGGCCGGGCGGGATCGGCTCGAGGAATTCCAAGACCATCGTCCCCGGCTTCTTGAAGAAACCCAGCGTGCCCGTCCAGAACAGGCCGGAGTTGAGCGCCACCGGAAAGCACTCCGCATCGAGCTGGCTGTAGAGCCCGGCCACGCCCGGCTTGTAGTCCGGTGGATCGTCGGGTTCGTGGCGATGGCCTTCGGGAAAAATCAGCACGCTCTGGCCTTTCGCGAAATGCGCGCGCGCGGCCGCCGCCATCTTGCGCAGGGCGCTCGCGTGGCCGCCGCGGTCGATGGCGATGACGCCGGCCCTGTCGATGTACCAGCCATAGAACGGGATGCGCAGAAGTTCACGCTTGACCACGGCCGCGGGCGCATAGACGGCCAGATAGATCGCCATCGTGTCCCACAGGCTCATATGCTTGGCGGCGATGAGCACGCCGTGTTTGGGCGGCGTGCCGCGGATTTCGAATTCCTGGCCGGCGAGGTGCTTGGCGCCCCAGAACACCGCGCGCGACCAGAAGCGCGAACAGGCGATGACGGCGCGCGGCGGCATCAAGAGCGCCGGCAGGCAGCCGATGAAGACGAGCGCCGACACGGCGATAAAATAGATGAAGAACAGGGTCGAGCGCAGCAGGATCATGGCAGACGGGCGCGGAATGGCCCGCGATCTTGCGGCATCAGTCGGGCTTTGTCATGGGCCTTCGGCGAGCCGTCAGGATGCCCGCGCCACGCGGGCGGAGCGGGCGCCGTGCTTGTCCGGCTCGCTCTTGGGCGCCAGCACATGGGTGATGGCGAGGCTAGCGAGGTATTTGGCGTATTCGCCTTGGAGCACGCGCAAGGCGCGCGTGTCGCGCCACCATTCCTTGAGATCGATGCCTTCGGGCTCGACGGGATAGGGCTTGAGCGTCACGCCCGGCATGCGGGCGGAAAATTCCTGGATGCTGCGCGGCATGTGATAGGTGGCGGTGACCAGCACGATGCTCTTGTAGTGATGCTGCTGAACCCAGGACGCAGTCTCCTCGGCATTGCCATGGGTGTCGGCGGCTTCGAAGCCGAGATCGGCGCAGCAATCGAAACGCGGGCCGCCGTGCAGCAGCGCCTTCAACTCCGGCTTCGTCGTCTGCATCGCGACGCCGGAGATGAGAAGGCGCTTGCCCACGCCGCGCTCGAACAAAGCCACCGCGGTGTCGAGCCGCGCGCCGCCGCCGGTCAGCGCCACGATCGCATCGGGCTTGCCGAGCTTGTTGGGCGGCGAAGGAAGGTTCGCCGCGAACACGACGAAGCCCACGCAGTAGAGCGCGAGGACCGCGACGATGGTCGAGAGGAAGACCTTCATGCCCGAATCTCCAATCTCCCAGTCTAACCGACAAAAAGTTTACATTGTGGCGACGGCCGAAAGCAGCGGAATGACGGGCAATCCCGGGTTCAATAGATGTTCCGCAGGGCCGCCAATACGGACAATCGCGCGGTCGCGAGCGCAATCAGTCCCGACGCAATGGGTACGGCCAGGAGCCACAATAGTTCCATCGGCTTGAGCGCCATCGGCGGCAGGAACGGTACCGCCTCCACATTGGCGAATTCCAGGCCGCGCGCGATCACGAACAGGATCGCGGCCAGGCTCGCCCCTGCGAGCGAGGCGCCCAATACCGACACGAAGTAATGCCGCTCGAAGGCACGCGCGATGAATCCGGATTGCGCGCCCATCTGATGGAGCAGCGTCACGATGTCGTGATGCGCCTCCAGGCCCGCGCGCGTGGCGAAAGCAACCGTCGCGGCCGTCGCCACGGCAATCAGCGCGAGCACCGCATAGGCCGACCAGATCAGCGTGTCCGACAGCGCGCGCAATCGCGCGATCCAATGGGTGTGATCGTCGAGCAGCGAATCCGGCGCCGCGGACTTCAGCCGCGCGGACAGCGCCGTCATGTCGACCGCGGCTCCCGGTACGATCTCGGCGTCGATCATCCGCGGCAGCGGCAGGTCGTCAACCAGCGCGCCCTTTCCCAGCCAGGGCTCGACGAGCTTCTCGGTGTCGGCCTGCGAAAGCGGGCTGGCATGGGCGATCCCCGGCGTGGCGCCCAGCACCGACAGCGCGGAATCGGTCTCGCGCGCGAGCTGCGGACCCGGGTCGCCCGTCGCCGGCGGCACGATCTGGACGGTAATGCGGCCGGCGAGGCCGGCGCGCCAGCCTTCGGCCGCGCGATCGGCGATGAGCGAGGCGCCAAGCGACAGCGCCGCGAGGAAGGCCATGATGGCGATGACGATGTCGAGCGGCGCGGCACCCTGCTCCCGCGGCAGGATGCGTCCGATGCGGCGCACCGCGGAGCTTCCGGTCCCGCTCATGTCCGCCCCGCGCGCAGCTCGACCAGCCGTCCATCGACCAGCCGCATCTCGCGCGCCTTGCTGCGCTCGATCAGCGAGCGGTCGTGGGTGGCGATGAGCACGGTGGTGCCCAGCCGGTTCAACTCACCGAACAGCCGGATGAGCCGCTCGCCGATGTCGGCGTCGACATTGCCGGTGGGCTCGTCGGCCAGCAGCAGGTCGGGACGGCCCACAACGGCGCGGGCGATGGCCACGCGCTGCTGTTCGCCGCCGGAGAGCGTGGCGGGCTTGGCGTGCATGCGTTCGCCCAGCCCCACCCAGGTGAGAAGTTCCTCGACGTCGCGGTCGTAGTCGTCGGCGCGCCCGCCGGCCAGCCGCAGGGGCAGGGCCACGTTGTCGAAAGCGGAGAGATGGTCGAGCAGGCGGAAATCCTGGAACACCACCCCGATGCGCCGCCGCAGCGCCGGGAAGGATTTGCGCCGCAGGGTCGCCAGTTCCTCGCCGAACAGCGAGATGAGACCTCGGGAAGGCGGCTCGGCCAGATACATCAGCTTGAGCAGCGTCGTCTTGCCCGCGCCCGAGGGGCCCGTCAGGAAGGTGAAGGAACCCGCTTCCAACCGGAAGGTCACATCGCGCAGCACTTCGGGACCGGGCCCGTAGCGCATGCCGACATTTTCGAAGCGAAGCATGCGACGAGGAGTAACACGAAAATTGCACCGCGGCAGTGCTCGTGAATCTTGTGAATCCGGGCGCGTTAAGTCATTTTGCAGATGTCACGCGCAAGCTCGAAAACATGATCCTCACCTGCCCGCAATGCGCCACGCAGTATCGGGTGGACGCGGCCAAATTTCCGGCCGGCGGCCGCACCGTCCGCTGCGCCAAATGCGGGCATAGCTGGCACCAGGAGGCCGAAGCGGCAGGGCCGGCGGCCGCTGCCCCGCCCGTTGCCGCGCCCGAACCCGTATTTCGTGCGCCGGCACCCGAACCGGCCGCCGCGCCTGAGCCCGAGCCGCCGCGCCGCGCGGCCTTCGTGCCGCCCGCGCCCGCCATCCAACACCCCGAGGAGGCTGTCGCCGCGCCTACGCCGCCAGGCAAGTCCTGGATGGGGCGGGTCGGGCTCGCGTTCGGCTGGCTGGCCTTCGCTGCCACGATCCTCGTCATCGGCTTCGCGGCGGTCACCTATCGCGAACAGGCAGTCCATGCCTGGCCGCGCTCCGCCTCGCTCTATGCCGCGCTGGGTCTGAAGGTGAACCCGCTGGGTTTCGTCGACGTCACCCATGCCCGCGAGACCGAGGACGGCCAATCCGTGCTGGCGATCACCGGTAAGCTGATCAACCTCTCCGCCCACAAGGTGGCCGTGCCCCGGATCGAGGTGACGCTGACCGACGATGCGCGCCACGAAGTCCTGCGCAAGAGCTTCGCCGCCGGGGTCGCCCAGCTCGAGCCCGGGCAGATGGCGAGCTTCCTCGCCCGCCTGTCCAGCCCACCCGCCGCCGCGCGCCACATGGAACTGCGCTTCGCCGGGCAGTAGGGCAGGGGCGCGCCGGCAGCGCCGCAAAGCATGCTTATATTGTCCCTCGAATCCGCGGAGGGACCGATGTCCACCTATATCGAGAAGTCGCTGGGCCAGGGCGAGACGCTCGTCGCCAAGGCACATTTCCATTGGTCCTATGCACTGAAGGCTTGGCTGGCATTGATCTTCCTGGGCTGGCTGATCATCGGCATCGTGATCTTCGTGCGCATGATGATCCGCCGCTCGACCACCGAAATCGGCGTGACGACGCACCGCTTTGTGGAGAAGACCGGGTGGATGAGCCTGCACACCAACGAAGTCGCGTTGCCCAACATCGAAGGCGTGAAGGTGGAGCAGACGTTCTTCGGCCGGGTGTTCGGCTACGGCCATCTGCGCATCGAAGGCACCGGCGTGGACGCGGTCGAAATCCCCAACATCGCCGATCCCGTCGCCTTCCGCGCCGCCATCGAGACGGCGAAATCCGGCGCCGCGCGTTAACGCGAACATGAGCCGCCGCCTGCGACCGCTGCTTCTGGTCATGGCCTTCGTGGCGATGTTGCCGCTCATGGCGCATCTGCTGGAGATGCCGTCAAAGCTGACGCTGGGCGGCCCTGCCTGGCTCGCCATCCAGCAGACGCTCTATCGCGGCTGGGGCGCGGTGTTCGGCCCTGTCGAAATCATCGACTTGTTGCTGGCGATTGCCATGGCGGCCGGATCGCAAGGCGCGGAGCGCCGCGCCGCAATGCTTGCGGTGGCGTGCTACGCGGGGATGATCGCTGTGTTTTTCATCTTCAACGATCCGGTCAACCGCGCACTGGCGGGCTGGACGGCTGCAACGCTTCCGGCGGACTGGCCGTCCTACCGGCTCAAATGGGAGATCGGCCACGCGATTTCCGCGGTCCTTTCCCTGATCGCCTTTGTCGCAGTGCTGCGCCCGTCCTTCCGCCGGAAGGGCTGGACGGCTAGGCTTCAACCGTCGCAATCGGGCGCTGCTTGGGGGAACAAATGAAAAGCTTTGCACTTCTGGTGGCCGCCGCCGCGATGGTCGCCGGCTCCGCCGCGCAGGCCGCGGGCAATGCCGGCAATGGCAAGGATGTGTTTGCCCGCTGCGCCATCTGCCACTCCAATGCCAAGGGCGCGCCCGCGCGCATCGGGCCCAATCTGTGGGGGGTGTCGGGGCGCAAGGCGGCCACGCAGCCGGACTTCTCCTATTCCGCGGCGCTGAAGAATTCCGGCATCGTCTGGACGGATGCCAATCTCGACAAATGGATCGCGGGCCCCGCCGCGATGGTGCCCGGCAATCGCATGGCCTTTGCCGGTATCTCGAGCGCCGCGCAGCGCGCCGACCTGATCGCCTATCTCGACGCGCTGAAGTAGCACATCAGGTTCTCTACGGATGTTCCGCCCCTCGCCGGGGATGCACAATCGCGCCCGCAAATGGGTGGACACATCGTCATGCGCGCATCCTGGATCGCGCCGCTCATCGAGGCGGCGGCATTTCTCGCTTTCGGATCGACCGCGGCAAACGCGGTTCCTGCCTTCGCAGAACAGACCGGGCAGCCGTGCCAAGCCTGTCATGTCGGCGGCTTCGGGCCGCAGCTGACGCCGTTCGGCCGCCAGTTCAAGCTCGACGGCTACACCATGCGCGCCGGGACCGGGTTCTCCGATCCACTATCGGCCATGGCGGTGGTCTCCTATGTCCACTCGCAATCCGGCCAGCCCTCCGCGCCCGCGCCGCACTACGCTACCAACGACAATCTGACGCTGGACCAGGCGAGCCTGTTCGTCGCCGGCGGCATCGGCGATCATTTCGGCGGCTTCACGCAATGGACCTATGACGGTGTCGGGCGCGCCGCGGCGTGGGACAATCTCGATCTGCGCGCCGTTGATCACGTCGCGGTCGGCGGCGACGATGTGCTGCTCGGGCTCAGTCTCAACAATGCGCCGGGCGTGCAGGATTCCTGGAACACGCTGGCCGCGTGGGGTTTTCCCTATACGGGGTCGGATCTGGCGCCGGCGCCTGCGGCGGGCACGGTCATGGACGGCGCGCTGGCGCAGGGTGTTCTCGGCCTGAGCGCCTATGCGTGGTGGAATTCGTCGATCTATGCGGAATTCGGCCTCTACTGGACGCCGGGGCACGGCTTTCTGCGCGCCATGGGCGTGGACCCGGCCGATAGCGGCATCCTGGAAAGTGCCGCGCCCTATGTGCGGCTTGCCTATCAGAAGGACTATGGCGACCGGAATTTCGAGATCGGCGCCTTCGGTCTGTTCCCCCGTCTCTATCCGGGCGGCGACAAGAGCGCGGGAACGTCGGATCGCTACGGCGACACCGGCATCGACGCCTCCTACCAATTCACCGGCGATCCCGACAATATCTACACCGTCAATGCGCGCTACACCCATGAGAGCCAGAATCTCGCGGCCACGCTGCTGCTGGGCGGCGCGGCACATGCAAGCAACGACCTCGACGATCTGCGGATCGATGCGTCGTACTACTGGAAGAACATGATCGGCGGCAGCGTCGGCGCCTTCGACACCACCGGTTCGCGCGATGCCGTGCTCTATGCCGGCAACCGCACCTCCAAGCCCGACAGCGCCGGGTTCACCTTCCAGGCCGACTACACGCCCTTCGGCGGTCCGGACGCGCCGCTGGGCGGACGCTTGGCCGTGCGCGTCGGGCTGCAATACACCGTCTATACGAAGTTCGACGGGGCTTCTTCGAACTTCGACGGCCTTGGCCACAGCGCTTCGGACAACAACACGCTCAGGCTGTTTCTCTGGACGGCGCTGTGAGCGACTGTGCGGCGGAACGACGCAGGCTTGTGCCGTTGCCGCAGTGCAACAGGAAAAATCCGGGGTTAACCGCCCCCATAAAAGCCATATCGGGCGCTGTGAAGTTTCGTTGACAGACGGTCAGCCCCGGACCTAGTTTTTGCGCCGCACAAAGAGCGGCCGGAGGGGTCCCACAGCGAAAGTCTCGCCGGCGGGGATAAAACGCCGCCTTTCGAAAAGGCACTCGGAACAGCATGAAGGTCATCGTCCCCGTCAAACGGGTGATCGACTACAACGTGAAGGCCCGCGTGAAGGCGGACCAGAGCGGCGTCGATCTCGCCAATGTCAAAATGTCCATGAACCCCTTCGACGAGATCGGCGTCGAGGAAGCGATCCGGCTGAAGGAGAAGGGCAAGGCGAGCGAGATCATCGCCGTGTCCATCGGGCCGCAGCAGGCGTCGGAGACCATCCGCACAGCGCTCGCCATGGGCGCCGACCGCGGCATCCTGGTGAAGACGGATGGCGAAGTGGAACCCTTGGCGGTTGCGAAGATCCTCAAAGCCATCTGCGAAGCCGAGCAGCCCGGCCTTGTGATCACCGGCAAGCAGGCCATCGACGACGATTCCAACCAGACCGGCCAGATGCTGGCCGCGCTGCTCGGCTGGCCGCAAGCCACCTTCGCGCACAAGCTGGAGATGGGTGACGGCAAGGCCGACGTCGAGCGCGAAATCGACGGCGGCCTTCAAACCGTCGAGGTCAAGCTTCCCGCCGTGATGACGACCGATCTGCGCCTCAACGAGCCGCGCTACGCCTCGCTGCCCAACATCATGAAGGCCAAGAAGAAGCCGATCGACGAGAAGACGCCGGCCGATTACGGCGTCGACGTCACGCCCAGGCTCAAGGTGCTCAAAGTCACCGAGCCGCCCAAGCGCACCGCCGGCATCAAGGTCAAGACCGCCGCCGAACTCGTCGACAAGCTCAAGGAAGCGGGGGCGTTCTGATGGCTTCTCTGGTGATCGCCGAACACGACGGCAAGACCCTCAAGGATTCCACCGCCAAGACCGTGACGGCGGCAGCCCAGGTTTCCACGCCGGTGCATGTGCTGGTGGCGGGTTCCGGCGTTGGCGCCGTGGCCGAGGCCGCCTCCAAGCTCGCCGGTGTCGAGAAGGTGCTGGTCGCCGACGATGCGGCCTATGCCAAGATGCTGGCCGAGCCGATGGAGGCGCTGATCGTCTCCCTCGCCGGCCCCTATGACGCGATCCTCGCCCCGGCCACCACCAGCGGCAAGAACATCCTGCCGCGCGTGGCCGCGAAGCTCGACACGCCCCAGATCAGCGAAATCCTGAAGGTCGTTTCGCCCGACACGTTCGAGCGCCCGATCTATGCCGGCAACGCCATCGCGACGGTGCAGGCGCCATCGGGCAAGAAGGTCATCACCGTGCGCACCACAGCGTTCAAGCCGCAGGATGGCGCGGGTTCGGCGACCGTCGAGAACGTGAGCGGCGCGGGCGATACCGGCATCTCGAAATTCGTGTCCGAGGAACTCTCCAAGTCCGAGCGCCCCGAGCTGACCTCGGCCAAGATCGTGATCTCGGGCGGGCGCGGCATGCAGTCGGGGGAGAACTTCCACCTCCTCGACGCGATCGCGGACAAGCTCCATGCCGCGGTCGGCGCGTCGCGCGCGGCGGTGGATGCGGGCTTCGTGCCCAACGACTACCAGGTGGGCCAGACCGGCAAGGTCGTGGCGCCCGAGCTGTACATCGCCGTCGGCATCTCCGGCGCGATCCAGCATCTGGCCGGGATGAAGGACTCCAAGATCATCGCCGCCATCAACAAGGACGAGGAAGCACCCATCTTCCAGGTCGCCGATTTCGGCCTCGTCGCCGATCTCTTCAAGGCGCTTCCGGAGATGGACCAGGAATTGACGCGGCTCGGGTATTGAGCCGCAAGGAGCACACATGAGTATCGAGCGGGTTGGCGTCATCGGCGCGGGGCAAATGGGCACGGGCATCGCCCATGTGCTGTCGCTGGCCGGACTGGACGTGATTCTGGAAGATGTGAACGGCGACGCGCTGAAAAAGGGCGTCGACCTGATCGAGAAGAACATGCACCGCCAGGCCGGCCGCGGGCTGATCAAGGACGATCTCATCGGCCCGGCGATGAGCCGCATCCACACCTCGCAGAATCTCGACGACATGGCCGACCGCGATCTCGTCATCGAGGCCGCGACCGAGGACGAAAGCGTCAAGCGCAAGATCTTCCAGGATCTCTGCCCGCGCCTGCCCAAGAACACCATGGTGGCGAGCAACACCTCGTCGATCTCCATCACCAGGCTGGCGTCTTCCACCGACCGGCCGGAGCATTTCATCGGGCTCCATTTCATGAACCCGGCGCCCTTGATGCAGCTCGTCGAAGTGATCCGCGGCATCGCCACCGACGACACCACCTTCCAGGCGGCGCTTGAAGTGGTGAAGAAGGCCGGCAAGACGGCCGCCTATGCCGAGGATTTCCCCGCCTTCATAGTCAACCGCATCCTGATGCCGATGATCAACGAGGCTGTCTACACGCTCTATGAAGGCGTCGGGAACGTCGACGCCATCGACACCGCCATGCGGCTGGGCGCCAACCATCGCATGGGCCCGCTGCAGCTTGCGGATTTCATCGGGCTCGACACCTGCCTGTCGGTGATGCAGGTGCTCTATGAAGGTCTCGCGGATTCCAAATATCGTCCGTGCCCGCTCCTGGTGAAGTACGTCGAGGCCGGCTGGCTCGGCAAGAAATCCGGCCGCGGCTTCTACGACTACCGCGGCGAAACTCCCGTGCCGACACGCTGAGCCGCCGGCGCGCCAAGCGCTAGTTCCGATCCATTCCTGCAATGCAAGGCCGGTGGTGGCGGCGCGGCTGCCGCCTTCCGAGCGATCCATTTCGACTTAGTATGACGGCAGTGGATATTCGCCGGGGGATGCCGTGCCGTACAATACGGAAACGCGTTCCACCGCTATGCGGGCCATTCGGGGCGCCGTCATCATTGCCGTCGCGCTGGCGCTCGCCTTCGGCGTTCCGCCGGCCCTGCGGGCGCTCAACCTGCACGATTGGTCCAAGCAGGTGTTGGGGCAATACGGCTTCTACGACCTCTACATCGCCACGGGCTTCGTGCTGGTGATCGTGGCGGTGATGGCGATGTGGCGCGCGGGGCCGGGGGCGGCGCTTGCCGAACTCGGCATCGCGCGGCTTTCGCTGTTGGGATGCGCCTCGTGCCTTGCCGCCGTTGCCGCGGCCTACACTGTGCTGCGCTTTGCCGGTGCAAAGTGGACGCCGCAGCCGGCGGACTCACTCGTGGTTTTCGGCGTGATCGGTCCGTTCGTCGAGGAAGTCCTGTTCCGCGGCTTCATCTACCGGCAGCTGCGCCGCTGGGCAGGGGTGCCGTTCTGGATCGCGGCGCTGCTCGCCTCGCTCCTGTTCGGCGCGGCGCATTTCGACCAGAGCAACTCCCTTTCGGATGCGGTGATGAACAGCACCATCACCTTCGCGGGGGGTATTCTGTTCTGCTGGCTGGTCGAGCGCTGGAAGTCGATCTGGCCGGGCTTTGTGATCCATGCCGGGTTGAACCTGCTGTGGTCGGTCTACACCCTGGGCGACAACGCCGTGGGCGGCATGATGGGCAATGCCGCGCGGGTGGCGACCATCGTGGTCGCGCTCGGCCTGACCTGGGCGCTGGCCGGGAACCGGCCGGCCGCGCCGCGACCCGCGATCTGAACGGGGCTGCGGCGTCGCGCATTCTCGCCTTGCGCGCGCAAAGCAGGTGGAATGCGCGCCATGACCGCCGAAGACGGCCTTCCCGCGCCCCGCCGCTACTGGGCCATCGCCACCTTGGCGCTCGGCATCACCATGGCGGTGATGGATTCGGCCATCGCCAATGTGGCGCTGCCTACCATCACGCGGGACTTCCACATCGATCCCGCCTTCTCGATCTGGATCGTCAACGGTTATCAGCTCGCCATCACCATCTCGCTGCTGCCGCTGTCCTCGCTGGGCGATATCGTGGGCTACCGGCGCATCTATCTGGCGGGCCTGGCGCTTTTCACGCTGGCGTCTCTCGGCTGCGCCTTCTCGCACACGCTGGCGCTGCTCACCGCTGCGCGCGTGGTGCAAGGTTTTGGCGCCGCGGGGATCATGAGCGTCAACACCGCGATCATCCGCTTCATCTATCCGCATGCCTCGCTGGGCCGCGGGCTCGGCTACAATGCCATGGTGGTCGCGGTGTCCGCCGCGCTCGGTCCCACGATCGCCGCGGCCATCCTGTCGCTCGCGACATGGCCCTGGCTTTTCGCCGTCAACGTGCCCATCGGGATCGTGGCGTGCGTCGTGGGCCTTCGCTACCTGCCGCAATCGCCACGCGCCAGGCATGCATTCGACATCAAGAGCGCGGGCCTCAGCGCGCTCACCTTCGGCCTTCTCATCGCGGCCATCGATGCGCTGGGGCATGGCGAGAATTACGGTTTCTTCCTGCTGGAGATTTCCGCCACCATCGCGCTGGGCTGGTTCCTGGTGCGCCGCCAGCTCGCGAGCCCCGCGCCGCTCCTGCCGGTCGACCTCATGCGCATCCCGATCTTCACCATGTCCGTGGCGACGTCGGTCTCCTCCTTCGCGGGGCAGATGCTGGCGATGGTGTCGCTGCCGTTCCTGCTGCAGGAAGACCTTCACTATTCCGCGGTGCAGACGGGACTTCTTCTCACGCCCTGGCCGCTGGCCATCATGATCGCCGCGCCGCTTTCGGGCCGCCTGGCGGACCGCTATTCCGCGGGGCTTTTGGGCGGCATCGGGCTCGGCGTGTTCGCGGCGGGGCTGCTCTCGCTGGCGTTCCTGCCCGCCCATCCCGGCGCGTTCGACATCGTATGGCGCATGGCGCTGGCGGGCGCGGGTTTCGGGCTGTTCCAGTCGCCCAACAACCGCGCGATGATCGGCTCCGCGCCGAAGGAAAGAAGTGGAGGGGCAAGCGGCATGCTGGGCACGGCGCGGCTGCTCGGCCAGACCACGGGCGCCGCCATCGTGGCGCTGCTGTTCTCGCGGGTGCCGCAATCGGCCACCACCGTCTCGCTCCTGATGGCCACCGGCTTCGCGCTGGTCGCGGCCTTTGTGAGCGTGATGCGCCTCTACGAACCGCTCGCGATCGCCCGCACCCGTGCCGCAAACCCCGAAGCCGACACCACCCTGCACGCCGACCTCCTGCGCAAGAGCGGGTTGCCCGAGGGGAAGTAGCAAAAGGGTTCACGCATCCCTGCACGCCGCGTGAGCCCCTTCTTTTCCCTCGCCGCCGCGTCCGCTAGCTTGGCGCGATGAGGACCTACCGCATCGGCGTCATCGGGCTGGGGCAGCGCATCGCGCATGTGCTGGCAGCGATGAAGGAATTGGGCTGGCGGCTCGAGGTCGCGGGCTACTGCGACCCGTCGCCGGTCGGACTGCCGATCCTGAAGGATCACGAGATTGCGCCCGGCCGCGCCTATACGGACGCCGAAGCGCTGCTGAAGGACGGTCCGTTCGATCTCGTCATGATCGGCTCGCCCAACCACCTGCATCTGGAACACCTGATGGCGGCGTTCGCGGCCGGATATCCGATCTTCTGCGAAAAGCCGATCGTGCGGACGCAGGCGGAAAGCCTCGCGCTGGCGCGCCATCTCGCCCATGCCGATATTCCTGCGCTGCATGTGGGGCTGGTCATGCGCTCGATGCCCATCGTGCGCGCGGCGATCGCGCTTGTGGACGCGGGCGATCTGGGCGCCATCGTCTCGATGGATGCGACAGAGCACCTCCATCCCGAGCATGGCGCCTATCTCGCGCGCAATTGGCGGCGGCGGCAGGAATGGGGCGGTTCGTTCCTGCTCGACAAGGTGTGCCACGACTTCGACATCTTCAGCCGGCTCGTGGGATCGCGCGCGGCGCGGGTGGCGAGCTTCGGCGGACGGCGGATCTTCCACGAAGGCCGCACCAATGTTCCGGAAAGCTATGAGGACGGCGCGGCCGCCTATGCGCTCCGGGACGCTGGCTGGGCCGCGGCCAATGATGCGTTCCATTCCGACATGGACGTGACCGATCACCAGACCGCGCTGGTCGAATATGCCAATGGCGTCGCGCTGTCGTTCCATTCCAACAGCCACGTCTCGCTCCAGGAACGGCGCTGGTACATCGCCGGCACCGGGGGCACGCTGGTCGCCGACCTGGTGCGCAACAAGATGCTGTGGCGCGGCGCGATGTCCAAATCCAAGCCGCAGCGCCGCGAATGGAGCGAGCGTACCGACGACAACCACAACGGCGCCGACCAGGCGATGGCGCGCGATCTGCTGGCGGCGCTGGAAGGCCGCGCGCCGTTCCCCGTGACGCCGCGCGAATCCCTCGAAGCCGGGCTCACGGTGATGGCCATCGATACGGCGATGCAGACCAATGCCGTTGTCGATTGCGCCGCGATGTGGGCGGATTTCGACGCGGTCTTTCGCTAGGACCGGCTCAGTGCCTTGAACCAGGCGATGGCGTCGGGCTGGTCCCAGTCTGCCGGGCCAGAGGCGCGCGCGACCTCGCGGCCTTGCGGATCGATCAGCACGCTCAGCGGCAGCCCGGCCGCGCCGAAGGCCCGGATCAGCGCCACGTTGGTGTCCATGTAGACGGGCAGGCTGGCCGCGCCATGCTCCTTGAGGAAGGCGGCGGTGTCGGCGGCGCCGTTGCGGCCGACATTGACGGTGACCACGGCGATGGCGGGATCGGCCGCCTGGAGCCTTGCCAGCGCCGGAAGCTCCTTCACGCAGGGCCCACACCACGTCGCCCAGAGATTGAGCAGCACATAGCGGCCCTTGAACGCCGCCAGCGCATGGCGCGCGCCTTTGGCGTCGGAGAACGCCACATCCGGCATGGTCCGGGGGGCGGGGTCGAAGGCCAGCACGGCCAGGGATGGCGGCGGACTTGCGTGGACACCCGCGCGGTGCATCACATATAGAGCGCCTGCGCCCAGGATCACCAGGGCGGCGAGCACGGCGGCGATGAGCGGAAAGTTCAGGCGAGGCATGCGGTGACCAACAAGATGTGGGGCGGACGCTTCGGCAAAGGCCCCGCCGCCATCATGGAGGAGATCAACACCTCCATCGATTTCGACAAGCGCCTCGCCGGGCACGATCTAGCGGGTTCGAAGGCGCATGTGCAAATGCTGGCCGCGCAAAAAATCGTGTCGCGGGCCGACGCCGACGCGGTTCTGGCGGGTCTTGCCGCCATCGAGACGGAAATTGCCGAAGGCCGCTTCGCCTTCAAACGTGAATTCGAGGACATCCATCTCAATATCGAGGCCCGGCTGGCCGAGCTGATCGGCCCGGCCGCCGGACGGCTCCACACCGCGCGCTCGCGCAACGACCAGGTGGCCACCGATTTCCGGCTGTGGGTACGCGAAGCCTGCGGCCGCGCGCAAGCGGGCCTCACGGCGCTCCAGCGGGCGCTGGCCGGGCAGGCGGAGCGCCATGCCGCGACCGTCATGCCGGGCTTCACCCATATGCAGCCGGCCCAGCCGGTGACGTTCGGGCATCATTGCCTGGCCTATGTCGAGATGGCGGAGCGCGACCGCGGCCGCTTCGCGGACGCGGCCACGCGCATGAACGAGTCGCCGCTGGGCGCCGCCGCACTCGCCGGCACGCCGTTTCCCATCGACCGCGAGGCGACGGCCAAGGCGCTGGGCTTCGAGCGTCCGATGCGCAATTCGCTGGATGCGGTGGCGAGCCGCGATTTCGCGCTCGAATATCTCGCGGCGGCCGGCATCGCCGCGATCCATCTGTCCAGGCTGGCCGAAGAGATCGTGCTGTGGGCGTCACCATCCTTCGGCCTGGTGAAACTGTCCGACGCCTTCACCACCGGCTCTTCCATCATGCCGCAGAAGCGCAATCCCGACGCGGCCGAACTGGTGCGCGCCAAGACGGGGCGCATCCTGGGCAGCTTCGTGGCGCTGGCCGCCGTGATGAAAGGTCTCGCGCTCGCTTACGCCAAGGATCTGCAGGAAGACAAGGACGCGGTGTTCGCCGCGGCAGACGCGCTCGATCTGTCGCTGGCCGCGATGGCGGGCATGGTGGCCGATCTCGCGCCGCAGCCTGATGCGATGCGCCGCGCGGCGGAGGCCGGCTATCCCACCGCCACCGATCTCGCGGACTGGCTGGTCAAGACCCTGAACAAGCCGTTCCGCGAAGCCCATCACGTCGCGGGCGCGCTGGTCCGGCGCGCGGAGGACCTGGGCGTGGCGCTCGACAAGCTGCCGCTGACCGAGATGAAGATGGTCGAACCCGGCATCACCGAGGCGGTATTTTCGGTCCTGTCGCTCGACGCCAGCGTGAATTCGCGCGACAGTCTGGGCGGCACGGCGCCGTCGCGCGTGCGTGAACAGGCGGCGTTCTGGCGCCGGAGACTGGGTTGAGGTTGGCATGATCCTGCGGCTCTTTCTGGTGGCGGCGCTGGCGCTCTCCGCGGCCTCCTGCGGCACCAAGAGCAACCTCGATCTGCCCAACGGCAACCAGACGCCCAAGGGCGAAAAAGATCCGTCGCGCCCGCCGCATCCGATCGGTCAATGAACGCTTTTTCCACTCGCGACGGCCGGCTGCATGCCGAGGACGCCGATCTGTCCGCCATCGCCGGCGAAGTGGGCACGCCGTTCTACTGCTATTGCGCCTCGGCGCTGGAGGCGAAGTTCGATGCCTTTGCGCAAGCCTTTCCCGGCGCGCTTGTCGCCTATTCGGTCAAGGCCAACGGCAATGTCGCCGTCCTGAAGACGCTCGCAAACCGCGGCGCGGGCGCCGATGTCGTGTCCGGCGGCGAATTGAAGCGCGCGCTCGCCGCCGGCATCCCGGCGGAGAAGATCGTGTTCTCCGGCGTCGGCAAGACGGCGCCCGAAATGAAACTCGCGCTCGAAGCCGGCATCCACCAGTTCAATGTCGAAAGCGAGCCGGAGCTGGACGCGCTGAACGCGGTCGCGCTGTCGCTCGGCAGGCGCGCACCCATCGCCTTCCGCCTCAATCCCGACGTCGATGCCAAGACCCACGCCAAGATCACGACCGGCAAGGCGGAATCCAAATTCGGCATCCCCTTCGCCCGCGCGCGGGAGCTCTACCGGCTGGCGGCGCAGCGACCGGGCGTGGAATGCGTCGGCGTCGACGTGCATATCGGCAGCCAGATCGTGGAACTGGATGCGTTCGGCGAGGCCTTCGCGCGCGTGTTGGGGTTGATCGGGACGTTGCGCGCCGACGGTCACGCCATCGCGCGCGCCGATCTCGGCGGCGGCCTCGGCGTGGCCTATCGCGCGGGGGAGACGCCGCCCAGTCTCGCGGCTTACGCGGCGATCGTGCGCAGGGAACTCGCAGGAACGGATGTGTCGCTGATCCTGGAACCCGGCCGGTCGATCGCCGCGGAGGCGGGCGCGCTCGTCGCCCGCGTGATCTACGTCAAGCCGGGCGCCGAGCGGCCGTTCCTGATTCTGGACGCCGGGATGAACGATTTCATCCGTCCCGCGCTCTACGACGCCCATCACGAAATCTTGTCCGTTAACGACAGCGAGGGCCCGCTTCAGGCGTACGACGTGGTGGGTCCGGTGTGCGAAAGCTCGGACGTTTTTCGCAACGCCTGTGCGCTCCCGCCGATGAAAAGCGGCGACCTGGTGGCGATCCTCATGGCAGGCGCCTATGGCGCGGTGATGTCTTCGGCTTACAATGCCCGCCAGCCGGCCGCCGAGGTGCTCGTCAAGGGCGCGCGATGGAGCGTGGTCAGGCCCAAACGGAACGATGACGACGACATCCGACGCGATCACATCCCCGCCTGGCTCGCCACCTAGCGCACCGCCGGGCTCCGTCAGCCGCGCCATCGCCCTGGCCCGCGCCGTGGTGGCGTGGGAGCGCGTCTGGCCCGCGCTGTGGCCGGCACTGGGGATCGTGGGTCTCTATCTGGGGCTGGCGCTGTTCGGCGCGGTCGATCGGGTGCCGGGATCGTGGCGCGGCCTGGTCCAGGCCTTCGTGCTCGCCTGCGCGGGCCTCGCGGCCATGGAGAGTCTGCGCGGGCTGCGCTGGCCCACATGGCTCGAAGGCGCGCGCCGCGTCGAGCGGGTTTCCGCGCTCGCCCATCGCCCAATCAGCGAGCACAACGACCGGCTCGCCGCGGGGGTGGGCGATGCGAGCGCAGAAACGCTCTGGCGGCTGCATCTCAAGCTCCTGCTCGCGCGCATCGGCAAGTTGCGCGTGGGGCGCCCGCGCGTCAGCCTGAAATCGCGCGATCCGCGCGCGCTGCGCTACGTGCTTCTCATCATCCTGGTGAGTGGCGCGGTCGTCGCCGGGCGCGACTGGTCGCGCAGGCTCGAGGCGGCGCTCACGCCGGGTTCCACGGCCGGCGGCCCGGCGGCGGCCATCGATGCCTGGATCGATCCGCCATCCTATACCGGCGTGGCGCCGGTCTATCTGCCGCATGGCCTGGCGCAATCGGTATCGGTGCCTGCCGGTTCGCAGCTCGAAGTGCGCGTGCACGAAGCAGCGGCGCGTCCGCATTTTTCCGTCGCGGCCGGCGAAGCGCCGCGTTTCACCGGCGCCCATCGCGAATATGGCGCGCGCTACACCATCACCGCCAGCGGCAACGTGCGCGTGCGCGCCGACGGACGCACGTTGGGAGAATGGCGCATCCAGGCGATCCCCGATCTGGCGCCGCAGATCGCCTTTTCTCAGCCCCTCAGTCGGACCGAGCACGACGCGGTCAAGTTCGCCTTCACCGCCGGGGACGATTACGGCGTGGTGGGCGTGCGCGCGCTGATCCATCCGATTCTGCCCAAGGGCAAGACCGGCGCTACCATTGCCGTCGAGCTGCCGGTCTCCGCCCAGTCCAGGACGCTGAACGAGACCTTGTTCCGCGATCTCACCGAGAACCCGTTCGCCGGGCTCGATGTCACGATCGTGCTGGAGGCGCGTGACGCCATCGGCCAGCGCGGCTTGAGCAAGCCGGTGCGGTTCCACCTGCCGGCGCGCATCTTCACCGACCCGCTGGCGCGTGCGCTGGTCGAGCAGCGCCAGATCCTCGCCGTCGACGCATCGGGCGCGCGGGCGAAAGTGGAGGAGATGCTGGACGCGCTCTCCATCGACCCGGAAGTCTTCTACAAGGACCGCAAAGCCGCGTGGCTCGCCCAGCGCAACGTCTTCCACACGCTGACCGGTGCGAAGACACCGGCCGACATCGCCCATGTCGAGGACATGCTGTGGCAGACGGCACTGTCGCTCGACCAGGCCGGCCTCGCCAATGCACAGGACGAGCTGCGCAAGCTCCAGCAATTGCTGTCCCAGGCTCTGGCCCAGGGCGCGCCGCAGGACGAGATCGATGCACTGCTTCAGCGCTATCGCCAGGCACTGTCGAAATACCTCCAGATGCTGGCGCAGAACGCGCAGCATGGCGGCACCCCGCAGGCCGGCCAGCAGGCCCTCAACATCAGTCCGGAAGACCTGGAGAAGCTGCTCAAGGCGATCCAGGAAGCGGCGCAGTCCGGCGCGCGGCAGTCGGCGGCGCAGATGCTGGCGATGCTCCAGAACCTGCTCGAAAACCTGCACATGACGCAAGGCGCGGGCAATGGCAGCGGCTTCGCCGACAAGGCGCTGTCCGACGCCATCCAGGGTCTGTCCGACCTCATGGGCCGCCAGCGCGAATTGATGGACAAGACCTATCGTCAGAGCCAGGGCGCGGGCGATCCCAAGGACGGCGGCAGCAAGGGCCTCGCCCAGCAGCAGGGCAAGCTCAAGGACGATCTCGACAAGGCGCGGAAGGGTCTTGCACCGGGCCACAAGTCGCCGGATTCGCTCAACCGCGCCGGCCACGAGATGGGCGACGCCCAAGGCGAGCTGGGCGCGGACGCGCTGGAAGGCGCCGGCCAGTCCCAGAAGAACGCGCTCGACGCGCTGCGCAACGGCATCGGCGATCTCGCCAACCAGCTGATGGCCGAGCAGAACCCCGGCGGCGGAAGCGGGCAGGCGGCCACCGATCCGCTGGGCCGCCTGCGGGGCAACACCTTCGGCGACAATGTCAAAGTCCCCGACAAATCCGCCATGGAACGCGCCCGCGCGATCCTCCAGGAGTTGCGCCGCCGGGCGGCAGAGCAAGGGCGACCCAAGCGCGAACTGGACTATATCGACCGGCTGCTGAAGGAGTTTTGAAGTAGCAATCCACCCCGCATGGGGGAGGAAGGCTGCCTTCGCGGGACAGGGCCTGCCTGACGCGCGTGTGAACGCGGTTAGATGAAATTGTGCGTGCTGAGGCTTGCGAGATTGGTTGCGCCGATAATGTCGAAGACGTAGTCCCGGTTCGCCTGATAGCCGGCCACGTTGTTTGCGTCCACCACGAGGAACAGGTGACCGGCCAGGTTGCCGCTGCCGGGCGCGAACAAGACCGCGTGACCGGCCGCGAGGTGCGCGGCATCGAGAGCGGTCGCAAGTCCCTGGTTGAAGCCGGATTTCGAAAGTGCCCCGCCGATGACCTCCGCATTCAGGCCGCTTACCGTGACCGAAAGATCGAACTTGTCCATGCTCGCGTCGAAATCGGCGATGCGATCGCGGCTTCCACCGGTCGAATCCGACACTGCGCCGTAGATGAATTGGTCGTGACCGGCGCCGCCGGTCAGGACGTCGGCGCCCGCGCCGCCGGTGAAATGGTTGTTGCCGGCCCCGCCCCTCAGTACGTCGGCGCCGGCGCCGCCGAGAAGGATAAAATTGCCATCCGTCTCATGGCTGCCGTTGAAGCTGAACGTATCGTCCGCGCCCAACGCCGAACCGTCCACGGTCAGCGTCTTGCTGGCACCCACTGTCGCATCGCTGGTGGTCAGGCTGTAACTGTTGCCTGCGGCGAGCCGGATGGATTCCACGTTGACCATGGTCGCGACGCCGAACTTCACCCCCGCCGAATAATCGCCGGCAAGCTCCACCAAGTCGGTGCCGCCGCCGCCGTCGATGCTGTCCGCCGTCGTGAATTTGGCGCCCATGTCGATGGTGTCGTTGCCGCCCAACGCGAAGATGTGGTCGTTGCCCTTTGTGCCCGCGAGCGTGTTGGCGCTGTTGTTCCCCAGGATTATAGGCACGGGTTGCGAGGAATTGTTTGCCGTGCTGCTCTCCGCGGCGGCTCCGTCGAAGTTCGCGATGACCCCGATGTAATAGGTGCCCGGCGCCTGCGCTCCCGAAAACGCCAGTGACGCGCTTTCGTTGTCCGCGCCGCCTGAGGCGATAGCGGGCGTCGCGTGGGTCGACAGCAGCGTGTCCGCTGCCGTGATCGTGGTGTCGGTGGACAGATACAGGCCGGTTGTCGATGCCGAAGCCGCCGCATAGCCGACGTCCTTGATGGTGAACGCCGCGACGCCGCCGTTCAGTTTCAGGCCGGATGCCGTGAGATTGGCCTGCAGCGGCTTGAATCCCGTGCCGCTGATTTCGAAGACGAGGCCGTCGCCAAACCCAGGCACGCCACTCACGTCCATGGTGCCGAAGAGATCGCCGCTCGAATCCGCCACCAGAGCGGACTCCGGATAGTTTCCGTCCGCGCCATAATCCGGAAAGTTGGCGAGGTTGAGCGGCATGGCGGAATAGGCGCCGCCCTTCCTCACCACTTCGAATACATTGCCCGCGCCATACACGCCGCCCTCGGCGGTCGTGCCGAACAGGTCTCCCGCATTGTCTATGGTCAAGGCGGCCTCCGGATCTTGTCCGTCGAGGCCATCGAAGTTGACCAGCACCGTCGGTGTGCCGGCGTAGCCGCTGGCCGTCTTTGCGATCTCGAAGACCACGCCGTCGCCGTTCTCGCCGCCGTCGCCATTGTCGTAGGCGCCACCGCGCGAGGTCGTGCCAAACAGGTCGCCGGCCGGATCGATGAGGAGGCCGGCCGTCGGATACGAACCGTGCGTGCCGTCGAAGCTCGCCAGAACGGTCGGCGTGCTCGCATAGCCGCTACCGGTCTTTGCGATCTCGAACACCGTGCCGACTCCGTTGGCGCCGCCATATCCCGCGATCCCGAACAGGTCTCCGGCAGCGTCCATGACAAGGCGGCCTTGCGGCGATATGCCGTTAGCGCCTGACAAATTGGCGAGCGTCAACGGCCCGCTGGCGTAGCCGCCGGCAACGTTGGTCACCTCGAAGACCGTTCCGTCGCCGTGCGCGCCGCCGCCTGCGGTGGTGCCGAACAGATCGTCATGCGAATCGACGATCAGGCTGCCCAGCGGCGTGGCGCCGTTCGTGCCATTGAAGCTGAACAGGTTGATTGCCGAACTCGCATAACCGTCCGGCGTGTTGGGAATCACGTACACCGACCCCTGGCCGACGCCGAACGCATTGAGCGCCGTCCCGCCGGTTGGATCGGTGCCCAGCAGATTGCCCATGGAGTCCATGACGACGCCCGGGAAATTGTCTCCATAATTTGAATGGTCGAAGCTGGCGAGTGTGACCGGCGTCGGGGAGTAAGTGCCCCCGCTCTTGGCGATCTCATAGACCGTGCCGTAGCCGGTGGTGCCGTCGTAGCCGGAGCTGCCGCTGGCGCCGAAGATGTTTCCGTTCGGGCCGACGATCAGGTCGCCGTCAGGTGAGAAACCGTTCGCCCCGTCGAAGGCCGCCAGAGTGACGATCGTACCCGGCGTCGTGGTGATCGTCGTATGCGCGTCGGTGGCGGAATGCCCCGCCGAATCCGTGACCGAAATGGTGAAGGTCGTGGTGAGGGCCTTGCCCTGGGTGGGGTCGAACACGAGATAATCGACCGCCTGCGTCACGGCGTCGGGCGATCCACTGATCGCATAGACGCCGGTCGATGCGTTGTAGCTGCCGCCGCTGAGGTTGGTGAGCGTGCCGTTCGTCGCGTTGGACAGCGTGACGGTGACAGTTTCGGTCTGCCCGCCATTGGGGTCGGTGATGGACACCGGCGCGTTGTCGCCGACCCAGAACGGACCGATGGCTTCGCGATCGTTGTAGCCTTGCCCTGCGACCGTGCCGGCGATCACCGGCGAGCTTGCGCCGTCCGGAACCGCGAAATTTCCGCCGGCAGCGAATTCAAATGAGGCCGGCGCCCAGGAATAGAACGGGTTCTGACCGGAATCGGCCGCAGAACCGTCGGTGTCGAGATTGTTGTCGCCGCGAAACAAGAGCGAAAACGTCCGGAACGCCGTCATGATGCCCCCAAAATTCTTCGATCGCCGGGCCGGTCTCGAATGTGGGTTGTCCGGTCAACGCTCGTCGCCGGGACAATGTAGCATCTTGGCCGTTTCGGCGCCGCACGATCGGCATCGAAAGCGTCTTCGAGTCTCAGGCGAAGTTTCCTTTGAATTTCAACAAGTTGGCCGGAAGGCTGGACGGGATGCCGTCACTCCCGCCCTTCCGGCAGCAGCACCTCGCGCACGCCTTTGTGGTTGGGCTTGGAGATGACGCCTTCTTCTTCCATGCGCTCGATCAGGCGGGCGGAGCGGTTGTAGCCGATCTCCAGGCGGCGCTGGATATAGGAGACCGTGGCCTTGCGTTCGCGCGCGACGATGGCGAGCGCCTTGTCGTAGAGCGCGTCGCCGGACTCGCCGTTGCCGCCGTAGAGCGCGAAGGGATCCTCGCCTTCTTCGTCCTGTTCCTCGGTCACGGCGTCGAGATATTCGGGCGTGCCCTGCGTCTTGAGGAACCGCACCACGTCTTCCACTTCATGGTCCGTCACGAAGGGTCCGTGGATGCGCCGGATGCGGCCGCCGGCCATCATGTGCAGCATGTCGCCCGCGCCCAGCAATTGCTCGGCGCCCTGCTCGCCCAGGATGGTGCGGCTGTCGATCTTGCTCGTCACCTGAAAGGAGATGCGGGTCGGGAAGTTGGCCTTGATGGTGCCGGTGATGACGTCCACCGACGGGCGCTGGGTGGCCGCGATGAGATGGATGCCCGCCGCGCGCGCCATTTGCGCCAGGCGCTGCACCGCGCCCTCGATCTCCTTGCCGCTGATCATCATCAGGTCGGCGACTTCGTCGACCACCAGCACGATGTAGGGCATCGGCTCGAGCTCGAGCATCTCGTCTTCGTAGATCGGTTTGCCGGTCTCGCGGTCGAAGCCGGTCTGCACGGTGCGCTTGAGGGTCTCGCCCTTGTCCTTGGCCTTGCGGACGCGCTCGTTGAACGCCTCCACGCCGCGCACGCCGAGCTTGGACATCTTGCGATAGCGTTCTTCCATCTCGCGCACCGCCCATTTGAGCGCGACCACGGCCTTTCGCGGCTCGGTCACGACGGGGGCGAGCAGATGCGGAATGCCTTCGTAGACGGACAATTCCAGCATCTTGGGATCGATCATGATCATGCGGCAATGCTCGGGCGACATGCGGTAGAGCAGCGACAGGATCATGGTGTTGAGGCCGACGGACTTGCCCGAGCCGGTGGTGCCGGCGATCAGCAAATGCGGCATCTTGGCGAGATCGGCCATCACCGGCTCGCCGCCGATGGTCTTGCCCAGCGCGAGCGTCAGCGGCGCGCGCGCCTTCTCGTATTCGTGGCTGGCGAGAAGCTCGCGCAGGAACACGGTCTCGCGGTTCTGGTTGGGCAGTTCGATGCCGATGACGTTGCGCCCGGGAATCACGGCGATGCGGGCCGCGACCGCGGACATCGAGCGCGCCACGTCGTCCGACAGCGAGATCACGCGCGAGGATTTCACGCCCGCGGCCGGCTCGAATTCGTAGAGCGTGACGACGGGGCCGGGACGCACCGCGGTGATGCGGCCCTTGACGCCGAAATCCGACAGCACCGCTTCCAGCATGCGGGCGTTCTCTTCCAGCGCCTCGTCCGACAGCGCGGTCTTGTCGTGCAGCCGCACCGGCTCGGCGAGCAGGCCCAATGCGGGGAGTTCGTATTCGCCGGAGGAGAAGGCGAGAACGGGCTGGCTCTTGGCTTTGGCGCGGGCGGCCTGGGCCAGCGCCTTGCGCTGCTCCTCGCGCCGCACGCGGGTTTCGCGGGAGGACGAGGCCGCCACGGGCTCGGGCGCCACGGCGAGACCATAGGCGTCGTCGTCATCCTCCTCGTCATGGATGGCGAAATCGTCTTCGTCGCCGGCATGGTCGTAGTCGCGGGCGCGGCCGTACTTGCTTTCCGGCATGCGCGCCAGGCCCTTCAGCCAGATGAACCCGGCCGGGATGCCGACGAGGCCGCGCAGGATGGCGCGCGGCTCCAGGCCCGTGGCGAGCCAGGCGAGCGGCAATCCGATGGCGAGCATCGCGAGCGGCACTGCCGTGCCGATCCAGTTGGCGCCATAGACCTGGCCGACATGGGCGGAGAGGTTGGCGACGGTGATGCCGATCATGCCGCCGCAGCCGGCCGGCAGCGCGAGCGGCGCGGGCAGCACGCCCAAACCTGCGGCCGTGCACACCGTGCCGAGGAACCAGGCGATCAGCCGCGGCAATCCATGGCGCATGTGCCGGCCGAGCAGGGCGCGCGCGCCCCACACCGCGGGTGACGCGAGGAAGGCCAGCGCCGCCAGCCCGAACGCCTGGAAGAGGAGATCGCCGGCGGCGGCGCCGAAGCCGCCCATCAGATTGGCCGGCGCCGCGGGCGTGGCGTTGTTCAGGCTGGCATCGGAGGGATGGTAGAAGGCGAGCGACGCATAGCCCAGCAGCGCGACCAGCAGCAGCAGCGCGCCGGCGCCGCGCAGGCTCGCCTCGCGGAACAGCCGCAGGGCCGCGCGCTTGGCGTCGTCGAATGCGTCCGCCAGCGCCGCGCGCCGCGACCGTGGCTGATAGACGCCGCTTGCCATGGCTCGCCCCTTACGCGTTCAGGCCCAGGATTTCGCCCATCCGGGCAAGTGCGGCCTTAATGGTTGACAAATCGCTAACGAGCGCCACGCGGATATAGGAAAACCCGGGATTTGACTGGCTTTTTCCGGGGTCGGTTTCGCGCCCCATATAGGCGCCGGGGAGCACGCGGATGCCCGCCTCGTGCCACAGTTTCAGCGCCGCCGCCTCGCCATCGCCGACGTCGAGCCAGAGGAAGAAGCCGCCGTCCGGCATCCGCATCCGGTTGCCGAGAATCTCCCGTGCGGCGCGGAAGCGGGCATCATAGATGGCGCGGTTGGCAGTCACGTGATCCTCGTCGCGCCAGGCCGCGGCGCTCGCCGCCAGGATCGGCATCGGCACCTGGGGTGCTGCGTAGTTGCGGAACTGGCGGAAGGTGGCGAGGAGTTCCGCATCGCCCGCCACGATTCCGGAGCGCAAGCCCGGCAGGCAGGAGCGCTTGGACAGTGAATGGAAGGTGAGCAGGCGCGTCACGCCGCCGGATTGGGCCTGGCGCGCGGTGAGGGCCGACAGCGGCTTCCTGTCGAAATAGATGTCGGCGTAGCACTCGTCCGCGAAGACGGTGAATTCATATTGGTCGGCGAGCCCAAACAATTTGCGCCAATAGGCCTCGTCCGCGGCCGCGCCTTCGGGGTTGGACGGCGAGCAGATGTACGCCGCGACCGTACGCTCCAGCACCGCCTTCGGCAGCGACGCGTAATCGGGCAGGAAGTCCTTGCCCGTCGCCACGAAGACGGGATCGGCGCCCGAGGCCAGGATCGCCGCCGCGTAGCATTGGTAGAACGGGTTGGGCAGCAGGATGACCGGCCGCGCGCCGGACTTTGCTTCTGGCACGACCACAAAGGGTGCGAGGAACAGGCCTTCGCGGGTGCCGTTGAGCGGCAGCACGTGGCGCTGCGGATCGAGCGCCCCGTCGCCCAGCTCGAAGCGGCGGGTGAGCCATCCGGCCGCGGCCTCGCGCCAGTCCGGCGTGCCGTTGATGGCGGGATATTCGCCGAACTGGTGGGCATGGCGGGCGAGCGCCTCGGTCACGAAGGCGGGCACCGCCCCGCGCGGGTCGCCGACGGAGAGATTGACCACCGGCGCGCCAGGGCGCTCGCGCTCCAGCAGCGTGGCGAGCTGGACGAACATTGCAGGCGGAAGTTGTGCGAGCCGGCCGGGGAACAAACGTGACGCCTTTGCGGAATGCGGCCGCGATTCTATCCACAAGCAGCGGACGCTGTCACCGCGCCCTGCGCGCCTTCCGGCAATAGCCGCTCTCCACTGCGCTTTTTGCAAGGTTCCACGCGCGCGGTCGTGACGGAAGCAGCCCGCGGTTGGCGGATGGCGCAATGTCCATTTGACACGCAACCCATGATCCCTAGCATCCGAATCCGAAGGCGCGGCCCGACGCGGCCGCCGGATGGGGATCACGATCATGCGCGCAACTTTGCCGGTACTGTTCGTTACGGCGCTCGCCCTGTCGGGCTGTGCCTCCATCCAGGGCATGCAGGAGCCGATCACGGCGAGCGACGTCGACCCCAGCACGATGGTCTGCCCCAGCGCCGCCGAACTCGCCCAGTTCCAGACGCTGACCGACGGGACCGCCCGCCAGCAATACCGCGATCAGGTCATCGCCAGCTGCGTCAAGGCGATCGACAAGAACTACGCGCACTTCAAGGTCAAGCTCCAGGAAGACGCCGTGGGCTCGAATTTGGCGACCGATGTGCTGTCGCTGGGCCTCTCCGGCGCCGCCGCGCTCACCAAGGGCCAGACCGCCAAGCAGTTCGCGCAAGGCGCCACCGTCATCATCGGCGTGGGCACCGCCATCAACAAGGATGTGTTTTACGAGCAGGCGCTGCCCGCCGTGGAAGCCGCGATGGACGAAAACCGTTCCACGATTCTGGCGGGAATCCTGAAGGCCGAAAAGGGCGATCCGAACGCCCAAGCCTACACGCTCACTTCGGCCGCGCTGGACCTTTCCAGCTATGAGAGCGCCGGCAACATCTATACCGCGATCGCCGAGCTGACCAAGACGGCGACCGTCGCCAGCCAGATCGCGAGCCAGGATGTCGCCAACGCGCAAGCCGCGCCCTATTCCTATCCCGTGTCGGGGCCGCTCGATCCCACGACGCAGGCGGGTCTCGTCGCGCTCAACAAATCCATCAAGGCGCTGAAGGATCCCGCCGACCGCGGAAAGCTCGACGCCATCGCCACCGCCGTAGCCGCGCCGCGCGCCGCCTCGATGTCGTTCCATGACGAGCTCGGCAGCGTGATCGGCAAGACCTCGATGCTGGTGCGCACGGCGCCCAATCCCGCGAGCGAACTGGCCACGCTGCAGGGCCAGATCACGCCGCTTCTCTGACAAGGATCCGAGACATGACGACCATCACGAAAGTTCCAGCCGTCTCCACGCTCGACAATATCAACGTCATCGTCCAGCAGATGGAGGAATCCAACGGGCCGCTGACGGCGATCGGCAATGACGGCACCAGCACCACGCTCACCTTCGACGATGCCGGCGCCAATCCCACGATCTTCGCCAAGGTCCAGGCGAGCGCGACCGCCGCGCCGGCCAATTCCACGCAGGCCTGCCCGCCGGGCTCGATCTTCATCGCGGGTACGCTGACGCCCAGCACCGCTTATCGCGCCAACGCCTAGACGGATCGGCCATGCTCACCCTCGGCTTTTCCGGCGGCTTTCCGCTGAGCGAATTGAATTTGCTCGTGGCCCAGCTCGAGCACGCGGACGGCCCTCTCGTCGAAATTCGCAACGACAAGGGGATGACCGTCATGCTCTTCGACGAACAGGCGCCCAAACCATCCGTCCTTGCCGTGATGCAGCCCGCCAATCTGCCCGCGCCCGCGGGCGCCACGCTGGTGTGTTCCGGCGCGATCATGATCGCGGGCACGCTGACCGAAGTTAAGGCCTATCGCGCCGGAGCCTGATTTCCAACCAAAGAAAAAGGGCGCCCCTCGCGGAGCGCCCCAGTTGGCAGGAGAGAGCGGTCAGCCGTGCACGGTCTCGCCGTGCAGGTTGATGTCGAGGCCCTCGACTTCCACGTCGCGGGAGACGCGCAGGCCGATGACGAGGTCGATGGCCTTGAGGATGATGAAGGTGCCTATGCCGCAATACACGAACACCGCGGCCACGTCGTAGAACTGGATCAGCATCTGCCGGGCGTTGCCATCGATGAGCCAGCCATGCGAGCCGGAGTTGATCGCGTTGGAGGCAAACATGCCCGTCATCATGGCGCCCAGCGCGCCGCCCACGCCGTGCACGCCCCAGGTGTCGAGCGCGTCGTCGTAACCCAGCCACTTCTTCACCCAGACCGATGAGAAGTAGCAGACCGCGCCGGCGGCGAGCCCGATCCACAGCGCGCCCTGCGCGTTGACGAAGCCCGAGGCCGGGGTGATGGCGACGAGGCCGGCCACGGCGCCGGAGATCATGCCCAGCACCGAAGGCTTCTTGTTGACGATCCACTCCGCGGTCATCCATGCCAGCGATGCCGCCGCGGTCGCGATCTGCGTGGCCGCGGCCGCCATGCCGGCATTGTAGCCCGCCGTCACCGCCGAGCCCGCGTTGAAGCCGAACCAGCCCACCCACAGCAGCGACGCGCCGATGAGCGCGAACAGGAGATTGTGCGGCGCCATGTTCTCGGTGCCGTAACCCGTGCGTTTGCCGAGCATCAGGCAGGCGACGAGGCCCGCGGTGCCGGCGTTCAGATGCACGACCGTGCCGCCCGCATAATCGAGCGCGCCCAGCGTACCGAGCCAGCCGCCGGCCCAAACCCAATGGGCGATCGGGCAATAGACCAGCAGCAGCCACAGGCTCATGAACCACATGAAGGCGGAGAATTTCATGCGGTCGGCGATGGCGCCGGCGATCAGCGCGGGCGTGATGATCGCAAACGTCATCTGGAAGAACATGTAGACCGATTCCGGGATCGTGCCGGCGAGCGGGTTGATCGATTTCAGCCCCATCGGCCCCAGCATGAAATAGTTGAAGCTGCCGATGAACTGGTTGGCCTGCGAGTTCGCGTTGGTGGTGAAGGCCACCGAATAGCCGACGATCATCCACAGCACGGTGATGATGCAGGTGGCGCCGAAGCTCTGCGCCGCGGTGGCGAGGATGTTCTTCTTGCGCACCATGCCGGCATAGAAGAGCGCCAGGCCCGGCACGGTCATCAGCAGCACCAGCGCGGAAGACGTGATCATCCACGCGGTGTCGCCCGAATTGAGCGGATCGGGCGCCGCCGCGGCAAGGGCCGGTGTGGCCGCCATGAGCGCCGCAAAGCCGCCAAGGCCCGCCCACGCCACGCGTTTGATTTTGTCGACACTCATTCTTTGCTCCCCTGATGCGAATTTTTGCGAATTGCCCAAAAACTCCCGGTGCGCCCTAAAGCGCGTCGCCGTCGGTTTCGCCGGTGCGGATGCGCACGACCTGCTCCAGCGGCGTGACGAAGATCTTTCCGTCGCCAACCTGGCCGGTCTTGGCTTTGCCCGAGATCGTCTCGATGACCGCCTCGGCCATCTCCGTCTTCACCGCCACTTCGATCTTGATCTTGGGCAGGAAACTCACGGCGTATTCGGCGCCGCGGTAGATTTCGGTATGGCCCTTCTGGCGGCCGAAGCCCTTGACCTCGGTGACGGTCATGCCCTGGGCGCCGAGCGCCGACAGCGCCTCGCGCACCTCGTCCAGCTTGAACGGCTTGATGATGGCGGTGATCAGTTTCATGGCATGCCCTCGAAGTCCCCCAGGGGTTTCCATCTCAAGAACCGTGCCGCGACGCAGTATTCCCTAAGATATTGATTTCGCTAGTGAAACGAAGAATCTCCGAAATCGGGACCTGCCTATTTATTATGCAGATCGCCAATTTCGCAGCGTCATTTGGCAGGCTGAAAACAGGGACTCATCTCGCATAGGGTAGGGCCGCCAAGTCCGCAGCCTTCAGGCCCAACCGGTTAGGGGGGGGTGGCGAATCCGCAATTCGAATACCCCGCGTGGAACAGGACCCCAAGATCTTGATGGAGCTTCAATCCGATGTGGTGATCGGCGGCGGCGGCATGGTGGGCGCCACGCTGGCGCTGGCGCTGGCCCAAGGCGGGCTGACGGTGACGGTCGTCGATCCCATGCCCCAGGCCGCCGCCCTGGACGCGAAATTCGACGGCCGGGTGAGCGCGCTGTCCTACTCCTCGGTGCGGATGCTGGACGCGCTGGGGGTGTGGGACGAACTCGCGCCGCACGCCCAGCCCATTATCGACATCCTGGTGACCGACGCGCCGCTGGGCGGGGCGCCGTCTCCCTTCTCGCTGCATTTCGATTCCGCCGAGATCGGCGAGCCCATGGGCTACATCGCCGAGAACCGCCACATAAGGCAGGCGCTGTTCGCGGCGCTGGGCCGCGCGAAGAGCGTCACGTTCGTGCCACCCGCTTCGCTCACCGCGTTGGTGGCGGGCGCGGACGGCATCGCGGCCACGCTGTCAAACGGCGGCACCATCAACGCGCGCCTCGCCATCGCCGCGGACGGCCGCGATTCGCCCATGCGCGAGGAGATGGGCATCCGCACCATTGCCTGGTCCTATCCGCAAACCGGCATCGTGGCGACCGTCGAGCACGAAAGGCCGCACAACGGCGTGGCCTACGAGCACTTCCTGCCGTCTGGGCCGTTCGCGATCCTGCCTCTGCCGGGCAACCGGTCTTCGCTGGTGTGGACGGAGCGTGAAGACGCCGCGCCTGCGATGATGAAACTGCCCGACGCGGAGTTCGATGCGGAAATCGCGCGGCGCTTCGGCTCGCATCTGGGCGCTGTGAAGGCGGTGGGTCCGCGCTGGTCCTATCCGCTGCGCTTCCACCTGGCGCGCGGCTTCGTGGCGCGGCGCTTCGCGCTGGCGGGAGATTCCGCGCATGGCATCCACCCGATCGCGGGCCAGGGTTTGAATTTGGGTTTCAAGGATGCCGCAGCCCTCGCCGAATGCGCGCTCGACACGGCGCGGCTGGGTCTGGACTTCGGAGGCGCCGATACATTGGCGCGGTACGAGCGCTGGCGGCGTTTCGATTCCGTCACGCTGGCTGCCTCGACGGATGCGCTGAACCGGCTGTTCTCCAACGATATCGCACCCCTCCGGCTGGCGCGCGATTTCGGCATCGGCATGGTCGACGCGATGGGCCCGCTCCGCCGCCTTTTCATGCGCCATGCCGGCGGCGACATCGGCAAGCTGCCAAGGCTGCTCAAGGGCGAGGCGGCTTAACGGACCGCGCTTGCAACATCTTCGATCACGGCGCTTGGCATGGAACAGAGGCGGCTAGTGCAACTTTCCCTTCCGCCGCTCGGCCAGGGCGCGGGGAAGATCCATGTAGAAGCCTCTGGCGATGTCGCGGATGCGCTCGGCGCGGGCCGCTTCGGCGTCCTCGCGGGTGAGATAGGTTTCGCCCTCGAAGAGATAGCGATTCACCGGTTGGGCGGTGCGTTCGTCCCGGACGGCGGTCTCCTGCACCGCTTCGACCTGTTCCTCGGCCAGCCGGAGGGTGTGCTTGAAATGGGCGTTGGCGTCGGCGCGGTCGCGCATCTCCTCCCGGCGCCTGGCAATGTTGCGGGCATCGAAGCGTTGCAACCTCGCCAGGATCGGCGCGCGGAACCGGTAGATCAGAAGAGCAGCCAGGATGATGGCGGCGGCCTGCATCATGTCGCTCATTGCGCGGCTCCATGGATGCCATGGCCGCGGCGCAGATACTCGGCGCTGCGCATCTCCACGAGGCGCGAGGCCGTGCGCCGGAACGCCTCGGCGCCGTCGCCCGCGACGTAGAGCGCATGGGGCTCGGCGCCGGCCGAGCAGATCAGCTTCACGCTCTCGTCGTAGAGCGTGTCGATCAGGACGATGAAGCGCCGCGCCCGGTCGCGCATCTGCGGTCCCAGTTCCGGAATGTCATCGATCAGGAGTGTATGAAAATGCCGCGCGATCGCCAGATAGTCCGCCGCCGCCAGCGGCTGGGCGCATAGATCGTCGAACCCGAACCGCGCCACGCCCTTGGCTGCCTGCGGCACGATCAGCGCCCGGCCGAGGACTCGCAAGGTCTGCGGCTCGCCTCGCGCGGTATCGGTCAGCCGCAACCAGGCGGCGTCCATCCGCGCGCCGGCCTCGGGGCCGAGCGGGGTGATGTAGACGTCCAGTCCGCTCATGCGCAGCATCCGGTAGTCGGTCCCGCCGTCGAGCTCGACGGTCTCCAGCCTCTCTTCGAGCATGGCGATGAAGGGCAGGAAGAGCTGGCGGTTGAGGCCGCCTTCGTAGAGTCGGCCCGGCGGCGAGTTCGAGGTGGCGACGACCATCGTGCCGAGCGTGAACAGCTCGCGGAACAGCCGCCCCAGGATCATGGCGTCGGCCACGTCGCTGACCTGGAATTCGTCGAAGCAGAGCAAGGTGGTGGCAAGCGCGCGCGCCACAGGGGGGATCGGATCCTCGCCATGGGCCTGGCGCTCGGCATGGATGCGGGCATGCACGCTCGTCATGAAGGCGTTGAAATGGATACGCTCCTTCTTTTTGACGTGAGAATTCTCGAAGAACAGATCCATGAGCAGCGACTTGCCGCGTCCCACATCGCCCCACAGATAGAGCCCGCGCGGCGCCGTTCGCTGGCCGAACAGAAGGCTTCGGCCCGGTCGATAGCGGGCAAGAGCCTGGCCCAGCACCTGAAGCTTGCGCGCGGCCGCTTCCTGCGCCGCGTCGGGCTTCAACGCACCGGATTTCACCAGCGCGCGGTATCGTCCCATCAGCGGCATTCAGGCACGCCTCGGCATCAGCGCCCAGTAGTCGAAATCGAGGATCACACTGTCGGGATATTTTCCGCTCGCGTCCTTGTCCGGAAATTCCGCGCACGGGCAGTCCTTCGTCGCGACCAGGCGCAGACGCAGCGCACCGGCGTCCTTGCGCAGTGGAGCCTTGTCCAGCACCTGCGACCAGGCGAACACCGTGTCGCCGGCGAACAGCGGATTGACGTGGCGCCCCGCATTGATGGCGGCGATACTGACGGCATTGGCAAGACCGTTGAAGGACAGCGCGCGGGCCACGCTGATGACATGGCCGCCATAGACGAGCCTGCGGCCGAAGCGGCCCTTGCCTTCGCTGAACTGGTTGAAATGCACCCGCGCGGTGTTCTGGTAGAGCCGCGCCGCCATCATGTGCTCGGCTTCCTCGACCGTCATGCCGTCGGCATGGTCGATCTTCTCGCCGGGCTCGTAGTCCTCGAAGGCCTGTGCGCTGCCGGAGGCGGCGCGGTCGAACCCCGCGAAATCCGCATCCCGCGCGACGAGCGCCGAAACCTCGACCGCTTGGGCGAGCTTCGGCACCATCGGTTTCGCGACCCGGGCATCCTTGTCGCGCTTCCGCACCATCACCCAGCGGACATAGGAGAGCACGGCGTCGCCCGTCTCGTCCGTTCCAGTGGTGCGGACATAGACAACACCGGTCTCCCGGTTGGAGTTCTCCTTGAGCCCGATCACCTCCGACGAAGCCGACAGGGTCGCGCCAGCGAAAACCGGCTTGAGGAACCGGCCCTCGGCGTATCCCAGATTGGCGACGGCATTGAGCGAAATATCCGGCACCGACTTGCCGAAAACAGTGTGGAAGACGAGCAAATCGTCCAGCGGTGCATGGGGCAGCCCCAAAGCGCGCGCGAAAGCGTCGCTCGCTTGCAGAGCGAAGCGCGAACCGTGCAGCGCCTGATAGAGTGCCGCGTCGCCCCGCGTCAACGTGCGCGGTGTGGCGTGGTTGAGTGTCTGGCCGAGCCGGAAATCCTCGAAGAAATTGCCCGGGTTGCTCTTCATGCCGAGGCTCACGCCCGTGCCGCGATGGCGTCGGCCAGCGCCACGGTCTGGCGCGCGATCTCCGCATGCAGGCGCTCGACCATCTTGCCGTCGAGCGCGATGGCGCCCTTGCCCGCGTTCCCGGGCAGATCGAAGACGGCGATGATCTTGCGCGCGGCGTCGATTTCGGCGGGCGAGGGCGCGAAGACCTCGTTGCAGGGCGCGAGCTGGCTGGGGTGAATGAGCGTCTTGCCGTCGAAGCCGAAGGCGCGGCCCTGCTCGCAGGCGGCGCGGAAGCCGTGCGCATCGGCGATGTCGTTGTAGACGCCGTCGATGACGCCAAGCCCATGGGCGCGCGCCGCCGCCACGCTGAGGCTGAGCGCGGCGGACAGGTTCTGGCGGTCCTGTGTATGCCGTCCACGAAATTCCTTGATGAGATCGTTGGTCCCCATGACGAGGCATGCAAGCCTTTCGCCCGCGCCCGCGATGGCGCCCGCGTTGAGGATCGCCAGCGGCGTCTCCATCATCGCCCACAGCGCGGTGGTGGCGGCCTTGGTGCCGGTGAGATGCTCGCCCGCCTCGGCCAGGTCGCGCGGCGTGGAGACCTTGGGGATGAGGATCGCGTCCGGCTCAGCCTCGGCGGCGGCTGCGAGATCGGCCGCGCCCCACTGGCTCGTCAGCGCGTTGACGCGGATCACGACCTCGCGCTTGCCGAAGCGGCGGGATTTGACGACGTCGCACACCTGGGCGCGCGCCATGTCCTTGGCGTCGGGCGCGACCGCGTCCTCGAGGTCGAGGATCACCGCGTCGGCGGGAAGGCTCTGCGCCTTCTCCATCGCGCGCAAATTTGAGCCCGGCATGTAGAGAACGGAGCGGCGGGGGCGGATCATCGCGGGTTATTTCCATATTCGAGAGGCCAGACCTAGCCGATGGCACGGGCCGCGCCAAGCCGGGCCTGCGGCGAGGCGGCGCGGGATCGCCCGGCCCCGGCGCCGCGTTCTTCAAGGAGATGACTGGCGCACAGCAGGACACGGCGCCTCTGCCGGATGACATGCCCGGCATCAAACGCCGGGATTTTCTTTACATTGCGACGGGCGCCGTGGCGTCGGTAGGCGCGCTCTTGGCTGCGTGGCCGTTCGTCGACCAGATGGAGCCGGGCGCGGATGTGCTGGCCGCGGGTTCGCCCTTGACGGTCGATCTCGCCAAGGTGGCGCCGGGCCAGCAGATTCTCGTGGTCTGGCGCGGCAAGCCCATTTTCATCGTCAACCGAACGCCGCCGGTTCTGGCCGGCCTTAGGGCGCCCGCGCTGCTCGGCCGGCTGCGCGATCCGGCGTCGCGGGAGCATCAGCAGCCGGACTATGCGGACAATTGGTGCCGCTCGGTCAGGCCGGAGTATCTCGTGCTGGTCGGCATCTGCACCCATCTGGGATGCATTCCGAAATTCCATCCCGAGCGCGGCGATCCTTCGCTCGGTGCGAGCTGACCCGGCGGCTATTTCTGCCCCTGTCACGGTTCGCGATACGACATGGCGGGGCGGGTGTTCGAGGGCGTGCCCGCTCCATTCAATCTGCCGGTGCCGCCCTATCGCTTCACCGGCCCCGCGACGCTGGTGATCGGAGAGAATCCCAAAGGCAGCACCTTCGACCTCGGCTCGGTCGAGCAGATCTAGGGCCGGTCGGTCCGCCACGGGGAAGGATCGGACAGCGCCTTTTTCCGCCCGGCGTCGAACAGGCAGGCGGTGAATGCCGCGTCGAAGCCGTCATTGACGTTGACCGGCGGCTCGCAGAGCGGCGGCGCCGCGCGTCCAGGTTCGGACACCACGTCGTCGGCGCTGGTCCAGTGCAGCGTGAAACCGTTCTTGTGCGCGAAATCGTAGACCTCGCGCAGGGAGCCCAGCTGGATCTGGTCGGCGCCGAGATCGAAGCCGCGCGCGCCGATGGCGATGAGGTTGTTGTCGGTCAACAGACGCAGCGGCCGCGTCGGACCGTTGATGACGGCATAGATGTCGACGTCGGCTTCGCCCAGCGCGCGCCAGCCGCCGATGGAGCGCTGGATCGCCGCGGCGATCTGGGCGATGAACAGGTTCTCGCGCACGCCGCCATCCATGTACATGCAGCCGCCGATGAATTTGGGCGGCAGGTACACCGGGATCGCGGACGCGGCCATGATGCGCTTTACGATGGCCTTGCGCGCCTGCTCCGCCTTCAGCGTGCCGGCGAAGGCGGTGAGGTCGAATTCGCTGAATTCTCCGGTGTCGAAATTGACCGCGCCAACCCAGACGCTGCGGCCTTCGCGAGCCGCGGCGCCGAGGCCCGCCAATGCCTGGTCGTCGAGCGCCGCCTTGAGCCTGGCCTGAAGCTGATCGGCGGTCTTCAGCGAATTCCAGAACGGCAGCGTCAGGATGGTGCGTGCGCCGAACAGATCGCCGCTGGCGACGCCGCGATAGCTTTGCTGCAGAAGCGGATCTCGGGAAGGGCCGAGCAGCGCGAAGGGCGCCATGATCGCGCCGGTGGAGACGCCGGTGACCACATCGAAACGCGGCCTGGGCATGTCGCTGCGTTGCGACCAGCCGGAGAGGAAACCCGCGCCGTAAGCGCCCCAGCCGCCGCCGCCAGAGAGCAGCAGGATCGCGACATGGTCGCGCTTCTGACCCTTCGGCAGGTTGAAGCGGCTGTTCATCATCGCCGTGATCGTGGCGTCGAAATCGGGCTGGTTCTTGCCGGTGGTGACCGCGGGGCAGACCGCGTTCCTCGGGCGCTCGCCCGCGCAACCGGCGAGCAGGACGGCTGCGAGAAGGATCGCGAGCGCGCGCATCATTTCGAAAAACCCTCGCGGTACCGGGCGACTTCCGGATCGGCGAGCAGGCGATCCGACCAGCGGCGCAGGACCTTCGCCATGCGTTCGGGCGGCACGCCCAGCTGGGTCATCGCCACGCCGCCGTTCACGCTCTCGAAGTATTCGCCGATCAATCCGTCCTTCAGCACGAAGCGGCTGATGCCGTCGATGACGATGCGATTGCCCTTGAACTCGGCGATGGTGGAGACGAAGCGCGACAGCGAGCGCGCATAGCCTGTCCGCCCATCGGTGACGGGATCGAGGAACTGCCAGTGATAGTCGGCGGCATCGCGGTGGAAGAGATTGACCAGCATGTCCGCGATGGAGTCGCGGCCGCCATGCGCGCCGTAGATGTAGTCGTTGTAGACGCCGTCCGGCGTGAAGCAGGCCGCGAAGGCCCGGCCATCCCCCGCCGTCGCCGCCGCGCCCAGACGCGCGACGAGCGCCGAGAATTCGGCCGGTGTCAGAAGTTCCCGCATGAAGTCCCCACTCGCGGAGACTATAGCGGAAAATCAGGCCGCCTTCTTCAGAATCTTGCGGTTGATCAGGCATTCCGCGATCTGCACGGCATTGAGCGCGGCCCCCTTGCGGAGGTTGTCGGAGACCACCCACAGCGACAACCCGTGGTCGACGGTGGGGTCCTTGCGGATGCGGCTGACGTAGGTTGCGTCCTCGCCGGCGGCCTCGACCGGGGTGATGTAGCCGCCGTCCTCGCGCTTGTCGACGACCAGCACGCCCGGGGCCTCGCGCAGGATGGCGCGCGCCTTCTCCGCCGTGATGGGTTTTTCGAATTCGACGTTGACGGCTTCGGAGTGGCCGATGAACACCGGTACGCGCACGCAGGTGGCGGTGAGCAGGATGTTGGGGTCGAGGATTTTCTGCACCTCGGCCATCATTTTGAATTCCTCGTTGGTGTAGCCGGAGTCGTGGAATTTCTGGATGTGCGGGATGACGTTGAAAGCGATCTGCTTGGTGAATTTGTGGTGTTCGATCGGATCGGCGACGAACACCGCGCGTGTCTGGCGGAACAGCTCGTCCATCGCCTCCTTGCCCGCGCCCGACACCGACTGGTAGGTCGCCACGACCACGCGCTTGATGACCGCCGCGTCGTGCAGCGGCTTCAGCGCCACCACTAGCTGGGCAATGGCGCAATTGGGATTGGCGATGATGCCTTTCTTGATGGTGTCCAGGGCCGCGGCGTTCACTTCCGGGACCACCAGCGGCACTTCGCGGTCGAGCCGCCAGCACGAGGCGTTGTCGATGACCAGCGCGCCGGCCGCCGCGATCTTGGGCGCCCACGGCTTGGAGACGTGCGAGCCGGCCGCCATCAGAACGATGTCGGTGCCCTTGAAGTCGTAATGGTCGAGCGCCTTGACCTTCAGCGTGCCGTCGCCGAACGACACCGACGTGCCGATGGAGCGCGAGGAGGCCAGCGCCACAACTTCACTGTAGGGGAACTGGCGTTCGTGCAGAACGCTCAGCATTTCCCGGCCCACATTGCCGGTCGCGCCGACCACGGCGACCTTGAACGACATGACGCATTTCCCTTCGCAACCGCGCGCGGCGCGCGGGCGGGCACATAATCACAAGCGGAGTTGGCGGAAAAGTGGCGATTTGCCGGAGCGGCGCGCTTTATTCGCCGTTCGACCAATGCAGGGTGAGCACCGCGCCGCGTCCGCTCAGGCTTCCGCCCACCGCGCCGCCGAAAACCCGCACGCCGTCCAGCCGGTACTGCATGACGGTCTTGTGCTTTCCGGAGCGCGGATTGACGAGCGGATCGCTCACCGCCTCGGCCCGGATGCCCAGCCGTGCGTCCTGCCAGGGCTGCGCCGCTTCGGCCGGACCGCCGGCGACACTGTCGTTCTGGCGGGCGGTGTCCGGGACGAAATGGGTGGTGAGGCGCAGGAGGAACGGCCCGTCCGGCAGCGCGGGCGGTTTGGCTGCCGCCGCCATGCTCGTCATCGCCAGAATGCCCGCCACCAACGCGGCACGCATGATCCACCTCTCAGGCCAAGGATGAACGCGATTTGCCAACGCTTCGTTGCGTTACATCGCAAGGCCCGGGCGATCCGCTTAACCATGGCGGATTTCACAGCACGCGGAACTGCCGAAGGCGGGCGATTTCGTCCGGCTGGAGTCCCAGAACGTCCCTAAGAACCTCATCGGTGTGCTGGCCCAGCAGTGGCGGGGCGCTGCGATATTCGGGCGGGGTCTTCTCCAGGCGCAGGGGGCTCGCCACCAAATCGATGGGGCCGGCCTCGGCATGCGGCAGCGACACCACAAGCCCGCGCGCGGCGGCCTGGGGCTCGGCGAAGACCTGTTCGACCGTGTTGATCGGCCCGCACGGCACGTTCGCCGCCTCGAGCGCCGCGATCCAGTCTGCCGTCGTGCGCGCCTTCAGGACGGTCGCGATCTGGCCGACAAGGATTTCGCGATGGGCGACGCGGCCGGCATTGGTTGCGAAGCGTGCGTCCGCCGCCAGCGCCGCCTGTCCGGCCGCCGCGCAGAAGCGCCGGAACTGCCCGTCGTTCGCGACGGCCAGAATCACGAAGCCATCGGCGGTCGCGAACACCTGATAGGGCACGATGTTGGGATGGGCGTTGCCCAGCCGCGCCGGCTTCATCCCGCCGGCCAGGAAGTTCATCGCCTGGTTGGCGAGGCCGGCCGCCTGGCAGTCGAACAGCGCCATGTCGATGGCCTGGCCTTCGCCGGTGCGCGCCTGGTGGATCAGGGCCGCCTGGATGGCGATGGCCGTGTAGAGCCCGGTGACGAGATCGCTGACCGCCACGCCCACTTTCATCGGCTCCGCGCCGGGCGCACCGTCCGGCTGGCCGGTGATGCTCATCAACCCGCCCATGCCCTGGATCAGGTAGTCGTAGCCCGCCTTGTCCTTGTTGGGACCGGTGTGGCCGAAGCCGGTGAGCGAGCAATAGATGAGTGCCGGGTTGTCTGCGGCGAGCGCGGCGTAGTCGAGCCCATAGCGGTCGAGCGCGCCCGTCTTGAAGTTCTCGACCACGACATGAGCCCGCCGCGCCAGGCTGCGCACGAGGGCGGCGCCTTCCGGCGTGGCGAAATCGATGGCGACGGATTTCTTGTTGCGGTTGGCCGACAGGAAGTAGGTGGCATCGCCGCGGGTTCCGTCCTTTGCCGCAAGGAATGGCGGTCCGAACGCCCGGGTCTCGTCGCCTTCCCCGGGACGCTCGATCTTGATCACCTCGGCGCCGAGATCGCCCAGGATCTGGGTGGCCCAAGGCCCCGCCAGGACGCGGGACAGATCGAGCACCCGAACATGCGACAGCGCGCCCATGCAGCCTCCCGGATTCCGGAAGGCTGCATAGCACGACTCTTTCGGGGCTCTCAGCCGTTCAGGTCGATGACGGCGCGGCGGTTCTGCGGCTCACGGACGCCCGGGCCGGTAGCCACCAGCGGATCGTGGAAGCTCTTGCCCTGAATGGCGATCGCATTGCCGTCCAGGCCGTCGGACACCATCTGGTCCTTCACGCTCTGCGCGCGGCGTTCGGAAAGCGCCTGATTGTAGGCGTCGGAGCCCACGGTGTCGGTATGGCCGGTGACCAGCACGCGCACCGCGCCGTTGGCCTTGGCTTCCTTGACCGCTTCACCCACCACGGTGACGGCTTCCGGCGTCAGGTTCGACTTGTTGAAGTCGAAGAAGACAATGAACGTCTTCACCGCCGGCGGCGGCACGGGCGGCGCGGGCGGAGGCGGCGGTGGCGGAGGCGGCGCGGGCGGCGCCTGATAGGCCACGCGTTCGGCCGGCCCACCGGGATACCAGCGGAAGCCGGCAATCACCGCCTGCTCGTTGACGTCGTGGCTGCGGATCGTGCTGGCCAGCACCGCGGTGTTGCTGCCGCCGAGATTGCTGCGATAGCGATAGTCCACGAAGAGATCGACATGCGGATTGACTTCATAGGTCACCCCGCCGATGCCCTGCCACATGAAGCGCGTGCGGTCGCTGTTGGAGAACGTGGTCGCAAGCGCCGGATCGGTGAACTTGATCGTCTGGTTGCCCACGCCCGCGCCGACGCCGATCGAGATCTTGAAACGCGGCGCGACGGCAATGTCGTAGATGCCGTTGAGCATCAGCGAGCGGACTTCGAGATGGCCATCGTCGAGCGGCGAATCGACGCCACCGGACATGAAACGTCCGACATGATGGCGATCCCACGCGGTTTCCGCCTCGAGCCTGAAGTCGCCGAACTTGTAGCCGGCGCTGCCCGCGATCAGCGGTGTGTCGGTGGAGTGGATGCTGCCGTCGAGGCCGGCACCGGTAATGTGGGTGTTGTACGCGGAGTCCCAGCCCGTGCCGAGACCGAGATACCAGCCCTCACCGGCATGGGCCGGTGTGATGAACGCAAGCGCGGCCGCTCCCGCCAGAAGGAATTTCCTGATGTCCATGACGCCTCTCCACTCGCATACGGCCGCCCTCCCCAACGGCCCGATGCCTTTCTAACGGCCTCATCCGGCAAAGGTTTCCGGCCGCGCTGCGTTCGCGGTGTGTCCATTTCGTTAGAATTCCGCCGTGACGAGAGAAGAAAAGGATTCCCGTGGAGCCGCAGCGCCGCGGAGATGAATGGCTGTCGCGCTGAGCCCCGGCATGAGCGCCGGTCCATTGAGGCTCTGTGTGCAGGTCCTTCCTGCATCACCGGATGCGGCAATCAGATCTCCGTCCGCACGTCCCAGAGTTCCGGATAGAAGCGCAGGGACAGCGCCTTGTTGAGGTAGGAGACGCCGGAGGTGCCGCCGGTTCCGGGTTTGGCGCCGATGATGCGCTCCACGGTTTTCATGTGGCTGTAGCGCCAGAGGTGAAAGCGGTATTCGAGATCGACGAGCTTCTCGGCGAGTTCGTAGAGGTCCCAATGTGTTTTCACATCGCGATAGACCAGCCGCCAAGCTTCGGTGACGCGCGGATCGCTGACATAGGCTTCGCGGAAATCGCGTTCGATCTTGTCCTTCGGCACGGGAAAGCCGCGCCGCGCCAGAAGCGCGAGCGCCTCGTCGTAAAGGCTGCGCTCCTCGAGCGCCGAACGCACCTGCGCCGCGATCTCGGGATGGGAGTCGAACACGCGCGCCATCTTCGCGTTCTTGTTGCCAAGACGGAATTCGAGCATGCGGTACTGATACGACTGGAAGCCGGAGGATTGGCCGAGCGCGGAGCGGAAGCTCGAATAGTCGAAAGGCGTCATGGTGGAGAGGATCTCCCAGGACTGAATCAGGTTCGCCTGCACCCGCGCCACCCGCGCCATCATCTTGAAGGCGGGCCCCAGATCGTCGGCGCGGATCTGGCGGATGGCGCCGGCGATCTCGTGCAGGCAGAGCTTGATCCACAATTCGCTCGCCTGGTGGATGACGATGAAGAGGGTCTCGTCATGCTGGTCGGTGCGCGGCCGCTGGCAGGCCAGCAGCTCCGGCAGCCCCAGATAGTCCGCATAGGACATCGCCTTGCGGAAATCCCAATGCACCGCCTCGCCGGAGAGGTCGACCTCATGGGTGGGCGCTGGTTCGGACGTCTTGGTCATTTGCTGGCCTCGGAACCTTTAACGATACGGTGCGCGAAAGATTCGCCCGCCGGTTTTCAGGATGCTAAGCTCTTGGCCGCAGCAGACAAATAAGGGCTTGCCATGGGACGTTGGACCGCCGTGGGGACGATTGCGCTTGCCGTGGCGCTGGCCGGGGGCGGGGCGCTCGCCAGGGGCAAGCCGACCAAATGCGCCATGCCGGATGAGGTCACCGCGATCCAGACGGCGGCCATCCAGCAGCAGCTCATGGTGGCGGCGCTGACCTGCAACGAAATCGACCATTTCAACGCCTTCCAGGTGGGCTTCGGCCCCGAACTCCGCGCCTCCGACGCCCGGCTGGAGCACATGTTCAAGCGGCTGTTCGGCGCCGGGAAGGGCGAGGCGGAGTACCATGCCTTCAAGACGCGGCTGGCCAACGATTCCTCGATGAACTCGATCCACGACAATGCCGCCTATTGCCATGCCGCCAGCGGCGTCTTCGCAGCGGCGCTGGTCCCCGCCAGGCCGGCACTGGGCGATTTCGTGTCGGGAATCCCGGTCACGGAGGCCAGTCCGGTCGATTCCTGCGAGATCCGGGTGGCGGGCAACCTGCAAGGCCTGCCGACGGCGGTGATCGTGCCCAAGCCCAATCCGCTTCGCCTGGCGATGGTCATGCCGGCCGAGCAGCCGGTGGTCGTGGCACCGGCGCCCGCGCCCGTCACGACCGCACCCGTCACGATGGCCCCGGCGACCGCCCAGGCGCCGCAGGACCAGGCCAAGGAAGAGCCCAAGAAGGATTCGGGCTGGCTGTCAGGCATCTTCGGGCACTGAACCCGCCGGATCGGTATGGAAGGCCGGCGGGGCGACTCGCCGGCCTTTTCGCATGCCGCTTACGGACGCCGGGTCTGCTGGTGCCGGCTCTGGAGGCGGCACGGCCCACAAACGAAAAGGGCGGACCGCGAGGCCCGCCCTTTCCTTATGCGATCGAACGACCGTTAGCTGCCGAGATCGATGACAGCGCGGCGGTTCTGCGGCTCGCGGACGCCCGGACCCGTCGGAACCAGCGGATCGTGGTAGCCCTTGCCTTCGATGGAGATCGTTCCACCGTCCATGCCCTGGGCAACCATGGCGTCCTTCACGGCCTGCGCACGGCGGACCGAGAGACCCATGTTGTAGCTGTCCGAGCCAACGGTGTCGGTGTGACCGGTGATCATCACCTTGACCATGCCGTTCGCCTTGGCCGTCTTGACGGCTTCGGAGACCACGGACTGCGCTTCAGCCGTCAGGTTCGACTTGTTGAAGTCGAAGAACACGATGTAGGTCGTGACCGGCTTCGCAGGCGGCGGCGGCGGGGGAGGCGGCGGTGGGGGCGGCGGCGGCGGAGGAGCTTCGTGCTCCATGTACCAGCGCACGCCGATCATCAGCGATTGCTCGTTGAGATCCTTCACCTGCGGGATGAACGACACGAAGCCCGTGCCGTAGTTCTCGTTGATCGAGAGACTGCGGTAGCGATACTCGAGCGTAAGGTCGAGGTTGTCGTTCACCGAGTAGCTCGGGCCCGTCATGAACTGCCACATGTAACCGGCATGCTTGCCGATCGCGGTCGTGACGGTGAACGGAGCCGGGGTCGTGGCCGTGAGATTCGCGTCACCCCTGCCGACGCCGAAGCCGGCGCCGATCGACCAATCCCACTTCTTGGTCAGCGGAACGTCGTAGCCCACGTTGAACATCGCGGATGTGATGGTCACCCGCCCGCCGTTCGTCGTGCCGGGCGGAACGCCCGCACCCATCGTGTCGCCGGTGGCGTCGTGACGGTCCCAGCCGATTTCGCCTTCGAGGCGAACGCGATCGGCGAAACGGTAGCCGACGGAGCCGACGACAAGCGCCGAGTCATCGGTGTCCTGCTTGATCACGTGCCCGCCCGGAGCGAACAGGAGTTTTACTTGCCCGAGATGGTCCCAGCCTGCGCCCAGTCCGAGATACCAGCCGGTTGCATCGCTCGCGGCCGCCGGGCCAGCGAGTGCCAGAGCTGCAACGCCCGCCAGGGCGATCATGCGAATTTTCATTTTTACCCTCGTTTGATGTACCGACGGGCAGGGACCCCCCCACCGAGACGTCTGGGATGCCAAACCTCTATAGAGGATATTTTGGCGGAAGTGGAGGCTGAATGTCCATTGCCAGAGTGCTGCAACCGCTACGGAATACGGGATTAGGCTGAGCCTGTGACCCCACTGCAACATCAATCCGGCAGCGCTTGAACCCTGTGTGCGCTACCGCGCCAAACAAAGGCATAGCGTCCGGGAAGTATGCGCAAATCCTCGCCGTTTGCCAGCGGGCGCGATTCGATAGCGTTAAGGAGTCGGACGCGCGGGGAGACGTGAAACAGCGCCAGCCAGCGATTCATCAGAGTCGCGAAAGGACGCGGCAGGCGCTCGAAGTCGCCGAAATCCACCACCGCCAACTCGCCGCCGGGCTTCAGCGCCCGGACGGCTGCTTCAAGCGATTGTTTCCATGGCGGAATCATCGAAAGACTGTAGGAGAAGACTACCCGGTCGAAGGGCTCGTCCTCGCCGAAAAGCCCGGGACTCAGCTCTTCGGCCAGTCCCTTGACCAGGCGAATCTGGCCCCGGAGTCCCGCCCGGTTCACCGATTCCTCCGCAGTCCTGAGCATTTCTCCTGATGCATCAAGACCATAGAGGGCTGTCCCCGGGTAGCGCCGCGCCAGCGCGATGAGGTTGCGGGCCGTGCCGCAGCCGATCTCGACCACGCGCTCGCCGGGATGAAGCCGCAGCTCCCGGATCAGGGAATCGCGCCCGAAGAGATAGAATTTCCTTGTGAAATCATAGAGATGACGCTGGCGATGATAGACACCGTCCATCAGGGCGGAGTGGCTCAGCATGGCGGGCGCCGGCAATAGAGATGGAATCCGCCGTAGATCGAGGCGCGGTCCCGGGCATGCAAGGCGCGGCTTTCCGCCTCGCGGTAGTCCCATGGCGCCAGGAGGTCGGGCGGCAATTTGCGCGGCAGGGGCGACGGCGCGCCGGCGGTGCGGAATATCACGCGCGCGTCCTGCGCCGCGACCCGGTCGATCTGGCGCCACAGCGCTTCCAGCATGGGCGGCGTCATCCAGTCCTGCGCGTCGAGCAGCACGAGGCGGTCGATCGAGGCCGGCGCCTGCGTCTTCAGGTAGTCGGTCATCGAGGCATGGAGGATCTCCACCCGATCGGTCCGTGTACGGATGAGATCGTAAACGTCGCGCCTGAGATAGGCGGGCACGGCCTGGCGTTTCTCGAGGTCGTAGCCGCGCGCGAAGGCCTGCCAGGCGAAATAGTTTTCCGCCATGGGAAAATCGCAGACCAAACGTTCCACGCGCTCGCGCAGCACCGAGATCGGGCTGCCCTCCGCCACCAGCTCGTCATATTGCGCCGGCGGAATGCCAAGCGCGTAAAGCGATACCGGCGATCTGGAGAGCAGCTTGACGGATTTGTATTCGAACAGGGGCGCGATGGTGCGCTCGAAATGGTCGCGCTGTTCGCCGCGGGTGCGCGCCGTCACGATGCCGTCCAGGCGCTTGCCGTGCAGCCGGGCGACGGCATGCAAAACCCCGATAAACCGGCCCAGAAGCCCATGCCGGTAAAGGTCGCGGGCGAACATGTCGATGCGGCGGCCGCGCAAGGGACGGTGCCTGTTCCAGTAGCGCCGCGTCTCGGCATCGAGATGGCGGCTCAGCTGCGCGTCGAACAGCGCACGGTTGGCCTTGTCGTTGGCGCTGCCGAAGAAGCGGAAGAACTGCTCGTAGGACGGAAGGTTGGCGATCGCCGCGAGCTTCAACCGCGACAGCGCCACATGGTTGGTGTTCAAATCCACCGCGACGATTTTTGCGGGATCGGCGGCGAGATAGTTGAGGATGTTGCAGCCTCCCGAAGCGATCGTGACGATGCTGTGGTGCGGCTCCAGTACCAGCGCCTCGAGATCGACGTCCGGGTCTTCCCAGATCTGGTTGTAGACGAAGCCTTTGAACATCAGGGTGAACAGGCGCTCGAGCGCGCCGCGTTTTGTCGCCGCGGGCTGCGTATGGGCGGCTTGTTCCAGCAGCAGATTCGTCATGAAGCACTCCGGTGGGATTGCGCCCTCTGTAGGACGGAAGTGCGACAGTTCGGCGAATCCGGCTACCGCCGGGGGCTGACTTGCAGGGCGGGGCAGGCCTGACTATTGGGAGGCCCATGACCGGACCCGTAGACGATCTGATCGCCCTTCTGGACCTCGAAAAGATCGAGGAGAACATCTTTCGCGGCGTCTCGCCCAAGGACCGCTCGCAGCGCGTCTTCGGAGGACAGGTGCTGGGGCAGGCGCTGGTGGCGGCGGGCCGCACCGTCGAGGACCGGGTCTGCCATTCGCTCCACGCCTACTTCCTGGTCGCGGGCGACCCCAAAGTGCCGATCCTCTACGAGGTCGATCGCAGCCGCGACGGATCGAGCTTTTCCTCGCGCCGCGTCGTGGCGATCCAGCATGGCCGCCAGATCTTCAACATGTCGGCGTCGTTCCAGGTCGTGGAGCCGGGCCTGGAGCACCAGATCGATCCGCCCGATGTGCCCAAGCCCGACGATCTGCCGAGCGAGGACGATTTCCGCCGCCAGATGGCGGAGAAGATCCCGGCGGAGTATCGCGAGCACTTCCTGCGGCCGCGGCCGATCGAACTGCGCTCCGTTGACCGCAACGATATCTTCGCGCCCCAGAAGCGCCCGCCGCACCAGGCCATCTGGGTGCGCGCGACCGGCCCACTTCCGGCCGACATCGCGCTCAATCAATGCGTGCTCGCCTATGCCTCGGACATGACGCTGCTCGACACCGCGCTCCTGCCGCATGGCATCGGCTGGTTCGACGGGACGATCCAGATGGCCAGTATCGACCACGCCATGTGGTTCCACCGTCCGTTCCGCGCCGATGGCTGGATGCTCTATGTGCAGGATTCGCCCAGCGCCTCGGGCGCGCGCGGGTTCAACCGCGGACTGATCTATCAGGATGGAAAGCTGATCGCCTCGGTGGCGCAGGAAGGCCTGATGCGCGTGCGCAACCCCAAGCCGTGACCGCTCAGTTGGTGTAGCTCACGGTCGCGGATTTGCGCGGGCGGGCGTAGAAATAGTCGCTCATCGTGTTGGTGCCGGTGATGATCTTGCCGAGCGGCGAGGTGTATTGATAGTTCACGGTCGCCAGGATCACGCTGCAGGCGTTTGCGGGGCACGCCGCCGCCGTCATCAGGCCGGTGGGCACGGTGACGGCCGTGCCGGTCGCCAGCGGCGTCGCGTACTGGGCCTGGCTCCACGCGACCTTGCCGTTGCCGTTGCCGTCGCTGACGATGCTCGACACCACGATGCCGGAATTGGCCGACGAGAACGGATAGACCAGTGCATTGGCCGCACTGAAGATGTTGGACATGTCGTTGGCGGAAACCGATTTGGTTTGCGCCACCAGGTCGGCCACGCTGGAGGCGATGCTCGTGACCTTCTGCTTGCATTGCAGGGCGTTGCAGACCTCCACCGTGCCGAGCAGCATCGTCGCCATCACGGGCGCGATCAGGCCGAATTCGACGGCCGCCAATCCGCGGCGATCCTTCCGGAAGCGGGAGAGCAGGGTCAGCATGTGGCGTTCGAGGTGTAAGGTTCGCTGCGGAAGGCGGCGGCCGCGCTCAACAGATACTGGCCGTTGGGCATGTTCTGAAGCAGCGGCTGCATAAGGGGCGTCATGATGGACCACGGATAGTAGGTCCTGACCAGCACGACCTGGCAGGGCGACAGCGATCCGGGATAGCTCATCGATGCCGGGTTCAGGCTGCCGTCGGCATTGGTGACGCCGGGATAGCTGGCGCCGGAAAAGTTCGCGAACTGGCGCACATCGATCTGCAGGTTGGCGTTGCACAGCGCGGTGCCGATGAAGCCGCTCATCTCGTTGCACACCTGGCTCTTGAATTGCGCCGGCGTGAACGAGGACGCGGCGCCGGTGCGCACCAGGCGCGCGGCGTCGTCCGTCGCGTTCTGCAGTGCCGTGCCGGCGAAATAGATCACGCCGGTTTCGATGATGCCCATCAGGAAGAGGAACAGCACCGGCGCGATCATGGCGAACTCGATCGCGGCGGAACCGGAGCGCGCGCGCTTGCGCATGTCGCGGCGTAAACGCGATAGCGTCGAAGGCGTTTTCCAGCCCGTAACCATGGCGCCATCTTACGCGCGCGCCACTTTCCCAAAAGGAAAAGGGAATTTCGTGTTGAACGAACGATTAAGACCGGCATGCGATTTCGTACCGAAGCGGCACAATCGCGTTAACGCGCGGATAACCAGGGCCGGACTTTGGTCCAGCTTTCTTAAGCGTCTTGCCGGATGATGCAGGCTTGAGAAAAACGGGGCCCGGGAACATGTCCTTCGGCAAGTTCTGGCAGACTGCAGTTTCGAGCGCGAAACGCTTTGCCGCCGCCAAGCGCGGCAATGTGGCGATGATCTTCGCGCTGTCGCTCATTCCGATCACCGTGGCGGCGGGCGCCGGGCTCGATCTCGGCCGCGCCATGGTGGTCCGCGCGCGCCTGGCCGAGGCGCTGGATTCCGCCGGCCTCGCGGTCGGCGCGACATCGGGCCTCACCACGACCCAGATGCAGACGCTGGCCCAGCAATATTTCAACGCCAACTACACGGCGGATTCCTCGTTCGGCACGCCGGCTTCGGTCAGCATCACGCCGGGCACGCAGCAGATATCGCTCACCACCAGCGTGCAGATGCCCACCACGCTGATGAACGTCGTCGGCATCAAGACGATGACGGTCGGCTACACGTCGAAAGTGGTGTGGGGCCAGACGAAATTGTGGGTGTCGCTGGTGCTCGACAACACCGGCTCGATGACCCAGACCGACGGCACCGGCACCAGCAAGATCTCGGCGCTGAAGACTGCGTCCGACAACCTTCTCACCACGCTCCAGGGCGTCGCCGCCAATGCCGGCGACGTCCAGGTCGCGATCGTGCCCTTCAGCAAGGACGTCAATCTCGGCACGTCCTATTCGGGCTCGAGCTGGCTTGACTGGACCGACTGGGAGGCAGCGCCACCGAGTTCCACGCCCAGCTCCAGCATCGGGCCCGGATCGAGCTGCCCTTACGGCTCGAACACGAGCCCCTACGGCTACCGCTGCACGACGGGGCCAAGCAATGGAAGCTCGACCACCAACACGATCCCGTCCAGCGGCAGCTATAGCGGCTACATCTGTCCGGGCCAGGACGGCGGCACCTACAATTCCGGCAAGGGCGGGCATTACTACAACGGCTGCTACAACAGCACGCCCACCCAGACGCTGACGACAACGACGGTCAAATCGACGCCCACCACCGTCAAATACAATTGCACCACCGTGAATGGCGGGACGCCGAGCTGCACCCAGAGTTCCAGCTCGACCGGAAGCACGACGACGAACACCACCACGTCGACGAGCGCGGGATACACCGGCGACAGCACGAACACGAGCAGCGGTTCTTCCACCGGCAACCCGAGCGACGGCTCGCAAAGCTGCTCGACCCACCACGGCACCACCACGTGCACCTTCACCCGGACCATCGTGACCACCAACACCACGACCACGGTCACCAAGACTGGCGCCGCGCCCTATGATCACGCCTGGGTGGTCAACGATCATTCGAGCTGGGGCGGCTGCATCGAAGACCGCACCCAGAATTACGACATCGACAACACCGCGCCCTCGAGCACGGCGACGAATTTCCCGCCGGAGAACAATCCCTATTGCCCACCGACCACCATGACAAAGCTGACCTATGACTGGACGGCCCTGAAATCGGCGATCGACAACATGAGCGCCTCGGGTTCCACCAACCAGACGATCGGCCTGGACTGGGGCTGGGTGGCGCAGACCAGCGGCAATCCTTTCAGCCCGGGCTCGCTGCCGGCCAACACCACGCAGGTGCTCATCATCCTGTCGGACGGCTTGAACACGCAGGACCGCTGGTACGGCGACGGCTCCAACCAGAGCACGTCCGTCGACAGCCGCATGTCGCAAGTGTGCACCAACGCCAAGACCGCGGGCTTCGTGATCTATGCCGTGTTCGTCGACCTGAACGGCACGCAGGGCAATTCGACGGTGCTGCAGAACTGCGCCACCGACACCGACCACTACTACGACCTGACGACGTCGGGCGCGATCATCACCGCCTTCAACACCATCGCCACCCAGATCACCCAATTGCGCGTGGCGCAGTAGCGGGTACGCAAGACGCAAAGCGGGGACCGGAATCGCTTCCGGTCCCCGCGCCATTGCAGGAATTGGCTCGATTACTGCGGCGCCGCGCCGTTGCTGGCGTTGCTGGCGGACTTCACGCCGAGATCCTCATGCGCCTGGACAGCGCCGTTGGTGGCGTCGACATAGCCCTTCTCGTCGCCCGGCACCGGCTGGGTCTCGCAATGCGTCCGGGTGCAGGTGAAGTTGTACTGGTTGGCGCCCTTGTTGAGCGTGACCATGCCCATGCGGCGGCCATAGACCGTGACATGGTCGTTTGCGATCTCGCGGCCGTTGGCGCCCAGCGCGATCATGTTGGTCTCGCCGAAAGTCTTGCCGAGCACGAAGGCGTGGCGGGAATCGATCATGTTGACGTCGGCGATGGTGGAGTTGCCCATGAACACGGTGGCCACCGGTTCCTTGAAGGCGACGATGCGCACTTCGTCCATCGGCACGGATACGTCGGCGGCCAGCGCCGGAGCGGACAGCGCGCTCAGCAGGAGGGCGGACAAGATGGCGCGGCGCATGGTGCGATCCTTTCGGCTTGCTGCCGCAACCCTAGCCCCCGCGCCGTAAAGGAAGCTTTAAGCGGCGCGCATCCGCCGGCGGCGCGATGGCGGACGCAAGAGCGTTCCGCGAGGTTCCGCATCAAATGACGATGAATTCCCGCGCGTGGTAAATTTCCCGCCAAACTTAACGCTTCAATGCCGTCCAACCCCCCGGTTTCGTATCGCACCGGCACAGAATGCCGGAGTGGGGACATGCGCATTTAAATCCGCATTAAGGGACCGCGCGTAAGCTCTCCCCGTGTCCTCGCAATGGCCGCAACGCAAAACGGCAGCGCCGGACGTCCTAGGGTGTCAAAACAAGCGGAGGTTATCATGAAGAATCTGGTTTCTCGTTTCGTGCGTGACGAATCCGGCGCGACGGCCATCGAATACGGCCTGATCGCGGCGGGCATCGCCGTGGTGATTATCGCGGCCGTGCAGCTGGTCGGCACGAATCTCAAGGGCACGTTCTCGACGGTCGCCGGCGCGGTGAAGTAATTCATCGTCCGCGATCTGCTCGAAGCGGATCACCGCGACGGCCGCTCTCCAAAGGGGCGGCCGTTCGCATATCGAGGATGACGATGCTGGCGGAATTCCTGGTCCTGGCGGCGCTCCCCGGCCTTCTGGTCGCGGCCGCATGCTGGGACGTGGCGAGCTTCACGATCCCCAATTTCCTCCAGGCCGGCATGCTGGCGCTGTTCGCGGCGCTGGCGATCGCCGTCCACATGTCCTGGCCCGTCCTCGGCCTGCATCTGGCGGCGGGCGGAATCGGCCTCGCGGCGGGCTTCACGCTCTTCGCGCTGGGCTATATCGGCGGCGGCGACGCCAAGCTTTTCGCGGTAACGGCGCTGGCGCTGGGGCTGCACGATCTGCTCGAATTCGCGCTCGTCGCCTCGCTGTTCGGCGGCGCGCTGACCCTGGGCCTGCTCACCATGCGCAAACTTCCCATGCCGCGGGTGCTGGTGGCGCAGGGCTGGATCATGCGGCTGCACGACGACAAGGAAGGCATTCCCTACGGCGTCGCGCTGGCGCTCGGCGCCCTGGTCATCCTTCCGTATACAGAGTTATTCCGCGCGGCAATCGCCGGTTAACTCTTTGATCGGGACAAAGTCTCGTTAAGCACTTTCTAAAGACTTGTGTGGTCGGATTGGTCCAAAGGAGCCGATCCCTATGAACAAACGCGCGCTAGTGGTTGGAGGCGCCGTCGTCGCCGCCTTGCTCGTCGCCCTCATCGTCCGTTCGCTGCTCGGCGGCGGGACGCCGGCGGTGCAGGCCTCGGTGCCGGCGGCCAGGACCGTGACACGGGAGGTGCTCGTCGCCGCGGGCGACCTGCAGCCCGGCACGCCGCTGACCGTCAATTCCGTGCATTGGCAGGCGTGGCCGAGATCCGCGGTGGACGATTCGTTCATCACCCAGGACCAGACGCCGAACCTGAGCGACGCCGTGCAGGGTACGGTGGTGCGCGCGCCGATGGTCGAGGGCGAGCCCGTCACCAACACCAAGATCGTGCATGGCGATGCCGCGGGCTTCATGGCCGCTACGCTTGCTCCCGGCATGCGCGCGATCGCCGTGGCGATCACCACCGAAACCGGCGCCGGCGGGTTCATCCTGCCCAACGACCGCGTCGACGTCCTGCTCACGCAGCAGAATCCCGGTCAGCAGCACAGCTTCCGCACCAAGACCGTGCTCAGCGACGTGCGCGTGCTCGCCGTCGACCAGACATTCAAGGAAGACAAGGACCAGAAGGTCGTGCTCGCCAAGACCGCGACTCTGGAACTCACGCCGCTCGAGGCGATGACGGTGCAGCGGGCGCAGGCCTCCGGCACGATTTCGCTGTCGCTGCGTCCGCTCGTCGAGGGCAACGCCAAGGCGACGGCCGACCGGCAGAACACGCAAGCCGACAGCGACGTGACGGTGATCCGTTACGGCCATGGCGATCAGAAGGAGTAGGGGCGATATGAAAAAGCCCGTTCTAGCGGCCATTCTGCTCCTCGCGGCGCTCGTGCCCGCGGCCGCGCGCGCCCCCGCCCATGCGCCCGAAGCGAGCGACAACGGTTCGCGCGTCATCACGGTGGCGACCCATGAAGGCGCGGTGGCCAACCAGCGCATCACGCTCGCCCTCGACAAGGCCGCGATCGTGCAGCTCGATACCGACGCGCGCGACGTGCTCGTTTCCAATCCCGAAATCGTCGACGCCGTCGTGCGCACGCCGCGGCGCATCTTTCTGCTGGCACAGAAGATCGGCCAGACCAACGCCTTCTTCTTCGACGCCGCCGGCCACCAGATCCTGTCTGTCGATGTCCGCGTCGAGCGCGACGTGGCCGATCTCCAGTCGATGATCCACAGCGACATCCCCGACGGCAGCGTCCATGTCGCCGCACTCAACGATAACGTCGTGCTGACCGGCTCCGTCGCGAACGCGAAGGATTCCGCGATGGCGCAGGATCTTGCCGGCCGCTTCGCCGGCGATCCGGCGAAGGTCGTCAACATGCTCAAGATCCAGGCCCACGACCAGGTGATGCTGAAGGTCCGTGTCGCCGAAGTGTCGCGCTCCATCGCCAAGCAGCTGGGCGTCAACCTGTCGACCGCGGTGATCAGCCAGGGCATTCCGATCGCGGTGTCGACGCAGAATCCGTTCGGCCTGGTGGGCCGCGCGCTGTCGTCGCTGTCGGGCGGACGCATCGGCCAGGTCTGCCAGAACGGCGCCATCCCGCTTTCCGGCAGCGATTGCGTCGTCGGCCCCAACAATCTCCAGGGTTCCTTCCAGGCGCTGGAAACCGCGGGCCTCATCCACATCCTCGCCGAACCCAACATGACGGCGGTGTCGGGCGAGACCGCCAAGTTCCTCGCCGGCGGCGAGTTTCCGGTTCCCGCCGCGCGCGACCAGTTCGGCAACGTCACCGTGGTGTTCAAGCAGTTCGGCGTCGGGCTGTCGTTCACGCCTGTCGTGCTCAGCGAGAACCGCATCTCGGTCCAGATCTCGACCGAGGTCAGCGAGCTCACCAACGAAGGCGCGCTGCTCCAGGCATCCACCACCACGACGGATTCCAACGGCAATCCGATCACCACCCAGGGCCTGACGATTCCGGCGCTGGCGGTGCGCCGCGCGGAGACGACGGTCGAGCTTCCCTCGGGCGGCTCCTTCGCCATCGCCGGCCTGATGCAGCACACCACCAAGCAGGAACTGGACGCGTTCCCGGGCCTGAAGGACATGCCGGTCTTGGGCGCGCTGTTCCGCAGCCGCGATTTCCAGAACAACGAGACGGAACTGGTCGTGATGGTGAGCGCCTATCTCGTCACCCCGACCAGCGAGAAGAAGATTGCGCTGCCGACCGACGGTTTCCAGGCCGCGGCCGACGTCGAAACCATCCTGCTCGGCCGCCTCAACGCCGTCTACACCAAGGCGCCCAAAGCGGTCGCCGCGGCGGGCGGATCGCAAAACCTCGGCTTCATCGTGGAGTAGGGCTCATGACCACGAAAGACATCTTCCGCTTCGCCTCGCTCGCAGCCGTGCTTCTCGCCGGCAGCTGCGCCGCGCCCATGAACGATGGCACCGGACTGATGGCTGACGGCTCGGCCAATCATCCCATCGTCGTGGAACCCAGCGCGCATACCATGCAGGTCTCGTTCGCCGGGCCGGATGCGGGCCTCAACGCGCAGGACGACAGTCACCTCGGCGCGTTCGTCGCCGACTACATGCAGCACGGCAACGGCGCCATCAGCGTCTCGGTGCCGCAAGGCCCCGGCGCCGCCGACACCATCACCTGGTTCGGCGAGCACCTGGCGGAGATGGGCGTGCCGCGCTCGCACATCCTGGTCGGCCAGCACGATGGCGGCGGCGTCGAGCTCAATTACATCAGCTATGCCGCGCATTCCGACGATTGCGGCGACTGGTCGGTGAACGCCGGCGACACCTCATCCAACATGGTGATGCCGAATTTCGGCTGTTCGACCCAGCACAACATCGCCGCCCAGGTCGCCGATCCGCGCGACCTCATCGAGCCGCGCGGCATGGGCCCGGTCGACGCCAACCGCCGCCAGACCGTGACGGGCAAATACGAAAAGGGCGAGATCACGCAGGCCGACAAGAACAAGACGGACAAGGTCAACGAGCAGTCGGGCGCCGAATCCGACGTCGGCAGCAAATAGGCGAGTCTCATGAGCAAGCTTCACGGATCAGATTCGGAGACCTTCGGCGCCGCGGCGCATGAGCGGCCGGTTCCGCGCATCGCGATCCAGGCGTTCTGCGAATTCCCCGATACCGGCGCGGCGCTCCAGCGCGCGGCTTCCGACCGCCGTCTCGCCAAGGCCCATGTCACCGTGCAGCTGGGCGGGCTTCAGGCCGCGGTCGACTATCACGCGGGCGGCGTGGCGCCGAACCTGCTGATCGTCGAGACGCGCCTTCAGGGCAAGGCCGCCGTCGAGGAGATCGACCGTCTCGCCGAAGTCTGCGATCCTTCGACCAAGGTGATCGTCGTCGGCCGTGTCAACGACGTGGAGCTCTATCGCGAATTGATGCGCAAGGGCGTCAGCGAATACATGGTCGCGCCGCTCAATCCGCTGCATCTGATCGAAGTGATCTCCGGCCTCTATCTCAATCCCGATGCCGCGCCCATCGGCCGCGTCGTGACCTTCGTGGGGGCGCGCGGCGGCGTCGGCGCATCGACTCTCGCCCACAACATCGGCTGGTGCATCGCCGAGCAGATGCATGTGAATACCGCCATCGTCGATCTGGATCTGGCCTTCGGCACCGCCGGCCTCAACTTCAACGAGGAACCGGGCCAGGGCGTCGCCGATGCGCTCAGCGCGCCGGAGCGCCTCGACGACGTGCTCCTGGAGCGGCTGCTGCTCAAGACCGGCGAGCATCTGTCGCTGTTCACCGCGCCCGCCACCGTCGACCGCGACCCGGAAAGCGATCCGGCCGCCTACGAGGCGGTGATCGACGCCGTGCGCCAGATGACGCCCTGCGTGATCGTCGACCTGCCGCATCTGTGGACGCCCTGGATCAAGCAGACCATGCAGGCCGCCGACGA
>JBOHKI010000006.1:0-97257 GCA_050728855.1 Rhizomicrobium sp. | reverse complement strand
CGCTATTGTCATGCCGCATGGTGTTGTCCTCTTCCCGTGTCCAAAACGTCGCCAAACGCTTGGAAACAAGAAGAATCAACGCCATGCGCCTTGTCCAGATATTTAAACCGGACAGCAGTGGGTCGAGCCCGCCCATGACGAAGTTTTTTCCATTCAGTTTTCTCCTTCGGCGTCATACAGTCGCTCGACAATCGGAGACAAAGATGCCCGGAAAGATCGACGGCCGCCTGAAGGAACTGGGGATCGCATTGCCGCAGCCGCCCGCGCCGGTGGCGAGCTATGTGCCGTATGTCGTGACCGGAAAGCTGGTGTTCGTTTCCGGCCAGGTGACGATGGAGGCGGGTGCACTGAAATATGTCGGCACCGTCGGCAAGGACGTGACGCTGGAGGACGGCAAGGCCGCGGCGCGGCTATGCGCGATCAACGTGCTGGCGCAGGCCAAGGCGGCATGCGGCGGCGATCTGGACCGCGTCGCGCGCTGCGTGAAGGTGACGGTGTTCGTCAACGCGGTGCCGGGCTTCACCCAGCATCCGGAAATCGCCAACGGCGCGTCGGACCTCTTCGTTGAGGTTCTGGGCGACGCCGGCAAGCACGCGCGCGCCGCGGTGGGCGCGGGTTCGCTGCCGCGCAACGTCGCCTGCGAAGTCGAGGCCGTGTTCGAACTGGCGTGAGCAGGATCCGCGCGCGCGTGGCCAATTCGGCCGCCGAGATCGGCGCCGCGGCGTGGAACGCCTGCTCCGGCACGGAGCATCCGTTCACCCGTTACGAATTCTTCGCGGCCTGCGAGGAATCCGGCTCCGCCACCGAGGAAACCGGCTGGCGGCCCTGCCATCTGGCGATCGAGGACGACGGCGCGGTCACCGGACTGATGCCGCTCTATCTGAAGAACCATTCGCAGGGCGAATATGTGTTCGACCACGCCTGGGCCGACGCCTTCCAGCGCGCGGGCGGGGCCTATTATCCCAAGCTCCAGGCCAGCGTGCCGTTCACTCCGGTGACGGGACGGCGGCTGCTGGCGGCGACGGAGGAGACGCGCAACGCGCTGCTGGCGGCGGGAGCCAGCGCGGTGGAGCAGTTCGGCGCGTCGTCGCTGCACGTCACTTTCCTCACCGAGGCAGAGTGGAAAGAGGCCGGCGGGCTCGGCTACCTCTTGCGCACCGACCAGCAGTTCCATTGGGAGAACCGCGGCTACGCCGATTTCGACGCGTTTCTCGCGGCGCTGTCGTCATCCAAGCGCAAGAATCTGCGCAAGGAGCGGGCCAGCGTGTTCGCCGCCGGCGTCGCGTTCGACTGGCTCAGCGGCGCGGACATCACCGAAGCGCATTGGGACACGTTCTTCGAATTCTACATCGACACCGGCGGCCGCAAATGGGGGCACCCCTACCTGACGCGCGAATTCTTCAGCCTGGTGGGCGCCGGCATGGGCGGGCAGGCCCTGCTGATCCTGGCCCGGCGTAACGGACGGTACATCGCGGGCGCGCTCAACTTCATGGGCGGCGGCACGCTCTATGGCCGCAACTGGGGCTGCACGGAATACCTGCCCTTCCTGCATTTCGAGACGTGCTACTACCAGGCCATCGAGTACGCCATCGCCCACAGGCTCGACCGCGTCGAAGCCGGCGCGCAGGGGGCGCACAAGCTCCTGCGCGGCTACATGCCGGCGCCCACCTACAGCGCCCACTGGATCGCCCATCCGGGCCTCAGGCGCGCCGTCGCCTCCTACCTCGACAGCGAACGCGCCGCCGTCGCCGAGCATATCGAGGAACTGGCCGAACACGGGCCATTCAAAAAGGCCTGACCTCCCCCTTGCGGGAAGGTCGAAAACGCGTAGCGTTTTCGGGTGGGGGCTCTCCGCGCGACGCCCCCGCCCGAAAAATGCGAAGTGCATTTTTCGACCTCTCCGCAAGGGGGAGGTCAATCTCATGTAACGCTGCGATCAGGTGCCACCACATGCCCTACGACTCCAACAACATCTTCGCCCGCGTGCTGCGAGGCGAGTTGCCCAAGGTGGCGGTGTATGAGGACGACCTCACGCTGGCGCTGATGGACATCATGCCGTCGACGGAAGGCCACACGCTGGTGATCACCAAGGAGCCCGCGGAGGGCATCCTCGACCTGTCGCCCGAGGGCGCGGCGGCGCTCATCCGTACGACGCAGAAGGTGGCCAGGGCGGTCAAGGCGGGGCTGGGCTGTTCAGGCGTGATGCTGGTGCAGCTCAACGGCGCGGCGGCGGGCCAATCCATCCCGCACATCCACTTCCACATCCTGCCTCGCGAGGAAGGCCTGAACCTGACCCTGCACGGCCGCGCCATGCAGAAGCCGGAGGCGCTGGAAGCCGTCGCCGCGAAAATCCGCGCGGCGCTTTAACGGCGGCGAAGACCGCCTATATCAGGGACGATGATGTACCTGCTTGCCTTCTTCTGTCCGCCCCTGGCGCTGCTCTTGACCGGCCACCCGGTCTCGGCGCTGGCCAACCTGATCCTCTACGTCCTCTCCATCGTGTGCTGGGCGACGATCGTGCTGTTCCATGCCGGGTTCGTGCTGTGGGGCATCGCGGTGCTGCATGCGATCCTGACGATCAACAATTCGCGCGAGGACCGCCGCGCCCGGCGCATCATCCGCGCGCAGCGGATGGACCGGACTTGAAAGCCCGCGAAACCGGCCGAACCGTCACGCCACCGCGTCACTGAGAGGAAGCGAAAGCTGGGGACGGCCGCGCAGGTGTGGGACGCGGAAGATGTCCATCGTGCGGGAGAGCGTGCGCAGGCAGTAGACCTCTTCGCGGGTTTGGGGAGCAAAGAGGGCGAATTCCCTCTGGCCGTCACGGAAATCCTGCTCCGTCAAGGTGGATTCGAAGAAGGTGGACCAGAACGCCTCATCCAGATCCTCGCCGAACGGCACCTTGCGGCGGTCGCGGATGATGGCAGGCAATTCGTCCGGATAAAGATCGTATAGCGCGCGCAACGGCTTCTTGCCCTGCCCGTCCACCAGCGCGGAACCGCGCAGATTCAAAGCGTAGGCGGCGATGGCGGGATCGAGGAACGGTTCGCGCGCCTCAAGCTGGTATCGCATGGCGCAACGGTCGATGCGCTGCAGGCAGGTACGGTGCATGAGGTCGAGGCACTCGTTGCGGACCGTCCGGCCGGTTTCCTCGCTGTGGTCAAAGGCCTGTTCCAGCGGCGCGTAGCCCGCGAACAGCTCGTCGGCACCTTCGCCGCACAGCGCCACGCGGAAGCCGTCGCGATGCATCGCCTGCGACAGCGTCAGCGAGCACACGGCGGCGCGTATGACGGCGGGCTCGAATGTCTCAGATTGCGCGACCGCCTCGTCCAGGCGGGCGAGTGCTGCGGCGCCGTCGAACGGAACGACGCGCAGCATGGTGCCGGACTTGTCCGCATAGGCGGCGGCGAAGCGGAAATCCTCGGTGTCCTCGCCGCCAAGGAAATAGGCCGGCGCATCGGGGCGGAAGCGGCGGGCGTAGTGCGCGACCAGCGTGGAATCGATGCCGCCGCTCAGCATGGTGGCGACCGGAAGGTCCCGCGGCAGGCGCGTGCGCACGGCTTCGGCCAGCAGCGCATCGAGCATCGCGGCATCGCCGGGGGAGCGGCCCTCGAACGGCCCCAGCAGCGCGGATTTGTAGCCGGCGCAGATCTTGCGCGTAAGCATGTAGCCCGGAGGCAGGAGCAACACGTCGCCCTCGGGCGCCACCTCCAGCAGCGGACGGATTTCCGAGCAGAACAGGAAGCCCGTCTGCGACTGCACGACGTAGAGCGGCTTCACGCCGAACGGATCGCGTGCCGCCAGAAAATCCCCGCTCGCCACGTCGATCGCAACGAAGGCGAACATGCCGTTCAGTCGCGCGAACGCTCCGGCGCCCCACATCTGCAGCGCGTTGGCGAGAACCTCGGTGTCGGATTCGGTGCGGGACGTGACGCCGAGCGCCGACAGCTCGCGGCGGATTTCGTCGTGGTTGTAAATCTCGCCATTGAAGGAGACGAGAAGGCGGCCGTCGAACGACGCCTGGGGCTGGACGGCGCGGTGAGAATCCACGACGCGCAGCCGGCGCGTGGCCATCGCTGTATCCGGCCTGGGCGAGACAACGGGGTCGCTGACGTCGCCGCGGTGGAGGACGCCGCGCGACAAGGCGCGCACGGACGCGTCCGCATCGTCCCAGTCGATGGCGACGGCAATCCCGCACATCGGCGCGCTCCACTCCTCCTTCACCCAGTCAAACGAACTGCGCGTGCCGCTCCCCCCGCGGGCGTGGCGCGCGTCTAGATAAATTCCATGTAATGATGCCTTGGTGAAGGGTGAGATAAGTTCTCCAACCCACAGATAGTATTGAGTATTGCTGCGGCGGCCGTGCTCTAGGGCGCGAAGCTGGAGCGGATTTTCACGCCCCAGTGGCCGTTCTCCAGCGTCACGACATAGATCGAATCGAATCCGCCGATGACGCTTCCGTCGGCACGGTAGCGGGTGAAGCGGGTGTCGATATGCACCTTGTCCGCGCCCGCATGGATCACGTCGCGCCGTTCCCACGTCGAATGGTGCCATTCCGCCAGCGCGCCTTGCGTGAACCGCTCCGGCGTCATGTCGCCGGCCTTCAGGATGACCAGCTTCCCGGACGCGAGCCGCACCGAGGGAAAATTGAACGTCGCCTCGAATGCCGGAATGTCGCGCGCATTGAACGCCGCCATGAAGGCGTCGAGCACTTTTTGCGCGGCAGCGATTGCGTCCTTGTTCATTGTCTCCATCCTTACTGCATTGCGTCCGGTCTCGGGCGGTGCCGTCACCGCTTTGTGATGATGTTTCAATCGATTTCCCGCAAATGCCCTGTTGGATCGATTCCCCGCCTGACCTGCTTCCTATACCCTTCGGGACGCCAGAATTCAGATTGTTTGGTGGAGAGACGAAGATGGGTAAGTTAGCAACACAACGCAACTTGGCCAGACAAATCGCATGGGGAGCGATCGCGCTGGCCGGCGTGCTGGGCGTTCTACCGGCGCAGGCGCAAGATGCCTCGACACAATATTCCCGCATGGCGCCGGTGGAACAATATCTCATGGACCGGAACGCCGAGATTGCGTTGGCGCGCAGTGCCGCACCGGAGTCGATATCGAAAGATGCGACCGTTCTGGTGCTCGGGCGGCATGGCTACGAGACCGCCATCAAGGGCAAGAACGGTTTCGTGTGCATGGTGTCCAGAGCATGGGTGGGCGCTTTCGACTGGCCCGAGTTCGGAAATCCCAAAACGCGCGGCGCGGAATGCCTCAACCCTCCGGCCGCGCGATCCATTCTGCCACTTGCCGAGATGAGGACGAATCTGCTGCTCGGCGGCGATAGCAAAACAGAAACCATCGACAAGATCGGCGCGGCGCTGAGCGGCGGAAAAATTCCGGCTCTGGAGCCAGGAGCGATGAGCTACATGATGGCGAAGGGATCGTATCTGACCGACGCGGGCAGTCACAACGCGCCGCATGTGATGTTTTATGTCCCGGTCGCGGATGCAGCCACCTGGGGTGCAAATCTTCCCGGCTCCCCGGTTGGAACCGGTCCCTACTGGTTTTTTTCCGATAGCATGAGCCGGGAATTCAAAAACCTTCCGACGATTCGCGTCTTCACGGTGGGGGTGGCCAGATGGTCGGACGGCACACTGGCTGCTCCTCACGAACACAAGATGTGAAATGGCGAGTGCGCGAACGGGTGTAGTTCTGCAGCAGCGTGTGCGTGACGACATCGCCGGTGATGCGAAGCGCGCTGGCCGCGAAGCCCATGAACCCGATGAATCCGGAGCCGGATGCCTTGCGGCAATCCGCGCAACAGCAATAGCCCATGTAGAGCGGCGCGGCGGACGCTTCGTAGCGCAGCGCACCGCAGAGGCAGGAGCCGGTGATCTTTGCATCGCTCATGGGCCGTTATACTGACGTATTGCGAGCTGGTCGACAGATCGCACAGCTTTCCACAACCGTCATCCCCGGGCTTGTCCCGGGGACCCATAACCTCAATTTGAATTATTCTAGGCGAGATCGAGGGTATGGATGGCCGGGACAAGCCCGGCCATGACGAATTTGGTTTGGGCTTAGGAGTAACAAACTATTTCAATGGAAAGTGGAGCTGAACCTGAAGCGTCACGGCCCGCGACTGCGGGCTGCCCGGTTGGGTTCCGCACAATGGTGCGAATGTCAACTGGATGGCCCGCAGTCGCGGGCCATGACACGAGGAGGTTAAATCCGACGAAAGCTTCGAATTGTTTTTGATTTCTTGGAACGAGGCTGCGGCTTTTGCTGCTTCTGCTCCCGAATTTTCTTTGAGGCCATGCGCAAGCGGGCACTCCCTTGACGCCTTTCGACTGCAAGTGCCTCCTCAAGTTCTGCAATTCTGCGGACGGCTTCGTCGCGCTCGCAGCGAAGTGTGTAAATTCTGTTCCTGGTGTCGTGGCTTAGGTCGGAGTGAAGGCGTTGAATGTCTTTCATCGTCGCCTGAACATAAGCACACCGCTTAAGCAGCGCATTTACGATCTTGTCGATATCGGAAATAATAGTGGTGCCCGCACGAAGGCGTTCGGACATGATGGAGGCAGCTAACAAAGCCTCCTCAATATCTTCTTTCAAACTTACGAATCCCATCTGCTACCTCCTCAAACAAGGACTCGTGAGCAATCGCCCTTAAACATTCTCCTCCGCCTTGGGCGGGGGCAGCGCCTTCGGTTTCAGGTCCGCGTCGGTGATGAACTCGAACGCCAGCGCGTCCTTCTCGCGGTCCAGAAGCACGCGGACCGTGCCGCCGTGTTTGAGTTTGCCGAAGAGGATTTCGTCGGCGAGCGGTTTCTTGATGCTGTCCTGGATCACGCGCGCCAGCGGTCTCGCGCCGAAGGCATCGTCGTAACCTTTCTGGCCGAGCCAGCGGGTGGCTTCGGGCGTGAGGTCGAAGACGATGTCGCGGTCGGTGAGCTGCGCTTCGAGCTCGAGCACGAACTTCTCCACCACGCGGTCGATGGTGTCGCGGCCCAAGGGCGCGAAGGCGATGGTGGCGTCCAGGCGGTTGCGGAATTCGGGGGTGAACAGGCGCTTGATCGCCTCTTCGTCCTCGCCTTCGCGCTTGCCGCGGCCGAAACCGATGGCTTCCTTGGCGGCGTCCGACGCGCCGGCATTGGTGGTCATGATGAGCACCACGTTGCGGAAGTCGATCTTCTTGCCGTTGTGATCGGTCAGCTTGCCGTGGTCCATCACCTGCAGGAGGATGTTGAACAGGTCGGGATGGGCCTTCTCGATCTCGTCCAGCAGCAGCACGCAATGGGGATGCTGGTCGACGCCGTCGGTCAGCAATCCGCCCTGGTCGAAGCCGACATAGCCCGGCGGCGCGCCGATCAGCCGGCTCACCGTGTGGCGCTCCATATATTCGCTCATGTCGAAGCGGATCAGCTCCACGCCCATGATGGAGGCGAGCTGCTTGGCGACCTCGGTCTTGCCGACGCCGGTGGGGCCCGAGAACAGGTAGCAGCCGATGGGCTTCTCCGCCTGGCGCAATCCGGCGCGCGCCAGCTTGATGGCGCTGGAGAGCTGGTGGATGGCGTGGTCCTGGCCGAAGACGACGCGCTTGAGGTCGTCTTCCAGGTTGCGCAGCTGTTCGGCGTCGGTCTTGGACACGGATTTCGGAGGAATGCGCGCCATCTTGGCGATCACCTCCTCAACCTCCTTCACGCCGATCACCTTCTTGCGGCGCGATTCCGGCAGCAGCATCTGCGAGGCGCCGACCTCGTCGATCACGTCGATCGCCTTGTCGGGCAGCTTGCGGTCGTTGATGTATTTGGCGCTGAGCTCCACGGCCACCTTGATGGCCTCCGCGGTGTAGCGGACCTTGTGGAAGTCCTCGTAATAGCTCTTGATGCCTTTGAGGATCTTGATCGCGTCGGGCACGCTGGGCTCGATCACGTCGATCTTCTGGAAGCGGCGGACGAGTGCGCGGTCCTTCTCGAAATACTGGCGGTATTCCTTGTAGGTGGTCGAGCCGATGCAGCGCAGCGTGCCGGCCTGGAGCGCGGGCTTGAGCAGGTTGGACGCATCCATCGCGCCGCCGGAGGTGGCGCCGGCGCCGATGACGGTGTGGATCTCGTCGATGAACAGGATCGCGCCCTTGATCGCCTCCAGCTCCTTGACGACGGATTTCAGCCGCTCCTCGAAATCGCCGCGATAGCGCGTGCCGGCGATCAGCGCGCCCATGTCCAGCGCGTAGATCGTCGAGTTGCGCAGCACTTCGGGCACCTCGCCCTTGACGATCTTGCGCGCCAGGCCCTCGGCGATCGCGGTCTTGCCGACGCCGGGGTCGCCCACGAAGAGCGGGTTGTTCTTCTGGCGGCGGCACAGGATCTGGATGGTGCGCTCAACCTCGGTGTCGCGGCCGATCAGCGGGTCGATGCGGCCGCCCTTGGCCTTGTCGTTGAGGTTGACGCAATAGGCTTCGAGCGAATCGGTGCCGGTCTTGTTCGGCTTCTCCGCGCCCTCTTCTTCCTCGTCGGCGCCGCGCGCGGATTTCTGCTGGCTCATGCCGGGGCGCTTGGCGATGCCGTGGCTGATGTAGCTCACCGCGTCGAGCCGCGTCATGTTCTGCTCTTGCAGGAAATAGACGGCGTGGCTCTCGCGCTCGGTGAACAGCGCGACCAGCACGTTGGCGCCAGTCACCTCGTCGCGGCCGGAATTCTGGACGTGCAGCACGGCGCGCTGGACGACGCGCTGGAAGCCGGTGGTGGGCTTGGCATCCTCGCCGTCCTCGATCACCAGGGTGATCAGTTCCTCGTCGACGTATTTCTGCAGCGATTTGCGCAAGGCATCGACGTCGGCATTGCAGGCCTTCATCACCTGCTGCGCGTCGGGATCGTCGGCCAGGGCGAGGAGGAGATGCTCCAGCGTCGCATATTCGTGATGGCGGTCGCTGGCGAGCTTGATGGCCCGGTGCAGCGCCTGCTCGAGACTGCGCGACAAGGATGGCATCTGGTCCCTATTCCTTTTCCATCGTGCACTGCAGAGGATGCTGGTGACGGCGGGCGAATTCAATGACCTGCGCCACTTTGGTTTCCGCGACTTCGTAGGTGAACACGCCGCAAATCCCCACGCCGTGCCTGTGGACATGCAGCATGATCGTCACCGCCTCCTCCCGCCCCTTGTTGAAGAAGCGCTCGAGGATGTGAACCACGAACTCCATCGGCGTGTAGTCGTCGTTGAGGATGAGAACCTTGTAGAGGCTGGGCTTCTTGGTCTTGGCGCGCGTTTTGGTGACGACGCCCGTGCCGGACCCATTGCCGGCGCCGTTGCCGCCGGCGCCGTTGCCGCCTTGCCCCTGGTCCTTCCGATCACTCATGGAGTCAGTTTAGCGGATATGGGGGGTGTGCGCGCAATGTTCCAGTGGCGGGGTTAAGGAAGAAAGGATTCACGCGAAGCCGCGGAGGATGCTGGCGATGAGCAATGGGTTTCATACTCCACCACCTCCATTCGTCATGGCCGGGCCTGTCCCGGCCATCCATACCCTCCCTGCAAGACGGAGGCTATGGATGGCCGCCACAAGGGCGGCCATGACGGGAAAAGTAACTCCGCATGTGCGCGTGACTCTCTTTCCCAAAACGAAGAAAGGGCCCGGCGTTACTCGCGCCGAGCCCTTTCGAAGGCCGTTCCGCATTGGGGGAGGAGCCGCGGAACGATCTTATTCTTTAGGCGCGATCAGGCGGCGCGGGAGTTCTGCACCACGTCCACCCAGGCCTGGTAGCGGCCCTGGATCGGCTCGAAGGCTTCCTTGGTGGTCGCCGTGAAGATCTCGGTGAGGCGCGTCATCTGGCCGACATAGGCGTCGAACGCGGTCTTGGCGAAATCGGTCTGGAGTTCGAACGCCTCGTGCACCGACTTGGAGCCGAGCACGGCCTTGGTCGCCGCCATCGAGTCTTCGATGGACTGCTTGGAGAAGCCGTAGATCTCGCTGTGGAGCGTCTCGAGGCCCTTGCCGGCCACGTTCGCGGCCTTGAGGTAGGCTTCGACCGTCTCCTTGCCGTAGCCGACAAAGTGGTCGTAATTCTTCACGGCCTTCTCGAAGCCCGTCTTGAAGGCTTCGGCGCCGTTCTTCACGGCCGCGTCGGCCGCGCCATTGGTCGTCTTGGTCTTTGCCATGGTGATGGTCCTTTATCCATGTTTCGCGCGGCATTCCGGGAGGGACCGGAGGCCATTGCTGCACTGCAACATGACCTATATGCGGTGCAACAACCCCGATGTCAAGAGGTTTTGCTGCGTCGCACAAATTTCATGATTCGGATACGGACAAACCCTGATGGCAGGCTTTGATGGATCGGCGCAATGATCCGTTAACGCATCGTAAACGCCCGAAACCTATGATGTATTCACGTTTTCGCCTTGCGGGCGGGGCCACAATTTGGTCTCATTGTCCCAAGGGGCTGCCTGGTTCGCAGAGTTGAGGTGTCGATGTTCGGACGACCGCGAGTTGGCGCGATCGCAGCGGGGACGTTTGCCGCGTGCCTGCTGCTGGCCGCCGGCCCTGCCCTCGCCCGCCATCACCAGTGGCACCGCGCCAGCAGCGGCGGCCACTTCGCGGGCCTCACCGATCCCGACAAGGACGCCGCCCTGATCGTCGACGGGACGGACGACAAGGTCCTCTACGCCCGCAACGCCGACCAGATCCGCCATCCCGCGTCGCTCACCAAGATGATGACGCTCTACCTGCTGTTCGAGAAGCTGCGCAGCGGGCAGATGACGATGAACACGCTGATGCCGGTCTCCGAGCACGCGGCCGAGCAGCATCCCACCAAGCTCCACCTGCGCCCCGGTTCGTCGATTCCCGTCGAGGTGGCGATCAAGGCGATCGTGGTGCGCTCGGCCAACGACGTGGCCGTAACCATCGCCGAGGCGATCGGCGGCACGGAATCGCATTTCGCGGAGCTGATGACGGCCAAGGCGCGCCAGCTCGGCATGATGCACACCTTCTACCACAACGCCTCCGGCCTGCCGGACGATCTCCAGGTGACGACGGCAAGCGACCTTGTGATTCTCGCCCATCACCTGGCCTATGACTTCCCGCAATATTTCCCCTATTTCGCGACGCCCTATTTCTCCTATCGCGGCGAAACCTACGTCACCCACGACAACCTGATCGGCAATTACGACGGCGCCGACGGGATCAAGACCGGATACACCGAAGCCTCGGGGTTCAACCTGGTGTCCTCGGTGGTGCGCGACGGCCATCACATCGTCGGCGTGGTGATGGGCGGGCGCAGCGCGCACATGCGCGACCGCGAAATGGTGCGCCTGCTCGACGACACCTTCACCCGCATCGCCTCCGATCCCGGGCTGGCGGCGCGCACGCATGTGCCGTGGCAATCGGCGCATCCGGAACTCGTGGCCGATCTCGGCGGCGCCGCCGTGCCCGCGGGCGACACCATCCGCATCCAGCCCAACGGCGCGGTCGAGGACGAGGACAGCGCGGAAGCCAGGCACGATCCCGAGGATGACAGCGCGCCGCTCCGCTCCAACGTGATCGCACCGGCGCCCCGGCCGCAGCCCGTAATCGACCTGAAGAGGCCGCCGGTGGTGGTGGCCAGCATCGCGCCGGCGCCACGGCCGCCCGCGCCCGCCATCCGCCCCACGCCGCGCACGGCACCCGAGGGTGAAGGCGACATCGACAGCGCGCCGATTCCGGCCCATCGCAACCTGGTGACGGCCGCGATCTCTGGCGTCCGCGACTGGACGATCCAGATCGGCGCCTTCGCCGACGCCGCCTCCGCCAAGGCGCAGCTTGCCTCCTATGCCGAGCGCTCGCTCGACGTTCTGGGCCAGGCGCAGCGCATCGTGGCGCCGTTCCAGGCAGTCGACGGCCACACGCTCTACCGCGCCCGCTTCGGTCCGTTCGTGGAGGCCGAAGCCCGCGCCGTCTGCCAGCGCCTCACCGAACGCGGCCAAACCTGCTTCGCCGCCACGTCGGGACGGTAGGTCTCACACCCATTGCGCCAGGCGTTTCCTTCGCCACAACGGCGGGAGGAAGATTCAAGCCGCTTCGGCTTTGCTCACACCCGGGAGTTTCAGCGTCGCGAGCAGCGCGCGGACTTCCTGCCGGGCGGCGACGTGGGACATGGTGAGCGACATGCCGAGCGAAGGTTGCGGCAGGTCGAGCATCGTCAGCCCCATCGGGAACAGCTCGCGGAAGATCACGCGCTCGCCGAACCCCGGCGCGAGGCGGAAACCGATCCGGCTTGCGAGGTTCTCCAACGCGGCGCCGACGCGCTGCTTGTTGCGAGCCTGGGCGGTGGCCACGCGGTTGCGCATGATGACCCAGTCGAGCGCGGGCTTGCGGGCCAGCAGGCGGCGCTTCCTGCAATCCCAGACGAAATCGGCGTAGAGGCTCGGCCCCTTGATCTCGAAGCTGGCGTGATCGACGCGGGCGAGCAGGTCGAAATCCACGAAGCTGTCGTTCATGGGCGTGACGAGCGTGTTGGCTGCCGCATGGCCGGCGCGGGACAGCGGGGTGTCGGCGCCGGGCGTGTCGATCACGATATAGTCGAAGCGGGCATCCGCGCCGGCCAGCACGTCGGAGAGCTTCTGAAGCTCCTCCGCGGCGGCCTCGTCGAGCGACTTGGCGGCGGAGCGGGCTATCGCGAACGTCTCCGGCATTGCCAGCGCGACGGAATTGCGCGCCGCCCAGTCGGCCCGGTTCTCCAACTGGCGGGAGAAGCTGCGCTGGCGGGTGTCGAGATCGATGGCGGCGACGGACCGGCCCGCGCGCGCCAGCGCCACCGCGACATGCATGGCCGCCGTCGACTTGCCGGACCCGCCCTTTTCATTGCCGAAAACGATGACGTGCGCGGACATGGGGGAACTCTAGACGATTCTCTTCGTGTCATGGCCCGGGAATCCGGGCCATCCAGGTGACGTTTGCTGCGCTGTCACCGAACGAGACTTGGTGCCCACGCTACAGCAGTGTGCAGAACCAACCTGGATGGCCCGAATTCCCGGGCCATGACACAAAGGAAAAGACTAAGTCCCCTCCGCCGCGCCGGCGAGGAGGCTGGCATTGCCGCCTGCGGCGGTGGTGTTCACCGTGTAAGTCCGCTCATGGGCGAAGCGGGCGAGGTAGTGCGGGCCGCCGGCCTTCGGGCCGGTGCCGGAGAGGCCCTCGCCGCCGAACGGCTGCACGCCCACCACCGCGCCGATCTGGTTGCGGTTCACATACATGTTGCCGACATGGACCCGCTCGCGGACGAAGCGCGCGGTCTCCTCGATACGGCTGTGGACGCCCAGCGTGAGCCCATAGCCGGTCGCGTTGATCGCATCGCAGACCTTGTCCAGCGCGTCGGCCTGGTAACGGATGACATGCAGCACCGGACCGAACACCTCGCGCTTCAGTTCCGACAGCGATGCGATCTCGAAGACGTGCGGCGGAAAGTAGACGCCGTCGGCGAGTCCCTGTCCGACCGTCAGCTTGCGCAGGAGCGTGGCTTGCGCCGTCATCCGGTCGGCATGGGCCTGGAGGGTCTTGCGCGCCTCCTCATCGATGACGGGACCGATATCGGTGTCGAGCAGCATCGGGTCGCCGAGCTTGAGCTCGTCCATCGCGCCGAGGATGAGATCGAGCATCTTGGGCGCGACGTCGTCCTGCACGAACAGCACGCGGCAGGCCGAGCAGCGCTGGCCGGCGCTGTCGAAGGCGGAGGACAGCACGTCGCGGCACACCTGCTCGGGCAGCGCGGTGGAATCCACGATCATGGCGTTCTGGCCGCCGGTCTCTGCGATCAGTGCGGCGATGGGGCCGGTGCGGGCGGCGAGCGCGCGATTGATGGCGAGCGCGGCCTCGGTCGAGCCGGTGAAGGCCACGCCCGCGAGCCGGTTGTCGCCGAACAGCGCGTTGCCGATGCGCGGGCCGTCGCCGGGCAGGAGCACGAGGACGTCCTTCGGCACGCCCGCTTCGTGGAGGAGGCGCGCGGCGGCGGCGGCGATGAGCGGCGTCTGTTCGGCGGGCTTGGCCAGCACGGAGTTGCCGGCCGCCAGCGCGCCGGCGACCTGGCCGGTGAAGATCGCCAGCGGAAAATTCCACGGCGAGATGCAGGCGAAGACGCCGCGTCCGTGCAGCGTGAGGTCGTTCTCCTCGCCGGTCGGACCCGGCATGCGCTGCGGCGTTTCGAACTGCGCGCGGGCCTGGGTGGCGTAGTAGCGCAGGAAATCCACCGCCTCGCGCACTTCGCCCAGCGCGTTGGGCAGCGTCTTGCCGGCTTCGCGCACGGCCAGCGCCATCAGATGGGCGCGGTTCTGCTCGTAGAGATCGGCGGCGCGCTCAAGGATCGCGGCGCGGGCATTGCCGCCGAGATCGTCCCATTCCTTCTGCGCCTTGTCCGCGGCCGCGAGCGCATCGGCAGCGTCGGCGGCGCTCGCCTCCACCACTTCGCCCACCATGCGGCGGCGGTCGGAAGGATCGAGCACCTTGGCGGCGGCGCCGGACCGTGCGTTACCGCCGATGAGCGGGGCGGCGCGTTGCGGCGCGGTCAGCGAAGCACTCATCTCGGCGAGAAGCGGGTCTGTGATCACGGGATCGTTCCAATAGAAGCCGGAGGAGTTCTTCCGGCCGGGGAGGAGATCGATGGGCAGCGGGATGCGCGGATTGCGGTGCGGATGGGTGGCCGCGATCTGCTCGACGGGATCGGCGACGATGTCGTCGACCGGCGCTTCGTCGTCGGCAAGCCGATTGACGAAGGAGGTATTCGCGCCGTTCTCGAGCAGGCGGCGCACGAGATAGGCCAGCAGGTCCTCATGCGTGCCGACGGGCGCGTAGATGCGCGTGCCGCCGCCATGGTCCATTTCGCGATAGAGCGCGTGAAGCTGCTCGCCCATGCCATGCAGGCGCTGGTATTCGAAATCGGTGCGGGAGCCGGCGAAGGTCTGGATCGCGGCCAGCGTATGGGCGTTGTGGGTGGCGAATTGCGGATAGACCGCGTCGCGCGCGCCCAGCAGCGAACGCGCCGCCGCGAGATAGGAGGTATCGGTCGCGGCCTTGCGGGTGAAGGTGGGATATTCCTTCAGGCCGAGTTCCTGCGAACGCTTGATCTCGGTGTCCCAATAGGCGCCCTTGACGAGGCGCACCGGAATGCGCCGCTGCTGGCGCCGCGCCAGGTCCGCGAGCCACGCCACCACCGGCAGCGCGCGCTTGGAATAGGCCTGCACGGCCAGACCCAGGCCGTTCCAGCCGCGCAGGGCCTCCGCTTCGCCCATCGCGGCCACGATATCGAGCATCAGGTCGAGGCGTTCGGCTTCCTCGGCGTCGATGGTGAAGCCGAGATTGGCGTCGCGCGCTTCCGTGGCCAGCGCGATGAGCCGCGGCAGCAGCTCGGCCATCACCCGCTCGCGCTTGATCCATTCATAGCGGGGATGAAGCGCGGAGAGCTTCACGGAGATCGAAGGCCGCTCGAAGATCGAGCCTGCCTTGTCCGGCTGGACCCTCGCCAATGTGTGCAGGGCGTTGCGGTAGGAATCGTAGTAGCGCGCGGCGTCCTGCGCGGTGTAGGCGGCCTCGCCCAGCATGTCGAAGGAGAAGCGGTAGCCCTGGGCCGCGTAATCGCGCCCATTCTTCAGCGCCTCCTCGATGGTACGGCCGAGCACGAACTGGCGGCCGAGGATGCGCATGGCATAGGTCACGGCCTGGCGGATCACCGGCTCGCCGGAGCGATTGACCAGCCGTTTCCAGATGCCCTCGAAATCCCACTTGGCGGCGTCGTCCAGCTTGACGATGCGTCCCGTCAGCATCAGCGCGAACGTCGAAGCGTTGACGAACAGCGAGTCCGACTTGCCCTTGTGCGCGCTCCAGTCGCCCGAGCCGATCTTGTCGCGGATCAGCCTGTCGGCGGTGGCGGCATCGGGCACCCGCAGCAGCGCCTCGGCCAGGCACATCAGCACCACGCCCTCCTGGCTCGACAAAGCGTATTCCTGCATCAGCGCATCGACGCTGCCGTGCTCGCCGCGGGTCTCGCGGATCCGGCGCACGAGATCGCGGGCCAGGGCCTCGGTGGCGGTGCGTTCGGCCGGCGAAAGCCGCGCCAGGGTGACGAGGCGGTCCACCGTCGACTCTTCATCGGAGAGAAACGCCGAGGAGATGGCCTGGCGCAGCGGGGAGGATTCCATGGGCCGGGTGTATGGCGGAAAAGCGCGGCCAATTCTAGCGCCGCGAGCGCCCTGCGGCTAAGGTCGCCGCCCATGGAAACCGTTACCACAATCAGGGACTTACGGGCGCGGCTGGCGGGCTTTCGGGCGGCGGGCGAACGCATCGGCCTCGTCCCCACCATGGGGGCGCTGCATGAGGGGCATCTGTCACTGGTGCGCGAGGCGGGCCAGCGCTGCGACCGGGTGGTGGTGAGCATCTTCGTGAACCCGGCCCAGTTCGCGCCGCATGAGGATTTCGACCGCTACCCGCGCGATCTCTCCGCCGATGCCGCGAAACTGGACGCCACCGGAGCCGTCGACCTGATCTTCGCGCCCACGGTCCGCCAGATGTATCCCGACGACCACGCCACGCGGATCGAGGTCGGCGGGCCGAGCGCGGGACTGGAGACGGACTTCCGGCCGCATTTCTTCGGCGGCGTGGCCACGGTGGTGGCGAAACTGCTGATCGCGGCGATGCCGGACTGGGCGATCTTCGGCGAGAAGGACTACCAGCAGCTCCTGGTGATCCGCCGGCTGGCCGCGGACCTGGCGCTGCCCATCGAAATCGCTGGCGGCGCCATCGTGCGCGAGGCGGACGGGCTCGCCATGTCGTCCCGCAACGCCTATCTCGACGCGGACCAACGCCGGATCGCCGGGCGGCTCAATCTCGTGCTCCAGGATGCGGCCATGCGCGTGCGGCATGGCGATCCTGTGCCCGCCGCGGAAGCCTACGGTACGGCGGCTCTGCTGGAGGCGGGTTTCACTTCGGTCGACTACGTCGCGGTGCGCGACGCGGCGACGCTCGGGCCGGTCTTGGATTCGTCCCGCCCGGCCCGCATTCTGGCCGCGGCAAAAATCGGCGCAACGCGGCTGATCGACAACATGGGAGTGTGACGTGAACAGACGGGACATTCTGGCCGCGATGGCGGCCGCAACCGTGCTTCCGCGCGCGGCGCTGGCCGCGGATGGAAACGATATCGCGCCCGCCGCGCATGCGCTCTACGACAAGGCGATGGTGTTCGAGGCCAACGGCTATCCGCCGCTCCAGGAAAAGCTGCCGTTCCCGCAATCGATGCTCGACATGGCCCGGCAGTCGGGCGTCACCGCGATGAAGTGCTCGCTCGGCGGCTTCGACGGGAGTTTCGAGGACGCCATGATGGAGATCGCGCTCTTCCAGCGCATCATCGAGGAATATCCGGATTACTACATGCAGGTGCGCAAGGCGTCCGATTTCACGGAGTGCAAGCGCGCGGGCCGCATGGGCATCGTCTTCTCCTTCGAGGCGGTAACGCCGATCGACGGCAAGATCGACCGCATCGAGATGTTCCGCGATCTGGGCGTGCGGGTGATGCAGCTTTCCTACAACAAGCAATCCCCGTTCGGCACCGGCGTGATGGGCGATCCCAAGGCGCGGCTCACCGATCTCGGCAAGAAGGCGGTCGAGGCGATGAACACGCAAGGCGTGGCGCTCGACCTCAGCCATTCCAACGAGGCGACGGCGATGGACGCCATCGCGGCCTCGACGAAGCCCGTGCTCATCACCCATGCCGGCTGCAAGGCGATCCACGATCATCCGCGCAACAAATCCGATGCCATGCTGCGCGCGGTGGCGGACAAGGGCGGTGTCGTGGGCATCTACGATCTCTGCTACCTGACGCCGAGCCCCAAGCAGCCGACGCTGGACGACTACATGGCGCACATGACGCACGCGCTGAAGGTGTGCGGCGAGGATCATGTCGGCATCGGCAGCGACTCCCAGCTCCAGCCCTGGGACACCTCGCCGGCCGGCATGGCGGACTTCGCCAAGGACGAGGCCGCGCGCCAGAAGGCCGGGATCGCGGCGCCGGAGGAAGACCGGCCCAACTATGTCATCGGTCTCAACACCCCGCGCCGCATGGAAGTGATCGCCGACGCCCTGCTCAAGCGCGGCTATCCCCCGCGCGTGGCAGAAAAAGTGCTGGGCGCGAATTTCGTGGGCGTACTGGGGAGGATTTGGTGACGAATTTTTCCTCCCCGGTTCACGGGGGAGGAGCGCTGCGAACGCAGCGCGGAGGGGGACTTCTCGGCAGCCAGGTAGTCCCCCTTCGCGGCCTTCGGCCGCTCTTCCCCCGTAAACGGGGGAAGAAAGTCACAACAACCCCAGCTCCACCAATTCCTTCTGCAATTTCTCCGGCAGGCCAGCGCCGCCCTTGCCGCCGCGCGCGTCGGGCGGAGCGTCGGCGGGTTCGAAGTAGCGCCAGCCCTGGAAGGCGCGGTGGGCGCGGCGCTGCACGGGGACGAGCCTGGGATCGTAGACCAGGCCGCAATGCGGCGTGCCGTTCTTGGTGACGGGGCGCAGGTCGAGCAGCTTCTGGCGCACGGCGATCTGGCCCTTGATCACCCAGTAGAGCGAGCCGCCGTCGAGCACCTCGTCCTTGCGCTTGGGCGTCATGCGCGTGACATGGACCAGCTGGGGCTTCTTCACGCCGCGCTTCTTCTGCTCCCTGATGCGCCCGGCCTGCCATCGCGCCAGGTCCTCGATCGACTCCGCGCCGACGCACAGCTTGATGATATGCAGCGTCATGCCGCCTTTTCCGCTTCGAAGCGCAGGATGATGGCGCCTTCGGTCACCTGGTCGCCCTGCGATACTTCCACGCCGGCGACCTTGGCGTCGGCGGGAGCCGACAGGGTGTGCTCCATCTTCATCGCCTCCAGCACGGCCAGCGGCTGGCCCTTCTTCACCGCCTCGCCCTTGCGGACGAGGAGCTGCGCCACCTTGCCGGGCATCGGCGCGAAGATGCGATCGCTGGCGGCGCCGGCGGCCTCGGCTGCGGCGAAGGGATCGTAGGGGCGCAGCGTATAGGTCTCGCCCTGCTCCATCACCGCGATGTCGCCGTTGGCGAGCCGGAGGGTGGGCAGATCCGGCGCGGCCGCGGGATACGGCACGGCGACGCGGGCGCCATCGATGACGAAGTCGGCGGATTGCGACGGCCGCCCGGCGAGGCGAAACCCGTCGCGCGCGTCCCACGGATCGCCGCCGTCGCGATGGTATTCCGCGCCCAGCCGGCAGGCCGCCGCGGCGAGCACGTGATCGGGGGTTGGGCCCGCCGGGATCAAGTCACGTTCGTGACGGGCGATGAAGCCGGTGTCGATGTCGCCCGCGATGAACGCGGGATGGCGGAGCGCGCGGATGAGGAAGGCGTTGTTGGTGCGGACACCGGCGATCTCGCAGCCGCTGAGCGCGTGGGCGAGGCGCGCCGCCGCCGCTTCGCGCGTCTCGGCCCAGGCGACGACCTTGGCGATCATGGGATCGTAGAACGGCGTGACAGGGTCGGCTTCGCGCACGCCGGTGTCCACGCGGATGCCCTCGCCCGCCGGAAGTTTCAGCCTTTCCAGCGTGCCGATGGACGGCAGGAACCCCTTGCGCGGATCCTCCGCGTACAACCGCGCCTCGATGGCGTGGCCGTGGGCGCGGATGTCCCTCTGCGCGGCCGGCAGTTTCTCGCCCGCCGCCACGCGCAGCTGCCATTCCACGAGGTCGAAGCCGGTGATCGCCTCGGTGACAGGATGCTCGACCTGCAGGCGGGTGTTCATCTCCATGAACCAGAAGCGGTCCGGCTTCAGGCCGTCGGACGCGTCGGCGATGAACTCCACCGTGCCCGCGCCGGCATAGCCGACCGCCTTGGCCGCCTTCACCGCGGCCTCGCCCATGGCCTTGCGCATGGCGTCCGGCATGCCGGGCGCCGTCGCCTCCTCGATCACCTTCTGGTGGCGGCGCTGGAGCGAGCAGTCGCGCTCGAACAGGTGCACCGCGTTGCCATGAGAGTCGGCGAAGATCTGCATCTCGATGTGGCGCGGGCGAGTGATGTATTTCTCGATCAGCACGCGGTCGTCGCCGAAGGAGGCGCGGGCCTCGCGCTGCGCGCCTTCCAGGGCGGCGGCGAAGTCTTTGGCGTCGTCGACGCGGCGCATGCCCTTGCCGCCGCCACCGGCGACCGCCTTGATGAGGACGGGATAGCCGGTCGTCTTCACTTCGGATTCCAGATGGGCGGGCGACTGGTCCTCGCCGAGATAGCCGGGCACCACGGCGACACCGGCCTTCGCCATCAGCGCCTTGGCGCGGTCCTTCAGGCCCATGGCGCGGATCGCCGCGGGCGGCGGGCCGACGAACACGATCCCGGCCGCGGCGCAGGCTTCGGCGAAATCGGCGTTTTCGGAGAGGAAGCCATAGCCGGGATGGATGGCCTCGGCGCCGGTCTGTTTCGCGGCGGCGAGGATCGCATCGCCGCGCAGATAGCTTTCGCGCGCGGGCGCGGCGCCGATGCGCACCGCGGCGTCCGCCATGGCGACGTGGGCGGCGCCAGCATCGGCATCCGAATAGACGGCAACGGTCCGCAGGCCCATGCGCCTGGCGGTGCGGATGACGCGGACTGCGATCTCGCCGCGATTGGCGATGAGGAGGGTCGTGAACATGGCTCCGCTTATAGCCGGGCCGCCCCGGTTTCGGCAGCCCGGCCATAAGCGGAAAGCTGTGCGCCGAGCGGCCTAGTCGCCCTTCAGGAACAGCCGCTTGATGAAGAAGAAGACGCCGATCACGACCAGATAGCCCACGAACAGGACGAGGGCGTGCTCCCAGTAGCCGACCTCGAGCAGGTCGGGCGGGAGGCGGAACTGCTGATGGTAGGCAACGACGGGAATCAGGGTGTCGATCACCAGGTTCACGATGGTGGCGCCCAGCGCCACGGCCCAGAGCCGGTGCCAGGCCGGGACCAGGAGCGCGGCCACCAAGGCGATGACCAGCCCCTCGACGGCGTTGACCTGCTGGAATCCGACCCGGAAGAAATCCCAGATCGTGTTGAGCATGTGCTGGAAGTCCATGGCATTCCCCCGCTGTTGTCATTGGTTAAACGCGGGCAACCACGCGCCGGTTTCAGGCGCGCGGTAAGCCCTCGTTACGCAAGGAGAATCTCAGTGGCCGCCACCGCCCTTGAGCACACTGGTCTTGACGAAGAAGAACGCCGAGATCGCCACCAGATAGCCGAGATAGAGCGCGAACAGGCTCTTCCAGAAATCGCTGTCGAGCAGCGGCGGCAGCCGGAACGGCGCGTCGTGATCGATCACCGGCACGAGAATCGCCGCCAAGATGTGCAGCACCACCGCGGCCAGCGCGATCTTCCACAATTCCTTCCAGTCGTGCATGCGATAGGCGGAATAGACCGCGATCAAGAGGCCGAGCACGGCGTTCACATGGGCGAAGCCGTCGCGGAAAAAGGCGATGATGACGTCAAGCAGATGCTGAAATCCGTCCATGTGATCCCCCTGGAAACAGCAAATGATGCTTAACAACGCATAACTTTGCGAAGGTTTCCACCCTGGGGGCGATGCAGAGCGACTCGCGCGCGGGTTGCAGGGCGCCGGTCCTGAGTGCGCAAGACGCGGCTGCGGCACGCAACGGAAGCCGCCGCGCGGTGTATCTGCGGTCCGGACAGCAAACTGGCCGGTGAGCGGTCGCCCACCGGCCAGAAAATGCAGTCAAACGCCGTGGAGGCTTATTCCGCGACGGTCGGCAGGTGGTGCACGAAGCGGCCGGCGACAGCCTGGCAAAACTTCGCATAGTCCTGCGTGAACAGGATGTGCGCGTGCCAGAACTCGTCCACCCGCAGCGACACCGGGATGGCGCCGTCGTCGTGGGCGCAGGAGAGCGCCACGAAGCGCTTGTACTCTTCGTGCACCTGGTCGATCTCGTCGGCCTTGAAGATGCCCTTGTTGACCAGGTGCTTCTTGACGAGGCTCATGTCCCACGCGGAGACGCGCGCGAAGTACTGCGCGGCGGCCGGGAGCCTGGTCTCGTCGATCGCGCGGCCCTGGGCCTTGTCGGCCAGCATGATGCAGCCCGCGGTGCCGGAGAGCATGATGCAGCCGGCTTTCTCGGACAGCATGATGCAGCCGGCCTCGGCGCTCGCCTTCGTCTCGGAGAGCATGATGCAGCCGGCGGTCTCGGACAGCATGATGCAGCCCGCCTTCTCCGTCAGCATGATGCAGCCGGCCTTCACCTCTTCGCTCGCCTTGCCGGAGAGCATGATGCATCCGGCTTTCTCGGACAGCATGATGCAGCCGGCTTTTTCCGACAGCATGATGCATCCGGCCTTGATCTCTTCGCTGGCTTTTTCGGAGAGCATGATGCAACCGGCGGAGTCGGAGAGCATGATGCAGCCCGCCTTCTCCTGAAGCATGATGCAGCCCGCGACAGCGTCTTCGCGGGGGGCGTTGCTCAACATGATGCAGCCGGCCTTTTCCGACAGCATGATGCAGCCCGCCTTCGCGTCCGCGCTCTTGTCGCTCGGCCCCTTCAACATGATGCAACCGAGTTTGTTCTCTAACGCATACATGCGTACACCCTTGTGCCAGCCCGGGACGGTGTCCCCTGCCTGCGTCACCGGCACGTACGAAAAGTGCTTTACCAAGGGTTAATTGCAGAATCCAGTGTTAAAGCAAAAAAATTGCGCGAAACCCGTAAGCCCTCTGAATTCGTTGCAGAAATGCCATTGGGCCAATCGGTTAATTGTGCTCGGAATCGAGATTTCCTGCCGCCCGTTTACCGTGCAACCCATTCGGATGGCTGGCAGATTACACAACCCATGCATGGTTCGATTGTGCCGCGGCGGGACAAAAATTTACCAGCGCCTGCGTGTACTAAAGAAAATCTTAAGGCGGTTAACCGGGGCCGCGGACCGGAATTTCGAACAGTGCGACCGTCTTGCGGTTGTGCGGCATGCGTCCCACCTCCCGGAAGCCGTAGCGGCGGTGGAAGGCCAGCGAGCCCTCGTTGGGCGGCTCAGCGTTGACCTCGCAAGTCAGCCTGCCGGCGCCGGCCGCCCGCGCGACCGCGGCCAGGTCGTCATAAAGCCGGGTCGCCAGCCCGAGCATGCGGGCACCCGCATCGACGATGATACGGTCGACGTAGAAGAAGTCCGGCCCCCCATCCGCCGCAAAGTGCCGGAACACCGCGCCGTCATGGGTGCCGCTCCGGCGGAAGGCGAGCAGGAACGCCACGGCCTCGCCTTCGCGCTCCACCACGCGCAGATAGCTGGCGGTGCGTGCGAATTTGTCCAGCGTCGCGGCATCCATCGGGCTCAGGTCGTGCACCCACGCTTCGTTCTGCGCGAGGATGGCGGGCCAGTCGCGGCTCTCGGCATCGCGGATCATGTCAGGCGGGTCTCGCTGGCGTCGTAGATGCGCATGGCGCCGGGATCGGCCGCGAGCTTCTGCAGCAGCTGCCAGAACGCCCGGCTTTCCGGCACGCGGAAATGCGCCTTGAGGGCGGCCTCGTCGTGCCAGCGCTCGATGAAGTGCAGAGTCAGGGGATCGTCCGCATCCACCGACACGTCGTGGCTGATGCAGCCGGGTTCGGTGCGCGAACGATGGACGTGCTCGCGCGCGGCGCGGAGCATCTCTTCAAGGGTGCCGGGCTTGGCCGTGACGCGACCGGTGACGAGGAGCATGGACGAGTTTTGCCGCCGAACGCGCCCGCCAGCAAGACGGCGGCCAATCCTTCATCCGCGCTTCGAACCGGGGCCGCGGGCACGCACGCACCAACCGGCCGCCGCGGTAGCGACCAAGAGCACCAGCGTGCAGACGATGCTTCCCTCGGGTCCCTCATGTCCGCCGGTGAGGATGTCCGCTCCGCCCGGCACCATCCGCACGACGAGCGCGGGCATGTGCGCGTCCAGGCCGGTCACGCGGATTTCAAAGCCCGTCGCCGCGATCCAGTTCCAGCCGGCGTGCCAGCCCATCACGCCCCAGACATTTCCGCGTCCCAGGGCGAAGAGGCACGCGAACACCGCGAACAGGACCACGTTGGCGTAGAAGAACGCCGTCGCATCCGGATCGAAGTGGAGCAGGACGAACACCAGCGTCGACAGCACGATGCCGGACGGGATGCCGAGCTTGGCCGAGATCGCGGAGAACATCCATCCGCGGAACACCAGCTCCTCGACGCTCGACTGGATGGCGAACCCCGCGAGCAGGACCGCGATGCCGGCCAGCCCCGCGGCCGAACCGAACGCCACGCCGATGGCGCCGGCCTGGTAGGCGCCGGCCGCGCAGATGCCCAGAACGATCGCAGTCATCATCGCCACGCCCATGAGGTGGCCGAGGAAAAACTCGCGGGCGCGGCCGCGGACCAGGCCCATCGTGCCGAACGGCCGGCGCTCGACGAAGCGGACCCAGGCCAGGACGGTCAGGCCGAGGGCGCTGAACGGTCCCAGCAGGAACGCTGCGAACCCTGCGATGCCGATGGGATTTTCCTGCGCGTCCAGCAGGTGATGATGCTGCAACACGACCTGCAGGCTCACCACCGTGGCGGCGACGAACGCGATGCACAGGAACGGCACGAGCAGGCCCCACGGCCGCCAGCCGCTCGCGGGATCGGGAGCGAAGGCAGGCGTGCCGGCAAAAAAGGCGCGGAATGTGCTCACGGGACCCCGGCGGAAAATCGCTTCACGAGCCCCAGTCTAGGCAGATGCGGTCCCGGACCAATGACCACGAACATTCTCCCCGCGCGGCACACGCATTCCGGCACGGAGGACGTCACAACTAGCGGCGCCCGGTTTCTTGCCAATCGCGCCGCGATGATATACATTCTATTTGTATATCATCGAGGTCGCCATGCAGGTCTCCAAGTGGGGAAACAGCCTCGCCATCCGCCTGCCCAAGGCGGTGGTGGATGTGCTCAAGCTGAAGGAAGGCGACGACGTCGAAGTGACGGTCGCGGACGGAAAGTCGCTGCGCGTGGTCCGCAAGGCCGACGCGCGCGCAATCCTGGCGCGGCTGCGCAAGTATCGCGGGCGCATGCCGGCGGACTTCAAGTTCGACCGCCTGGAAGCGCATGAGCGCGACTGACTTCTTCGACTCGAACGTCCTGCTCTATATCGCGTCCGGCGACGCGGCAAAGGCACGCCGCGCCGAAGATCTGCTGAGCGGCGGCGGCACGGTGAGCGTTCAGGTCCTGGACGAGTTCGCGTCTGTTGCGCTGCGCAAATTCGCCATGACGATGGTTGAAATCCGCGAAGTCCTGACCGCCATCCGCCGTGTCTGCACCGTGCGCGCCGCCGACCTCGCCACGCACGATCTCGGGCTGGACATCGCCGAGCGCTACAAATTCTCCGTCTACGACTCCATGCTCGTGGCCGCCGCCCTCAAGGCCGGCTGCCGAACGTTCTGGACGGAGGATTTGCAGCATGGGCAGAAGGTGGCTGGGATAACAGTGCAAAATCCTTTCAGACCGTGATCTCCGCGGCGACGTAGCCGAGATTCGCACCCGGATCGGCTACCAGTTCCTGCAATCGCCGCCATATCGTCCGCGACTCCAGTGGTGAATATTCGCGTTCAGCGTCGCTGCATCCGCCCAGCGTTCGACGAAGTGCAGTATCTGCGGATCGCCATCGGCATCGACGGAAACTTCATGGCTGATGCGACCTCCTTGCGCGGGCGACGCACATACTCGCAGGATACACGGAGCATCTCGTCGAATGAGACGAGGCGAGCGGTGACGTGGCAGGTGACAAGGATCATAGGAACATCTCAAGTCCGCTAGTGCGGAAGAATGCTTACATCGAGAACCTTCTGCGCGCGCAGATCGTAACGGCATGTAACGGTGGAATGAACCATCGCTCCGAATCCGTTCTGGAACTGCGCATCAGCCTCGATGGCCGTCGCTATCCCCGAAGTTGAATAGTCCGTTCCCTTCAGGAAAGAACCGAACGGAAGCCATGGCCATTCCGGCGTGCCATATTTTGCCTCGCTATTTGCCTCCTCCTTGCACTCGACCTGAACTTTGGTCCAATCCGAGTAATTGTTCACCAGATCTTCGTTGTCCGAGCATTTCGTCCAGTCGGATTTGCAATCGGTGGCCGGCGCCGGAGTGGTGGCATTGTCGGCGGTCGCGCTTGAAGCCGCGCTATCGGAAGCGGATGGGTTCTTCGCAGGATCGACGTTCTCGCCGATTACAATAAGCACCACGATGATCGCGAATATGCCGAGACAGCCATTCCGGAGAAAATGCCCTTTCTTCGGTACCGGAGGGGTAGCGGGCGGCGAAGGCTTGGCCGGCGGAGCCGCGCGAACCGGAGTTCCGAATTCGTAATTGCAAAATCGGCAAACCCGCGCCGCCGCTTTGACCGTCTCTGCGCAACGCGGGCATATTTTCTCTGCGGAAGAGGGAGTTGCGTCCGATGGTGATAGCGCGGCGCCTGGCGGCGGCGTCTCATGATTTTCAGGTTTATTATCGTCTTGCACACCCATCAATACCTCCTACGTACAAATAAACATATTTATCCTGTCACCGTCATAGAATTGAACCAATGCAGCCAAACTCGATCAAGCGCTCCCTCACATCCTAAACACGCCAAACCGCGTCTCCCCCACCGGTGCGTTCAGGCACGCGCTTAGCGCCAGGCCCAGCACCCGCCTCGTGTCGCGCGGTGCGATGATGCCGTCGTCCCAGAGGCGGGCGGTGGCGAAGTAGGGGTTGCCTTCTTCTTCGTACTTGGCGCGGATCGGAGCCTTGAAGGCTTCGGCCTGTTCGGGCGTCCATTTGTCGGCGTCGCGGTGGACGGTGGCGAGAACGCTGGCGGCCTGCTCGCCGCCCATCACGCTGATGCGGCTGTTCGGCCAGGTGAAGAGGAAGCGGGGCGAGTAGGCGCGGCCGCACATGCCGTAATTTCCCGCGCCATAGCTGCCGCCGATGATGAGCGTGATCTTGGGGACCTGGGCGCAGGCGACCGCGGTCACCAGCTTGGCGCCGTCCTTGGCGATGCCGCCGGCTTCGTATTTCCGGCCCACCATGAAGCCCGCGACGTTCTGGAGGAACAGCAGCGGGATGCGGCGCTGCGCGCACAACTCGATGAAGTGCGCGCCCTTGAGGGCGGATTCCGAGAACAGGATGCCGTTGTTGGCGACGATGCCCACCGGCATGCCCTCGATATGGGCGAAGCCGGTCACCAGCGTGGTGCCGTAGGTCTTCTTGAACTCATCCAGCTCCGAGCCGTCGGCGATGCGGGCGATCACCTCGCGCACGTCGTATTGGGTGGCGAGTGATTGCGGCACGATGCCGTCGAGCTCGGCGATGTCGCAGGCCGGCGGGCGCGGGGGGCGCAGCGGGATGTCGGGCTGCTTGTCGTGGTTGAGATGGGAGACGATGCGCCGCGCGATGGCGAGCGCGTGGGTGTCGTCGTTGGCGTAGTGATCGGCGACGCCCGAGATTTTCGCGTGCACGTCCGCGCCGCCAAGCTCTTCCGCCGTCACGATCTCCCCGGTCGCCGCCTTCACCAGTGGCGGACCGCCGAGGAAGATGGTGCCCTGCCCCTTCACGATGATGGTCTCGTCGCTCATCGCCGGGACATAGGCGCCGCCCGCGGTGCACGATCCCATCACGGAGGCGATCTGCGGGATGCCCGCGGCGCTCATGTTCGCCTGGTTGAAGAAGATGCGGCCGAAATGCTCGCGGTCGGGAAAGATCTCCGCCTGGTTGGGCAGGTTCGCGCCGCCGGAATCGACGAGATAGATGCAGGGCAGCCGGTTCTCGCGCGCGATCTCCTGGGCGCGGAGATGCTTCTTCACGGTCTCGGGGTAATAGGTACCGCCCTTGATCGTGGCGTCGTTGCACACGACCATGCATTCGCGCCCCTCGACGCGGCCGATGCCGGTGATGATTCCGGCGCCGTGGATGTCGCCGTCATACATCCCGCCGGCGGCGAGCGGCGACAGCTCCAGGAACGGCGAACCCGGATCGATCAATCGTTCCACCCGCGCGCGCGGCAGCAGCTTGCCGCGTTCGGTGTGGCGCTTGCGCGAGCGCTCATCGCCGCCGAGCGCGGCCGTTTCCATGCGCGTGCGCAGTTCGGCGGTGAGCCTGCCCATGGCTTCGGCATTGGCCTTGAAGACGGGCGCGTTGACGGAGATCGAGGATTTGAGCGTGGTCATGGCGATTCCAAGCGTCGTGGTATGGTGTTATCACAGAGCCGCGGTCAAGGAACCCGAACCATGCGCGTTTTCGTCACCGGGGCGGCTGGATTTGTCGGCTCCGCCGTCGTTCCCGAACTCATCGCCGCGGGCCACGACGTCGTGGGCCTCGCCCGCTCCGATGCCAACGAAGCGGCGCTGGCGGCCATGGGCGCCAAGGCCCATCGCGGCTCCCTGGAAGACCTCGACAGCCTGAAGCGCGGCGCGGCAGCGGCCGACGGCGTGATCCACCTGGCTTTCATTCACGACTTCTCGAAATTCGTGGAGAACGGCCAGATCGACAAGCGCGCCATCGATGCGATGGGCGAAGCGCTGGCGGGCACCGGCAAGCCGTTCATCGTAACCTCCGGCGTGGCCCTGCTGACGCCGGGGCGGCTCGCGACCGAGGACGATCCGGCCTGGTCCGGCGACGGCGTTCCCCGCGTGTCCGAAGCGGCGGCGTTCGCGTTCGTCGAGCGTGGCGTGTGCGCGATGGCGGTGCGCCTGCCACAGGTGCATGGCGGCGAAGGCAAATGCGGGTTGATCTCGTACTTCCTCGACATCGCGCGCGAGAAGGGCAAGGCCGGCTATGTCGGCGATGGCGGCAATCGCATGGCGGCGGCGCACCGGCTGGACGTCGCGCGCGTCTACAGGCTCGCCCTGGAGAAGGGCGCGGCGGGCGCCGCCTATCACGCCGTGTCCGATGAGGGGGTCTCGATTCGCGACATCGCGGAGGTGCTTGGCCGCCACCTCAAGGTTCCGGTGGTCTCGATCACGCCGGAAGAGGCGCCCGCCTATTTCGGCTGGCTCGCGATGTTCGCGGGCGTCGACGCCGCCGCGTCCAGCGCATTGACGCAGCAACGCCTCGGCTGGAAGCCCAGGGAAATCGGCCTGATCGCCGACATCGGCCAGCCGGGATATTTTCCGAACTAGAGGCCGTCCGGATCACCGGAAGAAAACACCCGGCTCGCGAATGCGGGCCATGACACTCAATCGTTGTCGGTCGGCTACACCAGTTCCACCGCGAGCGCCGTCGCTTCGCCGCCGCCGATGCAGAGGGAGGCGACGCCGCGCTTGCCGCCGCGGGTCTTGAGCGCGTTGAGCAGCGTCACGACAATGCGCGCGCCGCTGGCGCCAATGGGATGGCCCAGCGCGCAGGCGCCGCCGTTGACGTTGACCTTGGAATGCGCGAGGCCGAGATCGCGCATCGCGATCATGGCGACGTTGGCGAAAGCTTCGTTGATCTCGAACAGGTCGACGTCGTCCTTGCTCCAGCCGGCCAGCTTCAGGACCTTGTTTATGGCGCCGACCGGCGCGGTGGTGAACCAGCGCGGCTCACCGGCATGGCTCGCCTGCGCCACCAGCCGGGCCACCGGCTTGACGCCGCGTTTGTCCGCATAATCGGCGCGGGTGAGCACCAGTGCCGCCGCGCCGTCGGAGATCGAGGAGGAGTTCGCCGCCGTCACCGTGCCGTCCTTGGCGAAGGCGGGCCGCAGCGTGGGGATCTTCTTGATATCGGCCTTGCGGGGCTGCTCGTCGAGCGAGATCTCCGTGTCGGCGCTTCCCTTGGACGTGATCTTGATGTTGACGATCTCGTCGCGGAAGACGCCGCTGTCCTGCGCCGCCTTGGCGCGCAGCAGAGACTGCACCGCATAGGCATCCTGGTCCTCGCGGGTGAACTGGTAGTGGCGCGCGGCATCCTCGGCATATGTGCCCATCAGGCGGTGCTCATAGGCGTCCTCGAGGCCGTCCAGGAACATGTGGTCCTTGAGTTCGCCGTGGCCGAGGCGATAGCCGCCGCGCGCCTTGGGCAGCAGGTAGGGCGCGTTGGTCATGCTCTCCATGCCGCCGGCGACGACGACATCGGCGTGGCCCAGCCCCAGCTGGTCGGCGCCGATCATCACCGCCTTCATGCCGGAGCCGCAGACCTTGTTGACCGTCGTGCATGGCACGCTGTCCGGCACGCCGGCGAAGCGCGAAGCTTGGCGGGCGGGCGCCTGCCCCACCCCGGCCGGCAGCACGCAGCCCATCAGAGTCTCGCTCACCTCGTCCGCCTTGAGGCCGGAGCGCGCGATCGCGCCCGCGATGGCGCCCGCGCCCAACTGCGGCGCGGTCAGCGAAGCCAGATCGCCTTGGAACGCTCCCATGGGAGTGCGCGATCCAGAGAGGATGACGATATCGGACATGGTGTTCACCTGTTTGACCCGCTAGGCCGTTTGTCTTACATTGTATTACAATTTCGGAGTCGCCACGATGACCAAGGACGTCACCCTGTCGCTTCGCATCGACCGCAAGCTCTCCAATAAGCTGGAGAAGCATGCTCGGCAAGCGAAGCGGTCGAAATCGGCGCTCGCAGCCATCGCAATCGAGAATTTTTTTGAAATACAGGCTCAGGAAATTGCGCTGACGAGGCACGCGCTCGCGCGTTCAAAGGCGGGCGCCCCCATGATCGCCCATGAAGACGTCGTGCGGTGGCTCGAGAGCTGGGGCAAGCCGAATGAGTTGCCCAGACCGAAAGCGACCGTGAAACTCTAACCCATGCGCCTGATGCTGAACGATCAGGCGGGTGCAGATCTGGAGCGGGTCCGGCGATACATTGCTCAGGACAATCCGTCGGCTGCGGATCTCGTGGCAGCCAGATTGCTGTCGGGTCTATCGCTGTTATCGAATTATCCCTATCTCGGGCGCCCCGGACGCGTCCCGGAGACGCGGGAGTTCGTGTATTCGGATATACCCTATATCGGTGTGTACCGGGTCCATGAGGATATCGAATTGGTCGAAATTCTGCGCATTGTCCATACGGCGCGCTATTACCCGCCGGACGATTTGAGCGCGCCTTAACCCGTCTCCTCGAACAGTTCGCGGCCGATCAGCCAGCGCCGGATCTCGCTGGTGCCGGCGCCGATTTCGTAGAGCTTGGCGTCGCGCAGCAGCCGGCCAGCCGGGAATTCGTTGATGTAGCCATTGCCGCCCAGCGCCTGGATGGTCTGCAGCGCCATCCACACGGCTTTCTCGGCGGCGTAGAGGATCGCACCGGCCGCGTCCTTGCGCGTGGTCTGGCCGCGGTCGCAGGCGCGGGCGACGGCATAGACATAGGCGCGGGCGGCGGACAGCGTGACGTACATGTCGGCGAGCTTGCCCTGCATCAGCTGGAACGAGCCGATGGGCTGGCCGAACTGCTTGCGGTCGTGGACATAGGGCACGACGAGATCGAGGCAGGCCTGCATGATGCCGATGCAGCCGGCGGAAAGCACGGCGCGCTCGTAATCCAGACCGCTCATCAGGATCTGCACCCCGCTGCCCTCGCGGCCGAGCACGTTATCTTCCGGCACCTCGCAGTCCTCGAAGACGAGTTCGCTGGTGTCGGAGCCGCGCATGCCGAGCTTGTCGAGCTTCTGCGCCGTGCGAAATCCCTTGAAGCCCTTCTCGATCAGGAAGGCGGTGATGCCGCGCGGGCCGGCGCTGGGCTCGGTCTTGGCATAGACGACCAGCGTGTCGGCTTGCGGGCCGTTGGTGATCCACATCTTGGTGCCGTTGAGCACATAGCGGCTGCCTCGCTTCTCGGCCCGCAGGCGCATGGAGACGACGTCGGAGCCGGAGCCGGTCTCGCTCATCGCCAACGCGCCGACATGTTCGCCGGAAATCAGCCTGGGCAGGTAGCGCCGCTTCTGCGCCTCGTCGCCGTTGCGGCGGATCTGGTTGACGCAGAGATTGGAATGGGCGCCATAGGACAGGCCGATGGAGGCCGAACCGCGGCTGATCTCCTCCATCGCGATGCAATGCTCGAGATAGCCGAGTCCGGCGCCGCCATAGTCCTCCTCCACCGTCACGCCGAGGACACCGAGTTCGCCCAGCTGCGGCCACAGATGGCGCGGGAAGGTATTGGTGCTGTCGATCTCCGCCGCGATTGGCGCGATGCGGTCGGAGACGAAGCTGCGCAGGCTGTCGCGCAGCATGTCGGCGGTGTCGCCGAGATCGAAATCGAGGGTGGGATAGGAATTGGAGATCATCTGCCGCGCCGGTTGCCGTAAGTAATAGTGCGTATGCCTCCAAATACCAAAGCGATTCAACCGCCTCGCGGCATCTCCGCGGGCGGGCGCTCGCCGCGCAAACAGATTGAAAACGTCCGCGCGCCAGACAGCCCTGGCCAGAAAAGGCTCCAGGCTCATGAAACCGCATACCGTCAACGAAGCCATGCCGTTCCGGTTCGAGGAACTATTCTTCTCCCGGACCAATGAGGCGGGCATTATTCTTTCGGGAAACAGCGTGTTCCAGCGTGCGTGTTCTGTCTGCTATGGAACTCGATCCGGCGCGGCGAGCCCATTGGCCCCAGTGTGGCGAACCGCGCCAGGGACGGCCGTCACCATTGGATCTTCGCCATCATCGCCGCATCGACTGGCTGCTCGCGGACGCCAGACGGAGCGCCGCGGGCATCTTGAAGTATCGCTGCAAGAAACCCGTTGCCCCTCCCCCGGCTCCATGGTCGAAATGCACCCATGAGCCAGGCTTCCACGCCGCGCCAGTGCGACGGCTGCACGCTGTGCTGCAAGGTGTTCGCCATTCCCGAGCTGGACAAGCCCGGCGACGTGCTGTGCTCGCACTGTACGCTGGGCCAGGGCTGCACGATCTACGGGACGCGCCCCCAGCCCTGCCGCGACTTCTTCTGCGGCTGGCTGCACGAGACCTCGCTGGGGCCGGAATGGAAGCCCGATTTCAGCGGCCTCGTCTTGTCGACGGACGTGGCGGGCAAATTCATGGCCGTGCATGTCGATGCCGACCGGCCGGATTGCTGGCGGCAGGAACCGTATTACTCGACGTTGCGGATGTGGGCCCGCGGCGGCGCGCGCAGCGGCGCGCGGGTCGTCGTCCATATCGGGCCACGCATGATCCAGATCCTGCCGGACGGCGAACTCGCGGTACGTTAGGAAACTGCCTGCCATCGGCCGCGGGGCTTCGGCGAGGCGGCCTTCTCCCGCATCGCGAGCGAAGGCTTGGTGCGGTCGAGAAGACTCGAACTTCCACGCCTTGCGGCGCTACCACCTCAAGGTAGTGCGTCTACCAATTCCGCCACGACCGCATCCCGAGGGAGGCGGGGTGTAGCAAAGGCGAAAGGGTTTGGGAAGCGGGCAAATCCCCGACTTTCCGGCCATAGAAGATCTAGGCCGTCCGCGTTACCGTGGCGGCGCATGAGCCAGCAATCCCAGTCCCCGGAACCGCGCGGCTGCGACGGCTGCACCCTGTGCTGCAAGATCTTTCCGGTCGAGCCCCTGAACAAGCCGGCCAATGTGCTATGCACCCACTGCATCGCGGATACCGGCTGCGGGATTTTCGGGCAAGCGAGCCGGCCCGCGGTTTGCGGCGAATTCCGCTGCGGCTATCTGATGGAGCCCCAGCTTGGTCCGGAGTGGAAGCCCAGCGTTTCACACATCGTGCTGCTCAACGAGGGCCTGTCGATGGTGGCGGGCGTCGACGCGGACGTACCCGATGCCTGGCGGCGCGAGCCGTACTACTCGGTGCTGCGCAACTGGGCCCGCATCGGCGGCGCGAACGGCGCCAACGTGATGATCTCGACCGGAAGCCGCCTCGTGCAGCTCATGCCGGACGGCAGCGAACTCGCCATCCGGATCGCAAATCCGAAATCGGCCCGTTAGGCGGCTTCAGATGCCTTCGCCGTCAATGCCGGTGTGGATGCCGCACTCGTCCTTGTCGAGACCGGACCAGCGGCCGTCGCGATAGGCTTCGCCGCTGTGGATTCGCCGGGTGCAGGGCATGCAGCCGATCGATGGATAGCCGTCCTCCACCAATGGATGGCGCGGAAGATTGTGCGCTTCGAAATAGGATTCCAGGTCGAACTGCGACCACTCGGCCAGCGGATTGAACCGGAAGCGGCCTTCGAAATGCTCGACCTTGTTCATGGCGGCGCGGGCGTGGGTCTGAAAGCGCTTGCGGCCGGTGACCTGGGCGGAGAAGGCTTCTAGTGCGCGATGCACCGGGACCACCTTGCGGAAATTGCAGCATGCGTCGGTGTCGCGCGACCACAATGTGCCATCGGAATCCCGGGCGGCGCGGTCGGCCGGATTTGGGCCGATGGAACGCAGGTCTGTCAGTCCCAGCTCGTCCTGGAGCCGGTCGCGATAGCGCAGCGTCTCGCCGAACAGCTTGCCGGTGTTGAGGAACAAGACCGGTGTCGTCGGATCGATCGCCGCCACCATGTGAAGCAGCACCGCGGATTCGGAGCCCATCGAGGACACGACGGCGGTGCGGCCCCTGAATTCCTCCCTCAGCGCCAGTTCGAGGATGCCCCGGGCGTCGCGGTTCTGCGCCGCGGCCTGAAGCTGGGCGAGCCGCGCCTTGGCGGGCGCGTCGACCAGCGAGGATGCCGGCCGGTCGAAGGCGCGGGGGCCGCCGCGCCGCGTGTCGATGACGGTGACCGTGCTCATCCGAGCCAGCCCCGGTCTTCGACGAAATCGCGCGTGCGTTGGGCGACGGCTTGCGGTGGCGCGCCCTGCTTGCGCCAGGCTTCCCGCGCGGCGGAAACGTTGCGCAACCTGCCGCCCCACTCGAGGCCGAGCCGCCGTTCGAGCCATTCGCGGATCAGCCGCGCCAGGCCGGGAGATTTTCCGCCGGTGGAAACCGTGAGCACCAGGTCGCCGCGGCGCACGATGGCCGGAACGTGGAAATCGCAAAGCGCCGGAACGTCTTCGACATTGACCAGCACACCTTGTCCGCGCGCGAGACGGGCGAGGCGCGCCGATGCGTGCGCACCCAAGCCGGCGACGAAGAGCACGCGGACGCCGGAAAGGTCGCCCGACTCAGGCGTGATCTCGGCCGGCTCGATGCCGGCTTCCGAAAGCAACGCGGCGCGACGGGCGAGACCTTCGCCCTGCCCCGCCAGACCGACTTTCAGCAATTCCGGAGTAAGGGTGACGGGCAGCACGGCGGCCTCCAAGGACCGCCCAAGGACGGTTCCACACAGAGATACGCGCCGACCTGCTATATTGCAAGAATTAGTCGTGGAATAAAATATTTCACAATAGTATGACGTTTATTGATGACCGCGCAGCAATTCCGAGACGGAAACGGCGATCTTGTCGCCCTGGATGATGATGTCGCCCTTGGCCACGGGCCTGTCGTTGGCCAGCACCAGCACGGGATCGTCCTGCTTGGAATTCAACTCGATCACCGCGCCGCGGCCCATGCGCAGCAACTGGTGCATCGGGATGACCGAGCGGCCCAGAACGACGGAAATCTCGACCTTGACGTTCTCGATATTGGGGGACATGTGCCTATCCAGCGTGCGACGGCCAATCCTCGCGCGCTTATGCTTTCGGCGGAGTTAATGGCGGCACTTCCCCACCTTTCCACGACCCTGAACCGGCCCGACTGGGTCGTGCGCGACGGCTTGCTGCCGTATCCGGAGGCCGTGGCGTTCATGGAGGAGCGTGCCGCCGCCATCGCTGAGGGCCGCGCCTCCGAAATGGTGTGGCTCGTCGAACATCCAGCCATCTACACCGCCGGCACGAGCGCGAAGGACGCCGACCTGATCGACGCGCGCTTTCCCGTGTTCCGGACCGGGCGCGGAGGACAATTCACCTATCACGGGCCGGGCCAGCGGGTCGGCTACGTGATGCTCGACCTCAAACACCGCAAGGCCGACGTGCGCGGCTTCGTGCGCGACCTTGAGGAGTGGCTCATCCGCGCGCTCGCGCGCTTTGCCGTGAAGGGCGAGCGGCGCGACGGCCGCGTGGGCATCTGGGTGCGGCGCGGAAGCCGCGAAGACAAGATCGCCGCCATCGGCGTGCGGGTGCGCAAATGGGTGACGTTCCATGGCATAGCCTTCAATGTCGATCCGGATCTTTCCCATTTCGGCGGTATCGTGCCGTGCGGCGTGCGCGAGCATGGCGTCACCAGCCTGCACGATCTGGGCATTCCGGCGACGATGGCGGACGCGGACGTGGCGCTGAGGGCCGCGTTCGAAGAGGTGTTCGGCCCAACGTCGAAGCCGGGCTGACACGCGGCAGGGTTGCTGTTGCCGCACGGGCTTTATCCCTTAGATTTGCTCGCGATTCGAAGCTGGGGAGCCTCGCATGCCACGGGTGTCTGCTGCGTTCTTTGCCGCCGGCGTTGTCTTCGTGCTGCTGGGCATGATGCTCGGCATGCACATGGGCGCGACCGAAAACATGACATTGGCGCCCGCCCACGCCCATCTCAACCTGGTGGGCTGGGTGACGATGGCGCTGTACGGCACGTTCTACGCGCTCGTGCCCACGGCGTCGCGGCGCATCGCATGGATCAATTTCTTCGTCTCCACGATCGCGGTGCTGGTGATGATCCCGTCGCTGATCCTGTTCCTGTCGAGCGGCAACGATCCGAAATACGTCCCGGGCATGCAGACGGGCGAAGGCCTGGCGCTGCTGGGCATGCTGATTTTCGGATATTCGGTGCTGCGCGAATTGCTGCGCAAGCGCGCCTGATCAGACGGAAGGCCGCCGGCGGAAGCCTTTTTCATCCGGCGGCTCGGAGTTGTGCAGTTCGACATTGGCGACGCGGCTGCCTTCGGGCCCGCGCATGCACGCAGCCACGATCACTTCCACCGCCGGCGTGGGTCCGGAGACGAGCGCCTCGACCGTTCCGTCGGAGCGGTTGCGGATCCAGCCGTCGATGCCCAGCTTGTTGGCTTCCGCGATCACGAAGTTGCGATAGCCGACGGCGTGGACGAAGCCTTCGATGCGCAGGCGCAGGGCGGTGAGATCGTCGCTCATGCGCCAATCCTTTGCCTGTCCGCCGCGCCCGGCGCAACCGAAAGGGTTAACCCCTCCCCGTTCATTCTGGGAGGCAGGACGACCGCACAAGGCAGCCATGCGCCAGCCGCCTATTGGCGCGATAGCGAAGCGGTCGCCATGTTGATTGTGCGCCGGATTCAGGGGGTTAGCGTGAAGTTTCGGATATGTCTCGCTGCCGCGGCTTGCCTGGGGCTGGCCGCGCCCGGCGCGGCGCTGGCCCAGGACCAGGCGGGACCGCAGGCCGCCGTGCTCTCCTATCCGCCCGCCTTCTTCGCCGACCAGCGGCCCAACACGGCTTACGACATGATCGGCAGGCTCCCGGGCTTCACGTTCAACGACGGCAATACGGCACGCGGCTTCGCGGGCACCGCCGGGAACGTGCTGATCGACGGGCAGCGCCCGACCTCCAAATCCGACGACCTGCAATCCATCCTCCAGCGCATTCCGGCGAGCGATGTGGACCATATCGACGTGATACGCGGCGGCGCGCCCGGCATCGACATGCATGGGCAGACCGTCATCGCCAATGTCGTGCGCAAGAAGACCGCTTCGACCAAGATCGTGGTCGAGGCCGACGACAATTTCTTCCCGGACGGCCAGACGGTGCCTTACGGCAGCGTGCAGTACACGCACCATGACGGCGACAGCACCTATGAAGGCTCACTGTCGCGCACGGCGAACTTCGACGATTCCGTCGGCAACGGCTTCCACGACATCACTGACGCCACCACCGGCGCCGTCACGCACCAGCATGCGCACACCAGCGCCCGCGGCGCGGGCGCGTCGGCAACGGGCGCGGCGAGCGTTCCGCTGTTCGGCGGCCAGTTCAAGGCGAACTTCTCGCTCCAGGATTCGCCGTTCTTCTCCACCAATTCCTATACCGCGCCCGGCAACGACCAGACCATCAAGGACAAGAGCGGCACGACCAGCGCCGAATTCGGCCTGCACTGGGTGGGCGACATCGGTGGCGCCGAGCTGGAGACGCTGGCGCTGCAGCGCCTCGGCCACCAGAGCGACGCCAACTCGTCGCTGGCGGTGGGCGACGACGAGATCTTCAAGTCGCACGGCAATACCGGCGAGTCGATCGTGCGGGCGACCGTGCGTTATCTGCCGATCACGACGCTGACGCTGGAAGGCGGGGCGGAAGGCGCGTTCAATTTCCTCGACGGCACATCGAGCTTCCTCGACAACGGCGTCAACGTTCCCCTGCCCTCGGCGAACGCGCGGGTGACGGAGAAGCGCGGCGAGATGTTCTTCCAGGGAACCTGGAAAGCGTCGGACCAGTGGCTGTTCGAGGCCGGCGCGCGTTTCGAATACTCCATCATCGCGGAGACCGGCGACGTCGACCTGACGCGCCACTTCTTCTATCCCAAGCCGCGCGCCGTTGTGACCTGGACGCCCGACGAGAAGACGCAGATCCGCTTCCGCTACGAGCGCGTTCTAGGCCAGCTCGATTTCAACAATTTCGTGGCCTCGAGCAACCTGTCGGCAAGCGGCGTCAGCGCCGGCAACGCCAATCTCACGCCCGACCAGCACACCCAGTACGAACTCTCCCTCGAGCGCCATTTCTGGGACAAGGGTGCGGCGGTGCTGACGCTGTTGCACGAGGACATCAAGGACGTGGTCGACTACGTGCCGGTGACCAACTCGTCCGGGACCTTCGATGCCCCGGGCAATATCGGCAATGGCCGCAACGACCAGATCGACCTGGAACTGACGTTGCCGCTCGACAAGATCGGCCTGGAGAACGGGCTGATCAAGGCGACCAACATCTTCCGGTTCTCCAGCGTTCCCGACCCGGTAACCGGCAAGGACCGCGTGATCTCCGCCGAGCGGCCGCAGGATATCGAGTTGACGCTGACGCAGGACCTGCCGGCGCTGAATTCGAGCTGGGGCATCTTCTTCTTCAACGCCTGGAACGAGCACTATTACCGCCTGACGCAGGTGCGCAGCCGGCGCGTCATCCCGCCCTATTTCCAGGTGTGGTGGGACTACAAGCCAACGCCGGACTGGAGCCTGCACTTCGAAATCGACAACCCGTCGGCCTTCGTCTACGACGACCGCTTCCACGACTACGCGGGACCGCGCGACACGGCGCCCTTGTCGGAGGTCGAGGAACTCTCGATCAAGTCGCAGCCGCGGCTCTATGTGCAGATCCGCAAGACCTTCGACTGAAGAACGCGCGGCCGGGAAACGCGCGAGCAGCCGCAGCATCCATGTCTTGTCACGACCGTTATCGCGCCCCATCTGATGGGTGACACCGGAGTTCACATGCGAAAGTTCCTGAAGATCGGCGGAACACTTCTGGGCGCGGCATTGCTGCTGGCGGGGCTCGCCTGGGGTGGCTTCCAGGCCATGACGCTGCACTTCAATCCCGCGCCGCCCAGGGCCGACTACCCCAGGCCGAGGAGCCTGCTGGAGGCCCAGCGTCAGGACCTCGACTATTTCGCGCGCCTGCAGGCGATGGACCATGCTTATTCGCCCACCGCGCGCGCGCAGATGGCGCGTGAGATCGCGGCTATGAAGGCAGCCCCGGTCGCGCTGGCGCCGCAGATGTTCCAGGTGCGGCTGATGCAGATCAGCGCGCTGGCCGACAACGGCCACACCCACATGCGCCTGCTGGGACCCGGGCGCATCCTCCATGTGCTGCCGGTGCGGGTGACGCGCTTCGCGGAAGGCTTCTACGTCATGGAGGCGAAGGCCGAGGGCCGCGATCTCCTCGGCGGGCGCCTCGAAAGCATCGATGGCGTACCGTTCGATACGGTCCTTGCGAAACTGAGGACCCTGCGCGGCGGCACCGAAGCCTTCCGCACTGAGAACAGCCCGCTGTTCATCGTGGTGCAGGACCTGCTGTACGGCCTTGGCATCGCGAAGGATCCGGCGAAATCGGCCTGGACCGTTACCCTGCCTTCGGGCGCCAGCGTCACGCGTACGCTCACGGCCTACACGATGCCCAAGAGCGATCCATTGCCCTACGGTTTTCGCTGGACATGGCCCGAGCCGATGAAGGGCATGGGAGACGGCTGGACCGCCTACGCGCCGGCCAGCGGGCATCTGCCTGAAAGCCGGCAGGACTTGGACCGCGTGTTCGAGAACCTCGTGATCCCCGGAAGCTGCGCGCGTTACATCCGCATGCAAGACATCACCGATGTCGACGACCAGAAGATCGCGCCAGCGCTTGCGAAATTCGAGGCCGAGCTGAAGGCCAGCCCGCCTTGCGCCGCGATCGTCGACCTGCGCGGCAATGGCGGCGGCGACTACACCAACGCCTGGCATTTCAGCCATGCGCTGCCGTCGCTGATCCAGCCCCGGGGCCGGATCTTCGTGCTGACCGATCCGGACACCTTCTCCGCGGCCATCACCACGGCCGCCTTCATCAAGCAGGCCGGCGGCGACCGCGTGACGATCCTGGGCGAGCCTATCGGCGACCGCCTCGCCTTCTATGCCGAGGGCAATTCCGGCTGTCTGCCCAACTCGAAGCTCTGCGACACCTACGAGACCGGCAAGCACGTCTACAACGGGCCGTGCACCGATGTGAGCGAATGCTTCTGGCTCAACTGGTTCTACCCCGTTCGCGTGAAGACGCTGGAACCCGATGAGATCATCCCGCAGCGCTTCTCCGACTGGAACGCCGGCCACGATGTGGCGTTCGAGCGGGCGGTGGAGCTGGCACGGATGTAGGTGCGATCGGCTTTTTTGGGCGCGCGCCGCGCTACGCAAACTCCAAAATCACGTCGTCCAGCGCCAGGCTGTCGCCCTTCCTGGCGTTGACCTTCTTGACCTTGCCGTCGCGTTCGGCGGTCAGCACGTTTTCCATCTTCATGGCCTCGACCACGGCCAGCGACTCGCCCGCCTTCACGTCCTGGCCTTCCTTGACGTTGACCGAAACCACCAGTCCCGGCATCGGGCAGAGCAGGAATTTCGAGGTGTCGGCGGCCGCCTTTTTCGGCATCAGCGAGGCGAACTCCGCCGCGATGGGGCTGCGGATGGTGACCACCGCCTGCGCGCCGCCCTGCTTCAGCCGATTGCCGCCCGGCAGGCGCGCGATCTGAATGGCATAGTCGCCGCCATCCTTCTCGCGCAAATGAATCGTGGGCTCGCCCAGATGCCAGTCGGTCGTGGCGGCATATTCCTCGCCGGCGATGCGGGCGAACAGGCGGCCCTCATGCAGCGTCGCGTCGCTCACCACATATTGCACCGTGCCGATGGTGGCGGTGAAGCGGCTTGCGGCACGATGCGCGCCGTTGAGCGTGCCTGAGATCGCGCCGGCGCGTTCGGTCCGCATGAGCTTGGCGGCGACGGCGGCGCCGATGAACCGTCGCGTCATCGCCCCGTCCATGGCGCGGCCATGGAAGCCGTCGGGATATTCCTCGGCGATGAACGCGGTGGTGATGGCGCCGGAGCGGAAGCGCGGATTGTGCATGATCGCGTTGAGGAACGCGATGTTGTGGTTGATGCCGTCGATGCGGAACTCGTCCAGTGCCCGGCCCATGGCGTCGATCGCCTGCTCGCGCGTTGGCGCGTGGGTGCAGAGCTTGGCGATCATGGGATCGTAGTAGATCGAGATCTCGCCGCCCTCGTAAACGCCGGTGTCGTTGCGCACCGTCACGCCGCGGCGCGTTCCCTCCGCGGGAGGCCGGTAACGGACGAGACGGCCGGTCGACGGCAGGAACCCGCGATAGGGATCCTCCGCATAGATGCGCGCCTCGACGGCCCAGCCGTCGATCCCGACATCGCCCTGCCTGACCGAAAGCTTCTCGCCCGCCGCCGAGCGGATCATCAGCTCGACGAGATCGAGGCCGGTGGTCAGCTCCGTCACCGGATGCTCGACCTGGAGGCGCGTGTTCATCTCGAGGAAGTAGAAGTTGCGGTCCTTGTCGACGATGAACTCGACGGTGCCCGCGCTGTCGTAGCCGACGGCCTTGGCCAGCGCGACGGCCTGCTCGCCCATGGCCTTGCGGGTTTTCGCATCCAGGAACGGCGACGGCGCTTCCTCGATCACCTTCTGGTGGCGGCGCTGGATCGAGCATTCGCGCTCATTGAGGTAGACGACGTTGCCGTGCTTGTCGCCGATCAGCTGGATTTCGATGTGGCGCGGCTCGGTGACGAATTTTTCCACGAACAGCCGGTCGTCGCCGAAACTGGCCTTGGCCTCGCGCTGCGACGACTGGATCGCCTGCACGAGGTCCGCCTCCTTGTGGACGATTCGCAGGCCCTTGCCGCCGCCGCCGGCGGACGCTTTCACCATCACCGGATAGCCGATGTCCTTGGCGATCTTCCTGGCGTGCTCCGCGTCCCGGATCTCGCCGACGAAGCCGGGGACCGTGTTCACCTTGGCGGCGAGCGCCAGCTTCTTGGACTCGATCTTGTCACCCATCGCCGCGATGGCGTGGTTGTTCGGGCCGATGAAGACCACGCCGGCCTTGGCCAACGCCTCGGCGAAGGCTTCGCGCTCGGAGAGGAAGCCGTAGCCGGGATGCACGGCCTCGGCGCCGGTGTCCTTGCAGGCCTGAACGATGCGATCGATCTGGAGATAGGACTCGGCGGAGGGCGGCGGCCCGATGTTCACCGCCTCGTCGGCCATCTCGACATGGAGCGCGTCGGCATCGGCGTCGGAATAGACCGCGACCGTGGCGATACCCATCTTGCGGGCTGTCTTGATGACGCGGCAGGCGATCTCGCCGCGGTTGGCAATGAGGATCTTGCTGAACAAATTCCCCCCCAAAGGGACCAAGCAGAGAGCCGGACAACGATTTGACTCACAACGCTTTTACGGGGTCGCGGCGCGGCCGTAAACCGCCAGCCTTGCGCGCCGGTTCCGCCTCGGCCGCACTCACCAGCCCGCCACGAACACGGCGGCGCCCGCGGCGAGTGCCGCGATGCCGGCCAGGCCCAGCGCCAGCCCCAGCCGCGCTCCCCCGAGCACGAAGGCGATGGCTGTTTTCGACACGATGTTGCTGGCTGCCGCGATCAGGATCGCGCCCGCGGCGGCCGGCACGGCGAAGCCCGAGCCCGCCATCTGGGCAGCGGACAGCGTGATCGGATCCTCGTCGGCGAGGCCGGAGAGCGCGGCGAGCGGATAAAGGCCCTGCTGGCCGAAGTGCGTGGAGAGCAGTTTCGCCGCCAGCGTCACGACGGCCAGGAGGAGGCCGAAGCGCAGCACCAGCGAAATCTGGAACGGGTTGTCCAGCACCAGCCTGGGCTCGGTCCCGGACGTCGCCGCGCGCCGGTTGAACGCGAAGGCCGCCACGGCCAGCACGGCGGACGCCGCCGCCACTGGGGCCACAAGCGGCAGGAACAGCACCGGCGCCACGATGGTGGCCAGGATGAGCATGCGAACCAGCGACACCGTCCAGGCGGCAGCGATGCCGACCGCGACTTCCATGGCGGCGGCCGGCTGATCCTTCGCGGTCCGCGAAAAGGCGAGAGTCACCGCCGTCGATGTCACGACCCCGCCCACCGCGCCGGCATAGAGCAGACCGCGCCGCGCGCCGGCCACCTTGATGGCGACATAGCCGGCATAGGAAAACGCCGCGATCAGGATGGTCATCAGCCAGAGGCGGTAGGGGTTGAGCGCGCCCCAGGGATCTACCGCGCGGTCCGGCAGCACCGGCAGCAGCACGAACGTCATCGCCAGCAGGAGCAATGCCGCACGCAGCTCCGGCCACGACACGCGCTTGATGAGATTGTGCAGCGTCTCGCGCTCGGCCAGCAGCGCCGCCGCGATCACGCCCGCCGCGCCCGCCACCGCCATGCTACCCAGGATCGCATAGACGCCGAGACTGAACGTCACCAGCCCGGCCAGCAGGCCGGTGGCCGAGAGCGTTTTCTCCGATGCCGTTTCGCGCCACTGGAAAGCGGCGAAGCCGAGCGCGAAGCCCAGCGCCGCCAGCCCCAGCGCCCAGCCGCCGACGGCGGGATAGAGCGCGCCCCACACGCCGCCGAGAAGACCGACAAGTGCGAAGGTGCGGATGCCGGCGATGCGCGAACCGTCCGGCCCGCCCTGCTCCTGCCAGCCGCGTTCGACGCCGATCAGCAAGCCGATCGCGAGCGCCAGCCCCAGCCGCTGAAAGAGCGCGAGCGTGTCTATGGCGCACCTCCCCCTTGTGGGGAGGTCCAAAACGCGAAGCGTTTTCGGGTGGGGGGCCGCTGCCCCAACTCATGGACAATCCGCGCGACGACCGCGTGGATGTCTTGGTCAAGCTCCCTGTTCCAAAACCGCAGCACCTGATACCCGTGCTCTTCGATCGCCTTGTCGCGCAGTCCGTCACGTGCATGTCGCGGCTCGAGCCCGTGCTGGCTGCCATTGAGTTCAATCACCAGCTTGCGGCTGTTCACGGCGAAATCCGCGATGAATCCGCAAAGCGATACTCGCCTGCGAAAATGATAGCCGATCCGGTTGAGCATGCGCAGTTCGCGCCAGAGTCTTCGCTCATGCCGCGTCGCGCCCAGACGAAGGGTCCGGGCGCGGCTGGCGGCTTCGGTATCGCGCTGGAACAACGGACGGTCCCCCACCCGAAAAATGCGTCGCATTTTTCGACCTCCCCACAAGGAGGAGGTGCGATCATGCCCACTGCTACTTTCCCATGCTCTTGTCGCGGATCGCCTTGAACTCGTTGCCGGGGTACCAGTCGGGCCACGCGTCGGAATTGGCGATGTCGTCGCCCAGCGAATAGAGCACGTCGAGATCGCTCACCACGCCGGAGAGATCCCAGTTGGCGTTCCATTCGTCGGAGGGCTGGTGGTAGTGATTCACGCGGTATTCGTCGCGCACCTTTTTGCCCGCTGCGGTGCCGCCGTCGAGAAGGTCGTAGCCGCCGCCCGGATCGAGCATGGGCACGCCGACCTTGGCGAGGCTGATGTGGTCGGAGCGGTAGAAGCCGCCCTTCTCGGGCTCCGGATCCGGCGTGATCACGCGGCCTTCGGTCTTCAGATATTTCGCGAGCAGGTCCTCAAGCTCGGAGGCGCCGGAGCCGACCAGCACCATGTCGTGCGCCCGGCCCTCCGGCAGGTTGGCGTCCAGGTTGACGCCGCCGACGATGTGGTTGAGCGGCCAGATCGGATGTTTGGAGAAATATTCCGAGCCCAACAGGCCCTGCTCTTCCATCGTCCAGGCGATGAAAGCGATGGAGCGCTGGGGCCGCGGCTTGTCGTGCGCGAAGGCTTCGGCGATCTCCAGGATCGAGGAGATGCCCATGCCGTTGTCGACGGCGCCGTTGTAGATCTTGTCCGGCCCCGCCACGTCCGGCTTGATGCCCAGATGATCCCAATGGGCGGTGTAGAGGAAATAGTCGTTGGGATGCTTCGAGCCCGGGACCACGCCCACGACGTTGCGTGTCGTCATGTGCGAGATCGCGGAATGGGCGGTGACGCTCATCGTTTCGCCCGTCATCGCCACGGCGCGGAAGCCCGGCTTGTTGGCGGCCGCCTTCTCGGCGTCGTAGTCGAGGCCGGCATCCTTGAACAGCGTGCGCGCGGTGTCGAGCGTGATCCAGCTCTGGATCGGCACCATGCTCATGTCCTTGTCGGCGGCGGCGAGCCACGACTTGTTGCCGGAGTTCGAATTGCGCACGACCTGCCAGCCATAGGCGGCGGGCGCGGTCTCGTGCACGATGATGGCCCCGGCCGCGCCCTGGCGCGCCGCCTCTTCATACTTGTAGGTCCAGCGCCCGTAATAGGTCATCGCCTTGCCCTTGAAGAACTTCGGATCGGGATTGGCGTCCTCGTTGCCGGGATCGTTGACGAGGATGACGACGGTCTTGCCCTTCACGTCGACGCCGGCATAGTCGTTCCACTTGTATTCCGGCGCCACGACGCCATAGCCGACGAACACCAGCGGCGAGTTCTTCACCGTCACGTCCGCGCTCTTGAACTGCGGCGTCCAGTAGACGGTGTCGTCCGGGAATTTCGGCACGATCGCGCCTTTGGGCGTATCGAAAGTTTCATTCGATTTCGACGGATCGAGCGCGATGTTCACCGCCGGCACCGGCTGGAAGTAGCTGCCGTGATAGCCGGGCTTGAGCCCGATGCGCTTCATCTCGTCGGCGACCCATTGCGCGGCGGCCTCGCCGTTCTTCGTGCCCGGGCCGCGGCCTTCGAAGGCGTCCGACGAGATCGCCTTGTCGCGGGCGGAGATGTCGGCGGCGTTGATGCCGGGCGTGGTGACAGGATGGCCGGGATATTGGGCGAAAGCCGCCGTCGCGATGATCGAAAGCGACGCCGCCAGAAGCAGGACTGAACGCATGAACCCTCCCCAGGGAATTGGTGTGTACGAATGCTCCGCGCGCATCCTAGTTCGCGAGGCGACCCACGCAACAAGATTGCGCGGACACAACATCTTGTGGGTGGTCGGGCCGGGGGGCATTCGTTTTCGGATTCCGGCACCCCCTCCCCCCACCTCCCTGAAAGGGCCGAGTGGCGAAGAAGGCCCCCTACCCTATGCTGGGAGAATCCCTTTTTTGAGGAGCCGCCATGCTGAGGTTCATTTCGACCCGCGCCACGACGGAATTGGGCCTGCCCTTCTCGGACGCCGTGCGCGCCGGCGACATCCTTTATCTCTCCGGCCAGCTCGGCAACCACCCAGGCACGATGACCCTCGCGGTGGGCGGCATCGCGGGGGAGACCCGCCAGATGATGACCAACATCGCCCGCGTGCTGGAGCAGAACGGGCAGTCTTTCGACGACGTGTTCAGATGCTTCGTCATGCTCGCCGACATGGGCGACTGGCGAGCCTTCAACGACGTCTATGTCCCCTACTTCAAGCCGGGCCGCCTGCCCGCCCGCTCCGCCTTCGGCGCCAACGGCCTGGCGCTGGGCGCACGGGTGGAGATGGAGGTCTGGGCGTGGACGGGGGAGAAATAGGACGCGTGTCCCCGCGTCTAAAGTTGACCCCGGCGTCAGCGGAAATCTTAGCATTTCTCAAGGGACCGGCGTATTCTGGTTAATTAGAGGGGCATGCCTTGATCGGATTTGATCGAGAGGAGAGCCCTTATGCCCAGGAAACTTCTGTTCGCAGCCGCACTGCTGCTGGCGACGGCGCCCGCGCTGGCCGCCGACCTCAATCCGCAACCCCTGCCGCCCGGCGCGCGCGACAACAGCGCGTCCATGCCGGGGCAAGTCGCGACCGGCGCGCATACGCAGATGAACGGTTCAGCCGCCGCCGCGGCTTCGGATGCCGACGACAATTATTGCGGCACACCGACGCCCGGCCATCCCCACGCCGTCGCCTGCACGCAGAACAACGTCTCGACGCACGCCATGGTGGGCTCCGCCACCAGCGGCGCGGGCGCGGGCCGGATGGATGCCGACGACAACTACTGCGGCACCCGCGTGCCCGGTCACGGTCCGCATGCCAACTGGGGCACCACGGGGATGCGCGCCAACACCGCCGCCCGCTGCAACGCCACGCACGGCAACATGCAGGGCGGAGCAATGCCTCACTGAGCTGGCGCGTCTCGCATCGTCGTAGTCCGAAGTCGAAGCCAACATCTTCCTCCCCCGCCGTCGCGGGGGAGGTGGCGCGCGCAACACTTCGTTGCGCGTGACGGAGGGGGTGTGAGCAACGGAGACAGGCTGTCCCGGTTCCTCGCACCCCCTCCACCGCTTCGCGGTCCCCCTCCCCCGCACCGGCGGGGGAGGAAGCGCTACAAAGGTATATTGTCGTGCTTCTTCCAGATTTGCGGGACCTGCTTGTTCTTCAGCATCCGTAGCGCGCGGGCGATGCGCCAGCGGGTGGAGTGCGGGCGGATGACGTCGTCGATGTAGCCGCGGCTGGCGGCGATGAACGGGTTCAGGAACCGGTCCTCGTATTCCTTGGTGCGGGCCGCGATGGCGTCGGGGTCGCCGATGTCCTGGCGGAAGATGATCTCCACCGCGCCCTTGGCGCCCATCACGGCGATCTGCGCGGTCGGCCAGGCGTAGTTCACGTCGGCGCGCATGTGCTTGGACGCCATCACGTCATAGGCGCCGCCATAGGCCTTGCGGGTGATCACCGTCACCTTGGGGCACGTCGCCTCGGTATAGGCGAAAAGGAGCTTGGCGCCGTGCTTGATGATGCCGGTGTGCTCCTGCGCGGTGCCCGGCAAAAAGCCCGGCACGTCCACGAACGTCACGATCGGAATGTTGAAACAGTCGCAGAAGCGCACGAAGCGCGCGGCCTTGCGCGAGGCGTCGTTGTCCAGCACGCCGGCCAGCACCATGGGCTGGTTGGCGACGAAGCCCACGGTCGAGCCTTCAAGGCGGCCGAAGCCGGTGATGATGTTGCGGGCGAAGGCCTCGCCGATCTCGAAGAAGTCACCCTCGTCCGCGACCTTCAGGATCAGCTCCTTCATGTCGTAGGGCTTGTTGGGATTGGCCGGCACCAGGGTGTCGAGCGAGGGCTCCTCGCGCTTGGGATCGTCCTCGGTCGGCCAGTGCGGCGGCTTCTCGCGGTTGGAGAGCGGCAGGAAATCGTAGAGCCGGCGGATCTCCTCGAGAGCGACGACGTCGTTGTCGTAGGCGCCGTCGGCGACGGCGGATTTGGTGGTGTGCACCCTGGCGCCGCCCAGGCTCTCCGGCGACACATCTTCATGCGTCACGGTCTTCACCACGTCGGGGCCAGTGATGAACATGTAGGACGTGTCGCGCACCATGAAGATGAAGTCCGTCATCGCGGGGGAGTAGACGTCGCCGCCGGCGCACGGCCCCATGATCACGCTCACCTGCGGCACCACGCCGGACGCCAGCACGTTGCGCTTGAACACCTCGCCATAGCCCGCCAGGCTGGCGACGCCCTCCTGGATGCGCGCGCCGCCGGCGTCGAGCAGGCCGATGATGGGCGCGCCGTTCTGCATCGCCATGTCCTGGATCTTGTTGATCTTCTGGGCATGGGTTTCGGAGAGCGAGCCGCCGAATACCGTGAAGTCCTTGGCGTAGACATAGACCATGCGGCCGTTGATCGTGCCCCAGCCGGTGACCACGCCGTCGCCGGGGATTCGGTTCTTCTCGGCGCCGAACTCCGTGTTGCGGTGCTCGACGAACATGTCGAACTCCTCGAACGAGCCCTGGTCGAGCAGCAGGTCGATGCGCTCGCGCGCCGTGAGCTTGCCCTTGGCGTGCTGGGATTCGATGCGCTTCTCGCCACCGCCCGCCCGCGCCTTGGCCCGCCGCTGCTCGAGTTCCTGGAGGATGTGCTTCATGGGGTCGAGACCGTGTAGAGGTGAGCGAGATATACCTTACCTCCCCCTTGCGGGGAGGTCGAAAAAGCGGCGAGCGGGAGCGAGCCGCTTTTTCGGGTGGGGGTATCCGCGCTCGCGAGCCCCCACTCGAAAAAGCCTCGCTTTTTCGACCTCCCCTCGTGGGGAGGTTAGAGAAGGCGCAGGAACGTCTCTACCGATTCCAGTTCGGTCTGGAGGCGGTCGAGGCGCCTTCGGGCCTCGGGGTCTTCGCCCCACTTTTCGGCCTGGAACGATTCGTCGATATGCGCGGCGGCGAAGGCTGTGCGGGCGTCGAGTTTGCCGCCGGCAAGATTGAGGGCGAGCACCAGAGAACCCAGAATCCCGGTGGCCGCGTTCAGCGCGACCAGCGCGGCCGTGTCGCGGCCCATGATCGCCTGCTCCAGCGCGGCGATGGTTTCGGGCGGCTGGGCGATGTGCGTGACGCCCGTGGTGGTGCGGAACGACGCGCAGGTGCGCGCCGCGACCCCGGCGAGCGGCCCGTCCCACGCCGCCGCCTGCCGCCGGACCAGCTCGGCCGGCCCCTCGGCGCGGTAGCAGGTGAGATCGCTGCCGGCGAATTTCAGGATCGCGGACACGATCTCGCCCCGGCGCGCCTCGCCGTCGATGGCGCCGAAGGCCAGCCGGGTGAGGACCATGGGTTCCAGCTCGAACTCGTCGGCCTGCCCCGCCCATTCCGCCGCGATCGCGTCGGCGAGCCGGGACGAGCGCAGCGCCAGCACGCCACCATTGGGCGTCTTGATCGGGCGGCCATCCAGCATCACGGCGAACGTCCCGTCCTGCTCGCGCACGTCCGCGGATTTGAAGAAGCGCTTCATGCCTTCCGCTTGCCGAGATTGCGCGCCGCTTCGTTGGCGGCGACGGCATTCCGGCGCTTGGCCGCGGGCACGCGGGCGCGCAACAGATCCGGCATTCCGTCATGCGGGCCGAGCCTGGGGATCGGGTGATCGGCCCAGTAGAGCGGTCCGACCATCTTGTTCTGCGACGGATGGAAGGGATACCAGAACTGCGTGCGCGCGCGGCTGGCCTCGCTGCCCACCAGCAGCACGACGTCCGCGTCGCTGTTGTTGAGGATGACGTGGGTGATGCCGGTCTTGGCCTGCCAGCCGACGAAATCGCCCTCGTTAAGTTGCGTGATATGCCCGTTCGTCCAGGCCTGCGGGCGGCCGGAGACGACATAGACGAACTCTTCCTCGTCGCGCTCGGCATGCGGCCAGCTGGTGCGCGTTCCGGGCTTCAGCAGGTCGAGATGGATGCCGATGCGCGAGAACCGCGCCCTCCGCCCGAAGCGCGCGGCGCGGGTCTGGTCTTCCGTGCTCTTGGGATAGCGGCCCGCTTTCTTCTCCAGGATGTCGCGCCAATGGACCACGAAATCCGGCCGCGCCTGTTTGCGGCCGGTGTGATCGCCGGGCTTCGCGCCGTTCGGCCCGAGCTTTCGCCTGGGCGGGTTCGCCCACAGCTTGCCCATGCGCGCGAGCAGGGCGTTGGTCGCGGCGTCGGCGGGAAGCGGACAGGCGAATTGCGAATGCAGGCGCGTTGCCTCGCCGAACACGAACAGGCGCACGTCGCGATCGGAATTGTTGACCAGCGTATGCGCGATGCCGGTGTTGTCGTTGAAGGCGATGCCGTCGCCTTCGCCGGTGGCGTGGAGGTTGCCGTTGAGCCACAGGTCAGGAGCGCCTTCCAGCACGAAGACGAACTCCTCCTCGTCGCGATAGGCGCCGGGCGGGTTGGAGCGCGTGCCTGGCGGCAGGCGCAGATGCGCGATCTTGAGGCGCGACAGCCCGGTCGCGACGGCAAAGTCCGCGAGGAAGCCCATGCTTTCGCCCCCGGATGACGCCGGTGCCTGAGCGGGTTCGAGTTCGCGCCAGTTGCGGATGAAATCGGGTTTCTTCATTTGCGTCTTCCGGGGAAGGGTTCGCGGCCGTCGCTTTCGCTGAAGCCGAGGAATTTCCAGGAGCGCAGCATATGCGGCGGCAGCGGGGCGGTCACCTTGAGGCGGCCTCCGGGAATTTTGGCCCCATCGGGATGCGCGATATCGATGGAGCGGGCATGCAGATGGAGCTTGTCCACGATCTCGCCGGAGCCGCGCGCATCCTGACCGCCATATTTGAAGTCGCCGACGATGGGGGTGCCGAGCGAGGCGAGATGCACGCGGATCTGGTGCGTGCGGCCGGTCAGCGGCCTGGCCGCGATCCAGGCATATTCCTGGCCCACCTGGTCGATCACGACGTAGTCCGTCAGCGCGTATTTCGCCTCGCCGGACTGGAGGTTCCTGGCGACCATCTTCTCGTCACGGCCATGGGGGCCGTGTCCGCCTTCCTTGGCCAGCGCCAGCTTGATCGTGCCGGCCTTCTTCGCCGGTACGCCGCGCACGAGCGCCCAATAGATCTTGGACGCATCACGGCTCGCCAGGGATTTCGCCAGCGCGGCGGCAGCCGGCACGGTCCGCGCCACCACCAGCACGCCGGATGTGTCCCGGTCGAGGCGATGGACGAGGCGAGGGCGCTGGTTCTTGCCGAAGCGCAGATGATCGAGGAGCCCGTCGACATGGCGGGTGATGCCGCTGCCGCCCTGCGTGGCGAGGCCGGGCGGCTTGTCGAGCACCAGGACGCTGGAATCCTGATGGATCACAAGCGCTTCGGCCTCTTTCCTCTCCTGCTCACTGAGCTGTGGATTGCCGGTCTGTGGATATGTGGATCGTTCGGGCGCCGCGCCGCCAAGGCTCTGGAGTTGTGGGGGAAGCCGCAGCGTCTGGCCTGTGGACAAGCGGTCGCCCGCCTTGGCGCGCCTGCCGTCCACCCGCACCTCGCCCTTGCGCAGAAGCTTCTCCAGCTGGACGTGGTTCAGCGCCGGATGGTGCCGCTTGAACCAGCGGTCCACCCGGATGCCGTCATCGTCCTTTCCGACGGTCCTGGTCTGGGCGCTCATCGAGCGATCGTTGACGGCATGGGGGCTGTGACCTAGCGTCGTCTCAAGGGGATGGGGTTCCCCCTTTAACCGCCCGACCGCTCGAAAAGCCAGACGGCTGATGACTCCTACCGCGTGAAAACACGGCGCGGCGGGATTCCGTCGTCGGCACAGGCGTGCCGCGACAGGCCGGCCGCGCCTCCAAGGGAAGAGCCCCATGGACGCCATGCCGCCGGACATTGCCGCGTTTCGCGCGGCGCGAATCACCGCACTATCCCGCCGTGTTTCCGGCGCAGAGGCCCGGCCATGTCCCTGCTAGTCTATTTGGCGGTCGCCGCGGGCGGCGCGCTCGGCACGGTGGGGCGCTATGCGCTGTCCGGACTGGTCGCCAACGCCTTCGGCCAGACCTTTCCGTGGGGCACGCTGATCGTGAACGTCACCGGGTCCTTCGTCATCGGATTCTTCGGCGCCGTCAGCGGGCCCGACGGACGGTTCCTGGTCAGCGGCACGACTCGCCAATTCGTGATGGTGGGGATCTGCGGCAGCTACACCACATTCTCGTCGTTCAGCCTGCAGACCCTCAACCTCATGCGCGACGGCGAGTGGCTCTACGCCGCGGGCAATGTATTCGGCTCCGTGGCGCTGTGCCTGGCGTTCGTGTGGCTGGGCGTCGTGGCCGGCGCCGCCTTCAACCAACTCAAGGGAGCCTGACCATGATGATCCCGAAAGACGCGGTGCTGCTGCGCATCTTCCTGGGCGAAGGCGACAAGCACCACGGCAAGCCGCTTTATGAAAGCATCGTGATGAAGGCGCGCGAAACGCACATTGCCGGCGCGACCGTGCTGCGCGGGCCGATGGGGTTCGGCCATTCGAGCCGCGTCCATACCGCCAAGATCCTGCGGCTGTCGGAGGATCTGCCCATGGTGATCGAAATCGTCGACAGCAACGACAAGATCGATGCCTTCCTGCCGCTGCTCGACGGCATGATGGGCAGCGCGCTGGTCACGCTGGAGCGCGTCACGGTGGTGCAGTACGGCAAGGACAAGGCGTCGTGAGGGCATGCGGCTCGGCGACAACAACTTCTTCAACCTGTTCGCCCGGCTGATCGCGGCGAGCAATCCCGACCGCTACCGCGACACCTGGCAGATCGACGGAGTGGCTTGGAGCCGGCAGCGGCACATCCACTGGGCGGCGCTATCGCATCAGATCGAGACCCACCGCCTGGTGCGAACCGCGCGGCCACACTGGACGCTGATCTTCGTGCATGAAACCTGGTGGGGCGAGGATCGCGCCAAGGCCATCCGCAATGCGCATTGGACCCACCTCGAGGCCGGCGACCGGCGCGACGTGCTGCGCTGGTTCGAGAAGCGCCAGGCCGAGATCGACCGCGCTAGGCCTCCCGCTTCGCCCTGAGCTTGGCCCAATACTCCAATCGCTTGGCGATCTCGCGCTCGAAGCCGGTGTCCTTGGGGGCGTAGAAATTCCGCCGCGCCATCGCATCGGGGAAATAGTTCTGGCCGGAAAAGCCTTCCCGCGCCTCGTGGTCGTATTCGTAGCCTTTGCCGTAGCCCAGGTTCTTCATCAGCTTGGTCGGCGCGTTGAGGATATGGGCGGGCGGCATCAGCGAGCCGGACTCCTCGGCCGCGCGCAACGCGGCGCCATGGGCCTTGTAGACGGCGTTCGATTTCGGCGCGCTGGCGAGATAGAGCACGCACTGCACCAGCGCGATCTCGCCCTCCGGGCTGCCCAGAAAATCGTAGACGTCCTTGGCAGCGATGGCCTGAACCACGGCTTGCGGATCGGCGAGCCCGATATCCTCGACGCTCGCCCGCACCAGGCGGCGGGCGATGTAAAGCGGCTGCTCGCCGCCGGCCAGCATGCGCGCCAGCCAATAGAGCGCGGCATCCGGATCGGAACCGCGGATGGATTTGTGCAGCGCGGAGATGAGATTGTAGTGCTCCTCGCGGCTCTTGTCGTAGAGCGGCGCCCGCCGCTGCACGGCGGCGACCAGCGCGGCGGAATCGAGCGGCGCGACGGTCTTCAGCGCCGCGACTTCCTCGGCGAGGTTGAGCAGGTATCTTCCGTCACCGTCGGCCATGGCGCGCAGCGAGGCCCGCGCGTCATCCGTCAGTTTCAGGCGCTCGCCGTAATGCGCCTCGGCGCGCGTCAGCAGCGTTTCCAGCGCGGCATCGTCCAGCCGCCGCAGCACCAGCACCTGGGTACGCGACAGCAGCGCGCCGTTGAGCTCGAAGGAGGGGTTCTCCGTCGTGGCGCCCACCAGCACAATGGTGCCGTCCTCTACCACGGGCAGGAAGGAATCCTGCTGGCTGCGGTTGAAGCGGTGGATCTCATCGATGAAGAGCAGCGTGCCTTGCCCGGTCTTGCGCCGCGCGCGCGCGGCCTCGAACGTCTTCTTCAGGTCGGCGACGCCGGTGAACACGGCGGACAATTGCTCGAAACGGAGCTTGAACGCGGTCGACAGCAGCCGCGCGATCGTCGTCTTGCCGGTGCCGGGCGGTCCCCACAGGACGATGGAATGCGCGCGGCCCTGCGCCACCATCCGGCCGATGGGGCCCTCGGGCTCGATCAGGTGGTCCTGGCCCACCACCTCCGCGAGCGATTTTGGCCGCAGCCGGTCGGCCAGCGGCCGCGGCGCGTCGCTCTCCAGTCCACCGGCTTCGAAGAGATCGGACATCGCGCCAATTTAGGCCATCGCGACGCCCGGCCCAAATCGCAAGAATTGGGCAAGTCCTGACACATAGCGATTGCCAACAATTCTTGAAGTCCTAGAATAAAGCGAAAACCTGGACGCTGGGGCCATGGGCGATCCGAGTTCCGACCAAGCCGCGCCGAAGTCCGCCACCGGGCTCAGCGTATCCCATCCCGCCGTCACCGGCGGCGCGGGGGTGGCGGCGGGCGGCGTGTTCTCCTTCGCGCTGCTGACCGAGATGGGCATGAAAGGCCAGCTTGCCAACGCCCATAGTACCTTCGCTTTCATCTGCGCCGTCACGGTGCTGTGCATCCTCATCCTGGCCTGCCTGCTGGTGGGCTACATGACGATGACGCGCGGTGCGGCGAGCAAGGCGCCGCCGGCGTTCTGGGCGGGCATGGTGGTGTTCGCGGTGATCAGCGCGGTGGGGCTCACCGCCATCGTCATCGACTATTTCCGCAATCCCGCCGTGGACGTGCAGGCCTATCTGGAACCGAACAGCGATCTGAGCGCATTGGGCGGCGATCCGCCGCTGAGCCTTGCGGTCTATCTCCAGAACGACGCGCACGATCCCCTGACGGCCGACAGGTCCAAGCCGCGGACGCTGGAGCTCAAGAGCGGCGATCTCATCCTCGGCGTTGGGAACCTGGACAGCCTCAAGGCGCAGCTCAAATCCATCCAGGATCTGCGCAACGAGGAACAGGGCGGCCAGGCAATGCGCGGATTGTTCCTGCAAGCCTGCGCCTTCGTGCCGTCTTCCAACGAACTGCACCAGCAGTGCCAGACCTTCCAGAGCGCGTTCCAGCAATGAGAACCCTGGCGATAGCCCTGATCCTGCTGTCGGCGGCGCCCGCCATGGCGATGGCGCCGATGCGGCCGAGACCCGTGGCGTGGACTTGCGAGAGCGCGGATGCGTTCCAGAAACTCGGCCAGGCGGCGGCTTTGCGCGGGCAAAAGCAGTTTCCACAGGCCACTGCGCAGATCGCGCTGCTGTCGCCGGCCGATCGCGCGAACCGCCACGCGCAATACGCCTCCGCACTGATCGCCATCGACCAGAACGCCACGGGCTCGCCCGCGCTAACCGCGGCGGTGACGGATCTCGCCCGCATGGCGGACGCGATGCCCGACTACGTCCAACTCTCGCCCCCGCAGCGGGCCTGTGCCGAAACCGCCAAGCTCTATTCGGTCTTCAACACCCTGGGCGTGGAATACACCCAGCTGGGCGACCGCGCGGCGGCGGAGCGGTATTTCCTGCGCGGCGAAGCCAACGCGGCGGCACTGGCGCCCGACAGCCGCTCCAAGCTCGAATACAATCTCGGAATCTTCTACACGGGCCAGCTCGACCTGAAGAAGGCGTCCTATCATTACGGACTGGCTAAGACGCCCGCCGCCTTGACGCAGCAGCACGTGCTCGAGAAAGCGCAGAGCTTCGCGCCGGTCCAGGCACAAGCGCCGAGGAACTAGCCGCGCCTACTGCCCAACCGAGAGTGTCAGGCGGTGGCCGTTGCGGTCCACCACCATGTCCCAGCGGCCGCCGGCCTTGGCGAGCGCGGACTTCAGATCGCCCACGCTGCCGATCGCGGTTCCGTTCACCGACTTGACGATGTCGCCCGGCTGGAACCCCTGCTCCGCGGCGATGGAATTGCCCGAGACGGACGCCACGACCACGCCATGCTCCATGAGATCGATCTGGAGATCGGTGGCGACGGCTGGCGAGAGGTTCTCGACCTTGGCGCCTGTCAGCGGATTGCGGCCGGCGATGGCGGACAGTTGCGGCGGCGGCGTTTCCGGCGGCAGCGCGAGCGTGACGGCGGCATCGCGCTGCTGGCGGCCGGACGCAATATGGACCTTCACCACGTCGCCCGGCTTGTGGGTGGCGATACGATAGTTCAGGCCCTGCATGTCGTCGACTTCGACACCGTCGACGGAGACGATCACGTCGCCGGTCTTGAGGCCGGCCTTCGCCGCCGGGCCGCCGGGATAGACGCCCTTGAGAAGCACGCCCGCCGGGCGGGCCAGCCCCATGGCGCGCGCGATCTCCGCCGTCACCGGCTGGCCGCCGGCGCCGATCCAGGCGAACTTCAATCCGCCACCGCCGCCCAACGCGCCATCGACAACGCGGCGCGCAAGATTGGCGGGAATGGCGAAACCGATGCCGGAATACTGGCCGGTGCGCGAATAGATCGCGGTGTTGATTCCGGCGAGCTTGCCGTCCTGCGTCACCAGCGCGCCGCCGGAATTGCCGGGATTGATGGCCGCGTCGGTCTGGATGAAGAACTGGTAGTCCGACGCGGAGACCTGGGTGCGGGCCAGCGCGGAGACGATGCCCATCGTCACAGTCTGGCCGACACCGAACGGATCGCCGATGGCCAGCACGATGTCGCCCACCTGGACCTTGTCGCTGTCGCCGAACTCCACCGTCGGCAGATGCTCGCCATGGGTGTCGATCTTGAGCACGGCGAGATCGGTCTTGGTATCGGCGAGCAGCACCTTGGCCTTGAACTCGCGCTTGTCGGAAAGCGCCACCACGATGTCCTGTCCGCCCTCGACCACGTGATTGTTGGTGAGGATCACGCCGTCGGCGCGCACGATGACGCCCGAACCGAGCGACTGCTCCACCCGCTGGCGAAACTGCGGCGAGACGCCGAAGAACTGCTGGAACAGGGGATCGTTGAACAGCGGGTTGACCTGCTGCTTCACGATGGAGCGGGCATAGACGTTGACCACCGCCGGCGCCACGCGCTTGACCACCGGCGCGAAGGTGAGCTGCACCTGGCCCATGGATTGGGGCACGCTGGGCTGGGCCGCCGAAGCATGGGCCGCCATGGCCACCACGGCCGCCGCGATCCATATGCCGATGCGATTCATGGTTCCGTCTCCGCCAATTCGCTCCGGCCCTCTTATCGCCCCGGCGGCGGGGAGTTCAAGCGAGGCTGCGTTACGGCGGATTCACGCGGGAATGAACCCCTCAGGCGCGCGACCTTGCAGGCGTAGCAGCCGCGGCGGGCGTAGTGGATGTGGATTTCGGCGGTTTCTTCGTTGGCAAAGAGACGCCCGAGAAGAGCCTCGACGTCCTTGCCATCGACCACGTCGGCATCGACCATCAATCCGGCGTTGTCATAGGCCCGCAGGGACAGAAGCCGCGGCCGCAGCACGGCCGGCACGTCCGTGCCGTCATATGCGGCGTGGGCGGCCTCGCGCACGAAGATGGGGCCGGTGGCGCGATAGGGCGAGTGCGCGGGCTGGTGTTCGAAATTGAGAAGGATGAGCCGCTCGCCCGGCTCGGCATCCTCGAGCGAGACACGGCAGGGAAAGCCCGGCATGGAATCGGCGACCATCCGGCGGGCGCCCGCCGCTTCGAGGGCTGTGTCGGACATGGCGAAAAAGGGCTCGAACGGCGCGGGCGGCAGGCCCTGGAAGCGGAACATGGCGGTTCTCCGTGCGGTGCGGGAGGGTTTTCGCAGCCGCCGCCGCCCGCCTCGACCCGGAACTTGCGGAAAATCGCCGGCGCGGCACGGGGGTTGCGACGGTTGGGGCACGCGTACCGGAATGGAACATCGCCCCAATGTTTGCTTCGCTCGCCCTCGTCCTCGGTCTCGGCGCCTCCTCGGCAGCCCTGCCCGTCCAGCTCGTACCCGTCGAGTACATCTCGCCCGATCGCGGCGCAGTGGCCTCGATCCGGGCCGGCAATCACGACTGCCCGCATTGCGACCTGGCAGGCGCCGACCTCACCAACACCTGCGTCAAGGGCGGCAACCTTGAAGGCGCGAAGTTCGATGGCGCGCGCGCGGTGCTGATGTGCATGTCCTACGCCGACTTCAAAGGCGCCTCGTTCCGCAAGACGGACCTGGCAGGCGCCAACCTCGCCCACGCCGACGTGGACGACGCCGATTTCACGGATGCCGATCTCTCGATCACCTCGATCAAGGGCACCGATCTGAGCCATGCGCGCGGCCTGACCCAGGCCCAGCTCGATCGCGCCTGCGGCGATGCCGAGACGAAGGCGCCGGCAGGCCTCACGGTGAAGACCTGCTCCTAGTTCACGCTTGAACCCTCCGACTGACACTCGGCCCCGGCGCGGATGTACCGCCGGGGCTCTTTTTTGTGCCGTCAGCGATCCGGCTGCCACGCGGCCGCGTGATCCTTGGCGTGCAGCACGACATCGGCCTTCATCGCCGAGGTGGACGTGTATTTGCCGCGCACCAGGATGCCGTGGCCGACGCGCGGTTCGGCGAACATCTTGTTCTGCGCCGCCGCCAGCATATCCACCGTGACGAGCGAGCCATCGCGGCGCACGACCGTGGCCGTGTAACCGCTCATCGCCTTGACCATGCCGAAGATCTCGTGCTGGCCGGGCGCGAGCGCGACGCGGTGCGGGACCGGCAGCGGCCGCATCTCGCGCGGCGGAGGCGGCGCCGCGGAAAGGCCGTAGATCGAAAGGCTCTGGAACGCCGCCACGAACACCTTGCCGTTGGCCACCACCGGCGCGATGTTGGAATTGCCGCCGGTGTTGGGCCAGTCGCCGGCGACATCCTGGAAGATGGTGGCGCCGCTATTGGCGTTGAAGGCATAGAGCGAGACGGCATCGCCATTGTTGCCGTCGGGCCGGCTGACCGCCCAGATCACCGCCGTGCCCGCCGTCGTGCCGTTGGACGAGACCGCGGTGAAGAAGCCGCCGTCCTGGTCGCCGACGAGGCCGTCCGTGAAGTAGTTGTTGTGCAGCGAAGGATGGGCGCCGGCATTGACCGTCCACAATCCGGCATTGTTGCCCCCGCTGGTGACGATGCGGCCGCGGCCGTCATTGCCGGTGAAATAGGATTGGCCGCACCAGCAGCCGCCGATGCCGTAACTGTTGACCATGGTCATGTTGTCGGCGTTCAGGAAATACATGTTCCCGTCCTTGCCGGCGGCAACGGCGAGATTGAACGCCTGGTTCGGCTGAGCGGGCAGCAACATCAAGCCGCCGGAGCCGTAGTCCACATCGCCCTGCTCCAGATCCATGGCGTTGCCCGGTGTGAAGACGCCTTCCAGCGAACCGAGATCGCCTGACAGCTTCACCGCGCTCTCCGCGACGTTGTCCACCGCGTCGATAGTGGTGCCGCTATAGTCCGAATTGCCGGTCACGAAATAAACGTCGCCGTTGGCGTTGGCCGCGACTCCGTAGCCCGACATCCAGATCGAGGTGAGGAAGAAATTGTCCGGCGCGCTGGGGAGCTTGTTGGCGAGCTCGTTGGCGGAGAGCGGCGCAAGCGTGCCGGCATCCCAGCCCAGCACCCAACCGCGCGACTGGTCGGCGCTGACATCGCAGAAACTGGCGAAACCCGCATAGACCTTGCCGCCATTGAGCAGCATGGCGGCGCGCTGGCGCGTGACGGACGGCGTGAAGTGATAGCCGCGCCCGTTGGTGAGCAGGCCGGTGGCGGAGATCTTCAGCTTCGGCACCACATCCTGGAGCGTGTCGAGCGCGACCTTGTGGAGGAAGTAGGACTGCACGTTGTTCTGATAGATGTAGGTGATCACGTACATGACGCCATTGGTGGCGTCGATCACGGGCGTGCCGCCGATGCCGACATTGTCGGCGTTGTTGTTGCAGCCACCGGGCAGCGCGTCGATCGGGACCGGCGGTCCGAAATGGCGCTGGATGAGAATGTGGCCGTTGGCGGTATCGATGGCGTAGAGCGTGTTGTTCTCGGTGGCGACGTACACCACGTCATGCGTGCCGTGGCCCTGGATGTGCTGGCCGCTCATCAGCAGCGGCTGGGCGTCGACCTGGTCGTCCAGCACGGTCGAGGCCATCATCTTGAACGTTTGCCCGCCCGAGCCATGCAGCACGGTGGCGGGGGTCAGCGCGGTTTCCGTCTGGTCCCAGCCGGTCCGCAGATTGTCGTAGTGATAGGTGGTGACGTTGGTCGCGAGCGCTGCGCCGGACCACAGGACCGCCGATGCGGCGAGCAGGCAAAAAGAATTGCGGTATGCGCGCATGTCAAACCCCCTATCAAAAAAGCAAACTCAGGGTGCGACGATATTCCGAGTCCGCGATGCCGTCGAGCGCGTCGCGGGCGCGCGAAAGTTCCCGTTCAACGTTTCGCTGACGACGTGTCGAAACTTTTCGGAAAAATGCGAGCGCCGCGGCCGGCGTCACAAAAGCGTCGTTTCGCGGGTCTCAGAACAACGCGGCTACGACCTGCTCGCCGCCATAATCCTCGATGAACACCAGGACCTTGTAGCCGGGCTCGAGTTCGAGGTTGCCGCCACGGTCGTGCAGCAGCATGCCGTTGTTGGACATGGTCGCGGTGCGCTTGTCATAGGCGAATTTGGGCACCAGACCCTTGTAGCTCTGGCGCACCATGGAGAACAGGACGCGCGCATTTTCGGGCGCCAGGCGCACGCAGCCGGCGCTGGAGCGGGTGCCGAGCAGGCTCACGTCCTCGCCGCTGGCGGCGTGGATGGCGAGGCCGGTCTGATAGCCGTGATCTTCCCAGTTGAAGAACATGGCGTAGGGCATCGGCTGGTGCCATTGCATGGAGGTGTAGTGCGGATACATCCGGCCCGGATCGAGCTCGTAATAGCCGGCCGGGGTGAAGCTCGGCTCCTTCTGGCCCGTCGGCGCGAATTCCACCTTCTCGCGTCCGGTGGAGACCGGCCAATTGTACATCAGCGCCAGGCCGCCAGCGGCCGTCTTCTGGAACACATACATGCGCTGTGCGAGCGGGCCATGATCGGCCTTGCTGACATAGAGGAACAGGTCGAAATGCTGGAGCATCTCGTCCGTCAGGCTGTCCTTCAGGCGCTGGGTGACGCGCACCAGTTCGGCCGGGCTGGGCGCCGGCGCGCTCACGGCCGGCGGCGGCGGAAGCGCGGCCACGGATGGCGGCACGGTCTCGCGCGGGGCCGGCGGCGCGAGCGTGATCTTGGGCGGCGCGGTTTCGGCGACGGCTTCGGGCGCTTTCTGCGGCGCGGGCTTTGGCGCCTCGACGATCTCAGGCCGCAGCGGTGGCGTGACGGCGGCGATTTTCGGCTTGGGCGCGGGTGTCGGCGGCATCGGCTTCACCGGCTCCTGCCGTGCGACGACAGTGCGCCTGCCGGGCGGCGCGACCGGTGCCTTCGACGGATTGAGCGCGACTTCGACGCGATGCGCGAGCGCGCCGGTCTGCACTTTCGTCCACGCCCAGCCGGGCTGGATGACATGATCGTTGAGCGCGACTGCGGCGACCGCGGTTTCGTGTCCGACGAAACGGGCGCTCGATTTGGCGGCACTGTTCAAGGCCGGATGCTGGGACAGCACGATCGCGACCCCGAAGCTCGTGGCCGCGACGAGGTAGAGGACGCTTAACTGCCTCAACATCCTGGACATTCCGCCACGCTACAGGGTCCCCGGGCGACTGTCCCAATCCGGGTCAGCGCGAGGTTAACAGGATGGCGGGTCATTCCGCTCCGGGCAAGCCCGAAAAGCCGGGGAATCGTTAAGGAGGCTCAGGACAGGACCGCAACCAGGGCGGGACCGCCCGGGTAGTCCTCGATGATGAGCAGGACCTTGTAGCCCTCGGTCATGAGCGGCAGGCCGCCCGGGGTTTTCATGGTCTCGCCTGTGCGGCTGGTCGAACCGGAGACGTTGTCGAAGGCGAGAACCGGCACCATGCCCCGCTCCTCGCTCTGGAAGCGGTGGTAGAGCAGGTCCGCCTGTTCGGGCGGCAGGCGCACACAGCCGCCGGAGGCGCGGTGGCCCAAATCCGCGGCATGGCCGCCGGCCGAGTGCAGCGCGATTCCGACCATGCGGTTGTGCAGCTCGAGGTTCAGGAACATCGACCATTGCATCGGCGCGCCGTGCCAGGTGTGCGAATAGTGCATCGGCTCGAAGCGCGCGGGATCGAGCTCGAAGATCCCGGCCGGAGTGTCGGTGAAATATTTCTCGTGCTGCTCGCGGCCGGTGGAGACCGGGAAGTTCTTTTCGTATGCGAGACTGCCGTCCGCCGTGCGATGGAAGACGAACATGTGCTGCGCCCATGCGCCGCTGCCGGCCTTGCTGACATAGAGCACGACGTCGAAATAGCGCATCAGGTCGGCCGGCACCCGGCCCTCGATCCGCGCCGCTACACCATCGGCTTGCGCGTCGAGTTGCGCCTCCTGCGCGATCATTTCGGCGGCGGTGATCTGCTTCACGCCGGCCGGCGCGTCGCCCTCGTCCGCGGTATCGATCGCGGTGTCCGCAGCCGCAGCCGGCGCTTCTACCGGCACTGGTTTCGCGGCCGCCACGACAAGCTTCGGCGCTGGTGCGGATGCGCGAACCGTGACTGCGGCCGGTATCGGATGGACCCGCAGGGGCGCGGCGGCGATCATTGGCGCCTTCGGCGGCTGCAACGACTGCCATAGCGCGGCGCCCGTCATCGCGGCCATGGCGGCCGTCGTGACGAAGGCGAGTTCCCGGATACGAACCATCCCGCGACTGTAGCGGCTGCGAAACGAAGCTCAAGCCGCCTGGGCCAGCGGCTTCTTGAGATCGTCCCGCAGTGTGGCCGACGAGCGCCAATAGCAGTAGGCCCCGATCAGGCCGGTAATGACCGTCGTCATCATCGCGTAACGCAGCGCGTCCGGGCCGAAATGGGGCACGAGCAGGTCGGCGATCTTGCCCACAACCGGCGGTCCAAGCCCGAGCCCGATGATGTTGAGAATCAGGAGGAGAATCGCCACCGAGCGCGCCCGCATGCGCAACGGCACCAGGCCCTGCGCCATCGAATAGGCCGGGCCAACATAGGCCGCGCCCATCATCACCGGAACGACCGCGGATGCGAGCGCGACCGTGGTGCTGGAGGTGAGATAGAACAGCGGTGCGAACGGGATCGCCACAAAGGTGGCGGCGATCGGGATGAACATGTTCCAGCGCATGTCGCGCGCGCCGAAACGATCGGCCAGCACGCCCGCGAAATAGGTGCCGATGGCGCCGCCGACGCCGGTGAGAAGGGCAAGCGCCGCGCCGATCTCGGCGGGCGTCATGTGGTGGGAGACTTTCAGGAAGGTGGGGATGAAGGCGATGCCGGCATAGCCGCCGAACGAGCTGAACGACGTGCCGATGGACATCCAGCGGAACGAACGCTGGCTCCACAGATATTTCACCACGGCGATGAAGCTGGGCGGATTGGTGTCGGGCAGCGCGTCGACCAGGCCTCGCTTCGGCTCCGTGACGGTGAACAGCAGCAGCAGGACCAGCAGCAATCCCGGCACGCCCGCGGAGACGATGGCGACGCGCCAGCCATAATGCTCGGAAATCCAGCCGCCGCCGAAGAACGCGACGAGCAGGCCGACATTCAGGCCCGCGGTGTAGAAAGACAGCGCCGATGCGCGCTCCGCGGGTGCGTAGAGATCGGCGATGACGGAATTGATCGATGGACCGGTGCCCGCCTCGCCCACGCCAGTGCCGAACCGCGCCAGCGCCATCGTCCAGAAGCCGCGCGCATAGCTCGACAGCAATGTCATGACGCTGAACACCGCGAGCGATGCGGCGATGACGTTGCGGCGGTTGGTGCGGTCGGCGATCACCGCGAGCGGCACGCCCAGCACCGCATAGACGACTGCGAATGCAGGTCCGATGAGGTAGCCGACCTGGGTGTAGTTGAGGCCGAACTCCGCCTTGATCTGCGGCATCAGGATGGCGAGGATCTGGCGATCGAGATAGTTGACCACGTAGATCAGCGTCATGATTACGAGGATGTAGGTCCGGTTCGCCGGGCGCGCGCCGACGACCGCTGGAGCGCCGTGCCCGACAAGCACCATCCCGTCGGGCTGCCCCGCCTCGCCCGCCTCGCTGGCGGGAGCATCGTTGTTCACGGACAGCCTCTTCGGGCGTTTCCTCTGGGAAGGACCGTAACAGAAATCGCGGTGTGTCCTAGCCCTTGAGCCCGAAGCGCTCGCCCTTGCGGCCCTTCACCGCCAGGTCGACGGTCATGAGCCGGCGCTGGCCTTCGACCCGCATCTCGTCGGCCAGGATGTTCATCATCGCCACATAGTCGCCGAAGGAGTCCTCGATGGCGCGGCTGAAGCCCTGGGCATCCTGCGCCTTGTTCATCTGGATCTTGGCGTAGCGCAGCGCGCCCGGCGAATTCTCCGCCACGCGGCGCGCGAAGGCCGTGGTCTCGCGCTCCAGATCGGCCGGAGCCAGCACGCGATTGACGAAACCGTGCCGCGCCGCTTCAGCCGCCGTGATGAAGCGGCTCTCGAAGCACAACTCCTTGGCGCGGCGGATACCGATGTCCCACGGGATGGACATGTATTCGACGAAACCCGCGAGGAATTGCGCATCCTCGGCCGCCAAGACGATGTCGCACGCCGCAGCCAGCATCCAGCCGGCGTAGATGCAGTAGCCTTCGACCATGGCGATCGTGGGCTTCTCGAAATTCCGCCACTTGAGCAGCAGGTCGAGATTGTATTTGCGGAATTAGTCGTATGTCTCGATGCCCGGCCGAGCGCCGAGCTGTTTGCGGTATTCCAGCGCTTCGGGAGTTCCGAGGTCGTGCCCCGTTGAGAAATTTCCGCCCGCGCCCCGCACGATCACCACACGGACATTCTTGTCCCTGCCCGCCAGCGCGAACGCCGCGTCGATCTCGTCCAGCATGCGGTAGGACTGTGCGTTGCGGTATTGCGGCGCGTTGAGCGTGACAACGCCAAGGGGACCGTCGGTTCTGTAGAGGATATCGTGGAATGTCATTTCGCGTCCTCTTCATCCCGTCCTTGAGGAAGGGAAGAATTATGCGAACTTGCCGCTCTTCGCCCACCCGCGCGGCACCAGCCGCCCCGCTTGGGCGCGAGCGCCTTTCCAATCCTTGAGTTCGGCTGCGTCCCACAACCGGTTATTTTCGTCCTTCAGCCCGTCCTTCCAGGTGAAGGTCGTCGCGTCCAACAGTCCGCCATCCTTGTAGCGCTGGAGATAGACGCCTTGGCCGCGCGCCAATTCCGGCACTTCGGAGAGCGGGAAGACGATCATTTTCCGGTTCTCCCCCACCACCGCGACGGTATCGCCCGATACGAAGGCGCAGACCTGTGCTTCCTTCTTCGGGTTCATCACGCGCTTGCCGGATTTTGTCATCGCCACCGCATCGTCTTCGCTGGTGACGAAGCCGTGGCCGGTATCGGCGGCGAGCAGCAGCTTGCGGCTGGGGACGTGCGGGAACATGGCGATCATGCCGGCATCGGGTGGCAGGTCGACGAAGCTGCGGATCGCCTCGCCGTTGCCGCGGCCGCCGGGGAGCTTCGCGCAATCCAACGTGAAGAAGCGGCCGTCGGTGGAGAACACCATCAGCTTGTCGGTCGTCTGGGCATGGACCCAGAACTTGCCGCGATCGCCCTCGCGGTATTTGACGCTGTCGTTCTCCTCCTGATGGCCCCGGAACGAGCGCAGCCAGCCCTTCTCCGAGCACACGATGGTGATGGGCTCGCGCTCGACCTGGGTTTCCAGCGCCACCGCCTCCTCGGCCACGGCCTGGATCTTCTCCAGCGCCTTGCCCGCGATGAAGTCCGTGCGGCGGCGCCCGAGTTCGGTGTTGATACCGAACTTGGCATCGATGGCCTTGATCTCGTCGACCAGGCGCTCGTCCTTGAGCTTGTCGGAGCCGAGGAGCTTCTTCAGTTCCTTCTGCTCCCTGGTCAGCGCCTCGTGCTCGCGGCGGATTTCCATCTCCTCGAGCTTGCGCAGTGAGCGCAGCCGCATGTTGAGGATGGCTTCGGCCTGCACGTCGGTAAGCCTGAACGCCTTGATCAGCTTCGGCTTGGGCTCATCCTCGGTGCGGATGATGCGGATGACCTTGTCGAGGTCGAGATAGACGATCAGGTAGCCGTCCAGCACTTCCAGCCGCGCGGCGATCCTGGCCAGCCGGTGGGTGGAGCGGCGGACCAGCACGTCGCGGCGATGGTCGATGAAGGCCTGCAGCGCCTCCTTCAGGCTCATCACCCGCGGGATCAGGCCGCCATCGAGCACGTTCATGTTCAGGCTGACGCGAACTTCGAGATCGCATTGCCGGAACAGCTGTTCCATCAGGATCTCGGCATCGACCGTGCGGTTCTTGGGGATGAGTACGACGCGGACATCCTCCGCGCTCTCGTCGCGCACGTCCTCCAGCAGCGGCAGCTTCTTCTGCTCGATCAGCTCGGCGATGCGCTCGATGAGCTTGGATTTCTGGACCTGATAGGGAACCTGGTCGACGACGATCTGGTAGACGCCGCGCGCGCCTTCTTCCTTCTTCCAGCGCGCGCGCAGGCGGAAACCGCCGCGGCCGGTCCTATACGCCTCCTCGATGGAGGCCGCGTCGTCCACGATGACACCGCCGGTGGGGAAGTCCGGCCCCCTCACGTGCTTGAGCAGCGTGGCGTCGCGGGTGTTGGGATTGTCGATGAGGATCTTCAGCGCGGCGCACAACTCGCCCAGATTGTGCGGCGGGATCGACGTCGCCATGCCGACCGCGATGCCGGACGAGCCGTTGGCCAGAAGGTTGGGGAACGCCGCCGGCATGACGACGGGCTCTTCGTCCTCGCCGTCATAGGTGGCGCGGAAATCGACGGCGTTCTCGTCCAGGCCCTCCATCAGGGCGGCGGCGACGTCGGTCAGGCGGCTTTCGGTATAGCGCATGGCGGCGGCGTTATCGCCGTCGACGTTGCCGAAATTGCCCTGCCCCTCGATCAGCGGATAGCGCAGCGCGAAATCCTGCGCCAGCCGCACCAGCGCGTCGTAGATCGCCAGGTCGCCATGGGGATGATACTTGCCGATGACGTCGCCCACCACGCGGGCGCATTTCTTGAACCCCGCCGCCGGGTTCAGCCCCAGCATCCGCATCGCCCACAAGATTCGGCGGTGCACGGGCTTGAGCCCGTCCCGCGCATCCGGCAGCGCGCGCTGGGTGATGGTCGACAGCGCGTAAGCCAGGTAGCGCTGCGACAGCGCGTCGGCGAGCGGCTCGGGCCGGATGTCGTCCTTGATCGGCAGTGAACCCATGAGGTTTCTCTAACGCGATTCGCGCGCCGCCAGTTCGTCCAGGCGGATACGCGCCGGCGGCATCTCGCGGCCATGCGGCAGAAGCACGCGCTCCAGCAGGAAATGGCCGGTGAGTTTCAGGCCGGCGATGATCTCCGAGGTGGAAGTATCCGCATTCTGCGAGCCCAGCAGGAAACCGGGGAGTGGGAACATCCTGTCCTTGTAGAGCGCGCCCGCCGCACCCGAGACGGCGCGGCCGGAGCGGGGCGAAACGTAACGCAGATCGTCCGTCGTGCCCGTCGAGGCACAGCGCGACAGGTCGAGCCCGAAGCCCAGGTTTTCCAGAAGCCCGGCCTCCCAGCGTACATAGAGCGGCGCCCAATGCGCGAAGCCGTCATCCATCATCGCATCGAGCAGGATTTCGGCCGCGGCGAAGACCGGCTCATGGGCTTCGCGCTCCGGCAGCGCCGCTACGCTGACGGCGACCAGCGCGTTGAGCCCGGCGAGCGCATCCCGCTTCTCCATCAGCGTGCCGGCGCGCGCGCGGACGGGTTCGACCGTGAAGTTCCCCAGATGCTCGCTGAGCCGCGCGCGCCAGTGAACATGCACGCCGTTGCCCGGCTGGAGCACCGAGGCCGCCATGCGCGACGTACCGCCCCGCACAAGGCCCGCGTGATGGCCATGGATGCGCGTCAGGACGTCCACGATGCGCGAATTCTCGCCATGGGCGCGGACGGACAGAACAATGGCATCGTCGGACCAGTCCATATTTCACCTGCGCCTCGCGGGGAGGTCGAAACGCACAGCGTTTGGGGTGGGGGGCTTCACGCAGACTACCCCTGCCCGAAAAATGCGAAGAGCATTTTTCGACCTCCCGTCTCCGCCTTCGGCTACGACGTGGCGAGTGAGGCTCGCTCGGCACGCCGAAGCTGAAAGCGTAGGCGGCCCCGCAAGGGGGAGGCCGTTACTCATCCGGAAACTCCAGGCCCATTTCGCGGTAGTGCTCGCGTTCCTCGGCCCAGTTTTCGCTTACCTTGACGAAGAGGAACAGGTGGACGCGGCGGTCGAACAGCGTCTCCATTTCAGCGCGGGCAAGTTCGCCGATCTTCTTGATCGCGGCGCCGCCCTTGCCCAGCACGATCGCCTTCTGGCCCTCGCGCTGGACGAAGATCACCTGGTCGATCTTGACCGATCCGTCCTTGCGCTCTTCCCACTTCTCGGTCTCGACCGTGGTGGCATAGGGTAGTTCGTCGTGCAGGCGCAGGTAGATCTTCTCGCGCGTGATTTCCGCGGCGAGCAGGCGGGATGGGATGTCGGCGGCCTGGTCCTCGGGATAGAGCCAGGGGCCCGGCGGCATGCGGGCGGAAACCCACTCGGCGACATCGCCCACATGATCGCCCTTGAGCGCGGAGATCATGAACACGGCGTCGAACGCGCCCTCGCCATTCAGCGTGTCCGCAAGCGGCAGCAGGTCGACGCGCTTGATGCCGTCGATCTTGTTGAGCAGCAGGGCTGCCTTGGTCTTGTTCTGCTTCAGGCCCTCGATGATGGCGTGAGTGTCGCGCGCGGCGAGGCCGTCGGGGTTGGCGATCATGTCCTGGGCATCGACGATCAGCAGAATCGCGTCGGCGTCGCCCGCGCCGGCCCAGGCGGCGTTGACCATGGCGCGGTCGAGCCTGCGCCGCGGCTTGAAGATCCCGGGCGTGTCGACGAAGACGATCTGGACATCGTCCCGGATCGCCACGCCGCGCACGGCCATGCGCGTGGTCTGCACCTTGGGCGAGACGATCGACACCTTCGTTCCGACCAGCGCGTTGACCAGCGTGGACTTGCCGGCGTTGGGCGCGCCGATCACGGCGGCGAACCCGCAACGCGTGGCGCTCAGCTCTTCCATATGCCCAGACTTTCCAGAAGCGCGCGCGCGGCGGCCTGTTCGGCCTCACGCTTGGAACTGCCGCGCCCCAGCGCCGGTTCGGCGCCCGACACGCGCACCTCGATTTCGAAGCGCGGCGCGTGGTCGGGGCCCTCACGGCTGACGAGGCGGTAGTTCGGCCCGCCGCCGCCCTTGCGCGCCTGCGCCCATTCCTGGAGCGCGGTCTTGGCGTCGCGCATGTCGTCGCTCAGGCCGGCGATCTGTGGCGACCAGAAGCGCTCGATGAAGGCGCGCGCCGGCGCCATGCCGCCATCGAGATAAAGCGCGGCGATGACCGCCTCGCAGGCGCCGGCCAGTATCACCGCCTTCTTGCGGCCGCCGCTTCCGGCCTCCGAATTGGCGAGGATGAGATGTTCGGCGAGACCGGCGGCCTCCGCGGCCATGGCACAGGCCTCCTGGCGCACCAGCGCGTTGAGCTTGAGCGCCAGCGCGCCTTCGCTGTCGCCCGGGAACAGCGTGTACAGGTTTTCGGCGATGACGAGGCCCAGGACGCGGTCGCCGAGGAATTCGAGGCGCTCGTTGGAGGCGCGCGCGTCGGCGCTGGCATGCGTCAGCGCGCGCCGCAGAAGTTCCTTGTCCGTGAAGACGTGCCCGAGATTTTCGGCGAGTTCGCTCAACGCCTCAATCGATTCCGCTGAACATGCGGCCGTAGCGGATTTCCAACGGCCAGCGCCAGAACTCCATCCAGTCGTCGCCGACATCGATGGAGAAGAAGATGAACTCCGCCTTGCCGACAAGATCCTCGGCCGGCACGTAGCCCACATCCTCGCGGCTGTCGTCGGAATTGTCGCGATTGTCGCCCATCATGAAATAGTGGCCGGCCGGGACCTCGAACAGGCCCGTATTGTCGAGTTGTCCATCCGGGAAGCGGTCGAGCGTAAGGTAGCTCTTGCCGCCGGGCAGCGTCTCCCGGTACTGCGGCACGTGGCGGACGATGCCGTCCACGGTCTCGAGGAAATCCTGCACCCGGACACGGGGCACGAGCGTGCCGTTGAGATAGAGACGGCTGTTGAGCACCTGGATGCGATCACCCGGCAGCCCGATCACGCGCTTGATGTAGTCCTTCATGTAGTCGGAACTGTTGGGGTTCGGCATCTTGAACACGACGACGTCGCCGCGCGACGGCGACGAGCCGAATATCCGCCCCGAGAAGGGCATGAAGCTGAACGGGAAGGAGTGCTTGCTGTAGCCATAGGCGAACTTCTCGACGAACAGGTAGTCGCCGATCAGCAGCGTGCCCTCCATTGAAGCCGACGGGATGTTGAAGGGCTGGAACAGGAAGGTGCGGATGACCAGCGCGATGAGCAGCGCGTAGACGACCGTCTTCACCGTTTCGACCCAGGATTCGGCCTCCTTCTTGGTGGCGGCCGGCGGCGGCGACGCGGCGGCGGCGGGAACAGGTTCGGGCTGCGGCGGCGCCTCGTGTGCGGGCTCATGCGACTCGGCGTCCATCGCCTGCGGAGAAGGCGCGCCTTCGCGCGGAACCGGAGTCTCGGAAGGCGCCGGCGGCGACGCTTCGTTTTCGGCGTTTTCGTTCACGTCTTCCATGGAAATTCCAACTCGGGACTGGTCCGCTCCTGCTAGCACAAATCGCCCGCCCATTGCCAAGTTCAAGCAGGCACTGGATTTAATCTTTACGCCCGTGGGCCGGACGCCACGGCTGCGGGCACGGCCTGGATGATGACGATGGCCTGGGCGAGCGGGAAATCGTCGGTGATGGTGAGCTCAATAAGGGCGTCGTGACCCGGCGGCGTGATGTCGCGCAGCCGCTTCAGCGCCCCGCCCGTCAGCGTCATGGACGGCTTGCCCCCCGGCAGATTCACCACGCCCATGTCGCGCCAGAACACGCCCTTGCGCAGGCCTGTACCCAGCGCCTTCGAGCAGGCCTCCTTGGCGGCGAAGCGCTTGGCGTAGGACGCGGCGCGGTTGGCGCGGCGGTCCGACTTGGCGCGCTCGACCGCGGTGAAGATGCGATCCAGGAACCGCTCCCCGAACCGCGCGATGGACTTCTCCACCCGGCGGATATCGATGAGATCGGAGCCGATGCCAATGATCATGCCCGCGCCTCGTCCATTAGGGCGCGCATGCGGCGGACGGAGGCGTCAAGGCCGGTGAATATCGCCTCGCCCACCAGGAAGTGGCCGATGTTGAGTTCGCGGATTTCCGGGATGGCGGCGACGGGCTTCACGTTGTCGTATGTCAGGCCGTGGCCGGCATGGACTTCGAGGCCGAGTCTCGCGGCCCGCGCGGCGCAGGCGTGGGCGTGTTCGAGATGCCCGGCGGCCGCCTGTTCGCCCCCGGCCAGGAAGGCCTCGCAATAGGCGCCGGTGCAGAGCTCGATCACCGGCGCAGCGAGCGATTTCGCGGCGTCGACTTGCGCATCGATCGCATCGATGAACAGCGACACGCGGATGCCCGCGCCGGCAAGCTTCAGCACGAGGGGCGCGAGACTGTTATGCTTTCCCGCGACGTCGAGGCCGCCTTCCGTCGTCACCTCTTCGCGCTTCTCCGGCACCAGGCACACGGCGTGCGGCTTCACGCGGAGCGCGATTGCGAGCATCTCGTCCGTCGCGGCCATTTCCATGTTGAGCGGCAGGCCGTTCCAGGCCGCCAGCGCGTCGATGTCGGCGTCGCGGATGTGGCGGCGGTCCTCGCGCAGATGGGCCGTGATGCCGTCGGCGCCCGCCGCCTTCGCCATCTCGGCGGCGCGCAGCGGATCGGGATAGGCCACGCCGCGCGCGTTTCGCAACGTCGCCACGTGATCGACGTTCACGCCCAGCCGGATACGGCTCACAACAGGCACTCCCGCAAGAACATGCAGGAGAGATAAACACCCAGCACCGCGGCCCCGAAAGGCACGAACAGGCATATCAGCGTTGCGAGAAAGTTGCGCAGGATCGAGTCCCGGGTCCACACGCCCATGACCGCCCCGGCGATTCCGCAGAGCACGACAGGGATGCCGTAGAATATCAGCCCATTGGCGTGGCTGAGCCGCATCGCCTGATCGGGATAGATTCGCGCAAAGGCCACCGCGCCGGCCTCCGCCGCCGCGGCGAGCGCGAAGCAGACCAGGATGAAATTGCCCATGTGGGGATTGCGGCTCATCGCAGGCACTCCCACCATCGCACGCAGGACACGCCCGTTCCGAAATATTCGACCAGGAACGGCGCGCCCAAGCATATCAGCACGCCCAGCAGGTTAGTCGCCACGGCGCGCTGCGACCAGACCTCGACCGCGAAGCCGGTGAGCACGCAGAGCACAACGGCGACGAAATATGGGAAACGCGACGGCGTGGTGCGCAGGAACTCCGGCATCGCGCCATATCCGCGCGCCACCGCCTCGAGCGCCAGTCCGGAGAAATAGGAGATCGCGAGGCACAGCAGCGCGAACGCCACGAGCCGGCCCACGGTGTGATCCCGCGTCACGCCAGTCCCCTGCTCCCCGGTTTCACGGCCTTGGAGTCGCGCAGATGCGCGGGGAGCCTGCCGGCTTCCCAGGCGGGAAACTTGACCGTCGCCAGCGCGATGAATTTGACGCCCAGCTTCGCCGTGCCGCCGGAGCGGTCGATCAGGCAGCACGCCGCCACCGGCTTGCCGCCGGCTTCGCGGATGGCCTCGAGGCATTCGCGCGAGGAGAGCCCCGTCGTCACGATGTCTTCCACCATCAGCACCGGCTGGTTCTTCGCCAGCGCGAAACCGCGGCGGAGCTGAAACGTCCCGTCCTGCCGCTCGACATACATCGCAGGCAGGCCCAGCTGCCGCCCCATCTCGTAGCCCGGCACGATGCCGCCGACGGCCGGGGACACGATGGCGGTGAATTTGGTCTTGATCTCGGCGCGCACCTTTTCCGCCAGCGCCTTGCACAGCCTGGCGGTGCGCTTGGCATCCTGGAAGACCAGCGCCTTCTGGAGGAACACGTCGGAGTGCAGGCCGCTGGACAGCAGGAAATGCCCCTTCAGCAGGGCGCCCGCTTTTTCGAATTCCTTCAAAACCTGGTCCGCAGTCACGTGACGGCCACTCCTTCGGCCGCTTCGGGGCCGCGCACGCGGTCGACCGATTCGACCACCGCGTTCACCCGTAGCGCGCCAAGGATGTTCTGCAAATGCGCCACGTCGCGCACCTCGATGTCGACATGGAATTCAAAGAACAGCGGATTGCGGCTGGTCACCTTGACGTTGAAGATGTTGCCGCCATTGGCGCCAATGACCGTCATCACCGCGCCCAGCGCGCCCGGCACGTTCTTGACCCGCACGCCGACGCGGGCGAGCGACGGCCCGATCTCGGCCGCGCTGGTTCCCCAGGACACGTCGATCCAGTCCTCCATCTGCGCCTTCTCTAGCTCGGCGCAATCGATGGTGTGGATGATCACCACCTCGCCCGGCTTGCGCACGCCCACGATGCGGTCGCCGGGCAGTGGATGACAGCACTGACCGAGGCGGTAGGAGATACCCTCGGTGAGGCCCTTGATCGAGATCGCCTCGCCGGATTTGCGCGGTTTGCGGCGGGTTTCCTTCTTGAACTCCGGGAACACCGACATCAGCACGTCGTGCGAACGCAGCGCGCCACGGCCGACATCGGCATAGACATCCTCCGGCTTGGATTGCCGCAGCTTCTTCGCCACCACGGCGATGGCCTTGTCCGTCAGGTCCTGGCCGTGATCGGCGAATTCCTTCTCCAGGATCTTGCGGCCGAAACGGACATGCTCGTCGTGCTGGGCATGCTTGATGAAGCGGCGGATTTCGGAACGCGCCCGCCCCGTCACCGCGAACTGCTCCCACAGCGGCGACGGCTCGGAGCCCTTCTGGCGGATGATCTCCACCTGGTCGCCGTTGCGCAGAGGCGTGTGCAGCGGCACATGGGCGCCATTGACCTTGGCGCCGACCGTCTGGTTGCCGAGATCGGTATGGACCATATAGGCGAAATCGATGGGCGTGGCGCCGCGCGGCAGGCTGATCAGGTCGCCCTTGGGCGTGAAGCAGAACACCTGGTCCTGGTACATGTTGAGGCGCGAATGCTCGAGGAACTCCTCAACGGAATCGCCGCGCTCCAGCAGGTCGACCATGTCGCGCAGCCAGCGCAGCGCCGCGTCCATGGTCTCGCCTTCGACTTGCTCGCGGTAGCGCCAGTGCGCTGCGACGCCGCGTTCGGCCACGTCGTGCATCTCGGCGGTGCGGATCTGCACTTCGACACGCTGCTGCTCGGGCCCGATCACGGTGGTGTGGATGGAGCGGTAGCCGTTGGTCTTCGGATTGGAGATGAAATCCTTGAAGCGGTCGGGGATCATGCGCCAGCTCTGATGCAGGACGCCCAGCGCGCGATAGCAGTCCTCCGGCGTCTTCACGATGACGCGAAATCCCAGGATGTCGGACAGCTGCTCGAAATTGAGCTGCTTGTCCTTGAGTTTGCGCCAGATCGAATAGGCGCGCTTGGCCCGGCCATAGACCCAGGCTTCGATGCCGTGCTCGGCCAGCTTGCGCTTGATCTCATCGGCGATGCGGCCGATGCGGTTGCCGGTGGCGGATTCCAGGCGGGCCAGGCGGGTGAGGATCGAATTGCGCGCCTCCGGATCGAGTTCGGCGAACGCAAGATCCTCGAGCTCCTCGCGCATGTTCTGCATGCCGATGCGGCCGGCCAGCGGCGCGTAGATATCCAGCGTCTCCTGGGCGATGCGGCGGCGCTTTTCCGGCTTCTCGATATAGGCCAGCGTGCGCATGTTGTGCAGCCGGTCGGCGAGCTTGACCAGCAGCACACGGATGTCGTTTGACATCGCCAGCATCAGCTTGCGGAAATTCTCCGCCTGCTTGGTGCGCTCGCTGAACAGTTCGAGCTGGGAAAGCTTGGTGACGCCGTCGACGAGGTTGGCGATCTCCTCGCCGAAGTTCTTCTTGACGTCCTCGACCGTGACATAGGTGTCCTCGACGGTGTCGTGGAGCAGCGCGGTCGCGATGGTCGGCACGTCGAGCTTCAGCTCGGTGAGGATCGCGGCGACTTCGAGGGGATGGGTGAAATAGGGATCGCCGGAGGCGCGGAACTGCTTGCCATGCGCGGTCATGGCATAGACGTAGGCCTTGTTGAGCAGCGCCTCGTCGGCGTCGGGATCGTAAGCCTTCACCCGGTCGACCAGCTCGGTCTGGCGCATCAGCTTACGGGCGGCCTTGGGCTTGTCGGAACGGGGCGCGCGGTCGGCCGCGGGGTCCACAGGGTGAATCGAACCCTGTGCCCCGGCAGTGGCTTCGCCGGGCCGCGTCGGAGTGCTCATGTTTCTCACTTTATACAGCAATATGACGATGTTGGCGCGATTCGCTCAAGCGAATTCGCTGGCGCAGCTGCGGGACTTGGTCTGAAGACTCGCCCAGGCTTTGCGGCCACGTCAGGGATTTGGGGACGTACAGCCGGTACGAAAAAGGCGGCGCTTGCGGGCGCCGCCTTGTTCGCGAATCGGATGAGATCCCGCCGTTACATATCGGAGTCGTAATCGCCCTCCGGCTCCGGCTGAGGCTCGGCGCGGCGCTGGGCCTCGGAGGTGAGCGCGCGCAGCAGCTCTTCTTCCGTCACCTGGCGCTGGTGCACGTCCTCGCGCACGTCCTCGTCGGGCTGGGCTTCCGGCTCGTCGACCTCGGCATGCTTCTGGAGCGACTTGATGTAGTCCTCCTTGATCTCGTCCGGCTTGAGTTCCTTGGCCGCGATCTCGCGCAGCGCCACAACCGGGTTCTTGTCGCGGTCGCGATCGACCAGCGTGTCCGCGCCGCCCGAGAGCTGCCGCGCGCGATGGGCGGAGAGCAGCACCAGATCGAAGCGGTTGGGCACCTTGTCGACGCAATCTTCAACGGTAACGCGAGCCATGGGCGGTCCTTGCGGTGGTTCCGGGAGGCGGCGGAACCTATAGAAAACGATCCCGCGAGGCAAGGCCGCAAACAGACGTGCCTTTGTGCCGCTTTTCCGCCGTTTTCACCGCTACTTCAGCAGCGTGACCGTGAAGTTCGCCGTGCCTTCCACGCCATAGGCTTTGTAGTGGATCGTGTAGGTCTGGCCTTCCTGATAGGCGAAGACCCGCAGCGACACAGTGCGCTGCTCATCCACCGGCTTGCCCTGCGGAACCGGCACGCTCACCGGCTGGCCGCCCGTGGGGCATGCCGCGGACTGGTCGACCACGGTCCCCGCGGCATCCGTTACCGTCCAGGTGTGAGCGGCGCAGTCGTTGTCGCCCTTCAACGTGATGGTTTCGTTGGTCAGGCTGGTGAGCAGGTATTCCGCCGTCACGTCCTGCGTGCGAGCCGGCTCGGGATCGCCGCCGGCGAACATCTGGATGGGCGACGGGAACCCCAGGCTCATGCCCACGCCCACCGGCGCATCCGCCGCTGCCGGTGCCGCGGCAAAAATCGCCGCTGCCAAACTCAATGCGATCGTCCAGTCGTAACGCATGCCTGCCCTCTTGGCTCTTCGGCCCCCACGTCCCGATTTTGCGCGATTGAGGCCGAGGTTTCAAATGCTCGATCCGCCTCTCACGATATTTTCATGCTCCGGACCGGAATTGTTCCGCTTGTTCGCAGCTTTAGCGGTCCCGGTGAGCCGCCGTTAAGCCTTGCGGGCGGAACCCCGGAACGGCGCCGCGCGCTCATGTATTGCCCCAGCGCATCCAACCGGGAGATCGAACAATGGGCGAGGCCGTCTTCATCCAGTCCGTCAGAGGCCCCGACGGGCTCCCCTTGAGCTATGCCGACTTGCCTCCCTCCGATACGCAGCGCTGGGTGATCCGGCGCAAGGCCGAGGTCGTCGCGGCCGTCCGCGGCGGCATGCTGACCTTGGAAGAAGCCTGCATCCGCTACCGGCTGACCATCGAGGAATTCGCGGGCTGGCAGCACGCCATCGACACCAAGGGCATGGAAGGCCTGCGCGCGACGCGGGCAAAGCGCGCCGGCCTGCACCACTGACGGCAGCGCCAGACTTCGCGATGGCGGGACGCGCGCCCGGACCCTATCGTGCGGCGCATGAGACTCGCCGACCGGACATTAGGGGCGCTGCTGGTCCTCGCCGCAGTCGTCACCGCGATCTACTGGTGGAGCTATTTCACCGGCGGTGACGTGATGGTGCTTCAGGACCGTTGGTACACCGCCTTCGAATCGAGCTTTCCGGTAGCGGATGGCTGGATGGCCCTGTGCGCCGCGGCAGCGGGCATGGGGTTCCTGTTTGGCAGGCCTTGGGCTCCGGCAGCCGGATTGCTCGCCGCGTCGGCGATTATTTATCTCGCAGCGATGGACATCACCTTCGATGTCGAAAACAGCATGTACGCACTCGCCGGCACGAATGATGCGATGAGGTTCGAGGTCTTCATCAATGCGAGTTGCCTGGCGCTCGGCCTGTGGACCTTGACCGCCTCGTGGCGAGGGGCGTTCAGGCCGGTGGCGTGATCTTTGCCGACTTGTGTGCGTCGATCAGCGGCTTGGTGCGCAGCCAGGTGACGACGGCCCGCGTGACGATCATGGCGGAGGAAAAGACCAGGCCGGCATCCGTCCATGCAAGGACATCGGCGCTGGGATGACCGCCCGGAGACCCGCCCAGCTGGGGGAATACCAGTTTCAGGCCGAAGCGCACGGCAAACAGCACCACGACGAGGATGGAGCCGATCGGCGTGGCCCGGCTCGTGATGGTGCCGGTTTCAGAGTCCAGCGCGAATTCCTGGTGATGGGCGGAGAGAAAACCAATTCCGACGCCTGCCCCAAGCGCGATTGCATAGCCCACGATCCAGAACAGCGGCGGCGCGGGCGTCGCGGCCAGGGTTGCCGCCGTTGCCGCGAGCGCGATGACCGGCTGGATGAACAGCCGGCCGACCTTCACCTTGCGGGGCGGATTGCGGATCAACCGCCGCGCAAGCAACGCCACCACGAGGAGAGGAACGATATAGGGCGTGGCGTGCTGCCAATCGATGTTCTGCCAGTCCATGACTTATCCGGTGTTTGCCGCAGTGGTAGGGTTTAGCAGATTGTGCGCGGGAGTTCAGGTCATGCGACCCATTGTCTTGATCGCGGCATTAACGCTTTGCGGCGCGGCGATTGCCGGTGCCGCGCCCGTCCCGGCCGGCTCCGGTTGGATCGAGTTCACGATTCGGGACTTCGTCATCGCGCATCCGCCGGACTGGCGTGTCGACCCGCACCACACGCACGACCTCAGCCCGCCGATTCATGGCGTCTCGTTCACGGTCGCGCCGGAACTGGTCACCGGGACAAATCTCGGCGGCGACACCGCGCTCAGCGTCGAGCGCGTGGAGGGGCAATGCAGCGCATCGCGCTTCCTCGACCAGCCGGAAGACGAACACATGGCGAGCGATGCGGGACGCAACTATTCGGTCGCAACCGCAGGCGACGCCGGCGCCGGAAACCGCTACGAGGAGACGGTGTACGCGCTGGCGCATGGAAAAACCTGCTTCGGCATACGGTATTTCATCCACTATGCGGCAATCGAGAATTTCGACCCCGGCAGCGTGAGGGCCTTCGATCGCACAGCGCTCGCCGCGATCTTCGACCGGATGCGCCGATCTCTCGAATTCGTGAACTGACTAACCGATCCGGCGAACGTCGCGCGCCTCGGGCGGAAGCGCGGCGATCATTTCGTCCATCGACCGACGGGTGACTGGATGAATCCAGTCTGGATCCACGTCCCGCAGGGGAATCAGTACGAATCCGCGCGTCCCCATCCGTGGATGGGGCAAGGTCACCTGGCCTTCCTGAACGCGGCCATAAAAATCCAGGATGTCGATGTCCAATGTTCGCGGCGCATTGCGCGCGATGCGCTCGCGTCCGAATTGGCGCTCGATTTCATGCAACTTTTCAAGGAGGTCTTCGAGCGAAAGGTCCGTACCGAATCTACAAACCGCGTTGACAAAGGGCGGATCGGCGCGGTTTGGCCAGGCGGCGGTCTCGTAGAATCCTGAAACCTTTGGTATGCATTTCACCTCGGCCCGGACCGCTGCAATCGCAGCGTGCAAGGTCGCTGAAGGTACGCTCCCGTTGAAGGGGATGTTAGCACCGAGCGATGCAAGCACCATGCGAATTATTTACCTTCCTCAATGTTCAAAAATGATAGCCATTGCCGTCCAAAAAGGTTTGCGTTAGACCCTTAGCATCTTAGAACAGTTCCAGGGGCTTCGGGGGCGGATTGCCGAAAGGCCTGTTCATAATTGGCTTAATTGAGGAAGGACCACGACAAAAATGCTCTTCTACCCCCAGGAAAAGCTCGCACTCTTCATCGACGGCGCAAATCTCTATGGCGCCGCCAAGGGCTTGATGTTCGATATCGACTACAAGCGCCTGCTCGAGCTTTTCGCGCGCAAGGGAACGCTTGTGCGCGCCTTCTACTATACCGCGGTGGTCGAGAACGAAGAGTTTTCTCCGCTGCGTCCGCTGGTCGACTGGCTCGACTACAATGGATTTGCCGTGGTGACGAAGCCGGCCAAGGAGTTCACCGACTCCCAGGGCCGCCGCCGCATCAAGGGCAACATGGACATCGAACTCGCCATCGACGTGATGGAGATGGCCGAGCAGGTCGATCACATCGTGATTTTCTCCGGCGACGGCGATTTCCGCCGCCTGGTCGAAGCAGCGCAGCGCAAGGGCCGCCGCGTCAGCATCGTTTCCACCATCCGCACCCAGCCGCCGATGGTCGCGGACGAGTTGCGCCGGCAGTGCGACAATTTCATCGAGCTCGAGGAACTCAAGCCGATGATCATGCGCGAAGGCGGGCCGCGGTCTATCGCCGCGCAGCAGGCGCAGCAGGAACGCGCGGCCGCGAACCTGGCACAAACCGCCTGACACGTCCGGACGGGCTGGTGCGCATCCGGCCTCTCCTGCTGAGAGGCCGGGCGCAGGCATGCTAGGTTCGCGCGCATGTCCAGCGCCGCACCGCCACGCGACTGCCCGCTCTGTCCGCGCCTTGTGGAATTCCGCGCGGACAATCGCGTCAGCCTGCCGTCGTACTTCAACGGCCCGGTGCCGAGCTTCGGCGCGCCGGACGCACGGCTCCTGATCGTGGGGCTGGCGCCCGGCCTGCACGGCGCCAACCGGACGGGGCGGCCCTTCACCGGCGACTACGCCGGCGACCTGCTCTACGAGACGCTGTTGCACCACAAGCTGGCGCGCGGCGAATACGGCAAGGCGGCGGATGACGGCCTGGAGTTGGTCGACTGCATGATCAGCAACGCGGTGCGCTGCGTGCCCCCCCAGAACAAGCCGCTGCCGGCGGAAATCGCCACCTGCCGCCAGTTCCTGTCGGCGCAGATCGCGGCCCTGCCCCACCTTCGCGCCATCCTCGCGCTTGGCAAGATTGCGCATGACAGCGTGGTCAGGACGTTGGGCGCCAAGCTCTCCGCCCATCCGTTCAAGCATGGCGCGCGCACGCGAATTGGCACGCTCTCGCTGGTGTCGAGCTATCATTGCTCGCGCTACAACACGAACACTGGCGTGCTGACGGCGGAGATGTTCGACGCCGCGGTGAAGGAAGCCAAACTCGCGGCCATGCCGCAATTGTAGGGACGCAGATGATTGAAATCCGCGAGGGCGGCTGCCAGTGCGGACGGATCCGCTACCGGATCACGGGCAAGCCGCTCGACCTCGTCGTCTGCCACTGCCGCGATTGCCAGAAGCAATCGAGCAGCGCATTCGGGATGAGCCTGTTCGTGGCTGCGAAGAATTTCACGATCACCGGGGGCGAGCCGCGATCGTTCACCGTGGTCTGCGACAGCGGCCGCATCAAGACGTGCACGTTCTGCCCGGACTGCGGATCACGGCTCACCCATCAGACGAACCCGGCCGGCCTCAGCGTCAAGGCGGGAACGCTGGACGATCCCGGCGGCCTCGTCCCCAGCGCCCACTACTGGACGAAGCGCAAGCTGCCCTGGGTGGTCATTCCCGCTGGCGTGAAATGCATCGAGGACGACGGCTGAGCGCGTCAACTCACGACAAGAATGACGCAATCTTCCCGGTTCGCCGGCCGGTGCGCGAGGCCAGCCGGAACCGTGAAGGCTGAACCTTCCGGAATTGCGATTTCGCCCCCGGGAGTTTCGATGGCGTAGGCGCCCTGCAGCGCTATCAAGGTTTCGGGCCGGTCGTGGATGTCGAATTCGAAGCGCTTGACCGTGGCGTTCACCAGCTTGAGACATTCGCCGCCGCAATCGTGGATGCTCACCGCCTTCCACCCGGGTTGCCGAAGAGCCTGAACGACAAGTGGGAAGCTTTGCATGGCTAGCTGTATCTCTCTTCTTTCCAAGGGTCGGCTTCGTTGTGATAGCCGCGGGTTTCCCAAAATCCGGGCGTGTCGCCGGCGGCGAACATGATACGCGTAACCCATTTGGCGCTCTTCCAGAAATACCAGTCCGGGATCACCACGCGCACCGGCCCGCCATGCTCGCGGGGCAGGTCCTCGCCTTCCCAGCGGTGGGCCAGCAAAACATTCGGCGCCGCGAAGACCTCCAGCTTCACGTTGGTTGTGTAGCCGTCATAGGAATGGAATAGCACGTGGCGTGCCTCGGGTTTCGGCATCACAAGATCGAGGAGCGTGCGACTGGAAACGCCGCGCCACTGGTTGTCGAACCGGCTCCAGGCCGTGACGCAATGGATGTCGCTGACCGAATCCTCCTGCGGCAGCGCGAGGAACTGCTCCAGCGTCAGCGCGACCGGATGTTCCACCAGCCCGCCGATCTGGAGCCGCCACTTCTCCGGCTTCACGTCCGGCTGGGCGCCGAGGTCGAGCACCGGCCAGTTCGTGACGCGCTTTTGGCCGGGCGGCAGGCGGTCGACATGCCCCAGATCGGGCCGCCCGGTCAGCAACCTGCCCTCCTCTGCCCATTTTTCCTTTGAGCGGATGAGCTTGTCCTTGATCTTGCCGATCAGGCTGGGGGTGTCGTCGTCTGCCATCGGCCTGAATATACGCGGACAGCGCTCAACTTTCTTCCCCCCATCTCCATGAGATTAAAGCGTCATCCCTTGTCGCGCATCAGCCGGGCCTTGTCGCGCTGCCAGTCGCGTTGCTTCTCGGTTTCGCGCTTGTCGTGGAGCTTCTTGCCCTTGGCGATGCCGAGCTCAATCTTCGCGATGCCCTTGGGTGTGAAATAGACGCGCAGCGGGATGAGCGTCATGCCCTCGCGCTGCACGGCGGCGGAGAGTTTCGCGGCCTCGCGCTTGTGGACCAGGAGCTTCCGCGGCCGGCGCGGCTCGTGGTTGAAGCGGTTGGCCATCTTGTATTCGGGGATGTAGGAATTGATCAGCGTGATCTCGCCGTCCTTGGCCTGGGCGTAGGATTCCGCGATCGTCGCCTTGCCGGCGCGCAACGCCTTCACCTCCGAGCCTAGCAGCATCATGCCGGCCTCGAGCGTGTCCTCGATGGCGTAGGCGTAGCGGGCCTTGCGATTGTCGGCGACGACCTTGCGGGTGTCGTCCTTTTTCTTGGCCATCAGGATTCGATGCCCGCGGCCGCCATCGCCTCGCGCACGCGGGCCCGCGCCGCATCCGTCGCCGCCGTCATCGGCAGGCGCACCTCGTCCGTCGACATCCCAAGCAGCGACATGGCGTATTTCACGGGTGCCGGGCTCGGCTCGCAAAACAGCGCGTCGTGCAGCGGCATCAGCCGGTCCTGGATCTGGAGCGCGGCATCGAACGCACCCTGCATGCAGGCATCCTGAAATTGCGCGCACAATTTCGGTACGACATTGGCCGTCACCGAAATGCAGCCGTGACCGCCATGCGCCATGTAGCCTAGCGCCGTGCCGTCCTCGCCCGAGAGCATCCGCCACGCCTTGCCGCAGGCGATCCGTTCGCGGCTGGGTCGCGCCAGATTGGCGGTCGCATCCTTGACCCCGACGATGTTGGCGATCTTTGCCAGCCGGGCCATGGTCTCGACCGAAATCTCCACGATCGCGCGGCCGGGGATATTGTAGACCACGATGGGGATGTCGACGGCCTCCGCAATGGCCGCGTAGTGGCGGTAGAGGCCTTCCTGGGACGGCTTGTTGTAGTATCCGGTCACCGAGAGCACGGCATCCGCCCCCACCTCCCTGGCGTGGCGTGTCAACGACAGCGCCTCCTCGGTCGAATTGGAGCCGGCGCCGGCGATCACCGGCACGCGCCCGTTCGCCTCCTCGACGCAAATCTCGACCACGCGCCGATGCTCCTCGTGGCTCAGCGTGGGCGACTCGCCGGTCGTGCCGCAGGGCACAAGTCCATGGCTGCCCTGGGCGATCTGCCAGGACACCAGCTTGCGGAACGCGGCCTCGTCCACCTTCCCGTTCCGGAAAGGCGTGATGAGGGCGGGGATCGAGCCCCTGATGCGGTCGCGCGTGTCGCGCATGAGACGATCCTGGGATGAGACAGTGTCAAAATAGCGTCACGGCGGCGGGCGCGGCAAGGCGAACGCTGGTCATGCCTAACCCGCGCCGGTATGGTGAACAAGTCTCCCAAGGAACCGCCTCGATGACGAAGCTCCGCGCCGCGTTCCTGGCCGGGGCTGCGCTCGCCTTATGTGCCGCGGCGACCCTCGGACAGTCGCCGTCGAACCTGCCGCCCGGACTGGTGCAGCAGGGCGGCGTGGTGATGATGCATCCGATTCAGGACACCGAGGCGCCCGGCCCCACCATCACCGGCGAGCGCCGCTTGGGACTTGTCCACATCCTTTCATCGTCCGACCACGATCTCTTCGAGCAGGCTTTCGCGGCGGCGGATCGCGGCGACTGGACGGCGGCCAAGGGTCTGGCGAGCCAGGGCCGCGATCCCATGGCGCAGCGGCTGGTCCAGTTCCGCTACCTGATCGATCGCAATTCGGGCGCCTCGTTCGGCGAGATCGCGGCGTTCATCAAATCCGTTCCCGATTGGCCGGCCCGCGACACGCTCCAGGCCCGCGCCGAGGCGGCGATTGATCCGGCGATGGACCCGCGCGCAGTGATCGCCTGGTTCGGGGTCAACCCGCCGGTCACCGGCATCGGCCGCGTCCGCTATGGCGAGGCCCTGATCGCGACGAATTCCGTGACGCGCGGACGCGAACTGGTGCGGCAGGGCTGGATCGAGGGCACGTTCGATCCAAACGTCGAACTACAGATCATCCAGAAGGATGGCGGCTTCCTCACGCCCGAGGACGATGCCAGGCGGCTGAGCCGCCTGCTCAGCGCCAACCAGGTCACCGATGCCAAGCGCGAACTTTCCCGTGTCGGCGCGGACGACCAGCGCGTCGGCCAGGTGCGCATCGCCCTGCGGACCACGCCGGACGCCGGGCGTAAGATGGTGGCGAACCTTCCCGCCTCGCTGCAAAACGACCCCGGCCTGCTTTTCGACCGCACGCGCGCGATGCGGCAGGGTGGCAAGGTCGAGGACATCCCGGACCTCCTCGCCAACGCGCCGGTGCGCGACATCGCGGCCGCGAACCCCTCGCGCTGGTGGGCGGAGATGAATCTCGCGTCCCGGCAGGCATTGACGGACGGAAACTACGGCGCGGCCTACTGGCTGGCTGCGAAGAACGGGCTGCCCGCGGTAGGCCAGGACTATGCGGATTCTCAGTTCCTCGCGGGCTGGATCGCGCTGCGCTACCTGCGCGATCCCAAATCCGCGCTGCCGCATTTCCAGAATCTCGACGCGGCGACCACGCGCCCGATCAGCAAGGGCCGGGCGCGCTACTGGCAGGGCCGCGCCTATGAGGGCATGGGCGAATATGCCTCCGCCTGGCGGGCCTACAATCAGGCCTCGAAATTCCAGGAGACGTTCTACGGTCAGCTCGCTCTGGCACGGATCGATGCCACGCCGCACCTGCATCTCGTCGATCCGGCGATAGCTCCGGACGAGGAGCAACGCGCCGCCTATGAGAAGGAGGACCTCACCCGCGCCGTGCGTGTGCTGGCCGATTTGGGGCTGGAAAGCCTGCTGCGCACCTTCGCGCTCCAGGACGAGAGCGTCTATTCCGAGCCGCGCCATGTGAAGCTGCTGTGCGAGGACCTCACCAAGATGGGCTTCCGCGAGGTCGCGGTCAGGGTCGCCAAGCAGCTTTCCTATGGCGGGCCGCTGCTGCTCTCCTATTCCTATCCGGTGATCGCCCTGCCGTCCTATGCCGGGCCCAACACGCCGCCCGATCCGGCCTATGTGCTAGGGATCATCCGGCAGGAAACCGAGTTCGATCCTTCCGCGGTGAGCGGCGCGGGCGCGCGCGGGCTGATGCAAATGATGCCGGAAAGCGCGCGCAAGGCGGCGGCGCAGAACGGCATGGCCTACCGCTTCGGCGATCTCCTCACCGACACGACCTACAACATGCAGCTCGGCATGACCGAGCTGGCGAGCGACACGGCGGATTGGGGCGGATCGCCGATCGTCGCGGCGGCGGCCTACAATGCCGGCCCCACAAACGCGCGGCGCTGGATCGATTCATTCGGCGATCCGCGGGCGACAACCGATCCGGTCGACTGGATCGAACGCATCCCCTTCGAGGAAACCCGCAACTATGTCCAGCGGGTGATCGAGAACATGCAGATCTACCGCGCCCGGCTGAACGGACCGAACCAGCCATTGCGGATTTTGAACGATATCTACAGGCCGCGCGAACCGGATGTGAAGGTGCTGCCCAAGCCGGCCGGCGCAGATGCGGCCGATGCGGCATCGCCGGACGCCGCCGGCGCCGTCCCCGTGCCGGACCCAAGGCCCGCGCACTGAACGGAACTCAGCGGAGGATCGACAGCCATTCGCGCGCGAGCTTCTGGGCCTCGGCGATCTGGCCCGCGTTCATCTCGGCCGAAATCTGTGCCCGCCAGCTCTTGGCGATGTCGCTGCCTTTCATGGCCGCGAGGTTGAACCATTTGTGGGCGGCGACGAAATCCACATCCACGCCCTGGCCCGTCGAATAGGCGAGGCCGAGGTTATAGAGCGCGTCGGCGCGTCCCTGTTTGGCGTCGGTTTCGTACTGCGCCAACGAGTCAATATCGATGCAAGCCATCACCATCCCCTCCGGGTGCCGCAACATGGAAATGCTGCGTCGGAGAAGCTAAGGCGGGGTTAACGGCCTTAACATTGATTTTCATCAATCGTTAAGTCCGGTTAACTGCGTGCGACAGGCGATGCGCCGTTCAGGGCCTCGCCCGCTGGCCGAACAGGATGCGCCGCGCTTCGGCCTGGGCTTTCGGATCGCTGGCCTGCTGCTCGCGCAATTCGCGGCCGAGCGCGAAGCCTTTCTTGACGGCCGCGCGCGCGCCGACGCGGTCGCGCCAGGCTTTCACGTTGGGGAATTCCTCCAGCATGCTGTCGATGCGGGAGATCGCGATCACCCAACCCCAGCAGGCCATGTCGGCGATGGAGTAGGTGCGGGCCAGGAACTTGCGCGTGGCGAGCCGCTTCTCCATCACGCCCATCAGGCGGTGGACCTCGTCGGTGTAGCGCCGGACGCCGTATTCATTGTCCTTGGCGTAGTTGCGGAAGTGGCCGGCCTGCCCGGCCATGGGACCCAGGCCCGCCATCTGCCAGAACAGCCATTCGTCGACCGCCACGCGCTTTCGCTCATCGGCGGGATAGAATTTGCCGGTCTTGCGGCCGAGATATTGCAGGATGGCGCCGGATTCGAAGACCGAGATCGGCCGACCGCCCGGGCCGTCGGGATCGACGATCGCCGGCATGCGGTTGTTGGGCGCGATCTTCAGGAATCCTTCGGTGAACTGCTCGCCCTTGCCGATATTGACCGGCACCAGGGTGTAAGGGAGCCGGCACTCCTCCAGCATGATGGAGATCTTCCAGCCGTTCGGCGTCGGCCAGTAGTAGAGTTCGATGGGCCGGACCGCGCGCCTTGCGGGCTTGCGGGCGGGCTTGCCCCGAATCTTCCTGCGCTTGGCCTTCGCCATCGAATCCTCCCAAAACAGTTTGGCCGCGACCCCGCCAGCATAGCGCGTGGGAGGATCGCGGCCAAAAAAATAGCCGTACTGATCAGGTCAGACGGTTATTTCTTCTTCTTGCGGCGCTTCTTCGTCTTCTTCGCGGCGCCCTTCGCGGCCGTCTTCTTCACGGCGCGCTTCTTTTTTCTCTTTCCAGTCATTGGCATGTGAAACGACTCCTCTATGGTTTCGAGGTCACACGAATCGCGCCCCCAAAACATTGAAGAATATGGAGTAATTCCGGCGAAACGCGCAATAGCGCGGTGTTACGGCGATTTTCGCGTGTCAAGTGAATTTCACAAAACGCCCGATTTTATTGAGCGATTCAACGTTCGTCTTTATACGGACGGAAATTGCGCAAATGGCCGCGCATGTTGCGTGTATCCTTGCAAATGTGCGAATCACCCCTCGTCGGGCAGATTGAGTCGCGCTTTCAGGATGGCGTTCACCGCCGCCGGATTTGCTTTTCCGCCGGTCTGCTTCATCACCTGCCCGACGAACCAACCCGCGAGTTTCGGTTTCGCCTTCACCTCTTCGACCTTGCCGGGGTTTGCCGCGATCACCGCGTCGACGGCCTTTTCGATCGCGCCGGTGTCCGTCACCTGCTTGAGGCCGCGCGCCTCGACCACCGCACGCGGGTCGCCGCCCTCGCTCCACACGATGTCGAGCAGGTCCTTGGCAATCTTTCCCGAGATCGTTTCGTCCGCAATCATGGCGATGATGGCGTTGTTGGCGGCGGCGCTGACCGGAACCTCGGCGATCGCCTTGCCGTCGCGGTTCAGGCGGCCGAGGATTTCGTTGTTCAGCCAGTTGGCGGCGAGCTTGGCGTCCACGCCCCTTGCCAGCTCCTCGTAGAAATCCGCGAGTTCCCGTTCCGCCACCAGCACGCCGGCATCGTAGGCGGAGACGCCGTAATCCTTCACGAAGCGAGCGCGCTTCTCGTCCGGCAGCTCCGGCAGGGTCGCCGCGATCTCGTCGATCCAGGACTGTTCGATCTCCAGCGGCAACAGGTCGGGGTCCGGAAAATAGCGGTAATCATGGGCTTCTTCCTTCGACCGCATGGAGCGGGTCTCGCCCTGCTTGTTGTCGTAAAGCCGGGTCTCCTGCTTGATTGCACCGCCCCCTTCGAGAATCTCGACCTGGCGGCGGGCCTCAAACTCCACCGCCTGGGCGACGAAACGCATCGAGTTCACGTTCTTGATCTCGCAGCGGATGCCGAGGTGCTTGAAGTCTCCCGTGGCACGGAACTGTTCGTAACCGCCCGCCCGGCACACCGAAACGTTCACGTCCGCGCGCATGGAACCTTCATCCATGTTGCCGTCGCAGGTGCCGAGATAGCGCACGATGGCGCGCAACTTTCGCAGGAAGGCGGCGGCCTCCTCGCTGGAGCGCATGTGCGGCTTGGTGACGATCTCCATCAGCGCGACGCCGGAGCGATTGAGGTCGACATAGGAGAAGTCGGCGTGCTGGTCATGCAGGCTCTTGCCGGCGTCCTGCTCCAGGTGCAGCCGCTCGATGCCGACGCGGATGGTCTCGCCGGGCAGGTCGATCAGCACCTCGCCCTCGCCCACGATGGGGTTCTTGTATTGCGATATCTGATAGCCCTGCGGCAGATCGGGATAGAAATAATTCTTCCGGTCGAAGACGGAGCGCCGGTTGATCCTGGCCTTGAGGCCGAGACCGGTCTTGATCGCCTGCTCGACGCAGTAGCGGTTGATGACCGGCAGCATCCCCGGCATGCCGGCGTCGACGAAGCTGACATGGGCGTTGGGCTCGGCGCCAAACGCAGCCGAAGCGCCGGAGAACAGCTTGGCGTTGGAGAGCACCTGGGCATGGACCTCCATGCCGATGACGATCTCCCATTCGCCCGTCTGGCCTTTCAGGAGCTTGCTCATGCGGCTCTCCACCAGGCGCCGGGCTTGGCAATGAAGCCGGCGGCCTGCTCGATGGCCCGTCCGGCGCGCAAAACCGTAGCCTCGTCAAAGGCTTTGCCGATGATCTGCAGGCCCAGCGGCAGGCCGTCCCCGGTCAATCCGGCGGGTACGGCGAGGCCCGGCAGCCCGGCCAGGTTCACGGTCACGGTGAAGACGTCGTTCAGGTACATGGCGACGGGATCGTTGGATTTTGCGCTCAGCGCGAAGGCCGGACCGGGAGTCGCGGGCGTCAGCAGCACGTCACACTTCCTGTAGGCCTCGACGAAGTCCCGAAGGATCAGGGCGCGGATCTTCTGGGCGCGCGTGTAGTAGGCGTCGTAGTAGCCGGCCGACAGCACATAAGTGCCGATCAGGATGCGGCGGCGGACTTCCGGGCCGAAGCCCTCGGCCCGGCTCTTCTCATAGAGATCGATGATGTCCCGCGCGTCTTTGGCCCGGTGACCGAAGCGCACGCCGTCGTAGCGCGCGAGGTTGGACGATGCCTCGGCGGGGGCGACGATGTAGTAGGCGGGCAGCGCGTACTTCGTATGGGGTAGCGAGACGTCGACGATCTGCGCGCCTTGCGCCTTCAGCCACTCCGCGCCCTTCTGCCAGAGCGCCTCGATTTCCGGCGGTGCGCCGTCGATGCGGTACTCCTTCGGGATGCCGACCTTTAGGCCTTTGACGCCGTTCTCCAGCGTGGCCTCGTAATCCGGCACCGGCACATCGACGCTGGTGGAATCCTTCGGGTCCACGCTCGCCATATGGCGGAGCAGGATCGCCGCGTCGCGCACGCTCCGCGTCATCGGTCCCGCCTGATCGAGTGAGGACGCAAATGCCACGATGCCCCAGCGCGAACAGCGGCCATAGGTCGGCTTCATGCCCACGGTGCCGGTGACGGCGGCAGGCTGGCGGATGGAACCGCCGGTGTCCGTGCCCGTCGCACCCAGGCAGAGGTTGGCCGCCACCGCGGAGGCCGAGCCGCCGGACGAGCCACCGGGCACCAGCGCCTCGTTGGAATTGCGCGCCCGCCACGGGCTGAGCACGGGCTTATAGAACGACGTCTCGTTGGATGAGCCCATGGCGAACTCGTCCATATTCGTCTTGCCAAGCATCACCGCGCCCGCATCCCACAGGTTCTGCGAGACAGTGGATTCATAGGGCGGCACGAAATTGTTGAGGATGTTGCTGCCGGCGGTGGTGCGCACGCCCTTGGTGCAGAACAGGTCCTTGATGGCAAGCGGCAGGCCCTCCAATGGCCGCGCTTCCCCCTTGGCGATGCGGGCGTCGGAATCCCTCGCCATCGCCAGCGCCTTGTCCGGCGTCTCGGTGACGAAGGCGTTGAGCGAGCGGCTACCTTCGATGGCCTCGAGGAAGGCCTGCGTCAGATCTACGGACGAGACCTTCTTCGCGCGCACCGCATCGCGCGCCTCTGCGAGATTGAAATCGGTCAGCGTGCTCATGCCGCCGCCTCGCGCACGGCCAGCGGCTTCTCGTAGAACACCGACCATTCGGTGTCGGGATAGTCCAGCAGCGCGCCGCAGCGCGTGAACCCGGCGCGCTCATAGACGCGCCAGGCGGCGGGATGGCGATCGCCCGTCTCCAGCACCAGCCGCGCGAGACCTTCGCGGCGCGCCAGCGTCTCGATCTCGGCGAGGATGAGCCCCCCAATGCCGCGTCCCTGACAGACCGGCCGGGTGTACATCCGCTTCACTTCGCCGATCCCGCCAGCGTGGCGCTTGAGGGCGCCGCAAGCAATGGCATCCCCGTTCTCGCGGGCGACGAAGACGGTCGTGTCCGGTCTGGCCATTTCCTCGACCGTCATGTGATAGCAGTGCTCGGGCGGAGACAGCTCAAGCAGGACCGCGTTCAGCTCGTCGATCAGGACGCGAATGTCGTCCTGCAACGGGCTCTCGATGGCGATGGTGGCCATGGCCTACTCCACCACCTTGGGCACCAGGAAGAAATTGTCTTCGCTCTCCGGCGCATTGGCGACGATGGCTCCCGCATCGCCGCCCGCCGTCACCACGTCCTCGCGCATGCGCAGATGCTGGGCGACCACGCTGGTCATGGGCTCGACGCCCTCGACGTCCACTTCGTTGAGCTGCTCCACCCATTTTAGGATGCCGTTCAACTCGCCCTCCATCGGCGCGACCCGGTCCTCGGGCAGCGCGATGCGGGCCAGCTTGGCGATGCGGCGGACAGTGTCCTTGTCGACGGACATGGGCTTCTTGCTGTGCTAAGGGTTCGCAAGCCTTGCTAGCAACGGTCCGGCGGGCTGGCAAGCGACGTTGGGGGCGCATGGCGATTGTCGAAATTACAGAGCTCCGAGGCTTGGTCGCGGCCGGCGCAAGGCTCCTCGGGCTCGACCTGGGCGAGAAGACCATCGGGCTGGCCCTCTCCGACACGCTTCTGACGGTGGCGACGCCGATGGAGACCTTGAAGCGCGGGAAATTCTCCGCCGATGCCCAAACCCTGAGCGGGATGATCGCCAGGCAGGGTGTCGGCGGACTGGTGATCGGGCTGCCGCTCAACATGGACGGGAGCGACGGGCCGGCCGCGCAGTCCGCGCGCGCCTTCGGGCGGAACTTCGCCGCGCGCTTCCCCGTGCCCATCGCCTTCTGGGACGAACGGCTTTCGACGTCCGCCGTCACGCGAACGCTCCTGGAAGCCGACGCCTCGCGCAAGCGCCGCGGCGAGGTCGTGGACAAGATGGCCGCCGCCTACATCCTGCAAGGCGCGCTCGATCGGTTGAGAACCCTGGAGCCGCGATGAGCGAAACACCGCCAGGCCACATGGCCCGCTTCCGATGGCTGCCGCCCGGCGCCCGCCCCCCCGTGGCACTGCCCGCCCGCCAGGAACTCGTGTTCCTGCTGGCCGGCACCGTCCTCATCTTCTCGGGCTACGATCTCAATGTCTTCGGCCTCGCACTGCCGCAGATCCAGGGTGAGTTGCACATTCCGGAGAACATGGCGGGGTTCACGGTCTCGCTGTTCCGTATCGCCGCGATTCCGGCGCTTTTCATCGCACTGTCCGCAGACGTGGTGGGGCGGCGGCGCGTATTGCTGTTGACGATCTTCGGCGAAACGATCTTCACACTGGCGACCTCCTTCGCCCGCACCTACGAGGAGTTCGTCATCCTGCAGGTGCTGACCCGCGTCTTCGGCTATTGCGAGGAGCTTCTGTGCTTCGTGGTCATTGCCGAGGAAATCGACGAACGGGCGCGCGGCTGGTCGATCGGCGTGCTGGGCGCGATGGGCGCGGTGGGCGCGGGGTTGGCATCGCTGGCCTTCGCGACCGTGACAAGGCTCCCGTATGGCTGGCGCTCGCTCTATTTCATCGGCGGGGCCGCGCTCTTCGTGCTGGCCTATTTTCGGCGTCGCCTGCCGGAGACGGCGCGCTTCGAGCAGCGGCGCCAGGAACTGGCGGCTTTGGGCACGCGCACCCGCGCGGCCATCGATGCGTTGCGCCATCTCGTACGTGACTATCCCGGACGGCTCACCGCCCTCGTCGTGATGCTGTTCTGCTTCGGCTTCGCCGCCGGCCCCTCGACCGTGCTGATGTCGAAATACCTTCAACAGACGCACCACTACGCGCCGCACCAGGTAACGCTGCTCTATATCTGCGGCGGGCTGATCTCGGTGGCCGGTAACGTGCTGGCCGGGCGCTTGTCCGACCCGCTCGGACGGCGCCTACTCATTTTCGTCTGCGCGATATTCTGCGGGGGCGGTTTTGCCGTCTTCTTCAGCGGGATCGAGGGATGGATTCTGCCGGCCTCCTGGATCGTGGCATTGTTCGGCTATCTCTCAGCGGATGCGCTGATGGCGGGGTTCGCGGTCGAGATCTTCCCGACCACATACCGGGCGACCATGTCCGGCATCCGCTACTTCACTTCGACCCTGGGCGGCGCCATCGGCCTGGGGCTGGAGGGCGTGTGGTACGATTACTTTCACGCCCATGGCCCGGCCATCGCCGTGTCACTCGCGCTGATTCCGGTGGCGTTGATAGCCATCCTCTTCCTGCCGGAATCCGCCCGCAAAAAGCTCGAAGAGATCAGCCACGCATGATGCCTTGCCCTGCCCGCGTTACAGCCCTATAAGGCCCGCTTTGATGACCACGGCCAGCGCCGCTCCCCTCCTCAGCACAAGCCATCTGCTTGGAATCGAAGGCCTTTCGGCCGGCGAGATCGGGTCCCTGCTCGATCTGGCGGAGCACTATGTGAGCCTCAACCGCTCCGCCGACAAGAAGGCCGCGGTGCTCAAGGGCCGGACCCTGATCAACCTGTTCTTCGAGGCCTCCACCCGCACGCAGAGTTCTTTCGAACTGGCCGGCAAGAGGCTGGGCGCGGATGTGCTCAACATGAGCGTGAAGACCTCGTCCGTCTCCAAGGGCGAGACGCTGATCGACACCGCCACGACGCTGAACGCCATGCGTCCGGACATCCTCGTCGTCCGCCACCAGGATTCCGGCGCCGCCGAACTGCTTTCGCGCAAGCTCGATTGCTGCGTGGTGAACGCGGGCGATGGCAGCCACGAGCATCCTACCCAGGCGCTGCTCGACGCGCTCACCATCCGGCGGCGGCGCGGCGGATTTGAAGGCCTCGTCGTGGCGATCTGCGGCGACGTTCTGCACAGCCGCGTGGCGCGTTCCAACATCCTGCTCCTGTCGAAGCTCGGGGCGCGGGTTCGCCTCGTCGCGCCGCGCACGCTGCTTCCCGCCGACGCCGACCGCTTCGGCGTGGACGTGTTCCACGACATGAAGAAGGGTCTCGCCGGCGCGGACATCGTGATGATGCTGCGGCTCCAGCTGGAGCGAATGGCGGGAGCTTTCGTGCCGTCGACGCGCGAGTATTTCCGCTTCTACGGACTCGATCGCGAGAAGCTCGCTTATGCCAAGTCCGGCGCTCTTGTGATGCATCCTGGTCCAATGAACCGCGGGGTAGAGATCGACTCCGATGTGGCCGACGACGTGGAAGTCAGCGTCATCCATGAGCAGGTCGAGATGGGCGTGGCCATCCGGATGGCCGTGCTGGACGCGCTGTCCCGCGGTCTCGCTCGCGAAGGACGGAACGCGCCATGAAGACGCGAACGGCCTTCGTCAACGCGCGCCTGGTCGATCCGGCAACGGAACTCGACGCCAAAGGCGGACTGGTGGTCGAAAACGGCAAGATTGCCGACATGGGGCCGCGGCTCGGCGCCGGCATGGACCGCGGCGATCCCGAGGTCATCGATTGCAAAGGGATGGTGCTGGCGCCCGGCCTCATCGACATGCGCGTGTTCACCGGCGAGCCGGGCAGCGAGCATCGCGAGACTTTGGCGTCGGCCAGCGAAGCAGCGGCGGCAGGCGGGGTGACGACCATCGTCGTCATGCCCAATACTCACCCTGTGATCGACGAACCGTCACTGGTCGACTTCATTCAGCGCCGGGCCGCGGCCACGGCGAAAGTCAACGTCCTGCCCATGGCAGCGCTGACCCGCGGACTGGCGGGCGAGACGATGACCGAGATCGGGCTGCTTATAGAAGCCGGCGCCATCGGCTTCACCGACGGCGACCGCGCGGTGGCGAGCGCTCGCGTCCTGCGCCGGGCGTTGGCCTATGCCTCCACCTTCAATGCCTTGGTGGTCGGCCATGCCGAGGACAGCGAGCTTTCCGCCGGCGCGGCGATGAACGAGAGCGAGTTCGCCATGCGGCTGGGTCTGGCTGCCGCGCCCGCGATGGCGGAGACCATCGCCGTGGAGCGCGACCTGCGCCTCGTGGAGATGACAGGGGCGCGGTATCACTTCGGTCAGATTTCAACCCGGGCGGCGCTGGAAGCCGTCGTCGAGGCCAAGCGCCGCGGCTTGCCCGTTACCTGCGGCGTCTCGGCCCATCATCTGGCGCTCAACGAACTCGATGTGGGTTCCTATCTCACCTTCCGCAAGGTGAAGCCGCCGCTGCGCTCCGAGGCCGACCGCGCGGCGATGGTGGAAGGCGTGGCATCGGGGCAGATCGACGTGATCGTCTCCAGTCACGATCCCCAGGCCGCGGACACCAAGCGCCTGCCCTTCGCCCAGGCCGCATTCGGCGCCATCGGGCTCGAGACGCTGCTGCCGGCGGCGCTGGCGATCCATCACGAAGGCCGCGCCAGCCTCCTGCGCGTGCTCGATACGATGACGTCGACACCCGCGCGCCTGCTCGACATCCGCGCGGGAAAACTAGCCAAGGGGGCGCCCGCCGATTTGGTGCTGTTCGACCCCGACGAACCGTTCGTCGTCGACGCGTCGAAGCTGCATTCGCGGGCGCGCAACACCGCGTTCGAGGGACGCAAATTCCAGGGCCGCGCCCACATGACCTTCGTGGCCGGCGAATGCGTCTATTCGCGCAAAGGGGGCCGCTGATGTTCGACATTCTCAACACCGTCGATTGGGCCAATGCGTGGCCCTACTATCTGGCCGTTACCGCGTTCGGCTATCTGCTGGGCTCGGTGCCGTTCGGGCTCATATTCTCGCTGCTCGCCGGCGCCGGCGACGTGCGCAAGATCGGTTCCGGCAATATCGGCGCCACCAATGTGCTGCGAACGGGCAATCGCTGGGCCGCCGCGGCGACGCTCATCTGCGACGCGGGCAAGGGTGCGCTCGCCGTGCTGGTGACCGCCGCGCACTACAATACCAGCATGGCCGTATTCGCGGGCCTGGGCGCATTCCTTGGCCATCTCTATCCCGTCTGGCTCGGGTTCAAGGGCGGCAAGGGCATGGCGACCTTTCTCGGCGTAACGCTGGCATTGGCTTGGCCGGTCGGGCTCGCGGTCGCCATCGTGTGGGCCGGCGTGGCTGCGATCTGGCGGATTTCCTCGCTGTCGGCGCTGGCCGCGACGGTGACCGCGCCCGTCGGAATGATGCTGCTGGACCGGCCCCTCGAAGCCATGCTGATGCTGGTCCTGATGCTGATGATCTTTTTCACCCATCGCGAGAACATCTCGCGCCTGCTGGCGGGGCGCGAGCCGCGCATCGGCGCGAAATCGTGACGCTGACGGATTCCGAGCGTCGGGCATGGCTGCGTCTGGCCCGCACACCGAACGTCGGGCCTGTCACCTTCTCCCAGTTGATCGCGCGATTCGGAACCGCGAGTGCCGCGCTCGACGCGCTGCCCGGCCTGGCACGGCGCGGCGGCGGCGATGCGCGGCCGGCCAGCGATGCCGACGCCCGCCGCGAGCTGGACGCCACAGCCAAGCTCGGCGGCCGCATGATCGCCTCCTGCGAAGAAGAGTTTCCGCAAGGACTTGCCGGGCTCGATGCGCCGCCCCCTCTGATCCATGTGCTGGGCCACATCACGCTGTTGAAGCGGGAGATGGTCGCCATCGTCGGCGCGCGCAACGCTTCGGCACTGGGCCGCAAGCTCGCCGAGCGCATTGCGGCCGATCTCGGCGCCGCCGGTCTCGCCATCGCCTCGGGCCTCGCGCGCGGCATCGACGCCGCGGCGCATGAGGGCTCGCTCCCGACCGGGACTTGCGCGGTTCTCGCGGGCGGACTCGACATCATCTATCCGCCGGAGAATGCCGCGCTCTATGAGCGCATCCGCAGTGAGGGCGCGATCGTGGCCGAAATGCCGCCGGGACAGGCGCCGCAGGCACGCCATTTTCCACGCCGCAACCGCATCATCTCCGGCCTCTCGCGTGGGGTGGTCATCGTGGAAGCGGCAGAAGGCTCGGGCTCCCTCATCACGGCGAACTATGCGCTCGAGCAGGGCCGCGAGATCTTCGCTGTTCCAGGCTCGCCGCTCTACCCGCGTGCCAAGGGCACCAACCGCCTCATTCGCGAGGGCGCGACATTGACCG
>JBOHKI010000005.1:0-103766 GCA_050728855.1 Rhizomicrobium sp. | reverse complement strand
CTCGCGGCCGGCGATGAGCCTGCGCCCGACAATATACTCCGGCGCGGCGTTGACCGCCTCCACCGCCGCCACCCGCCCCTCGCGCAAGTGGAAAACCGCGAATTTCCGGGTGGCCGGGTCGCCGCGCATCACGATCCGGTCGTCCGGCCCCGCCAGCCCGGCGATCTGGAGCTTGAGGTCGTACTGGTCGGACCAGAACCACGGCACTTCCTTGTAGGGCGTCGGCCGGCCGACCATGGCGAGCGCCGCATGCTTGGCCTGGTCGATGGCGTTCTGGACGCATTCCAGGCGGATGAGCGCGCCGTCATGGCCGTGATGGCGGGTGCAGTCGCCGGCGGCAAAGATGTCCGGATCGGAAGTCACGCAGAATTCGTCGACATGGATGCCGTCGCCGAATTTGAGCCCGGCGGCCTTGGCGAGCTCGCAATTGGGCAGGATGCCGATGCCGACCAGCGCCACGTCCGCGGGGTACGTTTTGCCGCCGGCGCGGATGGCGGCGAGCGCGCCCTCGCCCTCGCCCTCGAACGCCTCGACGCCGGTGTTGAGCTGGAACGCCACGCCCGCCTCGCGATGGACCTTCTCGTAGAAGGAGGAGATCGGCTTGGACACCGCGCGCACCATCACGCGGTCCATCGCCTCGAACACGGTGACGGCGAGGCCGTACTTGCGCGCCACCGCCGCCACTTCGAGCCCGATATAGCCGCCGCCGACGACGGCGAGATGTTTGGCGGTCTGGAAAGCCGGGCGCAGGCGGTCGACGTCGGCAATGTCGCGCAGGTAGTGGATGCCGGGAAGATCGGCGCCCGGCACCTGGATGCGGCGCACGCGCGAACCCGTCGCCAGCAACAGCTTGTCGTAGGCGAGCGTGCGGCCGCCGGCGAGCGCGACCGTTTTGCCGGCGCGATCGATGGCGCGCGCGGCGACGCCGAGGATGAGTTCGCACCGGGCTTCGGCGTAGAACGCATCCGGCTTCAGGAACAGCCGCTCGCGCTCGAACGTGCCGGCGAGATAGGTCTTGGAGAGCGGCGGGCGCTGATAGGGCGCGAACGGCTCGTCGCCGACGATGGTGAGCGCGCCCGCATAGCCCTCGGTCCGCAAGCTCGCCACCGCCTGCGCCGCCGCCTGCCCCGCGCCGATGATGACGATCCCGCCAGCCATGAATTCCCTTTCTCGCGGCGGGGCTATCACGGCGCGGGCGGGAGGGCAATTGGCGCGGGGACAGCGCGGACTCTGGCTCGACAACTGGGCGCCAATGGCGTATAGATGATGGCATGCGGGAGCCGTATGTCACGGCCGTCGAGTTGCCCGCTTTCGCGCGTCAGGCGAGAGCCGTCTGGAGTGAGGCCGAATTTGAAACGTTCGTTACGTTTATCGCTTCCCATCCCGAAGCAGGCGATCTCGTTTCCGGGGGCGGAGGAATGCGGAAAATCCGTTGGGGACGCGCAGGGATGGGAAAACGGAGTGGCGTTCGCGTGATCTACTATTATACCGATCGCAGATGGCCGCTATTCCTGTTCAACATCTACGCGAAGAATGAAAAGAGCGATTTGTCCGCAGCCGACCGGATTGGATTGCGCAAACTCATCGCCGAGCTGAAAGCTGTAAGGAAGTTGTCATGACCAAGTTCGGACAAGACCTCATCGAAGGCATGAAGCAAGCCGTGGAGTATTCCAAAGGTCGTAAGATTCCGGGCATGCGCGTGACGATTGTGAAATTGCCCCCCGACGTGAAAGCGATCCGCCGTTCGCTGAGGATGTCGCAGCAGCGTTTCGCGGCGACGTATCGAATCCCGCTTTCGACGCTGAAGAACTGGGAACAGGGCCGCCGCGCGCCGGATGCGCCGGCAGCCGCCTATCTCCTGGCCATCAAGCGCCGGCCCAAGGAAGTGATGGAAGCGGTCGCGGGCTGATGCAACGCATTTCGGCTGAAATCGCCCTGCCCGATCTTGCCGCCACCGAAGCGCTTGGGGCGCGGATCGCGGGCGGGTTGCGCGCGGGCGACGCGGTGGCGCTGGCGGGCGATCTGGGCGCCGGCAAGACGGCGCTGGCGCGGGCGGTGCTGCGGGCGCTGGGCGTCGCCGAGGATGTGCCGAGCCCGACCTTCACGCTGGTGCAGATCTATGAGACGCCCGCGCTGACGGTCAGCCATTTCGATCTCTACCGTATCAAGAGTGAAAGCGAACTCGACGAGCTGGGCTTCGACGATGCGCTGGCGGCGGGCGCGGCGCTGATCGAATGGCCGGAGCGCGCGCCCCACCGCATCCCCGATGACGCGCTGCATGTCGCCCTCGCGTCTACTGGCGAAGGCGCCCGGCTTGCCACGCTGAGCGGGCCACGGCGCTGGGCGCATCTGGCGGAGGCGGCGCATGTCCGCTGAGCGCGAAGCCGCGATGCGCGCGTTCCTCAAGGAATCCGGCTGGGACGGCGCCGGAGTCACGCCGCTGCCGGGCGATGCCTCCACGCGGCGCTATTTCCGCGTCGTCCATGGCAACCGCAAGGCGATGCTGATGGACCAGCCGCAGCACGCGGAGACGCCCGCTGCACCGGCCGGCGCCACGCCCGAGGAGCGCCGCGCGCTCGGCTACAACGCGGTGGCGCGGCTTGCGGGCGCCGACGTGGCGCGCTTCGTGGCGGCGTCGAATTTTCTGCGCGCCCATGGCCTCTCCGCGCCCGACATCTACGCCGCCGATCCGGCGCGGGGCTTCGCGCTGATCGAGGATCTGGGCGACGCGCTCTATGCCGACGTTCTGGCGGATGGCGGCGACGCCCATGCCTTGTACGCAGCCGCGGTCGACGCGCTGGCCCGGCTGCACACCGCGCGCGCGCCCGCGACGCTGCCGCCGGACAAGCCGCTTCATGCTTTCGACGAGACCGCGCTGATCGCCGAGACCGACCTGATGACGGAATGGTTCCTGCCGCTGGCGCTGGGACGCGCCGCCACCGTCGAGGAGACCGCCGGGCATCGTGCGCGCTGGCGCGACGTGCTGGCGCCGGTGCTGGCGGCGGCGCCGGTGTTCGTGCATCGCGACTATCACGCGCAGAACCTGATCTGGCTTCCGGAGCGCGACGGGCTCGCCCGCGTCGGCATGATCGATTTCCAGGACGCGGTGGCGGGAACCAGGAGCTACGACCTGATCTCGCTGATCGAGGATGCGCGGCGCGACGTGGCGCCCGAGCTGGCCGAGGCGATGACGCGGCGCTACATCGCGGCGGCCGGCGTGGACGAAGCCGCCCATCGCGCCGAGATGGCGGTGATGGCGGCGCAGCGCAACGCCAAGATCGCCGGCATCTTCGCGCGGCTTCACAAAAGGGACGGAAAGCCCCGCTATCTGGACTACCTGCCGCGGGTATGGGGTTATCTGAATCGCGACCTCGAGCACCCCGCGCTCGCGCCCCTCAAAGCGTGGTATGACCGGACGATTCCCAACGATGCGCGCGGGCGGCCGCGCGGGAGCTGACGATTTGAGCACCATCACGAGCCCGGTCACGAGGGCGATGATCATGGCGGCCGGGCTGGGCACGCGCATGCGCCCCCTCACCGAGACGCTGCCCAAGCCGCTGGTGAAGGTGCGCGGGCGGGCGCTGATCGATCACGTCATCGACCGGCTGGTGGCCGCCGGCGTGACGCTGGTGGTGGTCAACGCGCACTACAAGGCCGAGATGATCCGGGCCCATCTGGCCAGGCGCGACGACGTGGAGATCCGGGTCTCCGACGAAAGCGAGTCGCTGCTCGATTCCGGCGGCGGGATATTGAAGGCGCTGCCCAATTTCGAAGGCGAGCCGTTCTATCACGCCAATGCCGACACGGTGTGGGTCGAGGGCGCGAGCCGGGCGCTGGACAAGCTCTGCGCGCGCTGGGACGCATCGACGATGGACGCGCTGATGCTGCTGGCGCCGACCGTCAACACCGTCTGCTACGAGGGCAAGGGCGACTTCATGATGGATGCCGACGGCCGGCTGTCCCGCGTGCCGGAGGGCCGCATCTCGCCCTTCGTGTGGATGAGCATCGAGATCCTGCACCCGCGCCTGTTCGACGGCGTGACGCCGGGCAAGTTCTCGATCAATCCGCTATGGGACAAGGCCATCGCCAAAGGCCGGTTCTTCGGCATGCGGCTCGACGGCGTGTGGATGCACATCGACCGCCCCGATGCGATCAAGGCATCGGAAGATTTCCTGGCCGACCTCGCGCCGGCGTAGGGGGATTCTTGTTCGCGTGTTGACCCTTGCCTTGTGTCATGGGCCGCGACTGCGGGCCATCCCGGTGACGCCTGTCTCTGACTCGGAAAAAGAATATTGATGCTACGCTCCCCGCGAGGTGCAGAATCGACCCGGATGGCCCGCAGCCGCGGGCCGTGACACCGGGTTTATTGATCCGCAATCGAGTCCGGTCGACACATGAACGTACTCACCATCCCGCCCGGTGCGCCGTTCGCCGAGACATTGGCGAAGGGGCTGATCGCGCGGCTGGACGGGACGGACGATGCGCTGGCGCTGGCCTCCGCCACCATCTACCTGCCGACGCGGCGCGCCACGCGCGCGCTGGGCGAGACATTCGCGCGCGTGCTGGGCGGAGCGGCGCTGCTGCCGTCCATCCGTCCGCTGGGCGACGTGGACGAGGACGACCTGCTGTTCGACGCGGGCGCTTCCGAGCTGACGCTGCCGCCCGCCATCGCGCCGCTGCGGCGCCGGCTGCTGCTTTCCACCCTGGTCAAGCGCTGGGACGGCAGGCGCGGCGGCACGCTCGGCTTCGCGCAGACGGCGGCGCTGGCGCGCGGCCTCGCCCATTTCCTGGACCAGGCGCAGACCCAGGAGGCCGATCTCGCCGCGCTCGAGGATCTGGCGCCGGCATCGCTCGCCAGGCATTGGGCGGAGGTGCGCGATTTCCTCATTCTCATCCGCGACGAATGGCCGAACATCCTGCGCGATGAAGGCGCACTCGACCCCGCGCTGCATCGCAATCTGGCTCTCGATGCGCTGGCCAGGCGGCTTGGAGAGGCGCCGCCCGCCGGCCCGGTGATCGCCGCGGGCTCGACGGGCAGCATTCCGGCGACAGCGCGCCTGCTCACGGCCATCGCGAACCTCGAACGCGGCGCCGTGGTGCTGCCCGGCCTCGACCGGGAGCTCGACGCGGAGAGCTGGGACACGCTCGACGCGGGCCATCCGCAATACGGGATGAAGCAGCTGCTCGCGCGCCTGGGCATCGCGCGCGAGGATGTCGGAGACTGGCAGCCGGCGCCGCCCGCCGCGCCCGCCCGCGCCGCGCTGCTGCGCGAGACGCTGCGCCCGGCGCCCACGACGGATGCATGGCGCGCGCTGGCCGAGCGCGGCAGCGGCGAGATCGCGCAAGGGCTGGACGGGCTGTCGCTGATCGAGGCGGCCCATCCCGGCGAGGAAGCGACCGCCATCGCGCTGGTTCTGCGCCACGCATTGGAGACGAAGGGCGCCACCGCGGCGCTGGTGACGCCGGACCGCAACCTGGCGCGGCGCGTGGCCTCCGAAATGGGGCGCTGGAAAATCGCCATCGACGATTCCGCCGGACGGCCGCTCGCCAAGACCCCGCCGGGCGCGTTCCTGGTGCTGCTGGCGCAAGCGGCGGAGAACGCGTTCGCGCCCGTGCCGCTGCTGGCGCTGCTCAAGCATCCGCTGGCGGCGGGCGGCGAGGCGCCGGGCGAATTCCGCGCCATGGCGCGCGCGCTGGACCGCGCGCTGCGCGGCCCGCGGCCCGATCCCGGATTGAAGGGCCTCAAGGCCGCGGTGGCGCATGCGGATGGCAAACCACTGGTGGCCTGGGTTCGCAATCTGGCGAAGATCCTGGCGCCGCTGGAAAAGCTGGCCGCGCGCAAATCGGCGCCCATCGCCGATCTCGCCGATGCGCATGCGGCCGCGGCGGAAGCTCTCGCCCAATCCGGCGGCGAAAGCGGCGCGGCGCGGCTGTGGCGCGGCGACGCGGGAGAGAGCGCGGAGCGGCTGTTCGAGGAATTGCGCGTGGATTCGCGCGGCATCCCGCCGATCGAGCCGCGCGCCTATGCGGCGCTGTTCGCCGAGCTGGCGGAGGAACGTCCGATACGGCCCGCCTTCGGGCGTCATCCGCGGCTGGCGATACTGGGTCCGCTGGAAGCGCGGCTGCTGCATTTCGATACGGTGGTGCTGGGCGGGTTGAACGAGGCGGGATGGCCGGCGGCGGCGGGCGCCGATCCGTGGCTGTCGCGGCCGATGCGCCAGACGCTGGGACTGGAATCGCCGGAGCGCGCCATCGGATTGGCGGCGCACGATTTCGCCTCGCTGGCCGCCGGGCCGCGCGTGATCCTGTCGCGCGCGCTGAAGTCCGAAGGCTCGCCCACCGTGGCGTCGCGCTGGGTGCAGCGGCTGGAGCAGCTGGTGCGCGGGCTGGCGCTGTCGCATTACCTGCACGACCGGACCGGCTATGCCGCCATCGCGCGGCAGATCGACGAGCCGGAGCACGCGGCCATCCGCATCGCGCGCCCGCGGCCCACGCCGCCCGTGGCGGTGCGGCCGCGCAGCCTGTCCGTCACCGAGATCGAGACCTGGCTGCGCGATCCCTATGCGATCTACGCCAAGCATGTGCTGCGCCTGCGGCCGCTCGATCCGCTGGATGCGGAGATCGGCGCATTGGAGCGCGGCACCGCGGTGCACGAAGCGCTGGAACGCTTCTTCAAGGAGCTCGGCGCGGCGTGGCCGGACGACGCGCGGCAGCGGCTGATCGCCATCGCGGACGAGACGTTTGCGCAAGCCGGCGTGCCGCTGGCGACGCTGGCCTTGTGGAAGCCGCGCTTCGCCCGCGCCGCGGAATGGTTCGCCAAGGCCGAAGCGCCGCGCCGCGCCCGGATCGCGCAGTCCTTCGTGGAGATCGCGGGCCGCTGGAGCTTCGCGGGGCCGGCGGGCGATTTCGTGCTGCGCTGCCGGGCGGACCGCATCGACCGTCTCGCCTCCGGCGGCGCGGTGGTGATCGACTACAAGACCGGCAAGGCGCCCAGCAACAAGCAGGTCGCCGCGCTGATCCGGCCGCAGCTGCCGCTTGAGGGCGCGATCCTCAAGCATGGCGGCTTCGAGGATGCGGGGCCGCTTGAGCCCGCGGAACTGCTTTTCATCCAATTCAGTGGCGGCGAAGAGGGCGGCAAGCTGCAAGCCGTCGATGCCGACATCGCGGCGCTCGTCGGCGAGGCCGAGGAAAAGCTCATCGGCCGCGTCGCCGCGTTCGACGATCCGGCGACGCCCTATCTGCCGCGCGTGATGCCGTATCATGCGCGCATCCCCGGCGACTACGATCACCTGGCGCGGGTGCGCGAATGGTCGCTGTCGGGCTGGGAAGGCGCGGACGAATGAGCGACGCGCTCGCCGCAGCCGATCCGCGCAAATCGGCCTGGGTTTCCGCCAATGCCGGCGCCGGCAAGACCTACACGCTGGCCAACCGCGTGACGCGGCTGCTGCTCGACGGCGCGCGGCCGGAGCGCATCCTGTGCCTGACCTACACCAAGGCGGCGGCGGCGGAGATGCAGGGCCGGCTGTTCGCGCAGCTCGGCGAATGGTCGATGGATGACGACGGCAAGCTCGCCGCGCGCATCGAAAGCATCGGTGCGCCCCGGCCGGACCGCGACGGCTTGCGCGACGCGCGGCGGCTGTTCGCGCTGGCGCTGGAGACGCCGGGCGGGCTGAAGATCCAGACCATCCATTCGTTCTGCCAATATCTGCTGGCGCGGTTTCCGCTGGAGGCCGGCGTGCCGCCCGCATTCCGCGTGCTCGACGACCAGACGGCGCGCGACCTGCGCATCGAGGCGCGCACGCGCGTGCTGGAGCGCGCCGGCGCGGGCGAGGCGCCGCTGGCCGATGCGGTGGCCCATCTGGTGACGCAGACGAGCGAAGCCAGGCTGCACGCGACGCTGGACGGCGCGCTGGGCGGCGACCGCCGCCGTCTCGACCGCTTCCTGGCCAGATTTGGAAACGACGACACAACGATCCGCATGGTGATCCGCGAGCTGCACGGCGCCGATCCACTGGCGTCCGCGGAGGAGATCGCCGCGAATTTCTGCGCCAGCGTGCCGGAGGAAGACTGCAGGCGGATCGTCTCCTGGCTGCTCGGCGGATCCGGCACGGATGTCGAGCGCGGCACGGAGCTCGCGCAGGCGCTCCACGAGCGCTCCTTCGCGCGCTTCTCCGAGGCCTTCCTGACAAAGGACGGCACGCTGGCCAAGCGGCTCTTCACGAAGAAGCTTGCCGAGGCGCAGCCCGCGCTGGCCGGGGCGCTGCAGGCGCTGGCGGAGCGCTTCTTCGTGGAGGAGGAGCGGCGGCGGGCGGCGCATGCGGCGTCGCTGGCCGAAGCCGCGCTGACGCTGGCCCGCGCCGCGCAGCACGAATTCGCCGGTTTGAAACGCGCCCGCGCCGCGCTGGACTACGACGACCTGATCGAGCGCACCCACACCCTGCTGTCGAAGCGCGAGGCCGCGGCGTGGGTGCTCTACAAGCTCGATGGCGGCCTCGACCATGTGCTGATCGACGAGGCGCAGGACACCAGCCCCGAGCAATGGGGGATCGTGACGCTGCTGACGCAGGAGTTCTTCGCCGGCGAAGGCGCGCGCGCCGGCGCCATCCGCACCGTGTTCGCGGTGGGCGACGAGAAGCAGTCGATCTTCTCGTTCCAGGGCGCCGATCCGCTCGAGTTCGAGAAGAACCGGCGCCACTTCGAAAGCAAGGCGACGGAGGGCACGCATGCTTTCGTGGATGTGCGGCTGGCGACCTCCCGCCGCTCGGCGCCGGAGGTGCTGGCTTTCGTCGACCGGGTGTTCGCCGATCCGGCGGCGCGCGAGGGCGTGACGTCGGGCGCGGAACCGATCGCGCACGAGGCCCATCGCAGCGAGGCCAAGGGACGCGTCGAGTTCTGGCCGGCGCTGGTGCCCGACAAGACGCCGGAGCGCGATGTCTGGCGGCCGGTCGACACGGTATCGGAGACCAGCCCTGTGGTGCGGCTGGCGCGCCAGATCGCGGGCCGGATCAAATCCTGGACCGACGGCCGGACGCGGCTGCCCGGCAAGAGCGAGCCCATCAGGCCCGGCGACATCATGATCCTGATGCCGCGGCGCGAGCCGTTCGCGGGCGAGATCATCCGCCATCTCAAGGAACAGGGCGTGGCGGTGGCCGGCGCGGACCGCATCCGCCTCAACGAACAGATCGCGGTGATGGATCTGGCGGCGCTGGGGCGCTTCGTGCTGCTGCCGGAGGACGATCTCAATCTCGCAGCCCTGCTGCGCTCGCCGCTGATCGGCATCGGCGAGGAGGAGCTGTTCGCGCATGCCCATGGCCGCAAGGGTTCGCTGTGGAGCGCGCTTGAGGGCAACGATGGCGCCGCCTTCGTGTTCGCGCGCGCCTTCCTCGAAGACTGCCGCCGCCGTGCGGATTTCGCGCCGCCTTACGAATTCTTTGCCCGCGCGCTCTCCGCCGACGGGCTGCGCAAGCGGCTGCTGGCGCGGCTGGGACCGGAAGCGGACGACGCGATCGACGAATTCCTGTCGCTGGCCTTGAGCTACGAAGCGATCAACGCGCCGTCGCTGGAGGGCTTCCTGCACTGGCTCACCCGCGGCGACGCCGAGATCAAGCGCGACATGGAGCGCGGGCGCGATGAAGTGCGGGTGATGACGGTGCACGGCGCCAAGGGGCTGGAAGCCGACATCGTGATCCTGCCGGACACGACGACCATCACCGGCGAGGCAGGCAGCCGCGGCGACGACCTCTTGTTCACGGCGGACGGGCCGGTGTTTCCCCTCGCCAACCGGATATCGCCGCCGGCGGTGCGCGCGGCCAAGGAAGCGGCGCGGATCGAGGTGCTGCGCGAGAACCGGCGGCTACTCTATGTGGCGCTGACGCGGGCGCGCGAGCGGCTGGTCGTTTGCGGCTTCGAGAACCAGAAGGGCGTGCGCGAAGGCTCGTGGTACGCGCTGGCAAAACAGGCGGCCGAGGCGCTGGGCATCGAGATCGTTCGCGGCGACCAGACCATCCGCGTGGTCGGCGACGCGGACACCGAGGCCGTGGAGCAGGCGGTGCTCGACATCGGCGGGGCGGCGCAGGTTCCGGGCTGGGCGCGGCGCGACCCGGCGCCCGAGCACGAGAGACCGCGGCTCATCCGCCCGTCCCAGGCCGCGGGCGTCGAGGAGCCGGCGGTACTCTCGCCGCTGCGCGAGGCGGCGCGCTTCACGCGCGGCAATCTCATCCACGCGCTGCTGGCGCGGCTGCCGGATATCGAGCCCGCGCGCCGCCGCGCCATGGCGCTGGCCTATCTCGCCGCGCGCAAAGCCGAGGACGCGGACGCGATCGCCGATGTGACGCTGGCGGTGCTCGACACGCCGGACTTCGCCGCCGCCTTCGCACCCAATTCGCGCGCCGAAGTCGCCATCGTCGCCGACCTGCCGGAGATCGGCGAGGGCGCGCGCATCAACGGCCGCATCGACCGGCTGGCGGTGAGCGGCGACGAAATCCTGGCCGTCGATTTCAAGACCAACCGCCCGCCGCCCAAATCCATCGACGCGGTTTCCACGGTCTATCGCGCGCAGATGGCGCTCTACCGCGCGGCGCTGGCGAAGATTTTTCCGGGTCGTCGAATCAAGGCCGCACTGCTGTGGACCGAGGGCCCGCACCTGATGCCCCTGCCCGATGCGCTGCTGGACGCGGAAATCGGCCTTATCCGGGCCCGGCTTGATTCGGGCCTGCCACGTACCTAAGTTTTGACGAGCCAGACACCCCCGACAAAAGGCATGTCCATGTCCCCCGTGAAGGTATCCGACTCTTCGTTCCAGGCCGACGTCCTCAATTCCAAGAAGCCGGTCGTGGTGGATTTCTGGGCGGAGTGGTGCAGCCCCTGCAAGATGATCGCCCCGGCGCTGGAGGAACTGGCGACCGAGATGGGCGAGCGCGTGACGGTCGCCAAGATCAACATCGACGAGAACCCCGGCGTGCCTCAGCGCTATGGCGTGCGCGGCGTGCCGACGCTGATGATCTTCAGCCAGGGCCAGGTGGCTGCCACCAAGGTCGGCGCGCTGCCCAAATCCAAGATCAAGGAATGGATCGAAAGCTCGATCGCCGATCAGGGCGCGGATCGCAAGATCGGCTGAACCTGAGGCGCCGGCCGCGTCGCCGGCCTCGATCGGGGAAAATCCCAAGCGCGCGGCCGAAGGGTCGCGCGCTTTGCATTTTCGCCACCCAGCACGGGCGCGCATGTCCCGGTCGCGGTTGCGCAATGCGTGAAAACTAGTGGGAGCGCCCTACATTCGGCTTACCCCCAAGGGAGCCAGACCATGATCCGCTTTCTTCTCGCCTCCGCCGCGCTCGCGGCCCTCGCCGCCCCCGCCTGCGCCCAGACCGTGGTGCCCACGCCCGCCTTCGATTCCGTCGAGCTCGAAGGCGGCGGCCATGTCACGATCAAGCATGGCGACGTCCAGCGCGTGACCATCGTGAAAGGCAGCACGCAGTACACCCGCATCGGCACGGAGATGCTCCAGCCCCGCAAGCTCAAGATCGACGCCTGCAACGAGAACTGCCCGCAGCATTACGACCTGGAGATCGTGATCGAGACTCCCAGCATCGCCGCGGTGGCGATTTCCGGCGGCGGCCATATCGAGACCGCGGGCGCCTTCCCCGGCCAGCACGCGGTGACCGCGGCCATCGAAGGCGGCGGCCATGTCGATCTGCGCTCCATCGACGCCGACAACGCGACCGCGGCCGTGGAAGGCGGCGGCCATATCGAATTGCGCGCGGAGAAGCACCTGACCGCCGCGGTCGATGGCGGCGGCCACATCACCTATTGGGGCAGCCCGGAAGTCACCGAAGCGGTGAACGGCGGCGGCGAAGTCAGCCGCGGAAGCTGACGGTACTCAGCATTTTCGGAAGTAGCGATACGTGTCGGGCGCGGCCATCCAGATGAAGTCGTGCGTCAGGCCGCCATGGGCCTCTATCCAGCCGCGGATGTCGCCGTCATAGGCGTTCCACAGCAGGCGCGTCGCATTGGGAAATTTCGCGAGGTGGAACCCGAAGCGCGCCTCGGGCATGACGCAGATGCGCTCGCGCGGGATGTGGCCGAGCAGCACGGTGCAGGCCGACTGGCACGGCCCCACGATGCGCACGTCAACGCCGCGCGCGGCGAGTTCGGACCAATGCGCATCGTAATCCGCGACGATGCCGCCATGGTCGTCATAGACATCGATCGTTTCGGCCTGCGCCGCGCCCGTCAGCAACAGGCCGAGCGTCAGGATGAGGGCGGCGCGGCTCATGGCGCAGTATCGCCGCGCTCCAGCGCCATTGCGGCGTGGCGCAGGGCGTCCGCGCCCTGCTTCACGAAAAAGACCAACGCCCCCAACAGCAGAAGCTCGATCACGCCCAGCGCGTCGCCAAACCAGTCCGGTCCCGCCGGGGGCGCGGGCGAAGGTTGCGAGGTCTCCGCCGCAGGCGGCGGCGCGGGCATCGATACCACGCGCACCGCGAGCGGCTGGGCATCCGTGCCGCGCGGGTCGACCGCGCCGTGCTGGAACTGCATGTCGGTCGCCGGCCCCGGCTGGGTGATCTGCGGCTGCGGCGCCGCGGGCGGCGGCGAGGCGTCGAGATTGGGATTGGGGGCCGGCGCGGCATTGCCGAGCTGGGTGACGAGCAGAAGAGCGGCGGCGAGCTTCAGCATGGCAAGCGGGGTCCTGGAAGGGCACGCCCAGCTTCCGTTGCGAAAACGCAAAGCGCAAGCCCGCGCCGAAGCCCCTAAATCCGCGCAAACGCCTTTGCATCGACCGCCTGCTTTTTGCCCGTCGAGCGGAGCATCAGGAATTTGCCACCCCAGTTCGCCGAAACCGTCCAACTGCCTTCGATCTCGGTGGCATCCGCTGACAGAACGCCGCCATAGGCGATAGTCGCGGTGTATCCGGGGATTCCGGGATCGTAAGTCTTGTCGAAACGGACGGCGTTTCCAGCACGACTGCCCTCGAGCGTCGCGCAGATCGTGCGGCCCTTGAACGCGCCCGTCGCGCAGATCTCGTGCGTCGAACCGGTCAGCCAACCGCTTTCGATCAGCGTCGCGTCGAAGAGCACGCGCGTGCCGCGGCTCGGATAGGTGTAGAGGCCATGCCAGATTCCCGTGAGGCCGTCGGCGGTCACGAATTCTCCGCCAGCACCTTGCCCGCCAGATAGAGCGAGCCGCAGATGAGGATGCGGGGGGCGCCGTCGCCCGGGCGGCCGCGGGCCCAGGCATCGACCTGCATCATGGCGTCGTCGAGGTCGTCGGCCGGGCTGGCGTCGAAGCCGAGGCGGCGCGCCATGTCGTAGAGCTCCCCGGCGCCGCGCGTCGCCTCCTCGCCCGCGATCGCGACGGTGGTGACATGACGGGCGAGCCCACGGAACGGCGCGAGGAAGCCTTCGGAATCCTTCGTCTTCAGCATGCCGCAGATGAGATAGAGCGGGCGCGGCACGCGTTCCTCGAAATCGGCCATGGCGCGGGCGACGGCGAGCGCGCCGTGCGGATTGTGCCCGCCGTCGAGCCAGACTTCGCTTCCCGGCGGCGCCAGCGCGACCAGCGGACCCTTGGCGAGGCGCTGCAGCCGCGCCGGCCATTCGACGCTGCGCATGCCGATCTCGACCGCGCCCTCGCGCGCCCAGCCGCGGCCGGCGTGGCGCAGCGCGGCGATGGCTGTGGCGGCGTTCTCGATCTGGTGCGCGCCCACCAGGCGCGGCATCGGCAGGTCGAGCAGGCCCTGGTCGTCGGTATAGACGACGCGGCCGTGTTCGGTATGGGCGAAGAAATCCTCGCCGAAGAACCAGGCGGGCGCCGACAGCGCGTCGGCGCGCCGCGCGATGATGGCGCGCGCCTCGTCGCGCTGCGGACCGGCCACGACGGGCGCGCCCTTCTTGATGATGCCCGCCTTCTCGGCGGCGATGCCGGAGAGCGTGCCGCCGAGGAATTCCTGATGGTCGAGATCGACCGGCGTGATGACGCTGACGGCCGGCTTGGCGATCACATTGGTGGCGTCGTATTTGCCGCCGAGGCCGACCTCGAGCACCAGCGCGTCGGCGGGGTGGCGCGAGAAGGCGAGCAGCGCCGCGGCCGTGGTGATCTCGAAGAAGGTGATCGGAGCGCCGGCATTGGCGCGCTCGCAATCGTCGAGCGTCGCGGCGAGTTCTTCCTCCGAGATGATGCCGCCGGCCAGCCGGATGCGCTCGTGGAAATGCACCAGATGCGGCGAGGTGTAGACATGCACGCGCAATCCCTGCGCCTCCAGCATGGCGCGGGCGAAGGCGCAGGTGGAGCCCTTGCCGTTGGTGCCGGCGACGTGGATGACGGGCGGCAGCGATTTTTCCGGCGAACCGAGCGCGGCCAGCAGGCGCTCGATGCGGTCGAGCACCAGGTCGATCCGCTTGGGATGCAGCGTGAGAAGCCGTTCGAGGATCGCGGCCGTTGCCGGGGCCGCGACGCTCATGGATTGCCCGCGGGCTTCGGGGCGGCGGGCGCGGCGGGAACCGGCCGCGTCGCATTGGCGCTGATCACGGGCGGCGCGAGCCGGGTGCGCGGGCGCGTCTTGCGCATCATCAGATGGATCAGCTTCGACAGCGTGTCGCGCAGGTCGTGGCGGTGCACGACCATGTCGACCATGCCGTGGTCGAGGAGGTATTCCGCGCGCTGGAAGCCTTCGGGCAGGCGCTCGCGGATGGTCTGCTCGATGACGCGCTGGCCGGTGAAACCGATGAGCGCGCCGGGCTCGGCGATCTGCACGTCGCCGAGCATGGCGTAGGAGGCGCTGACGCCGCCCGTGGTGGGATCGGTGAGCACGACGATGTAGGGCAGCCCCGCCTCGCGCAGCATGTCCACGCCGATGGTCACGCGCGGCATCTGCATGAGCGAAAGGATGCCTTCCTGCATGCGCGCGCCGCCGGAGGACACGAACAGGATGAACGGGCGCTTCTCGTCCACCGCGGCCTGGATGGCGATGACCAGCGTCTCGCCCACCGCCATGCCGAGGCTGCCGCCGAGGAAGTCGAACGGCTGCACCGCGATCATCACCGGCATGCCGTCCAGCGTGCCGCGCGCGGCGGTGATCGCCTCGTTGCGGCCGGTCTTGGAGCGGGCATCCTTCATGCGGTCGGCGTATTTGCGCTCGTCGCGGAAGCGCAGCGGATCGGCCGGCACGTCGGGCGGCGGCATCTCCTCGAAGACGCCGGCGTCGAAGATCGAGGCGAAGCGCTCCTGCGGCCCGATACGCATGTGATAGCCGCATTGCGGGCAGACGTTCTGCGCCGCGATCAGGTCGCGATGGAAGATCATCTCGCCGCACGAGGGGCATTTGCGCCACAGGTTCTCGGGCGTGTCGCGCCCGTTCATCAGGGATTTGATCCGGGGGCGGACGAAATTGGCGATCCAGTTCATGGCGGTATTCTACCCTAGCCGCGCGCGCCGTGCACGGCTTCCGCCAGTTCCCGGCAGAAACCGACCACATTTTCGACACTTTTGGTTTCCGCCAGGCGCGTGACGATGGCGGAGCCCACCACGGCGCCGTCGGCGAAGCGCGCGATGCCGGCCGCCTGTTCCGGCGTGCGGATGCCGAAGCCGACGCAGCAGGGCAGCGTTGCCCTCGCCTTCACGCGCGCCACGGCGGCTTTCACGTCGTCCTGCGCGAAGCTCTTGGTGCCGGTCACGCCGGCGATGGAGACGTAGTAGAGAAATCCGCCGGCGCCGTTGAGGATGGTGCCGAGGCGCGCGTCGTCGCTGGTCGGCGCGGCGAGGCGCACGATGTCGATGCCATGCGCGGCGGCCGGGGCGCGCAGCACCTCGTCCTCCTCCGGCGGCAGATCGACGGTGATGAGGCCGTCCACGTCGGCCGCGCCCGCGTCCCTGGCGAAGCGCGCCGTGCCATAGGCATGGATCGGATTGTAGTAGCCCATCAGCACGATCGGCGTCGCCGCATCGGCCTTGCGGAACTGGCGCACCAGGTCGAGCACCTTGTGCAGCGTCATGCCGGACTTCAAGGCGCGCTGCGACGAGGCCTGGACCGCGGGGCCGTCCGCCATCGGATCGGAGAACGGCACGCCCAGCTCGATCAGGTCCGCCCCGGCGCCCGGCAGCTTCGCCAGGATCGCCGCCGTCGTCTCCGCATCCGGATCGCCTGCGGTGACGAAGGGGATGAATGCGGCGCGGTTGGAGGTCTTCAGTTGCGCGAATCTGGAAGCAATGCGGGTCATATGCGCTCGCTTCCTCCCCCGCTATTGCGGAGGAGGTGGATGCCGCGCCAACGGCGCGGCAGACGGAGGGGGGGTGAGGAGCGGAGCCATGCTTGCTCCGCCGCACACCCCCCCTCCACCGCTGACGCGGTCCCCCTCCCCCGCAAAGCGGGGGAGGAAGCGCACTGGTCCCTCATATCCTCTCCCCCAACGCTGCAGCCGCGGTGAAAACGTCCTTGTCGCCGCGACCGGAGAGCGTCATGACGATGATCTTGTCCTTCGCCATTGACGGGGCCACGCGCATGACATGGGCCAGCGCGTGGCTCGGCTCGAGCGCGGGAATGATGCCTTCGAGCCTGGAGAGCAGGGTGAAGGCTTCCATCGCATCGCGGTCGGTGGCGGAGAAATATTTCACCCGGCCCTGGTCCTTGAGCCAGGAATGTTCCGGGCCGACGCCGGGATAGTCGAGACCCGCGGAGATGGAATGCGCTTCCAGCACCTGGCCGTCCTTGTCCTGCAGCAGATAGGAGCGCGCGCCGTGCAGCACGCCGGGCGTGCCCTTGGTGAGCGTGGCGGCGTGGTGCTGCGTGTTGACGCCCTCGCCCGCCGCCTCGACACCGTGGATCTCCACGTCGCGGTCGTCGAGGAAGGGATGGAATGTGCCGATGGCGTTGGAGCCGCCGCCGACACAAGCCACAACCATGTCCGGCAGACGCTGCTCAGCCTGCACGATCTGCGTCTTTATCTCCTCGCCGATGACGCATTGGAAATCGCGCACCATGCCGGGATAGGGATGCGGTCCGGCCGCGGAGCCGATGATGTAGAACGTGTCGTCCACGTTGGCGACCCAGTCGCGCAATGCTTCGTTCATCGCGTCCTTCAGCGTGCGCGAGCCGGAGGAGACGCCGCGCACTTCCGCGCCCAAGAGCGTCATGCGGAAGACGTTGGGCTTCTGGCGCTCGATATCGACCTCGCCCATGTAGACGACGCAGGGAAGCCCGAAGCGCGCGGCGACCGTCGCGGTGGCGACGCCGTGCTGGCCGGCTCCCGTCTCGGCGATGATGCGCGTCTTGCCCATGCGGCGTGCGAGCAGGATCTGGCCCAGGCAGTTGTTGATCTTATGCGCGCCGGTGTGGTTGAGGTCCTCGCGCTTGAGATAGATCTTCGCGCCGCCCAGCTTCTCCGTCAGCCGCGCCGCGAAATAGAGCGCGCTGGGGCGGCCGACATAGTGCGTGAGCAACCCGTTCAGCTCGGCATGGAAGGCGGGATCGTTGCGCGCCGCCTCATAGGCCTTCTCCAGATCGAGCACGAGCGGCATCAGCGTCTCGGCGACGAAGCGCCCGCCATAGCCGCCGAAATGACCGGACGCATCCGGACCCTCGCGATAGGAATTGGGCGGCGGCTGGCTCATGCGGACGCGCTCGCATAGTGGGCGCCCCGCGCCGCCGCGGCGAAGGCGCGGATCATCTCCGGGCTCTTGACGCCCGGCGCCGTCTCCACGCCGGACGACACGTCGACGCCGGGCGCGTCGCAGGCGCGGATAGCGCGTGCGACATTCTCCGCGTTCAGCCCGCCCGCCAGCAGCCAAGGCCGCGAGAAATTCCGCCCGCGGAGCAATTGCCAGTCGAACGCCGCGCCCAGCCCGCCTGGCCGGTCCGCGCCGGACGGCGCCCTGGCGTCGAACATGAGCATGTCGGTTTCATAGGACGCGGCGGCAGCGAGATCGGACGCATCGGCCACGGCGACAACCTTGATCACTGGCCTGCCGAAGCGCGCGCGGATTTCTCCGGCGCGTTCCGGCGTTTCCTTGCCATGCAGCTGGAGGAAGTCGGGATTCGCCGCAGCCATGGCCGCGGCGACGGCATCGTCCGCCGCATCGGCCAGCAGCGCCACGATCCGCGTGCGCCCGCGCAGACGCGCGGCGAGCGACGCGGCCTGGTCCGGCGTCACGAAACGCGGCGACGCGGGATAGAACACGAGCCCGGCGTAATCCGCGGCCGCGGCGAGCGCGGCGTCGGCTGCATCGGCGCTCGTGATTCCGCAGATTTTGACCTGGATCGCCATGGGCGCGCCTTATCGCCCGCGGGGCGCTTGCAAATCAAGTATTTCGCCCGAAGATCGGCCGGTCGCGAGCAGGGGGATTTCCGTGGTCGACATGTATCGCAAGTCCATCGATTTCTACACGATGCTGGGCGGGGATGGGTTCTCGTCTTTCACCGAGCAGCCCGGCGACCATGGCAAGAAAAAGAAGAAGACCGCCTTCGCCTGGAAGGCCGGCATGCCCTTCCAGACCTACAAGACCGACATCACCAACGAGGACATCGGCCGCTTCGAGCATAGCGGGCGCTTCCGCTGGGAGGCGCACCAGATGCGCGGCTCATCCGACGTGAAGCTGGGCGGCGAATATTGGGAGATCGCGCCGCTGACGGGCTCGATGCAGGTAGGCAAATACGACGACAGCCCCACCAACATGATGAACACGCCGTCGCAATTCAGCGCCAAGGACAATTGGGCCTATTCCTACGGCTTCTACGATTCCGGCGCGGGCTTCGGCGAACTCACCAACCACGACCAGTCCTATGTCTACATCACGCCGGACGTGTCGAGCTGGATGGGCGATCTCACCCGGCGCGACGCCAAATACGGGGCCGCGCCGTTCCGCACCTTCGTGCTGCCCGGCTCCCACGACGCCGGCATGTACGACATGAGCGCGGTGGACAAGATCGCGCACAATTCGGCGTTTCTCGGATTCATATTCGGCCTGGCCGGCTTCGCCACCGCCAAGCTGGCCGAACCCTTCGCCAAGGAGATCGCGCAGAATTTCGCGATGACCCAGAAGGACCAGGCCGCGCGGCAGCTCGACATGGGGGCGCGCTATTTCGACTTCCGTCCCGGCACCTGCGCGCCCGGCATCCCGCTCGGCGGCATCTTCCACCAGCACGGACCGATCCCCGGCGTGGTCTACGACCATTTCCTGCGCGAGACCTTCAACTGGCTGATGGCCCATCCCACCGAGATCGCCGTGGTGTGCGTGGGCTTCGCGGGGTTCTCCGCCGACAGCATGAAGCCGTCCTACGCCACGCTCGACGAGACGCTCAAGGGCGCGCAGCGGGCGGTCAACGGCGCGCCGGTCAAGATCGGCGATCGCGGCGATCTGCAGGCGTCCTACAACGACCTGATCGGGAGCGGCAAGCGCCTGATCGTTCTTTACGGGCCCGACACCGATGCGCCGCAGGCGTTGAAGGCGAAGAAATACGACAGCTACAGCCCCGAGGTGTATGAGACGACCAAATCCTCCAACATCATCGGCGCGCTGAACAGGATGTCGAAATCGGGCCAGGCCGGATACGACTACACGGTGCTGCAATTGCAGGGCACGGCCAGCTCGGTCGGCAAGGCCGGCACGGTGTTCAACGCCAGCAAATCCGGCTCGCCCTTGATGTCGACCAAGGCCGCGTTCGATTCGGTGACCTATCCCTGGGTCGTGGCGAACGCGCGCAAGAACCTGGGCGACGGGCAGTTGATCGTGCTGCTCAACGATTTCGTCGACAACGCGCTGACGCTGCACGCCCTGAAGACGATGGCGCCGGGATTGTACTAGGCGGCGACGCCCGCGATCTCGTCCGCGATCGCTTTCGCCGCGGCGGCGGGATCGGCGGCGGCTGTGATGGGGCGGCCGATCACGAGGATGTCGGCGCCGGCGCGGGCGGCATCGGCCGGCGTCGTCACGCGGCTCTGGTCGTCGAGCGCCGCGTCGCGGAGGCGGATGCCGGGCGTGACGATCAGAAAGTCCGGCCCGCACGCCTTGCGCACGGTCGCGATCTCCTGCGCCGAGGACACCACGCCGTCCAGGCCGCAGCGTGCCGCCAGCCGCGCCAGACGCTCGACCTGCGCGATCGCGGGCTTGTGCTGGCCCACATCGTCCAGACCGGCGTCGCCCATGCTGGTGAGCACGGTAACGGCGATGAGCTTGACGGCGGGATCGACGGACGACGCCGCCTCTTTCGCCGCGCGCAGCATCGCCGCGCCGCCCGAGGCGTGGACGTTGAACAGCGTGCAGCCCAGTTTCGCGATCTCGCGCGCGGCGCCGGCGACGGTGTTCGGGATGTCGTGGAATTTGACGTCGGCGAACACCGGCAGGCCCAGCTCGACGATCCGGCGCACGCCCTCAGGCCCGTTGGCGGCGATGAATTCCAGGCCGATCTTGAGCCCGCCCACATGCGGCCGCACGGAGCGGGCGATCGACAGCGCCTTCGCCAAATCCGGCGTGTCCAGCGCGACAAAGACGGGGTTTGCGAATCTCGGTTTGGCCATCGCGAGCCGGCTCATACGCCCCGGCCGCGCGGCCGGCAAGTCACTTGCGCAGCCGCGTCACGACGCTGGCGAGCCAGCCCACGAGGATGCCCGCGCCCACCGCCAGGAACAGCAGCACGAAAAGCGGAATCTCAACGGCAATGGCCGGGGCGGTGCGCGAGAAAGGGTCGAGGCTGAACAGCACGTCCTGGCGGTTGGCGACGGCGATCACGGCGGCTACGGCCGCGGCGGGGATGCCGATGGCGTAGGTCGAGAGGCGCAATCAGGCGCCCATATGCGGCTCGCCATTGAGCCTTTCGCGCAATTCCTTGCCGGTGCGGAAAAACGGCGCGCGCTTCTCGTCAACCGAAACGGGCGCGCCGGTGCGCGGATTGCGACCCATGCGCGACGGCCGCACCTTCACCGAAAAGGCGCCGAAGCCGCGCAATTCCACGCGATGCCCGGCGGCCAGAGCCTTGGTGATCTGGTCGAGGACGGTCGTGACGATGCGCTCGACGTCACGGTGATAAAGATGCGGATAGCGCTGCGCCAAGCGCGCCACCAGTTCCGATTTGATCATCCCCCGCCCCCTTAAGGGCCATCCCGAAGGTTGTTCAGCATCGTTAACGTAGTGAGCGAGTCTGGCGCGCGTCAATCGGGAACCCTATGAAAGGGCAACGTTTTTCGGCTTGGCGTTGCGAAAATCCCGCAGGCCCGTCTGCGGCGGAATAGCGCACATCGTGCGTCGAAAACGGCTTAAGCGGCCAGACTCGCGGCTTCGACGAGGGGAACTTCGACGCTGACGGTCGTGCCCCGGCCCTCGGCACTCTCGATGCGCAGGGCGCCGTTGTGGAGTTCGGTGAGCGCCCGGACCAGCGCCAGGCCTAGGCCCGTGCCGTTCTGGGTGGAGCCCGCGCTGCCGCGAATCTGCACGAAGGGGTTGCCCAGGCGGTAGATCTGGTCGCCCGGGATGCCCACGCCGGTGTCGCAGACCGCCAGCACCAGGCGCTGGCCCATCGTGCGGGCGCGGATCTGGACGCGGCCGCCTTCGGGCGTGAACTTGATGGCGTTGGACAGCAGGTTGAGGAGAATCTGCTTCATCGCCCGGCGGTCGGCCACGAAGGTCTGCGGCGCGCCGGCCAGGTCCGCCGTCAGGTGGATGCCGCCCTGGACCGCGCGCTCGCCCATCAGCGAGAGGCAGTCGTTGATCAGGCCGGTGACCGAGATGGAATCGCGGTCCAGCTCCATCTTGCCAGCCTCGATCTTCGACATGTCGAGGATGTCGTTGATCAGGTCGAGCAGGTGGCGGCCCGCGCTCTGGATCATGCCGGTGTATTCGCTGTAGTGCGGGTCGCCCAGCGGTCCGTAGGTCTCGATGTGCATGAGCTCGGCGAAACCGATCACGGCGTTGAGCGGCGTGCGCAGCTCGTGGCTCATATTGGCGAGGAACATGGACTTGGCGCGGTTGGCGCGCTCGGCCGCGTCGCGCGCCACGAGCGCTTCCTCGCGCGCCAGCTCGGCGCGCTCGATTGCCGAGGCCAGCCCGCGCTCCAGCCCGCGGCGCTGCTGAAGCGCGGCGCCGACGAGGGTGACGGAGAAGCCGATCACGGCCACGAAGATCTGGACGATGATGATCTGCTCGCGCAGCGGATGGCCCTTGAGGCCGCCCGTGGCGTTGCCCATCAGCACCGGCACGGCGAGATAGGCGGCGGAGATCGCAAGCCCGATGGCGCCGCCGGCGAAACCGCGCTGGAACGTGAGCAGCACCACCGTCGGGAAGAACAGGAACGCGACCGGATAGCCGCGGAACACGAAATTCAGCGCGACCGCGCCGCAGACCAGCCCGATGAGCTGGAGCGAGACGGCCCATTGCCCGCGCCCGAACATCTCCGCGAAGTCGCGGAAGCGCACGGTGATGAGCAGCGGGGCGAGGATCACCAGGCCCAGCGCGTCGGCGGAGTACCAGTTGCCCATGGCCGTCCAGACGTCGGCGCCATCGGCGAGATGGAAATAGATCCCGGCGGTGAGCCCGGAGAGGCTGGGCGCGATCCCGCCGGCGAGCGCGTAGAACGCGAGCAGTCCGCTCGGCTTGGTGAACTGGCGGTCGAGCTTCCAGCGCCGCATCGGCCAGGCGACCGCGAGCACCTCGATGAGATTGGCGAGCGTGAAGACCAGGCCGCCGGCGATGGAATCGCCCACCGCGAGATCGGCGATGAGATTGGCGCCGCTCGCCACGATCAGCAGATGCGGCCACGCTTTGCGCTCATGGCGCAGCAGGAAGGCCAGAACGATGGCGTTGGTGATCCAGATCGCGGCGATCCGCCCGGTGAACTCGGTGAGCGCGATGCAGCCCCAGGACGAGACGAGCACGATCGCGAACGCCGATGCGAGGGTGCGCGGCGTCAGGCGGTGCATGTCGATAGCCGATGTTCCGGACACCGATACCCCTGGTAAAAGCTTCTTTAACGCGTCCACCTTCCCGGCGGCGGACGGCGCCAACTTAGACCCGGCGGGATAATGCGGCGTTAATTTGGGACAAGTTGCATTCATCCGGGCTGCCCGCGCGCCGGCGGCGCCGGCCGTTGTCACGAACGTTATTTCTTGCCTCGCGCGCGGGATTGCCGGGCGGCGCAACCCGCGCGAGTGGCGCGAGCCAGCGGCGGCGCGTTGCTACTCCTGCGTCCAGGCGGCGATGTCGTAGCCGTCCGGATCGCGAAACTCGAACCGCCGGCCGCCGGGGAAGGCGAAGATCGGCTTGACGATCGCTGCACCCGCCGCCCTGGCCTTCGCCAGCGTGGCCTCCAGATCGTCGACGTGGAACACCATCAGCGGCCCGCCGGGCACGGGCACGCCGTCGGTGGTGAATCCGCCGCCCAATCCATTGTCGGTGAAGCTGGTGTAGCCCGGGCCGTAATCGGTGAACTGCCAGCCGAAGATCGCGCCGTAGAACGCCTTGGCGCGCGCGATGTCGCGAACCTTGAACTCGACATAATCCATCGGCGGCGGCTTGACCGGCACGGACGCAGCCGACGCCGCGGCGAAGATGGTGAGTGCAAGCAGATGACCGAGCATGGATGCCTCCTTCGATGTGCGGGCGATTTACGGTCCGCACCGTACACGAGGCTGCTGACAGGAATTGTCAGGAGTGTTGCATTAATCGGCTATGGCAGTGAAGACTGGGTAGTCGTTCCAAACACGGCCTCGGTAAACCCTGCCGGCCGCCTTTTTGTTCACTCCGCCCCACTGCTTGAAGAAAAACGCGACCTTCTGCGCACTCGCCTGGGTACGGATTTCATCCACCCATTTCACTTCCATCGGTCTGGAGCCGGGACCTGATTCACCTCCGACAATCACCCAATGAATGTCTTTCATGCTCACGCGCCCAATCGCACCAATGAGCGGCTCATACGAAATGAAGCGGATATGCGCCGGGACCTTGCGCAACGCCAAAATGCGATTTTTGAATGCGCCCGACTCGACCGACGTGCCCAGCCAAACATTGGGAAGAACTGGCAGGCCGTTCTCCACCAGGACCCGCAACATGTTCTCCGGACGCTTGGTCAGAATCTGAAAAACGTGCTGCCGGGCACTCGCCATCGTTTCCCAAACGCGCGAAATGAACGAGTCCTGGACGCCGTCCTGGAACAAATCGGACATTGAGTTGACGAAAATCTTGCGCGGCTTGCGCCAGCGCATCGGGATTTCCAGTGCCGCCTCGTTCAGGTGCAGGTTGCCGGTCCATTTCGGCCGCCCGCCGCTTTTGCGCGTGACGTCGTCGTAAGCCGGATGGCCCATGGCCTGTAGCCGCGCAGCCATGCGCATGGCGTAACAATTCGTGCAACCCGGCGAGATGATCTTGCAGCCAGAAACCGGATTCCAGGTCGCGGCCGTCCACTCAATGTCGCTAAGCCCGGCCACGCTTCTTTCTCCCGAGCACTGCTTTTGCCAATTTCAGCGCCAAATTGCTAGCGCTCGGATTGGCGCATGCGAATATCAACGAATACGAGTGCCTGCCTTGAGCACCCAAAGGAAGCCAATCATCCAGAACGCCACCTTTGAAAATGCGTTTCATGCGCTCGATCATGAACTTTGTGATTGACTCAGGTGTTGCAACTCTTGCTTTCTCAATGCGCAACCCGAACAGGTCGCTGGTGTCCGTCGCTGTCACGAATGCGGTGCGCCACTCCTGAGTACCAAATAACTTGTCCAATGATGCCTCGCGTCCTGCATGATCTCCGGCCTTGCTGATCTGACGGTGAACGCCTAGCCCGGCCGGAAATAAGTACCAAAGATCGATGGCGCGTGTGGCCGCGACTGCTTCAATTGTCGACCACTCGACCTGGTTGCCGAATGGATCGAGAAATACTACCGCCCTTCTATTTCTTGGCCAATCGGAACAGAACTTACGCAGTTCCTCATTCGCGTCCGAATAACGAACCTCAATACGATCGGCAATTTCCGGATATTCGACCTTCAAACTCTCAAGCTCTCGAACGTTGGCCCTCTTGCAATCGACGAAGATGTACTTGCTGAAAGCGTGCCAAATTTGAGCGCGCGCTTGGACGACCCTTCGAGAAAAATTCCTGCATCGTCAACCAAAAGAAGCGGTGCGCCCTCGTTTCCGACATCAATCGACGGCGTACCGGCAAATGCGTCGAAATAGATCAACTCAAAGGACTGCTTTTTCAGCACTGTTGTGAAGAGTTCGAGATACTCGGCGAGCTTCTGAAGCTTTTCTTCTGTATGCGTGCCTCCGGTTCCAAATCGATTCGGCATCGAATAATCTCCAATTGGAACGTATATAGAACAAGACAGTGGCCAAGCAATGAAAAAGGCGCCCTTTTGGGGCGCCTTTTCCGCGATCGTTGGTTTGCGAGGCCTATTCTTCCTCGCCCTCGTCTCCGTCCTTCTTGGTGCGCTTCTTGAGCGCCGCGCCGAGGATGTCGCCGAGGCTGGCGCCGGAGTCGGACGAGCCGTATTGCGCCACGGCCTCCTTCTCCTCGCTGATCTCCCGCGCCTTGATCGACAGCGAGACCTTGCGGCTCGACTTGTCGATCTGGGTGACCAGGGCGTCGACCTTGTTGCCGACCTGGAAGCGCTCGGGGCGCTGGTCGTTGCGGTCGCGGCTCAGATCGGCGCGGCGGATGAAGGCTTTCACGCCGTCGGCCAGGCTCACCTCGATGCCGCCATCGTTCACTTCGGTGACGACCACGGTGACGACCTGGTTCTTGCGCAGCGCACCGCCGTCGGCGCCCGCGGTTTCGATCGGGTCCTTGGCGAGCTGCTTGATGCCCAGGCTGACGCGCTCCTTCTCGGCGTCAACGTCGAGCACCTTGGCCTGCACGGTCTGGCCCTTTTCATAAGCCTTGACCGCCTCGTCGCCGGACTTGTCCCACGACAGGTCGGAGAGGTGCACCATGCCGTCGATGTCGCTGTCGAGGCCGACGAACAGGCCGAACTCGGTGATCGACTTGATCTCGCCCTCGATCGTCGAACCCGGCGGGTGCGACTTGGCGAAGGCTTCCCACGGATTGTCCTGGGTCTGCTTGAGGCCGAGGCTGATGCGGCGCTTGTTCGCGTCGACTTCCAGCACCTGGACCTCGACTTCCGAGCCCGGCGTCACGATCTTGGAGGGCGCCACGTTCTTCTTCACCCAGCTCATCTCCGAGACGTGGACGAGGCCTTCCACGCCCGGCTCCAGCTCCACGAAGGCGCCGTAGTCCGTCACGTTCGTGACCTTGCCCTTGAAGCGCACGCCCACCGGATACTTGGCGGCGACGCCTTCCCACGGATCGGTCTGCAGCTGCTTCATGCCGAGGCTGATGCGCTGCGTCTCGGGATTGATCTTGATGATCTGCACCGTGACGGTCTGGCCGACGTTCAGCACCTCGGTCGGATGCGACACGCGGCGCCAGGCGATGTCCGTCACATGGAGCAGGCCGTCGACGCCGCCCAGATCGACGAAGGCGCCGTAATCGGTGATGTTCTTGACCACGCCTTCGACGACCTGGCCTTCCTTCAGCGAGGCGACGAGCGAGGAACGCTCCTCGGCGCGGCGCTCTTCGAGCACGGCGCGGCGCGAGACGACGATATTGCCGCGGCGGCGATCCATTTTCAGAATCTGGAACGGCTGCGGCTGGTTCATCAGCGGGCCGACATCGCGCATCGGGCGGACGTCGACCTGCGAACCGGGCAGGAACGCGACCGCGCCGTCGAGATCGACGGTGAAGCCGCCCTTGACGCGGCCGAAGATCACGCCGGTGACGCGGGTCTGGTCGTTGAACGCCTTCTCCAGGCGGATCCAGCTCTCTTCGCGGCGCGCCTTGTCGCGGCTCAGCACGGCCTCGCCCATCGCATTCTCGATGCGCTCGAGATAGACCTCGACCTCGTCGCCGATCTTCACGCTGGCCGGCACGCCCGGCATCGAGAATTCCTTCAGCTGCACGCGGCCTTCGGTCTTCAGACCGACATCGACCACCACGAAATCGTTCTCGACCGCGACGACCTTGCCCTTGATGACGGAGCCTTCGGCGGGAGATTGCTCGAGGAAGCTGGCCTCGAGCATGGCCGCGAAGTCGTCGCGGCTGGGGGCGGCAATGGATTCGGCGGTGGCAGTGCGAGCCATGTGTGTCTTTTCCTGTCGAAACGTTCGTGCCAATCGCGGGATCGCCGCGACGGTCTTCCATGCGGGCGCGCGCCCGCGTGGCGAGAGGTGGATGGATCGGGTTCGGGCCGGCCCGGAAATGCGCCGCCGGGTCTCCTTTACCCCTGGGGCGGCGCCTTGAGCGCTCCCTCGACCTTCGGTTGCACGATGGCGAGGGCAGCCTTGAACGCGGCGTCTATATCCAAATGAGTCGTATCGAGCAAGACCGCGTCGGCGGCCGGCTTCATGGGCGCGAGCGTCCGGCTGCTGTCGCGGGCGTCGCGCTCCCTGATATCGGCGAGGATATCGGCCTCTTCCCGGGCAGAACCCTGGCTTTTCAGCTCCAGCCAGCGGCGCTGGGCGCGGATCTCGGGGCTGGCGTCGACGTACAATTTTGCCACGGCCTCCGGGCAAACCACCGTCCCGATGTCGCGGCCGTCCAGCACCGCGCCGGGCGCGCGGGCGGCGAAGGCGCGCTGGTAGTCCAGAAGCGTCGCGCGCACGGCGGGAAAGACCGACACCAGCGAGGCCGCGCTGCCGATCTCGGCCGAGCGGATGCGCGCGGTGTCGGCATGGACCGGATCGATGGCGCGTGCGGCGGCAAGCGCGTCACGCTCGCTGCGCGGATCGCCATGCGCGTCCATCACGCCCAGCGCCACCAGCCGGTAGAGCGAACCGGAATCCAGGTGATGGAATCCGAAATGCGCGGCCAGCGTCTTCGCCAGCGTACCCTTGCCCGACGCGGCCGTACCGTCGACGGCGATGACGACGCTATTCAAGTTTTCCTCTCCCCTTGCATTCAACTCCTTCTCACGCCACGAACTGGGCGCCCAGATGCTTCATCAGGTCCTCGAACTCCGGGAAGCTTGTTGCGATCATCGAGACGTCGTCGACGGTGACGGGATCGCGCGCGGCCATGCCGCAGACCAGGAAGCTCATGGCGATGCGATGATCCAAATGGGTGGCGACCGTCCCGCCGCCCGCGACGCCGCCGGCGCCTCGGCCTTCGATCGTCATGCCGTCTTCGGTTTCGGTAACGGTGACGCCGCAGGCCTGAAGCCCCGCGACGATGGCAGCGAGGCGATCACTCTCCTTCACGCGCAGCTCTTCCAGTCCGCGCATCGTCGTGCGGCCGTCCGCGAAGGCGGCGGCGATGGCGAGGATGGGGTATTCGTCGATCATCGACGGTGCGCGGGCGGCAGGGACGTCGACGCCGCGCAAGCTCGAATGCTTCGCGATCAGATCGCCGACCGCCTCGCCGCCGCTCTCGCGGCGGTTGGCGATGGCGATATCTGCGCCCATCTCCAGAAGCGTTTCGATCAGGCCGGTGCGGCGCGGGTTGAGCAGCACGCCGGGGATCGTCACATCCGAGCGCGGCACGATCAGCGCCGCCACCAGCGCGAACGCGGCCGAGGACGGATCGCCTGGCACGTCCACCGCGCAGGGCTTCAGTTCGGCCTCGCCGGTCACGAGAACCGCTTCGCCTTCGCCTAGCGGCTCGACGGCGATGTCCGCGCCGAATGCCTTCAGCATCTTCTCGGTGTGATCGCGGGTGAGTGGGGTCTGCGCGATGCGCGAGCGGCCGGGCGCGTTCAGCGCGGCGAGCAGCAGCGCCGATTTCACCTGGGCAGAGGCGACCGTGACCGTGGTGTCGATGCAGATCGGCCGTGCGGCGCCGGTGAGCGTCAGCGGCATGGTCGCGTTGTCGTAGGCGGCGCCGAACTTCGTCAGCGGGTCGAGGACGCGCCGCATCGGGCGCCTGCTGAGCGAGGCGTCGCCGGTGAACAGGGCCGCGACCGGCGTCGTCGCCATCGCGCCCATGACGAGGCGCGAGCCGGTGCCCGAATTGCCGAAATCCAGCGGACCCTCCGGCCGGTCCCATCCGCCCACGCCCCGGCCCCGGATGCGCCAGGCGCCAGGCGCCTCGCGCGTGACGGTGGCGCCGAACTGTCGCATGGCCTGGGCGGTGTTGAGGACGTCCCCGGCCTCGAGAAGCCCCGAAACCTTCGTTTCGCCCACGGCCAGCGCGCCCAGGATCAGGGCCCGGTGGGAGATCGACTTGTCGCCCGGGACCATCGCGGTTCCCGACAGGGGCCCCACGCGCCGGGCGGTCAATGGGCGGGAATCTGGGGCGTTCATGCGGGTATTTTCCGCCTTTGACAGGGCCTTCCGGAAGTGGCAAACGACCCGGCCTTCGGAAACCGATACTCACGCGGGAAAGATAATCTTGGTCAAGGCTGATCTTGGAATAAAGCGCGTCTGCCCGTCCTGCGGATCGCGCTTCTACGACTTGCAGAAGCGGCCCATCGAATGCCCGAAGTGCCATTTCGCCTTCGAGCCGGAGTCGCTCTACAAGCAGCGCCGTCCGCGCCAGCCCGAACCCGTGCAGGCCGAGCCCGTCGTCGACCAGGAAGAGGACGAGGAGACCGAGGAGGCCGAGACCGAAGAGGCGGAAGCCGAACCGGTGGTCGAGGAAGCGCCCGTGGTCGTCGCCAGCGATGACGACGAGGACGAGGACGAAGAGACACCCGCCGTCGAGGACGAAGCCGCCGAAGCCGGCATGAGCGTCGTCGAAGGCGACGAAGCGGCCGACATCGAGGACATCGAGGAAGCCGACGACGAAGAGGAAGCCGACGACGGCCTGCTCGCCGAAGTCGAGGAAGACGAAGACGACGTCAGCGGCATCATCGACGCCGACATCGAGAAGGACGAACGCTAGGCGTTCGGCGGTTTGCGCGCGGCCCCCAGTGCCGCGGCACTTCTGGTACGGGGCCATAGCTCAGCTGGGAGAGCGCCTGCATGGCATGCAGGAGGTCAGCGGTTCGATCCCGCTTGGCTCCACTCGCCTTCGCTCCGCGACAGCGGAGCGGAGGTGACCGCGCCGTAGCCCGAAGGGCGAAGGCGGGCTTGCGTCCGCGAGCTACGGCGGAGCAAGCCCTGAGTGTTACCTGCGAGCATTCAAATGAAATATGTCTACATTCTCCAAGGCGTCGAATATCCTGGTCGCCACTATACCGGATGCACCGACGATCTTCGCGACCGCGTTCGTCGTCACAACGCCGGACAAGTCTACCACACAGCCAAATTCCGTCCCTGGCGCCTTAGAACCTATGTGGCATTTTCAGATCCTGCTTTGGCCATCGCATTCGAAAAATACCTAAAATCGCCGTCCGGCCGTGCATTTGCCAAAAAACGGCTTTAGACATCGAAACTTGAACCCCGCCCTGGAGCGCGCGGGCATTGGAAAGGCCGATCTTGCGCGCATTCCTCGACGCCCGGACCATCCCGCAGCGCACGACACTCGACACCGATCTCGTCATCATCGGCGGCGGGCCGGCGGGCATCACGCTGGCGCTCGCCCTCGCCCAGGCGCCGTTTCGCGTGCTGCTGCTGGAGTCGGGCGGCACCGAATACAACGCCGCGACCCAGGCGCTCTACGACGGCGCGGAGACGGGCGTGCGCTATCTTCCGCTCGACGCCTCGCGCCAGCGCGTGCTGGGCGGCAGCACGACGCATTGGGGCGGATGGTGCCGCCCGCTCGATCCGATCGATTTCACGAAGCGCGACTGGCTGCCATGGTCGGGATGGCCCTTCGGACGCGAGGTCCTGGAACCCTACTATCCGCGCGCGCAGGCGCTCGTCGAGGCCGGGCCCTTCATCTACGACAAGTCCAGCGTCTGGACCGACGCGCAGGGGCCGGCGCTGCCGCTGGGCGGCGGCGGGGTGCAGACGACTTATTTCCAGTTCAGCAAGCAGACCGAGGACGTGCTGCCGACGAATTTCGGCACGCGCTACGCCAACGAGCTGAAGCAGACGCCGAACCTGACGCTGATGCTCTACGCAAACGTCACGCGCATCGGATTGTCCGCCGATGCCGGCCGCGTGGAAACGCTCGACGTCGCCACCCTGTCGGGGCGCAAGTTCCGCGTGACGGCCAAACAGGTGGTGCTGGCCGCGGGCGGCGTGGAATGCCCGCGCATCATGCTCGCCTCCAACGACGTGATGAAGGCGGGCGCCGGCAACGGCAACGATCTCGTCGGACGCTTCTTCGCCGATCATCCGATCCCGGGCCACGTCGCCACGCTCGCGGTGTTCGACGGCAACCTGCCGGTCTATTACCAGGTGCCGCGCGAAGTGGATGGCGCGATCTTCCGCGCCGCGCTGGCGCCGACGGACGCGTTCAAGGGGGCGCGGCAGGTGCTGGGCTCGCTCTCCACCGTCGAGGAGGAGATCCAGCTGACGGAGCTGGGCCGCGCCGCTATCGCCACCACCGCATCGGCGCTGGGCGTGGACGCGGCGAACTACAAGGCCTTCACGCTCGGCTGCGGCATGGAGCTGGCGCCCGATCCGGAGCGGCGGCTGACGCTGACGGACGCGCGTGACCCGCTCGGCATGCCGCGCCTGAAGCTTGCCATGACCATCTCCGACGAGGATTTCGCCCGCTACCGGCAGACGCTCGCGGAGCTCGGCCGCCAGTTGCTTGCCGCGCGCACCGGCATGATCAAGCTGCACCATTCGACGCGTGCGGAGTGGCTCAGCGTGATGGATTGGGGCAACCATCACATGGGCACCACGCGGATGCATGACGATCCGAAGAAAGGCGTGGTGGATGCCAACTCCCAGGTCCACGGAATCGCCAACCTGCACATCGCCGGCACGTCGGTGTTCCCGACCTATGGCGCGTCCAACCCCACGATGAACATGCTGGCGCTGGTGTTGCGCCTCGCCGACCGGATCAAGGGGATGTTCCGGTGAGCGGCTGGAAGCAGGAAGTCGCCAGGCGCCCGGTTCTGGCCAGCCTGTTCGGCCTTATCGGGCTGAGCCTGATCGGCGGCACGGCCTATGAGATGGCGCACATCCTGCGCCGTCACTATCCGCCCACGGCGTTCGACGATCTCCTCGACCTGCTGCCCGACCGCGAGAACGCGGAACGCATCGGCGTGGTGGTGATCGCGAATGCGCGGACATTCGACGTGGCGCGGGTCGCGCGCGATTTGCGCCGCCGCATCGCCAGGCACCCGCTCGCCGACGCGCTGGAGGACGACACCGCGCATGGCCGCCTGGTGGAAATCGGCGGCTGGGTGATGCCCGAAACGCTGACGGAATTGTGCGGGCTGGCGGCGAGCTGAGCTCTCCGCGGGCGACGCCGCGATCACGCATCCAGCCTCTTTGCGGCAATCAGTCCGCGCAGCGAGTTGCCGAGGAGCACTTCGCCGTTCAGGTCTTCCGGCATCAGCACCATCTCCGCGCACGCACCGCTCCCGATCAGCTCGCGGCGCAGGCAGCCGTCGAGCGCGCCGGAGGAGAGCGGCGGCGTGAACAGGCGGCCGTCCTTGCGCACGAATACATTGGATCGCGTGCCCTCGGCGATCTCGCCGCGGTCGTTGAGGAACACGACTTCATCGGCGGCGCTCTTCGCGGCCTCGCGCTCGTACAAGTCGCGCCAATCGGTCTTGTGGCGGAGCAGCACGTCCGCCGCCGCCACGCGCTCCGGCGACAGGATGTAGGTCCAGAAGGCCGGATTTTCCCCGAGCGGCATGGCGGTGCAGGCGAGCGCGCCCGTTTCATCCAGCGTCAGCCGCACGCGCATCGCGGAGGTGGCGCCCTCGACGCTCTCGTCCATCGCGCGCAGCGCGGCGCCGCTGTCGAACGCCAGGCCGAGCGCACCGGCCGACCGCGCCATGCGGGCGAGGTGCAGGTCGCGGCGCGCGAATGCGCCGTCCCAGCGCAAGGTCTCGATCAGGCCGATGGGCCTGCGCGCCTGGATGAAGTACCGCGCCTTCAGGAGGCACTCGGCATATTCGCCCCCGGCCGTGGAATCGTGGACGACCGCGCCGCCGATGCCGAGTTCGCCGGCCTCGCCCGCCAGCGTGATCGTGCGGATTGCGACGTTGAAGCGCGCCGAGCCGTCGGGCGCGAAATGGCCGATGGCGCCGCAATAGGCGCCGCGCGGGCTCGCCTCCAGCTCGCGGACGATCTCCATCGCGCGGATCTTGGGCGCGCCGGTCACCGAGCCGCAGGGGAACAGCGCGCGCACGACGCCGGTCACCGTGGCGCCCGGCGCCAGCTTCGCCGTGACGGTCGAGGTCATCTGGTGGACGGTGGGATAGGTCTCCACCGCGAACAATTCCTTCACCGCGACGCTGCCCATCGCGGCCACGCGGCCCAGATCGTTGCGCAGCAGGTCGACGATCATCAGGTTCTCGGCGCGGTCCTTCGGATTCTCGCGCAAGCTCGCGCGCGCCAGCGCGTCGGACGGCGCATCCGCGCCCCGGGCCGCAGTGCCCTTCATCGGCCGCGCGGTGAGCGTGCCGTCCGCCGCCAGGTCGAAGAACAGTTCGGGCGACAGGCTGAGGATGTGGCGCGTCCCGTCGGCGATGAACGCGCAATGCGGCGCGGAAGATTGCGCGCGCAAATCCCGGTAGAGCGCCAGCGGATCGCCGGCGAAGCGGAAGCGCGCGCGGAAGCTGAGATTGGCCTGGTAGATGTCGCCCGCGCCGATGGCGGCGTGGACGCGGGCATAGCGCCGGAAATAATCATCTTCGTTCCACTCAGGGACGAGCGGCGATGCATAGGCGCGGCCGCCGAGGACGAACGCCGCCGCCGGATCCGGGAAATCGACGTCATCAAAGATTCCGAACCACAGCAGCGGCAGCGCGCGGTCGGGTGGCATGAGCGGCGCCAGGCGTGGCTCCAGCGCGTAGCCCAGTTCGTAGGCGAAGTAGCCGGCGGCATGGCGGCCCTGCCGCAGAGCGGCCTCGATAGCCTCGAGCGCGGCAGGTACGGCGTCCAGCGTCGAGGCGCTGACGATTGCACGCGGCGCGCGATAGCGGCGCAGGCCGACCGTGCGGGCGTCGTCGAGGATCACGATGGGCTGGCTCACGGAACCTTCTGCCAAGCCGGGAAGCGTTCCGGCAATGGCGGAGATTTGAACGAAAGGTGGACGCTTGATTGGGACGGGAAAAGCCCCACATTCTACCTAGAGGCGGCGCCCATCCGGGGCCGTCCGGAACGCCAAAGCCGCTCGAGGAGGGCTTTGAAATGACACGGAATTTCGCCTTCAACAGCCCTTTCCTGCTCGGCTTCGAGCATCTGGAGCGGCTTCTGGAGCGCACCGCCAAGACAGCGGCCGACGGCTACCCGCCCTACAATATCGAGGAATCCGGCGAGGACCGGCTGTGCATCACGCTGGCGGTCGCGGGTTTTTCGCCCGATGAGCTTGCAGTCACGGTCGAGGAAAACCAGCTTGTCATCGCAGGCAAGCAAACCGAATCCGCGGACAAGACGTTTCTTCACCGGGGCATCGCGGCGCGGCAGTTCCGTCGCGCCTTCGTGCTCGCCGAGGGGATCGAAGTGACTGGCGCGCGGCTCGAGAACGGGCTGCTGTCGGTGGAGCTTGAGCGGCGCAAGATCGAACCGGTCGTCCGCAGCATTGCGATTACCACGTCCAAGAGGGGCGTGAGCACAGGAGGTCAGTCATGACCACGAGAAACGAATTCTTCGAGAGCGGCGGCAACGCGCCCGTGCGTCTCGCCTACATCAAGCCGACCGACTCCGCCGAAGCCCGCCGCCTGGGCATCATTCCCGAAGGCATCAAGGTGCCCGACGGCGTCAAGCTCTATGTCCTGCACGCGGTGGACGGGACCGTGCTGGGCTTCACCGACGCTTATGACAGCGCCTATGGCGCCGCCGTGCAGAACGAGCTCACGCCGGTGAGCGTGCATTAGGAGCGTTGAGAGTAGCCGCCCTACGCCGCCTGCGAGCTTGCGCCGCCGTTGGTGGGTTCGGTGAGGAGCGCGTAGAGCACCTCCGGCTTGGAGGCGGCGCGCAATTTCTCGCAGGTCTGCTTGTTGCGCAGCAGGCGCGAAACGCGGGCGAGGGCCTTCAGGTGATCGGCGCCGGCGCCTTCTGGCGCCAGCAGCATGAAAACGAGATCGACGGGCTGGTCGTCGATCGCCTCATAGGCGATCGGGCTCTCCAGCCGCGCGAACAATCCGACGATCTTGGCGAGCCCCGCGATGCGGCCGTGGGGGATGGCGATACCCTGCCCCATGCCGGTGGAACCCAGCCGCTCGCGCTCGATCAGGGTTTCGAAGATCCGCCGCTCGGGAAGACCGGTGAGCCTGGCGGCCCGATCCGCGAGATCCTGCAACAGCGCCTTCTTGCCGGACGTCTTCACCGCAGCGAGGACGGCGTCCGGCGCGAGCAGATCGGCGATTTCCATGACAACCCCTAACTTATGATGCGGAACTCAGGATGCAGAGCTCAGGACGTGGAACGGGCAACCGCTCGCGGCCGCGCCCTGGTCTTTTCGTGATGGTTCGTGAGGCGCCGCTTGTAGCGCCTCACCTGCTTCTCCAGATGGGCGAGCATGGCATCGAATGCCAGGTGCACGTCCTTGCCTTCGCCCTCCGCCGTGAGCACGGCCCCCGAATACAGATGCGCGGTGCAGCCGGCGCGGGCGAGCGGACCGTCATGGCCGAACACCGCATGGACATCGGCCTTGACGTCGAAATGCCTGGCTATCGCCGCGGCCAGCCGCTCCTTCGCAAAGCCGCGAAACGCGGATCCGAGCTCGATCTGCTTCCCTGACACGCGGACTGTCATGACCTTGTAACGCGCAAGTTGATATCTCGGTTCGCGAGGCTTCCGCCCCCGGTATTCGAGCACTGCCCGTTCGCAAAAGGCGGCGGGTTATAGGTCCGCTCATACCCCCTGTCAACGCAACTTTCAGCGCCCAAATCCACCGCTGTGGACGCCCGCACATTCACCCTGTTTCAGCCTGCGCCGCTCCACCGAAGAAGGGATGCGCATGGCCTCCCGATACTTCGCCACGGTGCGCCGCGCAATATTGACTCCGTCGGCGGTGAGCAGGGAAACGATTCGATCATCCGACAGAATCTCACCCGATTCCCGCGCGATCATCTCCTTGATGCGGTCGCGCACGGCTTCCGCGGAATGGCTCTCCGCGCCGTTCACCGATTGGATCGCGGCGGTGAAGAAATATTTCAGCTCGAAGAGCCCGCGAGGGGTGGCGACGTATTTGTTGGAGGTCACGCGGCTCACCGTCGACTCGTGCATGCCGATTGCGTCGGCGATGGTGCGCAGATTGAGCGGCCTGAGATGGCGCACGCCATAGGCGAGGAACATGTCCTGCTGGCGGACGATCTCGGTGGAGACTTTGAGGATCGTGCGGGCGCGCTGGTCGAGGCTCTTCACCAGCCAGTTGGCGTTGTTGAGGCAATCGGTGATGTAGGTCTTTGCTTCCTTGTCGCGCGCGCCGGCCGCGACCTTGGAATGATAGCGGCCGTTGATCAGCAGGCGCGGCAGCGTGTCGGTGTTGAGCTCGACATGCCAGCCGCCGTCGGCGCCTTCCTTGACGAAGACGTCCGGAATGACGGTCTGCACGGCATCGGTGAGGAAGGCGAGGCCCGGCTTGGGCGTCAGCTCGCGAATCTCCGCGATCATGTCGGCGATGTCCTCGCCATCGACGCCGCAGATCTGGGAAAGCTGGGCAAAATCGCGCTTGGCCACGAGATCGAGATGGGCGAGGAACACCTGCATGCAGGGATCGAGGCGGTCCTTCTCGCGCAGCTGGAGGGCCAGGCACTCCGCCAGGTCGCGGGCGCCGACGCCGCAGGGATCGAAGCCCTGCACCACGGCCAGCACCGTCTCGATGGCGGCGCGGTCGACGCCCAGGCGCGTAGCGGTCTCGTCCAGATCGGCGCGGCAATAGCCTGCCTCGTCGATGGCGTCGATCAGCGAGGCCCCGATGAGGCGCTCGGCGCCGTCCAGCGCGGCGATGGTCAACTGTTCGGTCAGGTGGTCCTTGAGCGTCAGGTCGCGGGCGAGCGTGCCTTCCAGGCCGTTCTCGTCGCCGTCGAAGCGCGTGCCGGATTTCAGGTTGGTCCAGTCGCTCAGCTTGCTGTCGCGCGGCGCCGACGTGGAATCGCCTTCGGCGTAGACATCGTCGCGCTCGGCGTCCATGTCCTCGGCCTTGGAGAAGTCGTCGCGGGCGAGCGCGGTATCGGCGCCCTCGCCGTCCGCGGCATCGGGCTTCTCGGCGCGCTCATCCGGCGAATGGTCGCGCTCGTCGCGCTCGAGAAGCGGATTGCGCTCCAGCTCCTGCTCGACGAAGGCGGACAGTTCGAGGTTGGAAAGCTGCAGCAGCTTGATGGCCTGCTGGAGCTGGGGAGTCATGACAAGGGACTGGCCCTGCCGGATTTCCAGCCTTTGCGTCAACGCCATGACAGTGCCCCGCTCATGGCCGCTACAGCTGGAACCGTTCGCCCAGATAGACCCGGCGCACGTCGCGGTCGCCGACTATGTCGTCGGGCGAGCCTTCCTTGAGCACCTGGCCTTCATGGATGATGTAGGCGCGATCGATGATGTCGAGCGCGTCGCGCACGTTGTGGTCGGTGATGAGCACGCCGATGCCGCGGTCCTTCAGATGGCGCACGAGATCGCGGATGTCGTTGACGGCGATGGGATCGATGCCGGCCAGGGGCTCGTCGAGCAGGATGTAGGAGGGATGCGTGGCCAGCGCGCGGGCGATTTCCACGCGGCGGCGCTCGCCGCCCGACAGCGCGATGGCCGGCGTGTCGCGGACGTGCTCGACGCCGAACTCGGCCATCAGTTCCTCGACCATGGCCTCGACGCGCGCCGGATCGGGCTCGACCAGCTCGGCGGTGGCGCGGATGTTCTCCTCGGCCGTGAGCCCGCGGAAGATCGAGGCTTCCTGCGGCAGATAGCCGATGCCCAGTCGGGCGCGGCGATACATCGGAAGGCTGGTCACGTCGTGACCGTCGAGCTCGATGGTGCCGTAGTCCGGCGGAATGAGCCCGGTGATCATGTAGAAGGTGGTGGTCTTGCCCGCGCCGTTGGGGCCGAGAAGGCCGACGACTTCGCCGCGCCGTACCGAAAGGCTCACGGCGCAGACCACGGGACGCTTCTTGAAGCTCTTGCCCACGCGGGTGACGACGAGGCCCTGGCTGCCCTCGATCACGCGCGGGCGCTCGCCTTCGGAAGCTGTCTCTGACGTCGTCGTGTTCGTCATGGCAAGAACTGTGCCTATCCGTCTTTAAGGAACCGTGAAGCCTATTTGCCCCCACCGGGCTTGGTGGTTTTCGCGCCGCCGCCGCTGGAGGTCTTCTGGTTCGGGTTGAGCACGGCCTGGACGCGATTGCCCTTCATGCCCGCGGCCGTCAGATGGGCGATGTTGGTGTTCATGTCCATCACCAGCCTGGTGCCGCGCATGACGTTTTTTTCCTTGGTCAGCACGACTTTTCCGGTGAGCGTGATGGTCTTAAGATTCAGGTCATAAACGCCGTCGTCGCCGGTGGCGGTGCCGTTGGGCGCATCGATCACGATGGCGCCATGGGCGAAGACCTTGCTTGGCTTGTCGCCGGTTTCCACGATGCGGACGTTGTCGGACCGCATCTTCATGTCGCCCTGGGTGACGATGACGTTGCCCTTGTAGGTGCCGACCTTGGTGGCGAGATCGCCCTCGAAGCTGTCGGCGTCCACATTGATGGGCTGGTTGGAATCGTGCTTGCCGAAGCCGAGGCCGGGCTGCGACTGCGCCGAGGTCTGCGTCTGCTGGGCCTGTTGCGCCTGGGCGCCCGCGCTCAGCAGGATGGCGGCGGCGAACGCGAGGGCGGCCTTCATGGCGTCTTCTTTCCCTTCTTCAGCGCGCTGGGAAAAATCTTCATGTGGACGTTTCCGTTGAGAACGATCAGCCGCTTCTGGCGGTTGAGCCAGAAGCTGTCGGCACGCATGTTTCCGGTCGGGCCCTGGCCCACGATCATGCGCGGGCCTCGCACGATTCCGTTCGCGAGGTCCACATTGGCCACCATGGTGTGGAACTCGTAGCCGTCGTCGGAATAGACCGCGATCGGCCCCTGGAGCTTGAGCGTGTGGGCGTCGGCGTCGAGCACGCCGAACGGCGCGCTGAGCGTGATCCAGGTGTTCTGCTTCTTCTCCGTCAGGTCGGCGTTGACGGCGATAAGGCGCGCGCGGCGCGTGTTGTGCGCGTCCTGGATGGCCTTGTCGGCGGTGACGACATAGGGATTGCCGTCATTGTCCAGGCCGGTGAGGTGGGGCTTCACCATGGTGAGGTCGTTGGTGATGCTGCCGAGCACGTCGATGCCGATGGCGATCTTGTTCTGGGGACGCGGCATCATGGCATAGGCCAGCACCACGGCGAGGATGGCGATGGCGGCGATCAGCAGCGTGCGCCGCATCACGGTGACGAAGCGGGTGTAGCGCAGGGATTCCTGCGCGGTCGTTCGCGCCCGCGCGTCCCAGTCGCCGGAGGCGCGCGACGAGGGGGGGGGCGGCGCCTGCCGTGCCGCCGCGTCGGGCGCTGGCGCGCGGCCGGCCACTATTGCAGACCCGCGCGCAGGCAATCGTGCAGGTGCAGGATGCCGATCGGCTTGCGGGATTTCGCCTCGGGATCGAGCACGAAGAGCTGCGTGATCTTCTTCGCATTCATGAAGGCGAGCGCCTCGGCGGCGAGCTTGTCCGCGGCGAAGGTCTTGGGCGCCGGCGTCATGATCTCGGCCGGCTTGTGGTCGAGCAGCTTGCGGTCCATGTGGCGGGCGAGATCGCCGTCGGTGATGATGCCGGCCAGCGCGCCCTCGCCGTCGACGATGCCGACGCAGCCGAAGCGCTTGGTCGCCATCTCCAGCACCACGTCCTGCATCGAGGCATCCGCGGCGACCAGCGGCATTTCCCCGCCCGCGTGCATGAGGTCGGACACCCGCACCAGCGCCTTGCCCAGCGCCCCGCCCGGATGAAGTTCCCGGTACTGGTCGCGGGAGAAGCTGCGGCGCTCCATCAGCGCCACCGCGAGCGCGTCGCCCAGCACCAGCGTCAGCGTCGTCGACGTGGTGGGCGCCATGCCGATGGAGCAGGCCTCCTGGAATTTCGGCAGCACCAGCGGCACGTCGGCGGCCTGCATCAGCGAGGAATCCGCGCGGCTGGCGATGGCGATGATCGGGATCGAGAAGCGCTTGGCGAAGGTGATGAGGTCGGACAGCTCGCGGGTCTCGCCGGAATTCGAGAGCGCCAGCAGCACGTCGCCCGGCGTGACCATGCCGAGATCGCCGTGGCTCGCCTCGGCGGGATGGACGAACTGTGCCGGGGTGCCGGTGGAGGCGAGGGTGGCGGCGATCTTGCGCCCGACATGGCCGGATTTGCCCATGCCGCTGACGATGACGCGGCCTCTGGTGGCCATGATGGTGTCGATGGCGCGGGTGAACTCGCCGTCCAGCGTGGCGCCGAGCGCGCGGATGGCGTCGGTGGCATAGTCCAGCACGCGCCGCGCGGCCGCGAGGTCGCCGGAGGGTTCGGAACGCAGGGCGGGACCGGCGGAACGCATGACGAGACACCCGTTGTTGTGATGCCCGCTTCCGTTCCCCCTGAAGCGGGCAGCCCCGGGTCAGTTTAGCCCGCCGGGGACGCGAAAATCATGCCAAATATGGCGGCCGCGGTTGTGCCCTTCAACCCGAACAATGTCAAAGGCTTAACGGTGGACAACCACACTGCCCTCGAGGGCAGGCGGCATTTCTCAATGCGCGAAAATATCCACCTCGTCCCAGCCGGCGAGGTCGAGCTGGGCGCGGGCGGGGAGGAACTGGAAGCAGGCGCGCGCGATCTCGGTTCGGCCTTCGCGCGCCAGCATTGCGTCGAGCGCGTCGCGCAGGCGGTGGAGATAGGCCACGTCGTTGGCGGCGTAGGCGAGCTGCTTCTCGGTCAGCGTCGGCGCGCCCCAGTCCGAACTCTGCTGCTCCTTCGAAAGATCGACGTTGAGCAGCTCCTTCACGAGATCCTTGAGGCCGTGCTTGTCGGTGTAGGTGCGCACCAGCTTGGACGCGATCTTGGTGCAATAGACGGGCGCGCACATCACGCCGAGATAGCGGCGGAACATCGCGATGTCGAAGCGCGCGAAATGGAACAGCTTCGTCACCTTGCGGTCGGCGAGCAGCCTTTTGAGATTGGGCGCTGCGTATTGCCCGGGCTCGAACTGCACCGCGTGGCAGACGCCGTCGCCGGCGGAAAGCTGCGCCAGGCACAGCCGGTCGCGGAAGGGATTGAGGCCGAGCGTTTCGGTGTCGATGGCGACGGATTGCCCGAGATCGAGGCCGTCGGGGAGGTCGTTCTTGTGGAGCTTGATTTTCATGGTTTCCCTATAGCGCAACCGTCGGCGGCCTCAAATGTCGCTTGACAGGAGGGCCGGCCGGCTCTATCTAACCACTCAGTTATCTAACCAACTGGTTCAATACGGATGCCGCCCGACCCGCTCAGCGCCAAATTCTCGGCCCTCGCCGATCCCACCCGCCGGGCGATCCTGGCGCGGCTGGCGCTTGGCGAGACGACCGTGACGGAACTGTCGGAACCCTTCGCCATGAGCGGGCCTGCCGTGTCCAAGCACCTGAAGGTGCTGGAGCGCGCAGGCCTGATCGTGCGCGGACGGGAGGCGCAGTGGCGGCCGTGCCGGCTGGAAGCCAGCGCGCTCAAGGACGTCGACGACTGGCTCGCGGAATATCGCCGGCTCTGGGAAGAGCGGCTCGACCGCCTCGGCGACTACCTCCAGGAACTTCAAGGCAAGGGAAAGAAGAATGGCCGCCGAAAGTGACAGCCCGGAAGTCGTGATCACGCGTGTCTTCGATGCGCCGCGCGACATGTTGTGGATGGTGCATTCCCAGGCCGGGCACCTGGCCAAATGGTGGGGACCGAAGGGTTTCGAGTGGCTCAAGGGCACGCTCGACTTCCGGCCCGGCGGGCTCTTCCATTACGGCATGCGCGCGCCCAGCGGCGACGAGATGTGGGGCAAATTCGTCTATCGCGAAATCGCCGCGCCCGAGAAGATCGTCTTTGTCAATTCCTTTTCCGACAAGGACGCCAACACCGTGCGCGCGCCCTTCGCGGCGGACTGGCCGCTGGAAGTGATGAACACGCTCACCTTCAGCGAAAGCGGCGGCAAGACCACGCTGACTTTGCGCGGCGGCCCGCACAATGCAACGCCGGCGGAGATCGCCCGTTTCATTGCCATGATGCCGTCCATGAACCAGGGCTTCGGCGGCACCTACGACCAGCTCGCCGCCTATCTGGCAACGCTGCGGTAAGGAGGACGCCATGCCGCTGAAGCTCTATTACCACCCGCTCTCGTCCTATTGCTGGAAGGTGCTGATCGCGCTCTACGAGAACGGCACCGCGTTCGAGCCCGTGCTGGTCAATCTCCAGGACGCGGCAGACCGCGAGAATTTCCTGAAGCTCTGGCCTATCGGGAAGTTCCCGGTGCTTAAGGACGAGGCGCGCGACTGGATGGTGCCGGAATCGAGCATCATCATCGAATATCTCGGCCAGCACTATCCGGGATCCACCGACCTGGTGGCCCTTGGCGATGCCGAACGCGCGCGCCAGATCAGGATGCGCGACCGTTTCTTCGACCTCTACCTCCACCTCAACATGCAGAAGATCGTGGGCGACGTGCTCAGGCCGGAGGGCGGCAAGGATGCGTTCGGCGTGGAACAGGCCAAGACGCAGATCCGCACGGCCTACGCCATGCTCGATGGCGTGATGGGTTCGGTGGAGTGGGCCGCGGGCGAGGACTTCACCATGGCCGACTGCGCCGCGGCCCCTGCCCTCTACTACGCGGACAAGGTCGTGCCCGCTGCTCCCGGGCAGACGAACATTGCGGCCTATCTGACGCGGCTGAAGGCACGGCCATCCTTCGCGCGCGTTCTGAAGGAGGCCGAGCCCTATTTCCACATGTTCCCGGTCAAGAACTAAAAATCCAACGGAAAGGACACGCCATGCATACCAACGCCTATCTGCATTTCAACGGCGACTGCGCCGAGGCCATCAAGTTCTACGAAAAGGTGATGGGGGCAAAGACCGAGATGGTCATGCCGTTTTCCAATGCCCCTCCGGGCGGCAACCTTCCGCCCGAGTGGAAGGACAAGGTGATGCACGCCAGCTTCACGGTGGGCGACACGTCGATGCAGGCGACCGACGCCCCGCCCGGCATGTATGCCAAGCCGCAAGGCTTTCGCGTGACGCTGAACGTCGACTCCCCGGCCGACGCCGACCGCATCTTCAAGGCGCTGTCCGAAGGCGGCGCGGTGCAGATGGCGATGGAGGAGACCTTCTTCGCCCACCGCTTCGGCATGGTGAACGACAAATTCGGCACGCCATGGATCGTCATCCACAACAAGGCGATGTGAGGCCCAGATGAGCGACTTGCCGAAAGAGCGCAGCATCGATCTCAGCCGCACGCTGGACGCGCCGCGCGCGCTGGTGTGGAAGGTGTGGACCGATCCGGTCCATGTGAAGCGCTGGTGGGGCCCGCACGGCTTCACCAATCCCATCTGCGAATGGGACGCGCGCAAGGGCGGCAAGATCCTCATCCACATGAAAGGGATGGGCTTCGAGAATCCGATGACCGGCGAGTTCCTCGAAGTGGAAGACCAGGCGCGGCTGGTCTTCACCTCGACGGCGCTGGACAAGGACCACACGCCGCTGCTCAAGGCGCACACCATCGTCACCTTCGCGGATCGTGACGGCAAGACCGTGGTCAACGTCAAGCAGACGGGCACCGCGATCGCCGCCATCGCGCCGCAGATGCTGGCCGGCATGGAAATGGGCTGGAGCCAGACGCTCGACCGCATGGTCGACGACGTGCGGGCCAGTGCATGAGCACCCACCTGGATGCCCTTGGGGAAAGTTTGAAGGAACCGTCGAAGGGTTGAACTGCCGCCGGGCTCTCCATCATACTGACAGATAGTCAGCCATTGGAGAGTGCCATGTCCCACGCCGCCGATCTGGGATTCGACCCGGACGCCCTGAAAGCCAGATACCGGGCGGAGCGCGACCGCCGCCTGCGCGAGGACGGCAACGAGCAATATGTCGAGATCGCGGGCCGCTTCGCGCACTATCTCGACGATCCCTATGTCGCGCCGGTCACCCGCGCGCCGCTGCACGACGAAGTGGAAGTCGTGGTCATCGGCGGCGGCTTCGGCGGTTTGCTCGCCGGCGCGCGGCTGCGCGAGGCCGGGATCGACGACATCCGCATCATCGAGAAAGGCGGCGATTTCGGCGGCACCTGGTACTGGAACCGCTATCCGGGCGCGGCCTGCGACATCGAATCCTACATCTACCTGCCGCTGCTGGAAGAGCTCCGCGCCATGCCGGTGGAGAAATATTCGCGCGCGCCGGAAATCCTGCGCCACTCGCGCGCCATCGGCGAGAAATTCGATCTCTACCGCGACGCCTGCTTCCAGACGGAAGTGACGGCGCTGAACTGGGACGAGGATTCCGCCCGCTGGATCGTGCGCACCAACCGCGGCGACGCGATGAAGGCGCGCTTCGTGGTGATGGCCAACGGGCCGCTGCACCGCCCCAAGCTGCCGGGCATTGCCGGCGTGGAGAGCTTCAAGGGCCATTCCTTCCACACCAGCCGCTGGGATTACGATTACACCGGCGGAGATTCCAACGGCGGTTTGAGCCGCCTGAACGACAAGGTCGTCGGCATCATCGGCACGGGCGCAACCGCGGTGCAGTGCGTGCCGCATCTGGGCGCCGGCGCCAAGCAGCTCTACGTTTTCCAGCGTACGCCCTCCTCCATCGACGTGCGCGCCAACAAGCCCACCGATCCGGACTGGGCGAAAGCGCTGCCGCCGGGCTGGCAGCAGCAGCGCATGGACAATTTCAATATCCTGGTCTCCGGAGGCTTCCAGGAGGAAGACCTGGTCAACGACGGCTGGACCGACATCATCGGCAACATCCTGTTCCTCGCCCGCAAGCAGCAGAAGGACGGCGCGCCGCAGGAAGACGCCGCCACGCTGATGCAGCTGGCCGACTTCAAGAAGATGGAGCAGGTGCGCGCGCGGGTGGACGCCGTGGTGCGCGACAAGACCACCGCGGAGGCGCTGAAGCCCTGGTACAACCAGTTCTGCAAGCGGCCCTGCTTCCACGACGACTATCTGGAGGCCTTCAACCGGCCCAACGTCACGCTCGTCGACACCGGCGGGCGCGGCGTGGAGCGCATCACCGCCAATGGCGTGATGGCGAACGGCAAGGAGCACCGGCTCGATTGCCTGATCTACGCCACCGGTTTCGAAGTCGGCACCAGCTATACGCGGCGCTCGGGCTACGAGCTTTACGGCCGCGGCGGCCGGACGCTGACGGAGAAATGGAGCGGCGGGGTTTCGACGCTGCACGGGCTGACCACCCGCGGCTTTCCCAACTGCTTCATCGTCAGCAATTCGCAATCGGGCTTCACCGCGAATTTTCCGCACATGCTGAACGAGCAGAGCAAGCACATCGCCTACATCGTCCGCAATTGCCGCGACGGCCAGGCGCGCACCGTCGAGCCTACGCAGGCCGCCGAGCACGAGTGGGTCGACACGATCGTGAATCTCGCGATCCTGCGGCAGAAATTCTTCGAGGAATGCACGCCCGGCTACTACAACAACGAAGGCAAGCCCAACGCGCTGGCGACGCGCAACGGCCCCTATGGCGCGGGACCGATCGCGTTCGTGAAGATCCTGGAAGCGTGGCGCGAAGAAGGCGGAATGAAGGGCCTCGAAATTCACTAGCATTCACGCACATTAACTCAAGATATTCCGCGCGATGCCTAACAATCGTTCGCCTTGAGACACGATTGTTGCGGGATATTTTTTGAAATTTTCTTTTTGAATTGCGGTGCCCGCGCGGCCTATAAGGGAACGAAAGTTTCGTTCACGCATTTTATCAATCGACTGATGGGCTGAGATGTCGCGGATTTTCCTTGTCTCCAACCGGGTTGCAATACCACACGACAGCAGTGTGCATGCCGGAGGCTTGGAAGTCGCGCTGCGGGCGTTCATGCAGCAGCACCGCTGCGTCTGGGTCGGCTGGAGCGGCGAAGCGGTCGACAATCCCGAGGATGTGAAAATCTCCCACGTCAACGGCGGCGGGACGGACTTCGTCGTCACCGACCTCCAGCGCCGCGACTATGAGGAGTATTACAACGGCTTCGCCAATCGCGTGCTGTGGCCGGTGCTGCACTATCGCATCGATCTGGCGGAATTCTCGCGCCAGGATCTGAGCGGCTACCTGCGGGTCAACGAGCGTTTCGCCGACCTCCTGGCCGGCCTGCTCGAGCCGGACGACGTGGTGTGGGTGCACGACTATCATTTCATCCCGCTGGCGGAAATCTTGCGCGAGCGCGGCTTCTCCAACCTGATCGGCTTCTTCCTTCACATCCCGATGCCGCCGCCCGAGATGCTGGCCGCGATGCCGGGACACCGCCGCGTGCTCAAGGCCTTGTCCGAATACGATCTCGTCGGCTTCCAGACCAACGCGGATGCGGCGAATTTCGCCCGCTATGTCGCAAGCGAGAACGGCACCTCGCCGCATTTCGGCGAAAGCGCGGGCGGACGTCGCATGCGCATCGGCGTGTTCCCCGTGGGCATCGAGACGCGCGAGTTCCAGAAGATGGCGCGCGACGCGATGGAAAGCGAGACCGTCAGGGAGCTGAAGGCCGGCGCGCCGACGCTGGTGACCGGCGTGGACCGGCTGGACTATTCCAAGGGCCTCGACCTCAAGCTCGAAGCCTATGCGCGTTTCCTCGACGCCAATCCCGGCTGGCGCGGGAAGGTGAAATTCCTCCAGATCACGCCCAAGAGCCGATCCACCATCGCCGAATACGCCGCGATGGAGCGCGAGCTCGACACCGTATCCGGCCGCATCAACAGCGCGCATGGCGACGTGCTGTGGACGCCGATCCGCTATGTGACGCGCCCCTACCCGCGCGACGAGCTGGCGGGCTTCTTCCGCGTCTCGCGCGTCGGCGTCGTCACGCCGCTGCGCGACGGCATGAACCTCGTGGCCAAGGAGTACGTCGCGGCGCAGGACGAAACAGACCCGGGCGTGCTGGTGCTGTCGGAATTCGCCGGCGCCGCAGCCGAGCTGACCGCCGCGCTGACCGTCAACCCCAACGACCCCGAAGCCGTGGCCACCGCGATCAGCCGGGCGCTGACCATGCCGCTGGAAGAGCGCCGCAACCGTCACCAATCGCTGTGGCAGGCCCTGCTCCGGACCGACATCGCCGAATGGGGCGACAACTTCCTCAGCACCCTTCTCAGCCGCCGCGAAGAACCCGACATCACCCGCCTGGTGGCGCAGTAACCGGCGCGCGGCGGGAGCGGCTACGCGCTCGCTGCGAATTGTCTTGAGCAGGTGGCACGACCCAGAGCACCTCACGCTTGGACGACAGATAGACGACACGGGAGGACAACATGCTCGAAGTTCTCAAGGGCTTTCCCGAAAGCGTATTGGCCGTGCGCGCGAAAGGCCACGTAACCGCTCGCGACTACCGCGAGGTCTGCATACCTGCCGTCGAGGCGGCGCTGAAAGCGCACGACAAAATCCGGCTGTACTACGAATTGGGCAGGGACTTCGAAGGCATTTCGCCCGCCGCGGTATGGGATGACACCGAAATCGGACTCAAGACACTGACCCATTGGGAAAAAATTGCAGTAGTAACGGACGTCGAATGGATCAAGCACGCCACATCGCTGTTTGCGATCATACTTCCAGGATCCGTGAAGGTGTTTCCCGTGCAAGCCGCCGCGGATGCTCGCGTCTGGATTTCCGCGGATTAGGACGGCGCTGGACGAGCGCTCAGCGATTTGGCATCGGTTTCAGTTTCGAACCCGCATTCCGGACTCGAAGCGGCTTCTGCGACGACCGATCCGATTGAAATCGGTGCATATCTTAATCGACCGCATACGGCCGGACCAATATTTGAAGCTCAAATTATATTGTAACTATTTGATTTTAGTGAATTTTCTATGGTGCCAGAAGAGGACTCGAACCTACCCATCTAACCCAGCAAAACCAACAACTTTGGCATTCCGATTTTTCGTGTACCCAGACTGTACCCAGAATTTAAGCGGCTGTCAGAGTTCGAGTACGAACGGCCACGAATAACCGCATCGCGGCACCGATTCTACACAGACAGATTCGATACTCAAGTTCAGCGATGACTCCGTTCAACTCAAACTTTTGAATGTCGGTCAAGCCGCGCTCACGTCAACTGCCATTCCTCATTCTCACTTCTTGCGAAGCAGGAGACCATGCGCTCGGCGTCGGCTGCCTCGATCCCGCTTTCCGCAAGTGCTGGCCGCCAGCGACGCTTCACATGAACACGCAACTCTTCGATCAACGCGACCGCTTCATCATTCTTCAATCCAAACGAACCAGTGCTGGTGAGCGCGTTCGGCAGGCTTGCCTCGCGGCCCCTGTCGCCAACACCTAGAATTAGGTTGGGGTGAGATCCGGCCTGAGGGCGCGGAACAACGTCATAGAGCGGCGACAACCGCCACCCCTTGCCGTCGTAAACGAATGCGTGATTGCGGAGATGATCGTCGTCGTTGGAGACGAGGATATTGAAGACCATTCGACGGAACAACTCGCGCAAATCGCGTTTGGACTCAGTCCCGCACTGCCGGATGACATCCGCGAGGTCGCGATACGAATAGTGGTAGGCTGCAATCTCCTGGGCTTCGAGCATCGTCAGTGCCGATGCGAAAGGCAGGCGGCGAAGCTGTCCGTCCCGAACAAATCGATCGAACCGTTCGATGAGATAAACGTCACGGCCAAAGACAGATTCCAAAGCGATCGCGGGAACATTGAGTCCACACTCGGTCGCGAGCGCCATCGCGGCGTGCTCCACGCGGCAGACGGGATAGGAATCCTCCTTGGCCGAGAACTTGGCGATCCAGGGTGTGCCGTCACGTTCGGTCGCCGCCTTGGGACGTGCGCCGCCGAGTGACGAGCCCACTTCCAGGAACCGGCGGAGGCTCGGATCGAGATGATCGACGGATTGCACGCGCTCGGCGGCTTCGAGGAGCGCTGCGAGATTCAGATGCTCGTCCGATGTCTCGGTATCGCCCCAAGGGGCAATCCGTTTGGGACCGTTGGTTGGATCGGGTCCAAAAGCCAAGGCTCCCACGCGATGATCGCCGGATGCGATCAGATAATCGAACTCTTCGAGAGGCTCGGCGCCGGCCGCCTTGGCGATGAGATAGCGGCCCCAACCATCCGGCGCCGCGTCCCTGATGCCATTGAAAAGAGCGAAGTCCTGAGCGGTTCGAAACGATTGATCCGCGGCACTCGGATCGGGTAGCGGCAGAGCGGCGGGATCGACCGCGACACGGTCGGGACGCTGCAGATAGCGTGCCCCATACTGAAAGACGGCGTGACTGTTGCGCCCGTCCTCGACCATCTCGAGGCGACCGGCTGGAACGGGTCCGTCGGCCAGGTGAACATAGACGAAGGTCGTGCGCTGCTGCATTGCTCCCCCCGCCTATCAGAAATCCAGCGTCGAATTCGACGTGGCTCGACGAACCCGCCGTGGCAACCGGGCCAATTCTTCCGTGGTTCCTACAGTGTCGTGGTCGGGAGCGACCAACGATTTCAGCCGATCACCAAGGCCAAGAGCCCACAGCGCGCTGGCAACAACACCCAGGCTCACGCCGGGATCGCCTTTCTCAAGGCGCTGCAGCGTGTCCAGGCTGACCATCATTCTTTGGGCGAATAGCCGTTGCGGAATCCGACGGCGTGTACGAGCGGTGGCGATGTCCCGCCCGAGCAAGGAAATCGCCTTCTGCATTGACGTTGGTAGAGCTTTGCGGGACCGGGTTAGTTTTGCCATAGCAGACCTCTTGACATGATATAGCATATCTTAAACCACTTAAGAAGTGCTTTATCAGGTCAGAATTGCGTTATCCTTGCCTGCAAGAGTTCTGGTTCAATCCTGCCGCAGCAGTCGAGATAGACCTCGTTCACGCCTTGAGCACCAACAGGCCTTCGGCCGATCGGGAAACCCAGGGCCTATTGCTGCCAGTAGGAAGTTTGGTCGGATCGAGCTTCGCCGCCCAAGGAAGCGAACCCTCCTTGCCCAATTGCAGGCACAGGCGAACGGTCTTCACGCTCGTGCAGCGCTTCAATAGGCCGCGCAACACGTCGGCACGCACGCTGTAGGAGCTCTCGGCCAGCTCGCGCGCTTCTTTCAGAGGCTGGCGCACGCCAACTTCGCTCAGCACCTCTAGTAAGGCGCGTTCCGGCGCCGAGACCCGCGGGCCTCCGGCGCGTTTCTCAAACGGTCCCACATGAAGAAACGCATTGGGCTTTTCGTCGAACAGACGCTTGCGGTGATATGCGGCCGGAAATCGTTCTGTGAACCAGGCTGGTAGCTTTGCTGCCGACCAACCGTAGAGATGCAGGACCGGTCGCTGGGACACGTAATGGCGCACGCCGTACCAGTCGAGGGCGGATTTGCCCCCGACATGCAGCCCGTCAAATCTGCGTTGCAACAGCAGCAGGCTGGGATGCAAGGACAGGGTGTCGTCGGGCTTGCGAAAAACGCCTCTGGCTAGCCGGCTGAGCCAGCCTGCCCGGACGTAGTGGACAGCGAGATCCGCCGATATCCCCAAAGCGGCCAAATCCTCTGACGTGAGAGGGGCTCCTGCTTCTAAGCGCATATAGAGCGCATTTAATTTGTTGCTCTGGGTCGTAGTCATACTACGACTATAAACACTTTTCCAAATAATGCACTGCCCGTGTATTCCGAATAGCACGTTCCGTTGGCCGTGCTCCCTACCTCGATGACTCCAGAAGTCGCAACAGGGAGGGCACCCTAATAAGACGTCGTCGGCCAATTCTAATGCTGTCGACGGCCCCGCCATCGATAAGCTCGTAAAGTTTTGTTTTGCCAAATCCGACAGCACTACAAGCTTCCGCGATGGTGCATGTCGGCCGTTCTACAAAGGGAACAGTTGAACCAACGAACTGTCTCGCGGGAGTCGCTGAGGCGCTAGTGTCCGGTTTCATGCCACGTCCTTCACGCTCGATCTCCACTCAGAAGTCGTCGCGCGGAATCCGAAGAAAGAAAATCGCCTTTATGTACGCCGATTTTCGCTAGCAAAATTCAAAGCAGCCAGTGAGTCGCGGAGCCCATGAAACGCCTAACCCAACGATACCCTGCTGAGGTGGGACCGCGTTTGAGGCGATGACGTTGTCGTCGGAGGGCTATTTTGAGGTTCTAGGATATTGTAAACCTATCAGCAGCTTAACAGTATATTTGTTGACGCTAGACAGAAAAGTGTATACGAGTTCCTGTCATGAAGGCCCCTGGCGATCTCAAATCGAAGATTCTTGCCCGGATGACGCGGCAGGCGCCCTTTGGCGTTTGGACCGCCACTGATTTCCTCAGCCTGGGTAGCCGCAACGCGGTGGATTTGGCTCTCTCCCGGATGTGCGCCGCTGGCACCATCCGGCGCATCACGCGAGGCCTTTACGATCTGCCGCAGCAAAACCGCCTGACCGGCAAACCCACCAACTCCGATCCCCGCCAGGTCATCGACGCGCTCGCCCGGCGCGATCCCGCCCGCATGTTGATTGACGGCCTCACTGCCGCGAACGATCTCGGTTTCACCACCGCCGTGCCGGCCCGCATCATAGTCCATACAGACGCACGGCTGCGTCCGATCAGACTGGGAAATCAGACGATCACCTTCAAGTTGACCACGCCGGCCAAGCTCTACTGGGCCGGCCGCCCGGCCATGCGCGTCGTCCAGGCGCTCTATTGGCTGCGCGACACGCTCGACAGAGACCGGGACCAAATCCTCAAACGTCTGGCGGCAATTCTCGACGACTCCGAACAGGGCGCCGCCATTGTCGCCGATCTGCGCAAAGGCGTTCGCACCTTGCCGGACTGGATGCAAACGCTGCTGACGCCGCTTCTCGCCCGCAGACCGCGGCGTTTGTCCAAGCCAAGAGCCGCGTAACCGCATGGTCCCAGGCTATGCGACCTTTCTCTCAGCCGATCAGCAAGAGCGCCGTGACGCCTTTCTTGGCGGTGCGCGCCGCCTCGGTACCGTGGAGCAGAATGTCGAAAAGGACTTCTGGGTCTGCTGGACCTTGGCAGCCCTCTTCGATGGGCGTCCGGCAAGTCAACCGCGCCTCCTGTTCAAAGGCGGTACCTCCCTGTCTAAAACCTTCGGCCTGATCTCGCGGTTCTCCGAAGACATCGACGTGACGGTTTTTCGAAATGATCTCGGCCAGAATATCGCCGTCGAAGACTTGGAGAAGCTGAGTGGGCGCCAGCGGCGCAATCGACTCAATGCTATCAAAGCGTCCTGTCAGGCCTACGTGAACAGCGACATGCGTTCAGATCTGACCACGAAACTCCAGGCGCTTCTTACCGGCAGTGGACTGTCTTCCGATGCGGGCCGCATCGAACCCGATCCCGATGATGCCGACGGTCAGACCCTGCTGGTATGGTATCCCACGGTCACGCCAACCGTCGGCTATGTGCGGCCGGCCATCAAAATTGAATCGGGCGCGAAATCCGCCCTTGACCCACATAGTGCTCTGCCTGTCCGGCCTTACGTAGCCGACGATCTCGCCGGCATCGATCTGGCAATTCCGGCACTCACAACGGTCGGGGCGGAACGCACCTTCTGGGACAAAGTGGTTATCCTGCATGGCTTGCGCCGATGGTTCGAGCGCCGCGGTGCGCTGCGCGGCGGTGGTCATCGTATCTCGCGCCATTACTACGACGTCTATCAGCTGCTGCGGTCGGATCATGGCAAGCTCATGGTCGCCGATGTCGGACTCGGCGCAGACTGCGTGCGACATGCCAACATGTTCTTCAACAGCCCCGACCTCGATTTGGAAACTGCCAAACCCGGTAGCTTCGCGCTGCTACCGACGGCACAAATGCGCACCGAGCTGGAGCGCGACTATCGGGCGATGGCAGGCATGATTTTCGGCGACATACCGTCGTTCAATGCCATCTGCGACGAGGTTGCGCATCTCGAAGCTGCGTTGAACTCGTAAGCCCGCCATGGACGCCGGTAGCGGCCGGCAGCTATTCCGCCTTGCGTCGGTTCCAAACGAGTTGCGCGTCCCCGCCTTCCTTTCCATGGAACATCGCCGCCGAGATCGGCTCGGGCAGGCTCGGGTCGTCGATCTGGACGCTGAGATAGTCGCGCGGGTTCTCGCCATTCGAGCGCTGCGCCCAGGCAGCGCCGAGTTCAGATCGGCCGGCAAATATCCGAAACGCCGGCGCTCGGTCGTTCTCGCGGTTGTCGTTGGGAACGAATTTTGCTTTGACGTCGATGGTCAAGGTGCGGATTGCGCCGGTCCAGCCGCCGTCCTTGGTGGGCGTGAATGTTCCGATGATTGCCATTTTCGTCTCCTTGGTTGATGCGATTACTGCTGCTGTTGGTCTCGCTGTTGCCGTCTGGGTCGGCGAGCCGCCGGTGGTGTATCGCCGCTTCCGTTCTTGCGGACTTTGGCGAAGCCGCGATCTGCCGACAGGAAGCTGTCGATCATGTAGGGGATGAGCTCCGCCACTTCCTCGTCCTCGCCATATGCCTCGCGATAGGCCGCGGCGTAGGCTTGCAGCGCGGTGTTCGTCTCGGGCTGCAGCATGATCGTGAGCTTGACCGGCTTGCGGTCAGGGAGTTTGGCAAGTTTCAGTTCGGGCATGTCCTTCTCCTTGTCAGCCGCGATAGGGACGCAGCACGAGATCCTTGTGAACGATCACGCGCAACGGCCAGCCGGGCCGCACCTTGATGGTGGGTTGGATGTTCAAATTCTTCTGCGTGAGCTGCTGTCCGGCCTGGTTCACGCTGTCCTGCGTGGACTCGCGGATCGAAAGCAGAAGATCGCTCTGGCCGCTCAACGATAGCTGGCTGCCCACGCCCAGAAGAGTCGAGATGGCGACGCCTTTGATGAGCGCCCAGGTGTGATAGTCGACGTCGTCCTCGAGACCGGAATAGCCCTGCGCATCGGTTGCCGGCAGGTTGTCAATCTGGATCGACGATCCGTCCGGCATGATGATCCGCTGCCAGACGACGAGCGCCCGGCTCTGACCGAAGGCGATCACGCTGTCATAGGTGCCGATAAGCCGCGAGCCCTGCGGGATAAGCAGCGTCCGGCCGGTCACGGTGTCATAGACGTTCTGCGTAACCTGGCCCACGACCAGACCCGGCAAATCCGAATCCAGACCCGTGATCAGGCTCGCCGATATCAAGGTGCCCGCCATCACCTCATAGGGCGAAACGGGGTCCTGGATCGCATGCGGATTGTAGATGGCCCGATCGTCGTGGGCATTTACGAAGTCGAGTTTTCGCTGCACGTCGCCCGGATCGCGGGCTGGATCGAGGGCCACGTGGTCGCCGGGCGCGGACGCTGGATCAAGCCCCGGGACAACACCGGCCGCAGCCGGTAGCACGGCGCCAATGTCGCCGGTATGGCTCTGACCCGACTGAAAGAATACGCCGCCCTCCCGTGCCTGCCGCGCCAATTGAGCCTGCCGCAACTCCTCAGCACGCGCGCCGTCGTCTTCCGTTCCGACGCCGAGGCCGTGCCGGGCTCTCAATTCCGCCGGCCCCAGGTCGCCCGGAAGCGCCGGACCGAGCGTCGGCGGCTTCACCTTATCGTAGGTGGACGGCAAAGCGGCCAAACCGTCGGCTTTGGGCTTGCGATCGATATTATAGAGCTCCTCGCCGGATGCCGGCTTGGCCAGCGGCGACGCTCGCAATGCGATCCATGCGGCAGCGCAGACGCCGATCACGAGTGCCGCGACGACACCGATCACGACATGCCGCTTGAAGCGCGTCACGCGGCGCGGGCTGCCGCGCAGGACCAGGCTTTCGGGATCGACTTTCGGAGCGCCGCCAGCGCCCAGGGTGGTATCGGTCATGCTGTCCTCAGCGCGTGTGATGCGTGTTGTCCGCGTCCGCGGTCCGCACGTCGTGCTTGATGCGCACGACCTGCTGATGGTCCTGGCCGAGGCGCAATTCGGCTGCGGCGAAGAGCTGGTCGACGATGTAGTAGTTGCCGCGCACCCGATAGTTCACGAGGTCGCTAGCGCCGCCACTTCCTTTGACGAATAGCGGCGGCGCGTCGCCCTGAGTGATTGCGCGCGGAAACTCGATGTAGACATGCGCGCCGTCGTCGAATGCCCGCAAGGGTTTCCACGGCGGATTGTCGCCGCTGATCTCATAGCCGAAATGCAGGTTATCGAGCGCGGGCACCACGTCCGCCGCCGTAGTGTGGACGGGACCGCCACCCGCACTCGTCGAGACGAGTCCTTCCTGCGGATAGGTCCAGGAGATGGCCGCCATATAGGTGCGGTCCGTGCTCTCCAGTTGCAGGTGATAGCTGCGGCGGTCGGTGGTGATGATGAGATTGGTGCGCAGATTGGCCGCGAAGGGTTTGGCGAGAATATGAACTTGCTTGGTGGCGCCCGAGCCGCTGCTCGTGTCGCCAACCACCCAGCGCGTCGTGTCGCCGGCCGAGATCGCCGTCAAAGTCTCGCCAGGTTGGAGCGCGATGTCGCTGACCTCCTGCGGAGCAGCGTAAAGCCGATAAAGTGCGCCTTCGACGAACGGATAAACCTGTATCGCGTTGACGTAGCCATCGCTCGCAGGCTCCTGCAGCGCGGCGAGATTGGCCGCATCGACACGGGCCTTCGGCGGTCGCGCGACGTGCGTTCTATGCCGCGGCTTGGGCTGGAGCTGTCCGGGAAGCGGCAATGGCTGAACGACCTGCACGGTGCGGACGACGGCGGGCGGATCGGGAACGACTGCCGCTTGCGTGTAGTCCGGCTTCTGACCGGATTGCAGAAATGAGGGAAGCCAGCTTGCGCTCGCGCAGCCTGAAAGGCCGATAGCGATCGCCGGCACGATGATTGCGGATTTGAAGTTCATGCTGTTCTCCTTGTCAGCTATCGAGCTCGCGCGACCAGTTCACGCCGTTGACGTACAGGCCGAGCGGATTCTTCTTGAGGATTTCGGCGGTGGTGGGCTGTTTGGTCACGACCGACAGGATTGCGGTCCAATGTTCGGTACGCGCGAGCGCATCGTGCTCGAAGGTCTGCTCGATCCACTTCACCTGAAACGAGCCGTCGGACACGCGCACGACGCTGGTGATCTGGACCGACGCGGTGCGCTCACCGACCGCTTTGAACGGATCGTTCGCCTGCGCGTACTGGTTCAGGAAGATCGCGCCGTGATCCGTCGCGTAGTCGTAGGCTTCCAACCAGTTGCGACGGACGACGACGGGATCGAGCGAGAGTGAGCGCACGTCCGTCACGAAACGCCCCAGGTACCACGCGATCTCCGCATCCGTGGGCGAGTAGTTCTGGATCGCCGGACCTATGGCTTGCACGGCGCCGAACTTGTCGACCTGAACGACATAAGGTGTGACGCGCGACTGGCTCGCCTGCCAGAGCATCCCGCCGCCGAGAAGAAGCGCCAGGCCCAGCGTACCGAATGAAACCAGCCGCCAGTTCTTCGCCTGCGCGCTGGCAGAGCCGATCCGCTCGTCCCAGAGCTGGCCGGCACGCTGATATGGCGTCTCCGGTTCGACAGGTTGTCCGTAACGCTGAAGGGCTCGTCTGAAAACCATTTAGTGCTCCTGCTGGTCGAGGTCTGGATTGGCCGGGGCGCCCGGACGGTCGCCGTCGCGAATAGCTTGGGTTGTGGCATGGGCATGGGCGCGCATACGCTGCTCGCCGCGCAGCCGGCGCGCCCAGGGCGGCGTGCCGCCGGTCCCGCTGGCTCCGCCGCCGGTCGCGGTCGAATTCTCATTGGCCGGACGGCCGGTCCGCGTTCCACCGGTCGCCCGGAACGTCGCGTCCCGGCCGGCCGCAGCACTGTCGCTGACGGTCGAGGCAAAGCGCTGGCCCGCGCTCTTGGCTGCGTTCCGGACCGCTCCGGCGCCTGCCCTCGCGACTCCGGCCAAGCCGGCGCCGACACCCGCGGCACCACTTTCACCCGAAGTCGCCTGGCCCATCTGAAAGGCCGTCGAAGCCCCGGCGCCGAGCGCCGTACCCGCGCGGATGGCACCCATTCCAGCCGCGCCCGCCAGGCGCGCACCGCCGACGGCGGCGGCGCCGCCCAAAGCGGCGGCACCCACAAAGGCACCGGCCGTACCGATTGCTGCCCCGGCGCCGAGCTGCGGAGCTCCGGACACAAGTCCGGTCGCGATGCCAGGACCAAAGATGCCGAGGCCGAAGAGAGAAAGCGACGCCAATGCCAAAGACATTGCGTCCGCCAAGGTCGGCGGATGGCCTTGGAGCGCCGCGACGAACTGGCTGAAGAATGTTGTTCCGATGCCGACAATGACGGCCAGCACCATGACCTTGATGCCGGATGCAACCACGTTGCCGAGCACGCGCTCGGCAAGGAAAGCCGTTTTGCCCCACAAGGCGAACGGCACCAGCACGAAACCCGCTAGCGTGGTCAGCTTGAATTCGAGGATCGTGATGAAAAGCTGGATTGCCAGAATGAAGAAGGAAAGTACGACCAGGACCCACGCAAAAATCAGCACCACGATCGTGACGAAGTTGTTGAAGAACGATGTGAAGCCGATCAGCGAACCGGCTTGCTGAAGGAGCGGCCACGCAGCTTGAAAGCCAGTGCCCGCGAGCTTGCCGGGCTTGAGAAGATCCTGCGCCGTCAGGCCGCTGTTGGTCGCGTGCAATCCCAACGTCGAGAAGGAATTGTAGACGATCATCGAGAGCGTCGAGAAATTGTTCAGGATAAACGCGAAGGTGCCGACGTAGAGCACCTTCTTGATGAGCCGGGCGAGGACGTTTGCCTCGCCGTCCATCGCCCAGAAGAGGCCTGCAAGGGTGATGTCGATTCCGATGAGGATCGTCGTGAGCGCTCCAACATCGCCTTGCAGGAGTCCGAATCCGCTGTCGATGTAGCGGATGAAGGTCTGCATGAACTGGTCGATGACATTGAGGTCGTTCACGGCAATGTCCTCAGTGATAGGCCGAGTTGCTGCCCAGGAAGGTTGAGAATTGGGATTGCGCCTGGGCTTCCGACTCGGCATTGCGCGCTTGATCCAGCGAGGTTGCGCGGTACTGCGCCGCCATCAGGTTCTGAATCTGGAGTTGCTGCTTGACAGACAACGCGAGGAGTTGATTCGTCGCCTGGCTGACCTGCAGATTGCCGACCGCACCCTGCGAGGCCGTTGTCAGCGTGGTCAGCGTCGCAGTGTCCGCCTGGACATTCTGTGCAACGCCGGCCTGCACCTGAAGTGTCTGCTGGAACGCGGCCATCGCGTCCTGCCAGCGCTTCAGCGCGTCGGCAGCCAACGTCGATTGCGGGGTACCGGCGGGATAAGACTGCGGATAGGTTTGGGTAAAAGCCGTGTTCGTCGCCGTCACGTTGAACGCGATGCCCTGGCCCTGGTTCATCAGCGTGCTGATCTGGCTGAGCGCCGAGACCATATTTCCGAGCTGCGAGACATTCAGGTTCTTGAGGTTGGTCCCCATGTTCTGAAGCATCATCGCTTCGTTCTGCAGCGACTGAATCTGGTTGTTGATCTGCTGCAGCGCGCGCGTGGCTTGGAGCAGATTCTGCGCGAAGTTCTGTGGATCGAACACGACCCACTGGGCCTGAACCGGTGCCAGACTCGTGACCGTCAATGCCGTCGCGAGAAGAACAGTGCGAAGGAATTTCATTCTGCTGCCTCCAGTCGAGTTGTTGGGTGGTCGTCTTGAAGAGATGCTGCCCAATCGAGGCCGCGTGCCTCCAGGAAGCGGGCGGCAAACGATGTCGGGTCGTCCGGCTCGCGGACGCGTTCGATCAACGCTTGATCGGCGGGCGACGACGCCGCGCAGAAAGCGAGAGCGATCGGGCCAAGGCCCAGCTCGAATAGCCGGTTGCCGCGACGGGATTGCAGATAGTATTGCCGCTTCGGAACGGCGCGCGCGATCAACTCGATCTGCCTGTCGTTGAGGCCGAAGCGCTCGTAGGCTTCGTGGCCCTGCGGCTCCATCGCGCGCTCGTTTGGAAGGAAGATGCGCTGCGGACAACTCTCGATGATGGCCGGCGCGATCGACGAGTTGGCGATGTCCGAAAGCGACTGGGTCGCGAACACGACCGACACGTTCTTCTTGCGCAGGACCTTCAGCCATTCGCGGATACGCGCCGCGAACAGGGGGTTGTCGAGAAATACCCAAGCCTCGTCGAGGACGAGAAGTGTTGGGCGGCCGGTGAACCGCGCCTCCAGCCGGTGGAACAGGTAGGTGAGCACCGGCAGCACGACGCTGGTTTCGTGCAACAGAGTCTCGGTTTCGAAGCATTGTAGATCCGCTAGCGCGAGGCTGTCCTCGGCCGCATCAAGTAGCCGTCCGAACGGCCCCTCCAGGGTGTAGGTCAGAAGGGCCGACTTGAGAGCGTTCGACTGCAGAAGAACGGACAGGCCGGTGAGCGTCCGCTCCGATGGCGGCGCCGACGCGAGGCTGGTCAGCGCCGACCAAAGCGTCTCCTTGATCTCGGGTGTGAGCGCGATTTTCTCATGATCGAGCAGCGTGCCGATCCATTCCGCGGCCCAACTGCGTTCGGCGGGGTCATCAATATCGCGCAAAGGCTGGAAGGCCAGCGAGCCGTCCGAACCGAGCTCGTGATGGGCGCCGTTCATGGCGAGCACCGCCGCGCGCGCCGAATTGCCCTTGTCGAAGATATAGAGCTGGGACTGGGGGTAGCGGCGGAATTGCATCGCGATAAGCGAAAGCAGGACAGACTTGCCGGCGCCTGTCGGTCCGACGATCAACGTGTGGCCGACGTCGCCGACATGGGTGGAAAAACGGAACGGCGTTGAGCCGCTGGTCTCCGCGTAGAAAAGCGGCGGACCGTCCAGATGCTCGTTGCGCTTTGGTCCCGCCCATACCGATGAGAGCGGCATCAGATGGGAGAGATTGAGCGAATGGATCAGCGGCTGACGAACATTGGCATAGACGTGCCCCGGAAGACTGCCCAGCCATGCCTCCACGGCGTTGAGGCTTTCGCGGATGGTCGTGAAGCCGAGCCCATTGATAACCCGCTCGACCGCACGGACCTTTTCTTCGACCCGCATGCGATTCTCGTCGAAAACCGTGACTGTCGTTGTCAGATACCCATAGGAGACATGATCGCCGCCGAGCTCCTGAAGCGCGGCGTCCGCATCGACCACCTTATTGTCCGCATCGGAGTCGAGAAGCTGGACCGGCTCGTTGTGCATCACCTCACGAACAAGCTGCGAGATCGACTTGCGCTTGTTGAACCACTGGCGGCGCAGCTTGGTGAGGGTCTTGGTCGCCTCGGTCTTGTCCAACGCGATGAAGCGCGTCATCCAGCGGTATGGGAAGTCGAGGTGGTTGAGCGCGTCCATGAGCCCAGGGCGCGTCGCGTTGGGAAAGCCAAGAACCGCGATTGTGCGCAGGTGATTTGAACCGAGTACGGGCTCCAAGCCGCCGGTCAGCGGTTGGTCGGCCAGGATGGCGTCCAAGTAGATCGGCTGTTCCGGTACGCGCACGGCATGGCGCTTGATTGACACCGTGCGGTGCAGATAGGTCAGCGTCTCGCCATCATCGAGCGGCGCGATCTCCGGCACGATCTGCCCCAGAAGATCCAGCGTTCGGTTGGTCTCCGCGACGAATCCTTCGAGTTCGTGACGCCAGTCGCGCTTTTGGTCGCCGCCCTCGGTTTCGACCAGGGCGCGCTCTGCCCGCGCGACGCGATCAGGCGGCGCCATATATAAGAGTGTCAGGATGTAGTTGTTCTCGAAGTGATCGCGCGCAAAGGTCTGGTTGCCGTCGCGGCCCAGCGCCACGCCGTCTTCGAACTGCGCCCGGCGTTCTTCGTCGACGACCCAGGACGCGAAATCCGGAAATTCGGAGTGCGGATAGCCCGGCGCGGAATAGCGCTCAGCCTCGAAGAACAGCGCCCAACCGGACCCGAGCCGGCGCAGAACGTTGTTCATACGGGCGCAAGCTGCGACCAGTTCGGACTCCGTGGCGCTTTCCAAGTCGGGGCCGCGGAAGCGGATGCTGCGCTGGAAGCTGCCGTCTTTGTTGAGCACGACACCTGGTGCAACGAGCGCTGCCCAAGGCAGATGATCCGCGAGGCGGTCGGATTTGTTGCGGTACTCGGCGAGGTTCAGCATGCGAGATAGGCCTTATGGCGAAGGTGACGGCGGAGGACTTCCACGAAGTCCGGATCGCGCTTGGCGGCGAACACCGCGATCGAATGACCCACGACCCAGAGAAGCAGCCCAGCGATCCAGAGCTGAAGGCCTAATCCGAGCGCTGCCGCGACCGTGCCGTTGACGATGGCGATGTTGCGCGGTGCGCCGGCGAGCAGGATCGGTTCCGTCAGCGAACGATGCAGCGGTACTTCGAAGCCTCGTCGTGTTTGGCGTCGGCCGCTCCGACGGAAAGGCACGGCAAGGGCTGTCGGTCGCAGAGTGGCGAAACCTTGAGGCGGTTTGGACGGGTTGGCTCAAACAAGGTGGCGCCAAGTCCGTGAGAATATATCAATGGTTCCCTGCCCCCCGGTGATGTATGCCTCCTGCCATCGTTCCACTCGCTGCATTGCTCTTCGTCGGTGTTGGGCTCTGCGTTGTTATCAGGCCATGAAGTGGATGGCGCAGCTCTTTACTGGTGATCACTAGCCGTCATTCCCGCGATCTACTACACTGGAAAATTTGCCTGAAACTAGTCGAAATCGATCCGTCTGCAGGTATTCAGTACGGCAGTCGCTTGAAAGTGAAGGAAAGAATGACATTCTCGATCGCTGGACGATGCGCCGAAACCGGCATGTTGGGCGCAGTTGTCGCCACTTCGGCCGTGGCAGTCGGCAACCGTTGTATCTGGGCGGAAGCGAACGTCGGCGCAGTGCAGACGCAACACCGCACAGACCCGCGCCTCGGACCCAAGATACTTGAGTTTCTTAAACAAGGCCTGTCGCCCGCGAAAGCGATCAGTGAGCTCGAACAATCAGACCCAGACTTGAAGTGGCGCCAGCTGGGCGTAATCAGCGTCAGTGGAGAATGCGCATTTTTCAATGGTGCAAAAATCACTTCGATCAAAAACACGCTGATTGGAAACAATTGCGTTGCTGCCGGCAATGTCCTGCACAATTCAAAGGTCGTTGATCAGATGATTTCCACATTCGAGCAGAGTGAGAATGAACCGTTGGCCGAGCGGCTGTTGCTCGCGATTGAAGCTGGCGAAGAGGCTGGTGGTGAGTTGAAGCAATTAAAGTCAGCAGCACTCCTCATCGTGCATAGAGAGAGCTTTGCGCTGGTAGACTTGCGAGTGGACCTCAGCTCGCAGCCTCTCATTGAACTTCGCTTTCTGTGGGAACTCTACCAGCCTGGTGTGGAGAATTTTGTGCTTCGGGCCATTCAACCGGATATCGCTCCTGGATACCCCTAGGTTTCGTACACTATCGATCCAGCAGAACCGAAGCTCCACTGTTGAGAAACCTTATAGCCGATCTCATCGCGAACCGATCTTGTGCCTTGCTTAGGAAGCTTGGCGGAACTGCCTGACTTTCGCTCCTTCACGAAGGTGGTCGAGGTAGTCGGCCCACCAGGGCATCATTCTCACACGCTCGTCCCAAAAGGAACCGCGGGAATAGGCCCGGCGCACGTCATTGGACTCGACGTGTGCCAGCTGGCGCTCAATGGCGTCCGGGTGCCACTTTCCAGATTCGTTGAGCAGCGTTGAAGCACTGGCGCGAAAGCCATGGGATGTCATCTCGTCTTGTCCGTATCCCATTCGGCGCAAAGCAGTGTTCAAGGTATTCTCGGAGATCGGCTTTTCAGTTCCATGGAAGCTCGGGAACAGAAGCTTACGGTGACCCGTGATCTTGCGCAGATCTTCCAATACCTCGATCGCTTGAGGTGCAAGAAATACGCGATGTTCGCGCCGCATTTTCGTTTTTGCGGCCGGTATGGTCCAAATCCTTTTGTCAAAATCGAACTCGACCCACTCGGCAAACCGCAACTCGCCTGGCCGGGGGAAGAGTAGCGCCATTAGCTTGAGGGCGGCGACGGTCGTTGGCTGCCCATCAAAGCCATCGATGGCGCGGAGCAGTCCGCCGAACTTCTCCGGGTCCGTTATTGCGGCGCGAGGCGTGACCTTTGGCGGCGTGATTGCCCCGCGCAGGACGGGTGTCGGATCGAATTCGGCGCGCGAGGTAGCCACGGCGTAGCGGCACACTTGCCCGATTGTCGATTTCAAGCGGCGAGCGGTCTCGTAGTTTCCCTTGAACTCTACGTCCTGGACAACTTTGAGAACATCAACCGGTTTGATTTCCGAAACGCGCTTTGCCCCGAGCGTTGGATATGCGAAATCTAGTAGCCATTCCTTCTTTATCATCGTCGGCCCGGCCAAATTGTCTCGCCGGCACTTGGCAATGAATTCGAGGGCTATCTCTTTGAAGGTGTCCCCAGGGAGGTGCTCGATGGCTTCGGCGAGGCGCTTCTCGGCCGCGGGATCGACGCCCGCCCTGATCTTGCCTTTCACCTCGTCCCGTTTGGTCCGGGCGTCGAGGAGCGTGACCTGAGGATAAGGGCCAAGCGCCATCTGTGCCTGCTTGCCTTGGTAGCGATAAATGAGCTGCCAGAGCCGGGCACCATTCGGTTGAATCCAGAGCTGCAGGCCACCCCCATCGGACAGTTTCTGACGAGATTTCGCGGGCTTTACGCCCCTACATTTCACGTCGGTCAGAGCCATGATCGCGTCCTTTCCCTCGCAAAGAAGATCTGTACCCACAGGGGTCTTTTTTGACCCCTCCGTACCCATAAAATACCCAGAAATTGGCCGGGTAGCCCAGGGCGACGGCGAACGATGGCGAACGCCAAAGTCGCTATTTCATTGGATTTTGCGGGGTTGGTGGTCTCTCGCGAACGTCGGCGAAAGAACAAATGGTGCCCAGAAGAGGACTCGAACCTCCACGCCTTGCAGCGCTAGTACCTGAAACTAGTGCGTCTACCAATTCCGCCATCTGGGCAGCAGATGAAGGGGCGGATGTTTATGGGGGGCGGGATTGGCTGTCAAATGCCCGGGCGCCAGGACGGCTTCAGGGGCCGGCATGGCCGATGCTCAGGGGGTTGTATTCCCCCTCGCCCGTCGAAGCGGAGAAATCGAGCTGCGTTGCCGGCGCGCCCAGCGTGAGCGTCTGCGTCTCGCCATTGCCGAGCCTGACGGTCACGACCCCCGCCGCGGACCAGTCGACTGACACGGCCAGCTTCTCGTCCAGGCCGGCCGTCGTCTTGAACCGGATGTCGTCCACCTGCTTGCCGTGATCGTAACGGAAGAGGTGGATCTCGAGCGGGGCTTGGCGCGTCGGGCTGACAAGCTGGAACATCACGCTTTGATCGCCCGCGCTCAGGGTGATGCCGAAACCGGGCGCCCAGCGCGGGTCGTCGCCCAGGCGGTGCACCGCCAAGGTCGTGCGCACCGCGTCGATCCCGGCGAGATCGGTCAGGCGCCACACCGAATATTTCCCGGCCTGCGTATCCTGATCGAGCACCATTCCGCCCAGATGCGGCGCGGCGACGAAATCATCGGCACGAACCGGCGTGCAGAGACAGACGGCACAAGCCAGGGCGGCGAAAATGGTTTTCATGGCAAGCCCCCAGGAAGCCCAAGATGCTAGCGCGGCCGCTAGCGCCGCGCCACATGCAGCATGTTGCTGCCGCCCGACGCGATCAGGCGGCGGTCCTCGCTCCAGATGTCGACGCCGCCATGGATCAGGCCGGCGCGTGCGCTGTCGGCATGGCCGTTGGCGAAGAGCCAACGCGAGCGGCCCGGCAGATCGAGGAACCATGCCGTCACGTCCAGGCTCGGCGCGATATAAGAGGGCCGCTCGGAAAGGCCGCGGTTGAAAGCGGGCCATTGCAGCGTGTCGATGAGCACCAGGGAACGGGCGCTGTCGAGGAACGGGTCGGGCTCCTGCGGAAAATCGATGTAGCGGTGCCAGGCCTGCAGGATCGAGCCCGCGGGATCGGGATTGCCGCGGCCGAAATAGCGCGCGGGCTTGCCTTCGAAATTGTCCCAGAAGGCAAACGGCTTCTCGCCCGGAGGCAGCGGCTCGAGCTCCGGCCAGGATTTGAGATCGTCTGGCGCCGGCACGTCCGGCATCCTGCGCTCGATCTTCACCGGCCCGTCGCTCTTGTTCGTCGTCCAAACTTGCGCCTGGAGGAACCGCTTGCCCTGCTGATACAGCGCGACGTTGACGCACCAGGCGTTGCGGCCCTTGCGCACGGCCTCCGCCTCGATGTCGACGGGCGCAAATTGTCCCACCGACAGATACTGCCCGGAATAGGTCGCGGGGCGATGGTCGGGCGGCGCCACGCGGCCGGCAGCGCGCAGCGCGATGGCCGAGACATAGCCTCCGTTCGGCCCCCAGATTTCCCAGTCGCGCGAAAGCGCGGCGGAAAGTCTGCCGCCCGCCTCCGTCACGAATGTGTCGTCCGCCAGATTGCCCATGTTCCGCCGCCTTTGGCGGGGCATAATCGCGGGCGACTCGTTGGAGGACAAGGGATGCTGGTCGTGACGACCGAAAAAATTCCGGGCTACCGCACCAAGCAGGCGCTCGGCCAATGCTTCGGCGTGGTCGTGCGCTCGCGCGGACTGGGCGGCAACATCGTGGCGAGCCTGCGCACCATCGTGGGCGGCGAAATCCACGAATACACCCAGCTCCTGGAGGAGACCCGCCGCGAGGCGGTCGACCGGCTGGTCAAGAATGCGACGCTGATGGGCGCCAATGCCGTCATCATGATGCGCTTCGATTCCTCCGAAGTCGGCCAGACGATGAGCGAGATCGTGGCTTACGGCACCGCCGCGATCATCGAGCCGGAAGGGGCCAATGCTGCGTAGCGTCGTCCTCGGCATCGGCGTGCTGGTGCTGGCCGGCGGCGTGGCGGCGATCGTGCTGGGCGGCGTGCCGTCGGCGTTCGTGTTCGTCGCCTGGGGCGTGCTGATCGTTGCGGGAACCCTGTTCGAGCGATTCCGCTACAAGCCGCTCGAGACACAAGCGCCGCCCGGCAACTGGGTGCGGACGCCGGAGCGGTTCATCGATGACGAAACCGGCGCGCCGGTCACCGTCTGGCTCGATCCCGAGACGGGCGAGCGCAAATATGTGCGCGATCAGGCCTGAGCGGCCGCGAAGCGCTGGCGGACATAGTCCACATATTCCGGCTCGCAGGAGTTCTTCTCGTGCAGCAGCCACGCCAGGTGCAATTTGGCGTGATGGCTGAAGATGCGCTCCCATTGCGGATGGATCGTCCGCGTCCGTAAGTCGAAGAAGAGATCGAAGATCGTCTCCAGGAAATTGTGCGTCAGCGAGGCGAACACCGAATAGCGCTGGCCTTCCGTGCCGAACGCAGTCCTGTATGCCGCGGTCATCCCGGGCGACGCGAAGTCGGGATGATCCAGGTAAAGCTTCAGGATCGAGACATCGAGCGCGTCGGTGTGCAGGTAGTGCTGTTCCCGGGCGCCCTCGCGCGCCACCCATAAGGCGACGGCAAAGGTGGCAAGGGCGCCGATCGCGGCGCCCGCGATCGCGGCAATCAATTCGCTCATGGTATCCTCCTTCTGCAGAGCGGACGGAATGGGAACCCGCAAGGGGGTTCCAGCCGTCCGGGATTTCGTCCATGGCGGGCTTACGCCGCAAGGGACGTGGGCGCGCGTGCCATCTTGCGCTCCTCCGTACGTGGGCTATGAACCGTCCGTCGCCCCTTTGAGCAATTCGCCATGCGCAAGCCTCTCGTCACGATCTTCGGCGGCTCGGGCCTTCTCGGCCGCTACTGCGTCCGGGCCTTCGCCAATGCGGGCTGGCGGATCAAGGTGGGCGTGCGCCATCCCAACCTCGCCCAATACCTGCCGCCGATGGGCCATGTCGGCCAGATCCTGGTGACCCGGGCGGACGTCACCGATCCCGATGCGGTGGCCGCGGCCACGCGTGGCGCGGACACGATCATCAATCTCGTCGGCATCCTCCATCCGGCGCAGGGGCAGAACTACCAGAGCGTCCATGTCGAGGCGCCGCGCACCATCGGCCGGGCAGCCAAGGCGGCCGGCGTCGGCACGCTGATCCACGTCTCGACCATGAACATCGGCCCGGAATCGGAATCGATCTATGCGCGCTCGAAAGCGCAGGGCGAGTTGGCGCTCCGGGAAGAGTTTCCCGGCGCCACGCTCATCAAGCCGTCCCTGGTGTTCGGGCCCGAGGACCAGTTCTTCAACAAGTTCGCGGGGCTGGCGCGAATGCTGCCGGTGCTGCCGCTGATCGGCGGCGGGCATACGCGGTTCCAGCCGGTGTTCGCGGGCGACGTGGCGGACGCGATCGTCAAATGCGCGTCCAATCCGTCCACGCGCGGCAAGAGCTACGAGCTCGGCGGCCCCGGCATCTACACGGTCAAGCAGCTGCTCGAAATCATCCTGCGCGAGACCGGGCGCTCGCGGCCGCTGATCCCGATCCCGTTCTGGGCGGCCACGATCAAGAGCTACTTCCTGCAATTCGTGCCCGGCAAGCCGCTGACGCCGGACCAGGTCAAGTTCCTCAAGACCGACAATGTCGTGAACGCCGGCGCGCTCGGATTTGCCGACCTCGGCATCGAGCCGGATTCGCTGGAGGCGGTGCTGCCGGCTTACCTGTGGCGCTTCCGGCCCAAGGGCCAGTTCGAGGAAAGCGTGCGCGAGCGCGTCAGCGCAGCGCCAGGTACGCGATAAGCGCCAGCCCCGAGGCGACGCGGTACCAGCCGAACGGTTTCAGGCCGTAGCGCGAGACGACCTCGAGAAACGCGCGGATCACGAAATACGCGACGATGAAGGACACGACGAAGCCGACGGCGATGTTCGCCGTCTCGCCCTGGGTGAGCACCGCGCCCTTCTTGTAGAGATCATAGACAGTCGCACCCAGCATGGTGGGCACCGCCAGATAGAAGGTGAAGAGCGTCGCGGCCCTGCGGTCGACGCCCACCAGCTCGCCGCCCAGGATCGTGGCGCCGGAGCGCGACGTGCCGGGAAACAGGATCGCAAGCACCTGGAACACGCCGATCTGGAGCGCCTTGGAGAGCGGCAGCTTGTCGCCGTCGAGATAGCGCGGCTTGGGCGCGAGGCGCTCGAGGATGAGAATGACGATGCCGCCGATCAGCCACGATGCGGCGATGACAGGCAGGGCGAGTGACGGCTTCATGAGGACCGACTGGATCCATTTGTTCAGCAGCACACCGAAGATCACCGCTGGGATGAAGGCGATGATGATGCCGAGCGCGAAGCGCCGCGCGTCCGGCGAGGACGGCAGGCCGATGAGCGCGTCCCAGAATTTCCGCCAATAGATCGCGACCACCGCGAGGATCGCGCCAAGCTGGATCACGACGGTGAATACGTCCCAGTGCTCCGGATCGAGGCCGAGCAGCCGCTCCGCCACCAGGAGGTGGCCGGTCGAGGAAATCGGCAGGAACTCCGTCAGACCCTCGACGATGCCGAGCCAGAACGCGTTGAGAAGATCGTGCATGCCACCCGCCTGAATCGCCTGAAATCGCCCCTGCCTAACACGACGCCCGGTTTCGCGGGATGACGGCAAATTAAGTCAGTATTACGGACATATAGACTTCTCGGCGTGTCCCGGCTGATCGAAGTCCGGTATCACACACGGCTTTTAGGACAATATTATTGTCTAATAAGATACTTGCCGCTCGATTTGGTCTCTAGGATCGACTAGACGGCAATGTACTTGCTTTGGAGTCGATATGGCAGACCGAATGTTGCAATTCGTGGAGCGACCGCAAGATCCGCCCGGAAAGCGGCCCGCGGGCGCGCGGGCGCGCGACTTCCGGGAGGTTTATGCGGGCTACGCAGCGGCCAAGGCGGCCGAGCAGTCGGCGCGCTGCTCGCAATGCGGGGTGCCGTTCTGCCAGGTCCATTGCCCGCTCCAGAACAACATTCCTGACTGGCTGAAGCTGACCGCCGAGGGCCGGCTGGAGGAGGCTTATGCCATCTCCCAGTCCACCAATTCCATGCCCGAGATCTGCGGCCGCATCTGTCCGCAGGACCGGCTGTGCGAAGGCAATTGCGTCATCGAACAATCCGGCCACGGCACGGTGACGATCGGCGCAATCGAGAAGTTCCTGACCGAGACCGCATGGGATAACGGCTGGGTGCGGCCGCTCAAGCCGCGCCGCCTGCTCAACGCCTCCGTCGGGATCGTTGGCGCCGGGCCGGCAGGGCTGGCCGCCGCCGAGCAGCTTCGCACCGGGGGCTACAAGGTCACGATCTACGACCGCCACGACCGCGCAGGCGGATTGCTGGTCTATGGCATCCCCAATTTCAAGCTGGAGAAAGAGATCGTCGCCCGCCGGGTGAAGCGGCTCGCCGATGGCGGCATCGTCTTCAGGCTCAACCATGACGTGACCTCCCTGCCCGACCTGCGCGCGCGCCACGATGCGGTGCTGGCCGCCACCGGCACCTACCGCGCCCGCGGGCTCGACGCGCCGGGCGTGCAGCTCAAGCGCGTGGTGGCCGCGCTCGACTACCTGATCGCCTCCAACCGCAAGTGCCTGGGCGACGCGGTTCCAGCGTTCGATTCCGGATTGCTGGACGCGAGGAACAAGCGCGTGGCCGTGATCGGCGGCGGCGATACGGCGATGGATTGCGTGCGCACGGCCATCCGCCAGGGTGCGAAATCCGTCACCTGCTTCTATCGCCGCGACCGCGCCAACATGCCTGGCTCGCTGCGCGAAGTGACCAACGCCGAGGAAGAAGGCGTGATCTTCGAGTGGCTGACGCTGCCCAAGGCGTTCCTCGGCAGATCCAAGGCCGAAGGCGTGCGGGTTGCCCGCGCGCGGCTGGGGCTGCCGGATGCCGGCAGACGCCGCGCGCCGCAGGAGATCGAGGCCTCGCACACGGATTTCGCCGCCGACCTTGTCATCAAGGCGCTGGGCTTCGACGCCGAGGATTTGCCCGCGCTTCTCCACGCCCCCGATCTCGGCGTGACGCGCGCCGGCACGCTGGCGGTGGATCGCTCGCTGGCGACTTCCATGGACGGCGTGTTCGCGGCGGGCGACATCGTGCGCGGCGCCTCCCTCGTCGTCTGGGCCATCAAGGACGGCCGCGATGCTGCGGCATCCATCCACGGGTACCTCAAGGCCAAGGCCGGCCGCCCGATGATGGAGGCGGCGGAATGAGTGCCGAGCACGAGGTCGCGCGCTTCCTTGCCAACGCGCGCAAGCTCGAGGACGCCCACGCCTATTCGCCCGCCCAGGAGCACGAGGCGTGCGGCGTGGGCCTGGTCGCAGCGATCGACGGCAAGCCGCGCCGCGCGGTCGTGGCCGGCGCCATCGAGGCGCTGAAATCCGTCTGGCACCGCGGCGCGGTGGATGCCGATGGCAAGACCGGCGACGGCGCGGGCATCCATCTCCAGGTGCCGCAGGATTTCTTCCGCGCCGCCGTGGCCGGAACCGGCCACAAGCTCCGCTCCGGCCGCATCGCGGTCGGCCAGATCTTCCTGCCGCGCACCGACTATGCCGCGCAGGAGACCTGCCGAACCATCGTGGAGAGCGAGATCCTGCGCTTCGGCTTCTATCTCTATGGCTGGCGGCAGGTACCTATCGACGTCGCGGTCATCGGCGAGAAGGCCAACGCGACGCGGCCGGAGATCGAGCAGATCATGTTCGATGTCGGCGACAGCGAAGACCTGGAGGCGCTGGACCGCCGGCTCTATCTCTGCCGCCGCCGCATCGAGAAGCGGGTGCGCGAGGCCGCGGTGCAGGATTTCTACGTCTGCTCGCTGTCGTCGCGCTCGCTGATCTACAAGGGCATGTTCCTGGCCGAACAGCTCTCCAACTTCTATCCGGATCTCAAGGACGAGCGCTTCGTCTCCGCCTTCGCGATCTTCCACCAGCGCTATTCCACCAACACCTTCCCGGCATGGCGCCAGGCACAGCCCTTCCGCATGCTCGCCCACAATGGCGAGATCAACACGCTGAAGGGCAACGTCAACTGGATGAAGAACCACGAGTTCAAGATGGCGTCCGCCCTGTTCGGCGAGCATGGCGGGGACATCAAGCCCATCGTGCAGCCGGGCGGCTCGGATTCCGCCGCGCTCGACAACGTCTTCGAGGTGCTGGTGCGCGCCGGCCGCAGCGCGCCGCTCGCCAAGACGCTGCTCATCCCGGAAGCATGGTCGAAAAAAGCCTCGACCATGCCGGAGACCCACCGCGCGATGTATGCCTACGCCAATGCGGTGATGGAACCATGGGACGGGCCGGCCGCCATCGCCGCCACCGACGGGCGCTGGGCCATCATCGGCATGGACCGAAACGGCCTGCGTCCGCAGCGCTACGCCATCACCGAGGACGGATTGTTCTTCGCGGGCTCGGAGGCGGGCCTTGTCGTGCTGGAGGAAAGCCGCATCGTGCGCAAGGGCCGGGTCGGCCCGGGGCAGATGGTGGCGCTCGATCTCGACGAAGGCAAGCTCTACGAGGACCGCGCGATCAAGGACAAGCTCGCCGGCGAAACACCCTATCTGGAATGGACGAAGAAGATCGTCGAGCTGGAGCCCATCATCGGCCCCGGCCCCGAGCCGCGGATGTACGACCGCGATGCGCTGCGCAAGCACCAGTCCGCCGCCGGCATGACGATGGAGGACATCGAGCTGATCCTTCATCCCATGGTCGAGGACGGCAAGGAACCGGTGGGCTCGATGGGCGACGACACGCCGCTGGCCGTGCTCTCCGACCGCTACCGGCCGCTGTCGCACTTCTTCCGCCAGAACTTCTCGCAAGTCACCAACCCGCCGATCGATCCCTTGCGCGAAGAGCGGGTGATGAGCCTGAAAACGCGCTTCCGCAATCTCGGCAACGTGCTGTCGCAGGACGAAACCCAGGCCGAGGTCTATGTGCTGGAAAGCCCGGTGATCTCCACCGGCATGATCGAGCGCATGAAGGATCATCTGGAGGGCCGCTTCTACGAGATCGACTGCGTGTTCCCCGTCAAGGACGGCGAGCCCAAGGATGCCAGCGCGCTGGCCCGCGCCATCGAGCGCATCCGCAGCGACGCGGAAGACGCCGTGCGCCAGGGCTACAATCACCTGATCCTGACGGACGAGCGCATCGCGGCGGATTTCGCCGCCATCCCGATGATCCTTGCCACCGGCGCGGTGCATTCCCATTTGGTGCGCTCGGGCCTGCGCACCTATACCTCGATCAATGTGCGCTCGGCGGAATGCCTGGACACGCACTATTTCGCGGTCCTGATCGGCGTGGGCGCCACGACGGTCAACGCCTATCTGGCGCAGGACTGCATCGCCGACCGCCACGCCCGTGGACTGTTCGGCAAGATGGCGCTCGGCCCTTGCGTCAAGCGCTATCTGGACACGGTGAACGCCGGCCTGCTCAAGATCATGTCCAAGATGGGCATCGCGGTCGTCTCCTCCTATCGCGGAGCCTACAATTTCGAGGCGGTGGGACTGTCGCGCTCCATGGTGGCCGAAATCCTGCCCGGCATGTCCAGCCGCATCTCCGGCATCGGCCTTTCCGGCATCGCGCGGAAGATCGCCCGCCAGCACGCCAGCGCCTTCGACGAGGACGTGATCGCGCTGCCGATCGGCGGCTTCTACAAGGCGCGCGCCGGCGGGGAGACCCATGCGCATGCCGCTACGCTGATCCACACGCTACAGACCGCGGTCGCCAACGATTCCTATTCGACCTACAAGAAATATTCCGATAGCGTGTGGGCGCTGCCGCCGGTGAGCTTGCGCCATCTGATGGACATGCGCGGCGGCGGTACGGCCATTCCGCTCGAGGACGTCGAATCCATCACCGAAATCCGCAAGCGCTTCGTCACGCCGGGCATGAGTCTTGGAGCGCTCTCGCCCGAGGCGCACGAGGCGCTGAACATCGCGATGAACCGCATCGGCGCCAAATCCGACAGCGGCGAAGGCGGCGAGGATCCGGCGCGCTTCCACGCCAAGGTCAATGGTGACAATCCCAACTCCGCCATCAAGCAGGTGGCGTCGGGCCGCTTCGGCGTGACGGCGGAATACCTCAACCAGTGCCGCGAGATCGAGATCAAGGTGGCCCAGGGCGCCAAGCCCGGCGAAGGCGGCCAGCTTCCCGGCTTCAAGGTGACGGAGATGATCGCGCGGCTCAGGCACGCCACGCCCGGCGTGATGCTGATCTCGCCGCCGCCGCATCACGACATCTACTCCATCGAGGATCTGGCGCAGCTCATCTACGACCTCAAGCAGATCAATCCCGATGCGCGGGTCTGCGTGAAGCTGGTCGCGGCCACCGGCATCGGCACCATCGCGGCCGGCGTGGCCAAGGCCAAGGCCGACGTGATCCTGATCTCCGGCCACAATGGCGGCACCGGCGCGAGCCCGCAGACCTCGATCAAATATGCCGGCGTGCCGTGGGAGATGGGGCTGACGGAGGCCAACCAGATCCTGACGCTCAACAATCTGCGCCACCGCGTGACGCTGCGCACCGACGGCGGCATCCGCACCGGGCGCGACGTGGTGATGGCTGCGATGATGGGCGCGGAGGAATTCGGCATCGGCACCGCCGCGCTGGTGGCGATGGGCTGCATCATGGTGCGGCAGTGCCATTCGAACACCTGTCCTGTCGGCGTGTGCACGCAGAACGAGTCCCTGCGCGAGAAGTTCTCCGGCTCGCCGGAGAAGGTGGTGAACCTGTTCAGCTTCATCGCCGAGGAGGTGCGCGAGATTCTCGCCGCGCTCGGCTTCCGCAGGATCGAGGATGTGATCGGGCGCACCGACCTGCTCTTCCAGAAGAGCCGCGGGGCGGAGGAACTGGACGATCTCGACCTCAATCCGCTGCTCGTGCAGGCCGACCCCGGCCATCATGCGCGCAGCTCGACCCGCGAAGGCCGCAACGAGGTGCCCGACACGCTGGACGCCCGCATCGAGACCGACGCGGCCGCGTTCCTGTCCGGCGGCGAGAAGATGCAGCTCACCTACAATGTCCGCAACACCTCGCGGACCATCGGCGCGCGAATCTCCTCGCGCATCGTGCGCAAATGGGGGATGACAGGGCTGCCGCCGGGCCATCTGACGCTCAGGCTGCGCGGTTCCTGCGGCCAGTCGCTGGGCGCCTTCGCGGTGCAGGGCCTGAAGATCGAAGTGTTCGGCGACGCCAACGATTATGTCGGCAAGGGACTCTCCGGCGCCACGCTGGTGCTGCGGCCCACGCCCGCCGCACGCTTCGCCGCCCGCGACAACACCATCATCGGCAACACCGTTCTCTACGGCGCCACGGCGGGAAAGCTGTTCGCGGCGGGACAGGCCGGCGAACGCTTCGCGGTGCGCAATTCCGGCGCCGATGCGGCGATCGAAGGCTGCGGCTCCAACGGCTGCGAGTACATGACGGGCGGCACCGTCGCCATCCTTGGCGCCATCGGTGACAATTTCGCCGCGGGGATGACGGGCGGCATGGCCTTCGTCTACGACGCCGACGGCCGCTTCGACGAGCATCTCAACACCGACACCGTCGTCACCCAGCGCATCGAATCCGCCCATTGGGAAGGCGTGCTGCGCGCGCTGGTCGATGAGCACGCCAGCGAGACCAGTTCGGTCTTCGCCGCCGAGCTCCTCGCCCATTGGGACGCCGAACTGCCGCGCTTCCGCCAGGTGATCCCGAAGGAAATGCTCTCCCGCCTCGCCCATCCACTCAGCGGCACGCGCGCGGCGGCAGAGTGATCGCGGAGCAAATATCGCATGTCACCGGAGCGCTTGCTGGCGGCCAGACAATCTCGCACTATCAATCCCCATGGACTGGGGGAGACCGTTTCGCGCCGCCGGCAGGTGGGCGCGCCGCTATTGGCACGGCAGCGGTGACCGCAAGCCGTGGTTCCGGCGCGTCGTGGCGGTGCTCTTCGCCTTCCTGGTGCCCATCCCCGTCCTGCTCATCCTGATCTTCCGCTTCGTGCCGATACCGGGCACGCCGCAGATGCTGCTCGATCTCGTCACGCTCAATCCGGTTCACTATTCCTGGCGCTCCTATGACGGCATCGCGCCCACGCTCGCCCAGGCGGTGATCGGCTCGGAAGACCAGGATTTCTGCATCCATCACGGCTTCGACTGGAAGGAAATCCACCAGGTCATCCGCCAGCACGAGCGCCATCCCGGAATGCCGCTGCGCGGGGCCAGCACGATCAGCCAGCAGACCGCCCGCAGCCTGTTCCTCGTCAACACGAGAAGCTGGGTGCGCAAGGGGATGGAGGCCTATCTCACCGTGCTGATCGAGGGCTTGTGGCCCAAGAAGCGCATCCTCACCGCCTATCTCAACGTCGTCGATTTCGGCCACGGCAATTACGGCGCGGAGGCTGCCGCCGAGAGCTATTTCGGCAAAGCCGCCTCGGCGCTGACCGCCGCCCAGTCCGCCCGCCTGGCCGCGATCCTGCCCGACCCGGACAAGTGGAAGGCCGTGGCCCCCGGGCCCTATGTGACCGGGCGCACGTCCACCATCCTCGGCCGCATCGGCGAGGTCCGCAGCGACGGCCTGGATTGGTGCGTGAAGTGACGGCCCGCAAGGGAGAGGTAGGATTGCGGCCCCGCTTTCACTAGATTGACCAAATCATGCGTCGCCTGGTCCAGCTGCTGCTTTCGCCGCCCTCGCGTTTCGCGCGGTTGCTGGTGGCCGAGAAGCGGCTGGCCTGCGATCCGGTGGCGCCGGAAGACCCGATGTCCCATCTGCCGGTATTCATCGACCTCGACGGCACGCACTGCCAGGGCCTGTGGGCCATCGTCGACCATCTCGAGGGCAACTATCCCGACAACCCGATGGTGCCCGAGGATGCGGCGGCCCGCGCCGAATGCTTCCGCCTGCTCGACTGGGCAATGGGGCCGCTGCTGGATTCCGTGACCCGCCGCATCGTCTATGAGAAGGCGTCGCAGCGTTTCACCGGAGCTGCGGCGCGGCGCGCGCCGGACATGGAGACGGTCCGCGCCGGGCGCGAGGCGCTGAAGGCCACCCTCTCCGTGCTCGGCGACACGGCGGAGCGCCACGGCTATCTCGCGGCGCGCGAATGCACGCTGGGCGATCTCGCCGTCGCAGCCCACGTCTCCGCGCTCGACTATTTCGGCGAGGTGCCGTGGGCGGAATTTCCGCTGGCCGCGGAATGGTACGTCAAGATGAAGTCGCGGCCTTCCTTCCGTTCGCTCCTCGCCGACCGCGTGCCCGGCCAGCCGCCGGTGTCGTACTATGCCGAACTCGACGGCTGACCCGCGCCAGGCCATTCGTGCCGCGGCACTGGCCGAAGGCTTCGACGTGGTGCGCTTCGCCAGGGCCGAGGCGCCGCCCGCGGCGCCGGGCAACCTGGACGCATTCCTCGAACAGGGCCGCCATGGCGACATGGCGTGGCTCGCCGCCAATGCCGCGCGCCGCGCCGATCCGCGCGTGCTGTGGGCCGACGCGAAGAGCATCGTGGTCCTCGGTGTGAATTACGGGCCCGGTGAGACGGAGGAGATCGCCGCCGGGCGCGGCGCCATCTCCGTCTATGCGCGCGGCGACGACTATCACGACGTCATCAAGGCGATGCTCAAGCGGCTGGCGGCCGGAATCGTGGCGGCGCATGGCGGCGAGGTTAAAGTGTTCGTCGACACCGCGCCGGTGATGGAAAAGCCGCTGGCACAGGCCGCCGGCGCGGGCTGGCAGGGCAAGCACACCAACCTGGTGTCGCGCGATTTCGGCTCCTGGCTTTTCCTGGGTTCGATCTTCACCACGCTCGACCTTCCGCCCGAGGAAGCGGAGGCGGATCATTGCGGCGCCTGCCGGCGCTGTCTCGACGCCTGCCCGACCGCCGCGTTCACGGGCCCCTACGAGATCGATGCGCGGCGCTGCATCTCCTATCTCACCATCGAGCACAAGGGCCACATCGCGCGCGAATTCCGCGCGGCGATGGGCAACCGCATCTATGGCTGCGACGACTGCCTCGCCGTCTGCCCGTGGAACAAGTTCGCGGTGACCGCGCGGGAGGCGCGGCTGCATGCCCGCGCCGAGCTGAAGCAGCCGCGTCTGGCCGACCTGGCGCGGCTCGACGACGCGGCGTTCCGCGCGCTGTTCCGCGGCTCGCCCATCAAGCGCATCGGCCGCGACCGTTTCGTCCGCAACGTCCTCATCGCCATCGGCAATTCGGGCGACGCCGCGCTCACCGCCGAAGCCGAACGCCTGCTCGACGACGCGTCCCCCCTCGTCCGCGCCATGGCCGCGTGGGCGCTGGGGCGGCTGGCGCCGCGGGAAGAGGCAATGGCCATATTCGCAAGACGCGATGAAGCCGACATCGATGTTGCAGGCGAAATGTTTGCCATCAGCGATGCAGTGTCATGCCCCGCGACCGCGGGCCATCCCGATGACCGCGGATAGTTTCCAGGGTCCGCGGCGATGTTCATTGTGCTACCGCCAGCGCAATTACACCTGGAAGGCCCGCGATCGCGGGCCATCGCACTTTTGGTTTGTGTCAGCTGCCGCCGCAGCCGCGTCGCTTCACGGCTTGGTCGCGTGCGCCGCAGGCGGCGCCTGCACTTCGGCGATATGCGCGCGGGCGGCTTTGGCGGCGGCGCCGTTGGGGTCGACGGCGAGGACGCGGTTCCAGTCGGCGAGGGCGCCGGCGGTGTCGCCCGTCTCGCCTTTCATCTCGCCGCGCTCCACCAGGGCCTCGGGATAATCGTGATAGAGCGTGAGCGCATGATCGATGTCGGCGCGCGCTTCCGCCTTGCGGCCCTGCGCGTGACGGGCGCTGGCGCGCAGCACCAGCAGGTCGACGCGGTTGGGATCGGCGGCCAGCACGGCGTTCAAATCCTTCTCCGCCCCCGCCCAGTCCTTGCGCGCTCCGCGGGCGCGGGCACGGTCGGACAGGATGTCGGGATCGCCGGGCGTGAGCGCCAATGCCTCGGTGAACGATCCATCGGCCTTGGTGGGCTGGCGGGCGAGGATCCAGGCATTGCCCGCCTGGTCGAACAGTTCGGAGCGCCCGGTCGCGCTGCCCGTCGCCGGATCGCGGGCCAACTGGTCGAGCCGCGACGCCGCCTCGCTGTAGCGGCGCTGGCCGACAAGCGCGATCGCCTGGCAGTGCACCGAGGCCGCGCCGCCGCCATCGGCCTGCCAGCTGGTCGCGGCCTGGAATGCGGCCGCGGCATCGCGCTGGGCCAGCGCCAGGCAGCGGGCGTATCGGTCGGTGCCGAGATCGGGATCGTCCAGCGGCCCCGCCGCCAGCGCCGGCAGCGTCAACCACGAAATCGCAAGGGCGAATGACAGAGCCGCGCGCATTGGATAAGAGAGCCCGACCCGCCTTCCGAAATCAAGCAACACGGTGTCCTCCCTGCCCCGGCCCGCCAGCCTGCCCGCCATCCTGCAAGTGGTTCCGGCGCTCGATGCCGGCGGCGTGGAACGCACCACGCTCGATATAACGCGGGCGCTGTCCGAAGCCGGATTCCTGCCGCTGGTGGCGAGCGCGGGCGGCCGCATGGAAGCGGAGCTCGCCGCCGCGGGCGGCGAATTAATTCGCATACAGGCGGCCTCCAAGGCGCCGCATACCATCGTGGCCAACGCCTCGCGGCTCATGGGCGTGGCGCGGGCGCGCGGCGTGAAGCTCATACACGCGCGCTCGCGCGCGCCGGCATGGAGCGCGCTGATCGCGGCACGGCGCGCCGGCGTGCCGTTCGTCACCACCTATCACGGCATCTACAACGCCGGTAACGCGCTCAAGCGCCTCTACAATTCCGTCATGGTGCGCGCCGACGCGGTGATCGCCAATTCGGAATGGACGGCGCGGCACGTTCTGGAGGAGCATCGTATCGATCCGGCGAAACTGAGTGTCATTCCCCGCGGCGTCGATCTCGCGGCGTTCGATCCCGCCGGCATCGCGCCCGATGGCATCGCTGCGCTGCGCGAGAGCTGGGGCGCGCGGCCCGGCGACATCGTCGTGCTGCTGCCCGGACGGCTGACGCGCTGGAAGGGCCAGCTCGTCCTGATCGAGGCGCTGGCGCGATTGGCGCGCGCGGGAAGCCTCGGCACCGTCCTCGCCGTGATCGTCGGCGACGCGCAGGGGCGCGGAAGCTACGAAGCGCAACTGCGCAACGCCATCGCCGCGTCCGGCGCGGCCGAGCACATCGCGCTGCTCAGCCACACGGGCGACATGCCGCGCGCCTATCTCGCCGCCGACATCGTCGTCTCCGCCTCGACCGACCCCGAGGCATTCGGGCGCGTGGCGGCAGAGGCCGGCGCGATGGGCCGGCCGGTGATCGCCACCGCCCATGGCGGCGCGCACGAGACGGTCGTCGACGGCGAGACCGGCAGGCTCGTCGCGCCGGGCGACGCGGCTGCGCTCGCCGGCGCCATCGCCGCGCTCGCGCAGATGGACGCTCAGGCGAGGGCCCAGATGGGCGCGCGCGGGCGGATGCATATAGTGAGCCGATATAGCCTCGAGCGGATGTGCGCCGATACGCTGGCGCTCTATCGCAAATTGATCGCCTCCTGATAGGCTCTGGCCCGCGGAGTCGGAGAAATTCATCATGCACCTGTTCCGAAGCGCGATCGCCGCGCTCCTCGTATCGCTGTTTGTCTGCCTGCTTGCGGCTCCGGCTTTCGCGCAGAGCTCGCCCGCGCCCGCGCCGGTCTCCACCGTCACCGTCAAGCCGCTGCCCGGCGTGCGGACGGCAGCCGCCTTCGACCCCGAAAAGGCGACGCAGGCCTATCTCGCCACCGTCAAGGGCGAGGCGCGCGCCAAATCCGACGCCTATTTCGAGGGCGGCTACTGGCTGCTGCTGGTCGACGCGCTCTATGCGCTCGCCGTATCGGGCCTGCTCCTGTGGTCGCGAGTCTCCGCCGGTATCCGCAACTTCGCCCAGGCGCGGACGCGTTCGCGCGCCCTTCAGGCCGCGATCTACATCGCCGCCTACGTCGTCGCGGTGGCGCTGCTCAGCTTTCCGCTCACCGTCTATGAGGATTTCTTCCGCGAACACGCCTACGGCCTCTCCAACCAGGACTTCCTGCAATGGTTCGGCGATTTCTCGATCGAATTCGGCGTGAACCTGGTGTCCTTCCTGATCGTGGGCTCGGCGATCTACGCCATCATCCGCCGGACGAAGGAATACTGGTGGGTGTGGGGCAGCCTGGCGATGGTGGTGTTCCTGTTCATCGGCATGGTGATCGAGCCGGTGTTCATCGATCCGCTGATCAACCACTATTACCCGCTGCCCGAGGGACAGACGAAGCAGGAGATTCTCTCGCTCGCCCGTTCCGAGGGCATTCCCGTCACCAATGTCTACGAATTCGACGCCTCCAAGCAGTCCAAGCGCATATCCGCCAATGTGTCGGGCGCGCTGGGCACCACGCGCATCGCGATGACGGACAATCTGATCAAGCGCTGCAACCTGCGCGAGATCAGGGCGGTCCTGGGCCACGAGATGGGCCATTATGTGCTCAACCACAACGCCATCGGGCTGACCTGGATGGGCCTGCTGATCGCGCTCGGGTTCGCCTTCGCCCACTGGGGCTTCCGCCGCCTGGTCAATGTGTTCGGCGGCAATTGGGACGTGCGCGCCATCGACGATCCGGCCGGGTTGCCGGTGCTGATGGCGCTGGCCACGATCTTCTTCTTTGTCATGACGCCCGTGCAGAACACGATCACCCGCACGCTGGAGCAGCAAGCCGACATGTTCGGCATCAACGCGGCGCGCGAGCCGGACGGCTTCGCCACCGTCACGCTCAAGCTCAGCGAATACCGCAAGCTCGATCCAGGCCCGTGGGAGGAGTTCATCTTCTACGACCACCCCTCCGGCCACACCCGCATCTGGACCGCGATGCGCTGGAAGGCGGAGCATCTGAACGATCCGGACATCAAGGCGGGTCCGGTGTCGCCGCAATGATGCGATGAGGCGCCCGGCATGAGCGGCTTCTCCCTGAGCGTGGAGCGCGCGGGCGCGCCGCTGCACGTCGCGGCGCACTCACACCACCCCTGGCCGGACGTGACGCTGGCGGCGCAGGAACAGGCGTGGCGCGACGCGGCGCGGCTGCTCGATCACAAATGGGATCACATTTTCGCGGACGTGATCCCCCGCGCGCAGGCGCATATCGTGCGGCAACTTGCCCTGCCCGATCCCGCGAGCATCGCCTTCGGGCCGAATACGCATTCTTTCGTGGTCCGGCTGCTTTCATGCCTGCCGCGCCCCGCGCGCATCCTGACCACGGGCTCGGAGTTCATGAGCTTCGCGCGGCAGATCGCGCGGCTGGAGGAAGACGGAGCCGTCATCGTCACGCGCATCGCGACCGAGCCGTTCGACACGTTCGAGACGCGCTTTGCCGATGCGGCCGCCGCGGGCGGTCACGATCTCGTCTTCCTGAGCCAGGTGTTCTTCGATTCCGGCTACGCGGTGCGCGATATCGCGAAGATCGTGGCCGCGGTGCGCGATCCCGCCACCTTCGTGGTGGTCGACGCCTATCACGGCTTCATGGCTGTCCCGTCGGACATGGGCGCCATCGCGGCGCGCGCCTTCATCCTCGCCGGCGGCTACAAATACGCCATGGCGGGCGAAGGCGCGTGCTTCCTCGCCTGCCCGCCCGGCTACGGGATGCGCCCCCGCGACACCGGCTGGTACGCCGGCTTCTCCGCGCTGGAAGGCGGCGGCGCGAGCGTGCCGTTTGCCGCCGACGGAAGCCGCTTCCTCGGCGCCACCTTCGACGTGAGCGCGCTCTACCGCTTCAACGCCGTGCAGGACTGGCTGGCGCGCGAAGACCTCACCGTCGCTGGGATGCTGGGGCACGTTCGTGACATCGAGCGCGCGTTCCTCGCCGATCTGGCCGCCCGGCCGGGCGCGCTGGCGCCGTCGTCGCTGATGATCGCGGACGAGGCGCGCCGCGGCCGCTTCCTCTGCTTCCGCAATGAGAAGGCCGGCGCCATCACCAAGGCGCTCGCCGCCCGAAACATCATCGCCGACTGCCGCGGCGACCGCCTGCGCTTCGGCTTCGGCATCTATCACACGCCGGGCGACGCAAGGACACTGGCAGCGGCGCTGCGGGAGATTTCGGCGTCCGAATAACCTCCCGCCTTGCACCCAGGCCAACCTCTCCGCAAAGGGGAGGTAAGACCTAACGTGCAATCATCTTCTCAAATACCGCGACCAGCGGATCCTCGGTTTCGAAGACATAGTCGACGGTCTGCGCCGTCACCGCCCCGCCCGCGCCGCGCCGGCGCAGCAGCGTGACGGCCTCGGTCAGCATGCCGCGCGGGCACAGCAGTGCATACTCGCCAGACGCATTGCCCCGCGCGGGCCGCGACAGCACTGTCACGCCGAGCCTTGCCGCCGCCGCGAGCACGGCGTCGGGTTTGCCGCCCAGCCGCGCGCGCAGAACCAGCGCGGCCTTGGCGCGTTCGCGCGCCGCGAGTCGGGCGAGCAGCATCTTGGCGGTGCTCGCGGCCGGCGCCGTCCACTTCGCCGCAAGGCTCGCGGCCAATTGCGCGCGGCTCTTCAGGATGACGCCGTCATCCAGCATCTTCAGCGCATTGGCGGCGAGCGTGGCGCCGGTGGTGGTGATGTCGACGATGGCCTCGGCGATGCCGGCGGCGGGGGCGCCTTCCGTGGCGCCGCCGCTCTCCACGATGCGGTAGTCCCAGATGCCATGGCGGGCGAAAAACGCGCGCGTCAGGTTCACGTATTTGGTCGCGATGCGCAGGCGGCGGCGGTGACGCTGGTAGAACGCGGCGCAGACGTCGTCGAGATCGGCCATGCCGCTCACGTCGATCCAGGCCTGCGGCACGGCGACGACGACGTCGGCGTAACCGAACGACAGCGGCTTCACCAGCGACACGCGGCCGTCCAGCGACGGCGCGGATTCGCGGATCAGGTCCTCGCCGGTGATGCCCAGATGCGCGTCGCCCGCCAGCAGCGCGTCGGCGATCTCGCCGGCGGAGACCAGCATCACGTCGATCTCGGGGAGGCTTTCCACCGTGGCGCGATAGCCGCGCGCGCCCGCGGCCTTGCTCATCGCCAGACCCGCATCGGCGAAATAGGCGCCCGCCTGCTCCTGCAACCGGCCCTTGGACGGCACCGCGAGAACGAGCTTGCTCATTTCGCAAACTCCCGCGCGGCGAGCACACGTTCGGTACGGATGGCGCAGCCGATGGCGGGGATGTGCTTCCGCGCGCCCAATTGCTCCATCAGCGTGTCGTAGCGCCCGCCGCCGGCGACTTGAACCGGGCCTTCGGCGTCGCGCGACCACAGCTCGAAGACGAAGCCGGTGTAGTATTCCATGTTGCGGCCGAAGCGCGCGGCGAAGCTGACGCGCCTGGGATCGACGCCGAGCGTCTTCAGCGTGTCGAGCTTCGCGGTCATCGCGCGCAGCGGCGCGTCGAGCGAGACGCCGGCGGATTTCGTCAGCTTGCGGATCTTCTCCACCGCCTGGGCCGCGGGGCCGGAAATGGAGAGCAGCGCGGCCAGCGACTTGGCGATCCACGGATCGAGCCGCAGCGCGGCCGCGTCCGCCGCCTGCTCGATGAGGCGGTCCACGATCTCCTCGCGCGTGCGCCCGCCCTGCGGCGCCTCGCCGAGCATGTCCATCAGGCCCTCGAAGGCCGGGCGCGCGTCCTTCTCCGGCAGCGTGCCGAGATGGGCGAGCAGGCGCTGGGCGCCCGAGGGCGCGGCGCCGGACAGCCGCGCCAGCAGCGCCTCGAAATAGCCGCCGCGCCAGAAATGCCGCTTCAGCCGCCCGCGCCATTGCGGCGGAATGTCGAGCGCGTCGACGAAGGCGGAGAACAGCGACAAGTCGCCGAGCTTGAGGTCGAACGCATCGAGGCCCGCGGCGCGCACGGCGTGGACCACCAGCGACAGGATTTCGGCATCCGCCTTCCGCGCGTCGGTTTCTCCGAGCAGTTCGGCGCCGGCCTGCCAGAACTGCGTCGGGCGGTCGGGCTCGGCGGGCTGATGGCGGAAGGCCAGCCCGTGATAGCACAGCCGCGCCGGGAATTTGCCCTTCGCGTCGAGCCATGCCTTGCACACCGGGATGGTGAGATCGGGACGCAGCACCAGCTCGCGGCCCGTGGGATCGTCCAGCGTGAAGGTGCGCCGGCGGATCTCCTCGCCCGAACGGTCGAGGAATATCTCCGCGGGCTGGAGCACGCTCGGCTCCATGCGCCCATAGCCGAGTGTCGTGAAGGTGCGCAGGATGGCGGCGCGCTGAGCATCCAGCGCCGCGATCCGGGCCGCATCGTAAGTCGGGAACGCGGTCAACTCCTACCCTCCCCTTGAGGAAGGGTCGAAAACGCGAAGCGCTTTCGGGAAGGCGTCAGCATCGGCGCGCGATCCCGCCAAACCCGTCATGGCCGCTCTTGTGGCGGCCATCCACATTCCAGAGTCCGTCCCGGCGAGACTCTGGAATGTGAATGGCCGGGACAGGCCCGGCCATGACGAGGAAGAGAGATCGCACACCCCCCTCATCGCCGCCGCTCCAGCAGCTTGCGCACTTCGGACACGAGATCGGCGCGCTTCACGGAAACTTGCGCCGGACGGTCGTGCACCCAGTCGGCGCGACTCTCGATGGATTTGGAGAGCTCGGCGCCCAGCGCGAGGTCCTTCAGCGTGACCTCGCCCTTCGCGCGCTCGTCGCCGCCTTCGATGATGGCAATCGCCGCGCCGCGCTTGTCGGCGTATTTGAGCTGATCGCCGAATTTCTTGTTGCCGACATAGGTTTCGACGCGGGCGGAGTCCGTCAACGCGCCCCGCAACTCCGCCGCCATGGCGAAACTCGCCTGCGCGTCGTCCAATGCCAGCACCACGACCAGCGGCGAAAGCGCCGGCTGGCTTCGGCTCTTCAGCGCCGACAGCAGACGGCTGATACCGATGGAAATTCCCGTCGCAGGAACCTGCTGCCCGGTGAACCGCGCGACAAGATCGTCATACCGCCCGCCGCCCGCGACGGAGCCGAAGACGACTTCTTCGCCGTCGTCGTTCTTCACGGGGAACGCGAGCTGTGCCTCGAACACCGCGCCGGTATAGTAGTCGAGGCCTCGGATGACACTGGTATCGACCATCACGCGATCCTCGTAACCGCTCGTCCAGGCAAGCTCGACGATCTTCCACAAATCGAGCATTGCCTGCGTGCCTTGGTAGCGATTTGACTTGTCGAGCAGCAATTCCATCACCATGGAAATCTGATTGGTATTCAGACCGGCGCCCTTGGTGAAGTCGCCAGATTCATCCTTCCGCCCTTCGCCTAACAACGCAGCAACGCCGCGCTCTCCCAAGCGATCAAACTTGTCGATAGCTCGCAACACTATCCCGCGTTGGTCATCGCCAACCTCGGCGGCTTTCAAGACAGTCTCGAGCAATTGGCGGCTGTTGACCTTGATGACGAACTCACCCCGCTTCAGCCCCACCGCCTCCAGCGCATCGCAGGTCATCATCAGCAGTTCGGCGTCGGCGCTGGGGGAGTTGCTGCCCACCGTGTCGGCGTCGAACTGGGTGAATTCGCGGTAGCGGCCGGGGCCGGGTTTCTCGTTGCGCCACACCGAGCCCGTCTGGTAGCGGCGGAAGGGCTTGGGCAGGGCCTGGAAATTCTCCGCCACGTAGCGGGCGAGCGGCGCGGTCAGGTCGTAGCGCAGCGACAGCCATTGCTTGTCGTCGTCCTGGAGCGAGAACACGCCCTCGTTCGGGCGGTCGACATCGGGCAGGAACTTGCCCAGCGCGTCGGTGTATTCGAAGGCTGGCGTCTCCAGGGGCTCGAAGCCCCAGGATTCGTAGACCTTGCGGATGGTGTCGAGGGTCTGGCGCTCGGCCGCGATCTCCGCGGCCGTACGGTCACGAAAGCCGCGCGGCAGCCGCGCCTTGGGGCGGGATTGCTTGTCCGTGGGCATGGGCCGGGTCGCTCATAGTGGGGTCATTGAATAGACAGAGACGCGCCGCGGAGCAAGGGCACCTCGCCATCTCCCCTCGCGGGGAGGTCGAAAAATCGCGGAGAGTAGCGAAGCGGTTTTTCGGGCGGGTGGGGTGCGCGCAGACCCCCACCCGAAACGCTACGCGTTTCGACCTCCCCGCAAGGGGGAGGTCACCGCAGGTTCAATGCGCGCCGCCAGCGGGCGGCTGAAGCGGTGTCAGGTTGCCCTTGGTGGGCATGGCGCCCTTGCGCAGGCCGTCGATGTAGCCGAGTTCGTGCTCGGCGCCGGCGTTGCCGGGTTCCAGCAGGAGGGACTGCTTGTAGTCCGCTTCCGCGTCGTCGAGGCGGCCGAGTTCGGTGTAGGTGTAGCCGCGGCCGCGCAGCAGATGGGCGTGGATGCCGGTCGCGAGATTGTCGATCTTGAGCGCCTCGTTGAAATTGGCGAGCGCGTCGTCGAACCGCCGGAGCTGGTTCAACGCCTCGCCGCGCTCGGTGAACAGCAGCGGCCGCCCCTCGCCCAACGACATGCCGGAAATCGCGCTCGCGGCAAGACCGAGATCCATCACGCGGACGGCATCGTCGTACTTGCCGGTCTCGTCGTAGTAGCTGCCGAGATAGAGGGCGATGTAGGGATAGGGATTGTCGAGCGTCGTCACGGTCTTCACGCCCGCTGCCTTGCCCGCGACCACGGACGCGATCATCGCCTCGCCCGCACCGTCGGTGAGGATGTAGACCGCGTCGCCATCGCGATACGTGAACTCGGCCTTGGCCAGGGCCTGCTCCATGTCCTGCGCATGCGACGCCACGGAGAGAATGCCGCTCGCGTGCGCGGCGCTTTCCACGTCGGCGAGGAGCTTCTGGTCCGCCGCCCAGCTCGTGCCCGCCGGCGCGGAACTGTCCTGCTGCGCCGCCGCACCCCCGCTGGCGACCAGCGCCGCGATCAATGCCAGAATTGCGATGCGCATGAGCGCCTCCCCTATTGCGCCGGTTTGGTCCCCGCCTGTTTGGGATGTGCCTGATCCCAGGCCAGATGCGATTGCTGCAGTATGTAGGCCTTGATTGCGGCGGCATCTTGTTTGCTCAGCACGTCGGCGAACGAGGCCATGCCGCCGTCCTTGAGCGCACCGCCCAGCACGATGTCGTCGAACGAGTTCCAGAGGCCGGGATCGACCAGCCGCAGGTCAGGCACCTCGCCTTCGGACTGGGCATAGAAGCCATGACAGACCAGGCAGGTGCGGTGGTAGAGGACGAAGCCCTTGGCGATGGTGGCGGCGTCGGCCGTCTGCGGCGGCGGCTCGACAGGCGGCGAGCCTTCCGGCGCCAGCGCGGCCACCTGCTGCGTGCCACCCAGCTTGAAGACGAAGAGCCGGCCCTGGTCGGTCTGGTATTTCGACAGCGCGGTGTCGGGGTCCTTGAAGGCGGACAAACCGCCCGCCCCGCCCCAGCCCGCGAGCAGCGCGACGTATTGCGTGCCGCCGATCTTGTAGGTCATCGCCGGCGCGAGGATGCCGGTCTTCAGGTCCATCGACCACAGCTTGGCGCCGCTCCTGGCATCGTAGGCCGAGAAGTCGCCATAGGCGTCGCCGCCGAACAGCAATCCGCCGCCGGTGGAGAGCAGCCCGCTGTTCCATGAGCCGCCCATGGCCACCTGCCACGCCTCTTTCTGGGTGACGGGATTCCACGCCTTGATGTAGCCGACATTGGCGGCCGGGGCGTGGCCGGACTGGATCATCTTGAGCACCGCTTCCGAAACGGCGGCGAAATCGACGCCGAGGTTCCAGGCGCCGTGGTGATAATCCAGCGTCTTTTCACCCACGAAGATGCCCGCGCCGTCCATCGCCGGGATGTAGACGAGGCCCGTCTGCGGATCGAACGTCACGGGCTGCCAGTTGTGCGCGCCGGTTTCGGCGGGAAACACCACGGCCATCTTGTTGGTGTAGCGCGCGTCGGGATTCTCGACCGGGCGGCCGGTCTTCAGATCGACGTGATCGGCCCAGGTGACGGTGGCGAATTTCTGGGCGCTGATCAGCTTGCCGGTCTCGCGGTCGATCACATAGAAGAAGCCGTTCTTGGGCGCGTGCATCAGCACATGGCGCAGCTTGCCGTCGATGGTGAGGTCGGCGAGCACCACGTCGGCGGTGGAGTCGAAATCCCAGGTGTCGCCGGGCGTGGTCTGGTAGGCCCAGGCGAACTGGCCGGTCCTGGCGTGCAGCGCGACGACCGAGGACAGATAGAGATTGTCGCCGCCCTTGGGCGAGCGCAGGTCGCGGTTCCACGGATTGCCGTTGCCGGTGCCGAAGAAGACGAGATCGAGCTTGGGGTCGTAGGCGAAGGAATTCCACGGCGCGCCGCCGCCGCCGATCTTCCAGAATTTGTACTTGCCCGTGGTATCCCAGGTCTTCAGCGCGCGTGTCAGCGCCGCGTTCTCCTGCGGCTTGGCGGGATCGCCCGGCACGACATGGAAGCGCCAAACCTTCCTGCCCGTCACCGTGTCGAAGGCGGTGACATAGCCGCGGGAATCGTATTCCGCGCCACCATTGCCGATGACGACGAGATTGTCGAACACGCGCGGCGCGCCGGTGATGGTGTAGGTGTGGGCGTGGTTCTCCACCGTGTCGATGGACCACACGACCTTGCCGGTCGCGGCGTCGAGCTTGACGAGGCGCCCGTCCAGCGTGCCGACGAACAGCGAGCCCTTCCACATCGCCACGCCGCGGTTGACGACGTCGCAACAGGCGTAGCGCCCCGTGGCGCCGGGCACCTTGGGATCGTAGGTCCACAGCTCCTTGCCGGTGGTGGCGTCCAGCGCGATGACGATGCTCCACGGCAGGGTGATGAACAACTTGCCGTCCACCTCGATGGGCGTGGCTTCCAGCCCGCGCACCGAATGGGTCTGGTATTGCCACGCGACGCCCAGGTTCTTCACGTTGGTGGTGTCGATGTCGGAGAGCGGCGAGAAGCGCTGCTCGGAATAGGTGCGGCCATGGGCGAGCCATTCGCCGGGGTCGGAATCGGCGCCGGCGATCGCCGCCTCGTCCACCTTCGCGCCGGGACCCGCGGCCGTCGCGGGCCGCGCCACCGGACGGGCCGTGGGGTGCGCCGGCTTGTGCGGCCCCTTGGCCAGCACCGGCACGATGAGCAGGGCCAACAGACCGGCGAGCCCGGCCGCGCGGACATTCATGTGCATTCGCTCCCCTTCGTTCTGCGCGTCTGCGGCGCAGCCCGGAGGAAGGCTAGGACAGCGGAGCAGCGCCGACAAGTTGGTGGCGGCGCAACCGGCCATGCTTCAACAATGAAATCCCGGCGAACGGCTACTTGTCTTTCGGGACCATCGTGCGCGGTTCTTCCGTCTTTGTGGGCCGGCCCGGGCGCGAAGCCCGCGCTTTTGCCGACACCAAACCGCGCTGCAGAACCTGAATCATCTCCTCGGCTTGAGCTTCAGAAAGAGAAAGGTTGACAACCGCTCCCCTCTGAACGGGCAGCCGCAGGACAAGATTGTGGTCCCCCACCAGCAATGGATGGATCTTCCCGGTGATCCCGCTCAGCCCGCCGGTGGGCCAGCGGATGATGGTGTCGGGAATATAGCAACCGTAGGCCGGAAGCACGCCCGGCTCTATCACGGCTTCATCCGACGGCTGATAGTAATACTTCACGGAGGGCGGCGGGCATGTGCATTCAGCCGCCGTGCCGCCTAGAGTCGAGTAGTCTGTATCGACTGCGCAATAAGATCCCGGACCGCCATTCTGCGCCGCGAGCGATTTGTTCGCCGTGCCGGCGAAGGTCGCGGCCGCTGTGGCAATACCCAAGATTGTCGCGAGAACCAAATTGGACTTCATATCCGCCTCCACATAGTATTTCTTCAGTCTAGAAATCCAAGAATACTGTGCACATGCCAATTGAGACATGGCGTTGGGCAAATAAATCCGGCTCATTAGTTCCATGAAGGTTCCCCGGCGCGCCCGCGTCGCGTTTTCGACGATTCGTTCCGCGAGCGACGACGGTGGCAAGTTGGGCTATGACTGCTTCGTTCGAAGGTCCAGCCGTCTGGAATCACACGCGATGAACTTGCCGCTGCGTAAGCACGACCAAAAACATGCCGTTCTGAAGGACGTCTTCGGCTTCGAGACGTTCCGCCCCGGGCAGGAAGAGGCCATCGACGCGCTGCTGGCCGGGCGCAACGTGCTGGCGGTGATGCCGACCGGCTCGGGAAAGTCGCTGTGCTACCAGGTGCCGGCGCTGGTGCTGGGCGGGCTCACCGTCGTGGTGTCGCCGCTGGTGGCGCTGATGCAGGACCAGGTGGCGGCGCTCAGGCTCGAAGGCGTGGCCGCGGAAACCATCAACTCCTCGCGCAGCCGGGACGACAATGTCGCGTCGTGGCGGCGGGTGGCGGCGGGCCAGGTGCGGCTTCTCTACCTGGCGCCGGAGCGCCTGATGACCGAGCGCATGCTGGTGGCGCTACGGCCGCTGGGCGTGCGGCTGATCGCGGTGGACGAAGCGCATTGCATCTCGCAATGGGGACCGGCGTTCCGCCCCGAATATCGCGGGCTGGCGCGGCTGGGCGAACTCTTCCCCGGCGTGCCCACGATCGCGCTGACGGCGACGGCGGATGAAGCGACCCGCGCCGACATCGCGCTCCAGCTCTTCGCCAACCGCGTCGACACGCTGGTGCAGGGCTTCGACCGGCCCAACATCGCCCTCGCCGTGGAAGCCAAGCGCAATTCCAGCCGCCAGCTTCTCGACTTCGTCGCCCGCCACAGGGGCGCGAGCGGCATCGTCTATTGCCTGTCGCGCGCCAAGACGGAGAAAACCGCGGCGCTGCTCAACGAGCACGGCATCCGCGCGCTCGCCTATCACGCCGGCATGGACAAGGAGGCGCGGGAGGCCAACCAGAACCTGTTCATGACCGAGCCCGGAATCGTCATGGTCGCCACCATCGCCTTCGGCATGGGCATCGACAAATCCGACGTGCGCTTCGTCTTCCACACCGACCTGCCGGGGAGCCTGGAGGCCTACTATCAGGAGATCGGGCGCGCGGGGCGCGACGGCGAAGCGGCCGAGGCGCAGATGCTGTTCGGGCTCGACGATATCCGCATGCGCCGCGTCTTCATCGACCAGGAGGACGCGGGCGAGGACCGCAAGCGCCGCGAGCATGCGCGGCTGAACGTGCTGCTCGGCTATTGCGAGGCCGCGCGCTGCCGCCGCCAGATCCTGCTGGGCTATTTCGGCGAGGAGAGCGAGCCTTGCGGCAATTGCGACGTCTGCCGCGCGCCCTCAGCGCTGGTCGACGCCACGGACGATGCCCGCACGGTGCTGCAGGCGGTGCGCGGTACGGGCGAGCGCTTCGGCGCCGCGCATGTGGTCGATGTGCTGCTGGGCAGCGCGACCGAGCGCATGTCGGCCGCGCACAAATCGCTTTCCGTGTTCGGCGCGGGCGCGGCGCGGCGCAAGGACGAGTGGCAGACGCTGATCCGCCAGATGACGGGCGCGGGCCTGCTGCGCCACGACCTTCAGGGCTATGGCGGGCTTGAGATCGCGGCCAGGGGCGACGCGCTGCTGCGCGGCGAGGACACGTTCGAGAGTCGCCCGGCGGCGCCGCGCGTCCGCACCAGGAAGCAGGCGCGCGCCGAGGCCATCGCCGACCAGTCCGACGCCAACCAGCAGTTGATCGCCGCGCTCAAGGCCCTCCGCCTGAGGCTCGCCCGCGAGCGCCGCGTGCCGCCATACGTGATCTTCTCCGACAAGACGCTGATCGACATGGCGCTGCTGCGCCCGCGAACCGAATCCGAATTTGCCCTCGTCCATGGCGTCGGCGCGGCGAAGCTGAGGGATTTCGGGGCGGTGTTCCTGAAGCTCATAAGCGACAACAAAAGCTGAGATGTGTGCGATGCGGGCAATGCTTGGCGGGCTGGCGATCACGGCAATGCTCAGCGCTGCGGCGTTTGCCGCCGGCGCGCCCCAGGAAGCCAATGGCTACACCCGCTACGAGCTCCTGGCGCCGGACTCGCACAAGTTCAGGATCGTCTATGACATCACCGCGGCCAGGCCCGGCGCGACGGCGTTTTTCAATCCGATCCGCAAGGGCAGCGTGGCGACGGACGAAAGCGTGACCGATCGCGCGACGGGAAAGCCGCTCGCGTTCAAGGTCGTGTCCGGCGCGGACGCGAAATCCGAAGGCGTCGACGGCGCCGATGCGTCGATGGACTATATCCGCGTGCAGCTGGCACGGCCGGTGCCGGCGGATGGCGGCGAGGGACGCATTCGCATCGTCAAGACATACGAAGACGCCAAGAGCTACCGCCGCGACGGCGACACCATCGTGTTCGACCGCGAACTCGGCATCAAGCGCAATGCGGTGGTCCTGCCGCCCGGCTACGGGCTGGTGGCGTGCAACTATCCCTCGCAGGTCGAGCAGGAAGCCGACGGACGGATCAAGATCAGCTTCATCAATGCGACACCGGCCAGCGCACCGCTGGTGCTGACGGCCAGGCCAGTGGCGCTTGCGGCCGCGCCGTCCAGCGTGAAGGACCGGCTGGGCGAGCGCGCCGCGCAGACGCGCGATATCGTTTATTACCTGCGCGATCCCGACACCCACACCTTCGATCTCTATCACGACTACACTGAGGAGCGGCCGGGCGTGGCGCGCTACATCAACGTGGTGCGCCCGGGCAGCAGCGCCGCCGATCCGTCGGCGCGCAACCTCGACACCGGCGCGGCCATCCCGGCGCAAATCCTCAAGGGCGACGCGATCACGAAAGCCGGCATCGCCGATCCCGACCTGCCCGCCATCGGGCCGGACAGCGAAGTCGTGGTGTTTCCGTTCAAGCCACTGAAGGCCGGGCAATCGATCCGCCTGCGCATGAGCGAGACCTACACTGATCCCGGGCGCTACAAATTGGTGGACGGCGAACTGGTGTTCGACCGCGCGTTCGGCCGGCCGGCCGACGCGGTGGTGCTGCCAAAGGGATGGATGCTGACCAACTCCACGATCCCGGCCGAGATCACCACGACGCCGGACGGCCGCATCCGGCTCGACTTCATCAATCCACGCCCCGACGACATCGACGTGCTGATCACCGCGCGGCGGACGCGAACCGGGCCGTAATCCCGCGCTTCGCCCGCGCGCCTCGCCGTGGCTAAGCGTTCATCAAGACATTTGCGATAATTTTCCGGAATGAACCGGGGGATTGCCGCTTTTCTGGCGTTTGGCGCGCTTGCCGTTCTTGGCGCGCCCGCGGTTGCGACTGCTCCGGTTGCACCCGCATCGGTTGCTTCCACGCCCGCACCCGGCAGTTTCGACGCGCTGATCGCGGACGCCAAGAAGACGATGATGGCGGACCCGAAAGCCGCACTGCAGATCGTCCAGCAGGCGCAGGCCCTCGCCGAACGCGGCAGCGGCGCGCAGGGCGAAGGCGTCGCCACCAGTCTGTGGCTCGAGGCCGAGGCGCTTACCCGGCTCGACCGGATGGCCGAGGCGAAAGCTGCGCTGGGCAAGGCCATCGCCATCGCGGGCCGCGATGGCAAGATCACCAAGCTCGACGGCGACATCGCGCTCGCCCAGGCGCGAATCGCCCAGAACGACAGCGACATGGCGCAGGCGCTCAAGTGCTATCAGCGCGCCCACGACATCTTCGCCAAGCTGGGCGAACTGCGCAGCCAGTCCATCGCGCTGCAGGGGCTGGGGGCGATCTACGATCTCGCGCACGATTTCAACCGCGAGATCCGCTACTACCGCGAGGCCTCGCAGGTCTATTCCGCCGATCCCGCGCTCGAGCTGTCGGTGGCCAACAATGTCGGCATCGCCATGCAGCAGCTGGGCCGCTACGGCGAGGCGGTGACCAATTTCAAGCGCGCGCTCACCATCGCGCGCACCATGAAGAGCCCGTTCCTCGAAGCGTGGATCCTCACCAACCTCGCCTACTCCCAGGCCAAGAGCCGCGACTTCGCGGACGCGACGAAGACGGCGGACAAGGCGCTGGCCATCCTGGGCAAGAGCGACGCCCGGGGGGAAGCCGCCTTCGCCTGGGGCGTCAAGGCCGAGATCGCTTTCGAGCAGGGCCATGCCGCGGACGCCGCGCATGACATGGACAAGGCGTTCCATGGCGTCGACCTCAAGACCACCATCGCGCCCTTCCGCGACATCCACCAGATCGCCTATCAGGTCTATCGCGCCGTCGGGAACTACCAGCTCGCGCTGGCGCATCTGGAAGCGTTCAAGCGGCTCGACGACGAGGGCCGCGAGCTCACCGCCTCGACCAACCTCGCGCTGACCGGCGCGCAGTTCGATTTCGCCCGCCAGCGTTTCGAGATCGAGCATCTGCGCTCCGAACAGCTGAAACGCGACATCAGCCTGCGGGAATCCCGCGCCGCGACGCAGACCGTGATCTTCACCGCCGTGCTGGCCGGGATCGCCATCCTGATGCTGTGGATCGGCTGGCGCCTCATGCTGCTGCGCCGCCACCGCAACGCCATCGCGCAGAAGAACGTGGCCCTCACCCAGACTCTGGGCGAGCGCGACGTGGAGATCGGCCGGCGCACCGAGGTCGAGGCGCATCTGAGGCTGGCCACGACCGCAGCGGAGGAAGCCAACCGCGCCAAAAGCCACTTCCTCGCGAACATGAGCCACGAATTGCGCACGCCGCTCAACGCCATCATCGGTTTCTCCGAGCTGGTGGCGCACGGCATCGCCGCAGGCGACAAGGCCAGGGAATACGCCCACGACATCAACACCAGCGGCCAGAACCTGCTCATCATCCTCAACGACATCCTCGACATGGCGCGGATCGACGCGGGTACCGTGACGCTGGAGGAAAGCGAGATCGGGCTCGCCGCGATCGTCGCGGATTCGATCGCCGAAACGGAGCGCAGCGCCGGCGCGCATGCCAGGTCAATCGTGCTGGAGGATGCCGCGCCCGGATTGCGGGTGCGCGGCGACGACACGCGGCTGCGCCAGATCGTCGTCAATCTCTTGTCCAACGCCGTGAAATTCACCGGCGACGACGGCCGCATCGCGGTGCGCGTGGAGGCGGTGGAGGACGGCGCCGATATCGTCGTCACCGACAACGGCATCGGCATCCCCCAGGACAAGCTGGACACGGTGATGGAGCCGTTCGGCCAGGCGGAAAGCGCCTATGCCCGCCTGCATGGCGGCGTCGGCCTGGGGCTTCCCATCGTCAAATCGCTGGTGCAGCTGCATGGCGGGCGTTTCACGCTGACCAGCGAACCCGGCGCGGGCACGCAAGCGCGCGTGCACTTGCCGTCCGATCGCGTATTGCGTGTGCCGCCGCGAGCGGCTTCAACCGCCGCACGGTGAAAGTATTAAGATGCGCGGCCGCGGCGCGCCCGGGTAAACGGGATATTAATCGCGCCTTTTCGAAAGGTGAGTGTGTACGATTGGATTAAGTTTTGATTAGAGCCTCGCGGCCAAAACTCCTCGCCAAGAACAACACTCCGGGTGGGGCAGATGGTTCGCACAAGCTTGATGGCCGGCGCAGCGCTGGCCTGCCTGATGACCGCGACGAGCGCCGAGGCGGGCGGCCTGGTGCTGTTGCCGGAAACAGGACCGGCGACGAGCTCGATCGAACCGTTCTACGGCGCCATCAACCCCTTCTACGGCTCCATCAATCCCTTCTATGGCGCGATCAATCCGTTCTATGGCCAGATCAGCCCGTTCTGGGGCGACATCTCGCCGTTCTGGGGCTCGATCAATCCCTTCTACGGCAGCATCAACCCGTTCTACGGCTCGACCGACCAGTTCTGGGGCACGATCAATCCCTTCGGCCTCAACGGCAACGCGTTCTGGTCCGGCGTCGGCCCCTATTGGCAGTCCGCGGGCCCGCAATGGGGCGCGATCAACGCCACCTGGAACCAGCTTCAGGCATCGAACGCGACCGACTATTCCGGCCTCCAGGCGCAGCTCAACGCGTTCATCGCCCAGGCGCAGACCTTCTGGGGCCCGCCGGTGCAGAAATACACCGGCAAGGATTTCAACAGCGGCTTCGCCAACGACATGCTGGCGCGCTACGGCATCGATCCTAACGATCCCAATTCGCTCGCCAACGCCAATCCGGCGGCGCGCTCCTACTTCTTCCTCAACTGGTACGATGGACTGATGAACTATACCGGCGTCGACCATATCGACTGGTGGATGCCGTCCATCGACTGGTCGCCAATGCTGTCCCAGACCGAAGGCACGACCAAGACCGTCGTCGGCGTGCTCGACTCCACCGTCAACGCCGGCGGCGCGGACGTGGCCAGCATGTCCTTCACCGGCGGCTACCAGCTCTACGTCAACGATCATGGCGCCGCGGTGTCCAGCCTCATCGCCGCCGCGGAAGACGGAACGAACGTGATGGGCGTGGCGCCCAATTCCACGATCCATCTCTACAACCCGTTCGACGCGTCTGGCACCGCGAACTGGAACGACGTGGCGCAAGGCATCGCCGCGCTCTACGACAGCGGCGCCCATGTCGTGAACGCGTCGCTCGGCGTGCCGGGCACCGTGGTGTCGAACGAATGGGTGAGCATCCTCAGCGGTTCGCTGCTCAGCGGCCGGGAGTCGAGCCTCGTGGTGGTGAAGGCCGCCGGCAATGAAGGCGTCGTGCAGACCCAGAACGTTCCGTGGCTGCTCGGGCTCGAGCCGCCCAACAACCTCATCCTGGTGGGCTCGGTCGGGCCGACCGGCGTCATCTCGCCGTTCTCCAACACGCCCGGCCAGGCCTGCTACACGATCCTGGGACTGTGCGCCCAGCAGAACAAGCTCATGTACCATTACGTCGTGGCACCGGGCGAATTGATCCTGGTGTCGGACAATCACGGCGGCGTCACGCGCATGAGCGGCACGTCGTTCGCGGCGCCGCTGGTGACGGGCGCGGTGGCGCTGCTCGACGAGCGCTGGCCGTGGCTGCAGCAGCATGCGGACGAGACAGCGCAGATCATCTTCCAGTCGGCCAAGGATCTGGGCGCGCCGGGCGTCGATCCGGTCTATGGCTGGGGCGAACTCGACGTGCAGGCATCGCAATCGCCGCTCAACTTCGACAATCTCACCGTCTATCAGCCCTACACCTACAACGGCAAAGCGGTGTCGATGCCGCTGTTCGCGAACTCCTCGCCGAGATCGCTGAAGGCCTCGGTCCTCAACCCCGGCCAGCTCAATTTGTGGCAGCAGAAGAGCGCCTATGTCGTGGCGTTCGAGACGATCGGCAGCACCTATCGCGACTTCACGATCCCGCTGAGCTCGATGCTGGTCGGCAAGAGCCAGACCGTCAACGGCGCCACCAACCAGTTCCAGTCCTATCTCTACCAGCGCATGATCGACTGGGCCAACGGCCGCAATTCGCTCGCCTTCGACTCGCAGGCGGTGCAGCTGGCCGGCGGCGACTGGCGGCTCAGCGTCGAATCCACGCAATCCTCGCTCGACGAGATGGAGCGCGGCGCGGCGCCGATCCAGACGGCGTTCGTGGCGTCCAATGCCGCATCCGGCATCGAGATGCGCTTCGGCGAAGGCAGCGGCGCGCACGCCTTCTTCGGCGACGGCGGGTTCCAGATGCGCTCGGACTTCGATCCGGCGACCGGCGGTGTCAATCCGGTGCTGGGCTTCGCCTCGGGCGGCATGTATGCGCGCGGCGGCTACACGATCGCGCCGGGCCTGGAGCTGAATGCAGGCTTCAGCCAGAAGACCGACGATCATTCCTTCGTCGATCCGGTCTATGGCGCGGTCCAGGCCGTGCCGCTGCCGACGAGCCACGCCGCGGCCTCCGTCGCCGGCGTCGACTACAAGATCACAGACGGATTGTCGCTGAACGCATCCTACACCCGACTCGACGAGGCGAACGGGCTGCTCGGGGCGGAAGGCGGCGGTGCGCTCAGCTTCGGCAACGGCGCCCGCACCCAGGGCGCCACCTTCGGCGCCACCGCGTCGCTCGCGGATGGCTGGAGCCTCACCGGTTCGGCCACGCTTGCGCGCACGACCGCGCCGCAATCCGGAGAGGGCGGATTGACGATCGCGCAAGGAAGCCTCAGGTCCACGGCGTTCGAATTCGTCGCGGCCAAGACCGGCCTGTTCTCCGACGACGACGGCCTGCGCCTTTCGCTGGCCCAGCCCCTGCACGTCGAAGGCGGAACGCTGAACTACACCGCGCTCGAAGTCACCGACCGCGACAGCGGCGCCGTCGGCCCGGTGACGCAGAGCTGGAACCTGTCGAGCACCCGCGAATATCGCATGGAAGCGCTCTACAGCGTGCCCGTGCTCGGCGGCCGCGCGAACCTGGATGGGTTCGGTCTCGTGGACCTCAATCCGCAGGACCAGCCCGGCACCAAACTCGCGGCCTCCATCGGCGCGCAGTTCCGGATCGGGCTCTGAGGCGGAGAGCGGCACAGGTCCGGATCGCCCGGTTGCGGCGATCCGGCTTGGCCGTTTCCATGGATTGCAGGAACGCCATGAAGTAGCGTGCCCAATTCGCGTCCCGCCATTCGGGCGGGCATGCTTTGGGCCGCGGCGAGCGTCTGTCTCGCCTTCCCATCGCGCGCGACGGCGACACGCCGACACTCACCTACAACCTGGTCGGCCATCGCCAGACAGCTGGTCGCGGCCAGTTCGAAGCCCATCGCAAGGATGCCAATGCGGTGTCCGACCAGAACTGCCGGTGTCTCTATCTCACCTCGATCCGTGGCGGCGCCATCTGCAACGAATGCGTCCGCTGAAGACTTTGCTGCGGACGCTTGCTGGGCGTCGCGGTGGTGGCGATATTCGGCATCCCCGTGGTCCTTGTCGCCGACAATGGCTATGCGGGCAAAGGCGTTTTCCCTCCCGTCAGCACGACCAGGTTTCTCGTCATCGCCTTCACGGTAGCCGGGGCGGCGGTGCGTTGGGCTTAAACGCGCTATCGCTTGCGCAGCGATGAAAAGCCCTGGGCCATGAAATCGGCCATGCGCGCTTTCACGGCGTTGAAATCGTCCGACCGGCAGAGGCCGCCCGACAGGCGGTCGAGACGGCCGCTGCGCGCGAGAGAGTGCATGAGGCTTCCGGTCACGAAGTGGTAGCCCCAGAAGATGTCCCTCTTGGACACGTCGGGCAGCGCCTTGCGCAGTATCCCGATCAGCCGGAGCACGACGGGATCGAAGTGCTGGTCGAACATCTCCGCGCCTTCGCGCGTATTGGCCAGCTGGGCGCCGAACGCCGCGTAGTTCCGCCAGCCCTCGCCGCCTTCCATGTAGAGGTCGAAGTCCGTGTCCAGGAACACGTGCAGCGCGCCCGCCGCGGTCGGCTTTCCGCCGCAGCGCTTCTCATATTCGTCGAGCGCCTTCATGCGGCGGTCGCTGGTGATGTTCGCCCGCCGCGCGAACACGGCCTTGAACAAGGCCAGCTTGTCCTCGAAATAATAGTGCATCAGCGAGGTGTGGACGCCGACCTTGACGGCAACATCGCGCAGCGTCACGCCATAGAGTCCGTGCTCGGAGAACAGATACTCCGCGACATCCAGGATGTGTTCCAGCGTTTCGGCGCGCTGTTCGGCCTTTGTCCGTCGCGCCTTCTTCGAACGCTTGCGGGGTGCCTTTTTGGCCGATTTCGCTCGTGTCATCCTGAGACCTTGCATGCGTGCGCGGTGAAGCCGTTCGGGGCGCCGGTGCGAACCATCCGATCGCGCCGGCTACGCCCTTGCGTATTCCCCACGCAGGCGACTCTTGTCAATCTTGCCCGTTGCCGCCAGCGGCATTTTGGTCACCTGGATCACCTGATCGGGAATCCACCAATCCGCCACCTGGCCGCGAAGGGCATCCAGCAAATATTTGTCGTCGAGCGTGTGGCTGCGTTGCGGCTCCACGATCAGGATCGGGCGCTCGCCCCATTTGGGGTCGGACTTGCCGATGACCGCGACCTGGCCAACGCCCGGCAATCGCCCCACGATGCTTTCGATCTCCCCCGGATTGATCCATTCGCCGCCCGACTTGATCAGGTCCTTGGAGCGGCCGGTGACCGTCAGGTTGCCGTCGTCGTCGATGATGGCGAGATCGCCCGTGTCGAAATAGCCCTCGTCATCGACGGCGTCCTTGTCTGCCCTGAAGTATCGCTGGACGACACTTGCACCCTTGGCCTTCAGGTGGCCGGTGACGTTGCGCTGCTGGGCAAGGGTCTTGCCGGCGGCGTCGGTCAGCTTCAGGTCGAGGCCCACCGGCGGGCGGCCGGACGCCACGGCGCGAGAACTCCCGTGTGCCGGAGCGACCGTGCCCAGCGGCGAAAGCTCCGTCATCCCCCAGCTCGTCTGCACGCGCGCCTCGAGACGCTCCTCCATCCGCCGGATCAGGGCGTCGGGGCAGCGCGAGCCGCCGATGATTACGCGCTGGAGGCTGGGAACCTCGCCACCCGTCGCATCGAGATGATCGAGCAGGCCGAGCCAGACCGTCTGAACACCCGCCGCGACCGTCACGGCTTCGTTGCGGATGAGGCTCGCCAGATGCGCACCGCCGGTGTGACGCCCGGGCAGCACGAGCTTGGCGCCTACCGCAGGCCCGGCAAACGAAAACCCCCAGCCATTCACATGGAACAGCGGCACGGCAACCAGGACCGAATCCGCCGGCGTCAGCGCGATGGAATCCGCCTGGAGCGCGCGCAGCGTGTGGAGGTAATTGGAGCGGTGGGTGTAGAGCACGCCCTTGGGCGAGCCTGTCGTGCCCGATGTGTAGCAGAGGCCCGCCGGCGTCTCCTCCTCGAACGCGCCCCATTCCGTTTCCGCGCCATATTCCGCGAGCAGGGATTCGTAGGCAAAAGTCCGGCAAGCGCCGACGGGTCCGTTCTGCGCTTCATCCATGAGCACGACGGTCTTGATGATCGGGCAACGCAGCACGAGCTCGCGCGCCAGATCGGCGAGGCCGGCGCCCACCATCAGGATCCGGTCTTCGGCTTCGTTCACCATCGCGGCGAGATGGCCGGGCGCCAAACGAGGATTGAGCGTGTGGCACACGAAGCCCGCGCCCATCGCGCCATAATAGACTTCCAGGTGATGCTGGGTGTTCCACGCCAGCGTGCCGATCCGGCCGCCGGGCGCGAGGCCGAGGCGCGCGAACGCGCCTGACAGATGGTTGCTGCGCCTGCGCAGATCCGCATAGCCGATGCGGCCGGCTTCTCCCGTTACGACCTCGCGATCTGGCCACCATTTGGCGGCGTGATCGAGGAATTTGTCTACCGTGAGTGCGTATGGCTGCATGAGCGATTCGGGCACCTTCGGAAAAAAATTTGGCCGCCGGCTGGGTGCGAACAGCCAGCGGCCATCGATCCCCCCGTTCAGAACAGTTTCGTCAGACGGAACCCGCACTGCCGCGGCGCACCGGCCCAGCGGACACCGGAATTCATGGCGCCGATATAGTGCTGATCCGTCAGGTTGGTGCCGTAGAGGGCGGCGATCCAGGTGCCGTGCGTCCAGGCGATCTGGCCGCCCAGGATGTTGCGCGCCTGCAGTCTGTCGCCCTGGCTCGCATCGTCGAACAGCGTCGCCCACTGGTCGGACATGTGGCCGTAATTGACGCTCGGGGTCAGGGTGTCGCCATCGCCCAGGTTGAACCCGTATTGCGCGCCAATGTTGAAGGTGAAGTTCGGTGCATAGGCCTGCGGATGGCCGCCGACATCGGTGCAGCCCGGGGTCGCGGCAGGGCCGGTCCTCGGATCGCAGGCCGGGCCGGTGCCCAGCCGCGGGTCGTTCGCGAAGAATGTGCCCAGCGAGCTATGCATGAGGCCAAGGCCAAAATTGAACGAGAACTGGCCGAACACCGCGTCCGCCTCGGCCTCCACACCGTAGATCTTCGTCGGGTTCGGATCGTTCAGCTCGAACGGAAAGATCGGCAGCAGCGGATAGCCGACCGAGACCTGGAAATCCCGATAGTCGTTGTAGTAGGCGTCCAGGTCCGTCCGCACGTGTCCGTCGAACAGCGTCGATTTCCAGCCCGCTTCGAAGGACGTCACGGTCTCGGATTTGAACGGCGCGGGCTGGCCGAAGCCAACCGGGACATTCAGGCCGCCGGGCTTGAAGCCGGTCGCGACGAAGCCATAGACGAAGTTGTCGTCGTCCACCGTCCAGTCCAGCGCCGCCTTGTAGGAGAAATTGTGGTAATGCGCGGACTGGATGTCCAGGATCGGCACGCCATATTGCATGACGTCGACATTGTTCTTGGTGCTGTGCGTGGAGTAGCGGCCGCCAAGATCGAGCTTGATGTCGTCGGTCAGCTTGACGGTGACCTGGCCGAAGCCGGCGAAACTCGTCTCCGGATTCTTGCCTTGCAGGGTGTAGTTGAAGCCCGGCAGAAAGAACGGCTGGTACAGGTCGATATCGAACTGGAACGGCGACAGGTAGTTGTACTTCAACCATTGGGCGAAGCCGCCCACGACCCAGGTGACCCGGCCGGTGTCGGGCGAGATCAGGTTCACTTCCTCCGACCACAGCGAGGTGTCGACCGAGTCGAAGAAGGTCTCGTCCGAAGCGGCCGGCACGGGGACCGAATCCGTCCCGTCCAGATCGGCGCGGTAGCGCGAATTGCTGAACTGATAGCCCGAGACCGAGCGCAGCGTGACGCCGTTCTCGAAGACGTAGTCGGCCTTGAGGATCGCGCGGTTGTACCGGTCGAGGCCGCCCTGCGGTGCGTTGGCGGAGATGCGGAACGGGTCGGCCGTGTTGGGGCCGGTATGGGCCGGATTGGTCGCCGGATCGGCGGGATAGGCGCCGTTATCCAGATAGCCGGCATCGTACTTGAAGGAAACCGTCAACGCGTTGGTCGGCTTCCAGAGAAGGCTGAGCCGGCCCGCGCCCCAGCGCGCGTCGCCCGGATTGTAGCCGTGCTTGCAGCCCGCATATTCATTGTGCGGACAGGCGTCGACCGGGTTGGAATCGGTGATGTGGTAGAAGCTGTCGCGCTGGTCGCCGAAGAACGACACGCGGGCGGCCAGCGTGTCGCCGAGCGGGATGTTGACCGCGCCCTGGGCGCCATATTCGTTGTAGTTGCCGGAGTTGGCCATGAGGTAGCCGTCGAAATTGCCGCCAATGACGGGATCGTTCGAGTTGACGAACACCGCGCCGCCGGTGGCGTTCGAGCCCACGAAGGTGCCCTGCGGGCCGCGCAGCACCTCGATGCTGGCGATGTCGTAGTAAGGCTCCTCCTGGATGTATCCCGGATAGGTCTCCACATTGTCGCGATAGGTGATGACGCCCGTCGACGTCTGCGAATTGTGCTCGCCCTTGCCGATGCCGCGGATGTTGAAATCGTTGCCCTGCCCGAAATTGTCGACGGCGACGGAGGGCATCGAGAATTGAAGCTGGTCCACCGTGACGACATTCTTGTTCGTCAGATCCGCGCCGGTCAGGACCGTCGCGGAAATCGCGGTCCTCTGAAGGTTCTCGTGCCGGCGCTCGGCCGTGACGATCACCTGTTCCACCCCGCCATTGCCGGCGCTCCTGGTGCCGGAATCCGACGACGATTGCGCATATGCCGTGCTACCGCAGCACAGCGCCAACGCGGACACTGAAAGCAAAAACCTGCGCCCCATGACGATTCTCCCCTGGCGTCCTGCCCGGCAAATCACGCGTGCTTTGCGGCAGGTTGGCGGACGCTGACAGGAACCGCCAGGAGCGTCAATACTCATTCACACGCGTATGAATATCTTTGCACCGGGTAGCGGGGCCGCAACACAACGCTCGCGCCGCAGCGCAGCAAACCCAGCGCGGCGGCGCGACTGACGCGTAGTCAGCGTCGCGTTAACGCAATCCGATTTTCATTCAATCGCGTGTGAATGTTGACGGCATTCGGCCTGCCCCGCATGGTGCCGGCAAAAGCCGGTGCGCCCGATGGCGCCGGATGGGAGGCTCGGTGAAAGTGACAGACAATCCGTCGCCGGCGGCCGGGGCACCGTCCCGCGC